>JAUCQB010000160.1 GCA_030372985.1 Phycisphaerae bacterium
CTCGTATGCTGAACTGATCGAACGGTCTGAGTATTACCAGTGGCGGAACGAGGCCTCATACGAAAGCCGCCGCCGGAAGGCAAAAAGAATGAATACGGCGTAGCGCTGTCATACTAACAGTCTAACAGTCTGATGAGCTATCACGACATCCATGTTGTCACCGGCGCGTTCGGCTACTCGGGCCGCTATATTGCCGAGCGCTTGCTCGTTCAGAACTCCACGGTCCGGACACTGACCAACTCGCCTGGCCGGGCACACGACTTCGGCGATCGGATTGAGGTTCATCCGTTTCATTTCGACGACGCCGCGAGAATGAAGCAGTCACTTGCCGGAGCCAGCGTGCTGTACAACACGTACTGGGTGCGTTTCAACCACAAGGGCTTCTCCCACGCAGAAGCGGTGCGGAACACCATCCTGTTGTTCGAGGCCGCCAAGGCCGCCGGCGTCCAGCGGATCGTCCATGTGAGTATCACCAACCCATCGGAGGATTCGCCCCTGGAGTACTTCCGCGGCAAGGCCGTGCTGGAGCGGCATCTGCGCGACCTCGGCGTGTCGTACGCGATCCTGAGGCCGGCCGTTCTGTTCGGCAAGGCAGACATCCTGATCAACAACATCGCCTGGCTGTTGCGGAAACTCCCGCTTTTCGGGGTGTTCGGCGACGGGCAGTACCGTATTCAGCCGGTCTACGTTGACGATCTGGCCCAGTTGGCCGTCGAGCAGGGCCGCAGCAGCGAGAATGTGGTCATCAACGCCATCGGGGTGGAGACGTTCACTTACCGGCAGCTCGTCGAGACGATCGGCGAAATCATCGGCAAGCCACGTCGAATCATCTCTGTTTCGCCGGGTTGCGGATACGCGTTGGGCTGGCTGATGGGGAAGCTGGTCGGCGATGTGATGCTGACGCGCGAGGAGATCAAGGGGCTGATGCAAGGTCTGTTGTATGTGAATGCACCGCCGACCGGCCAGACGCGCCTGACTGATTGGGTCCGCCGTCACGCCGACACGCTCGGGCTGCGTTACACGAGCGAGTTGGCCAGACGGCGCGATCGTACCAGCCGCTATGCCTCGAATTGAGAGACGAGTCGTGAGTCATCAGTTCTCAGTCGTCAGTCGTGGGGCGTAAGAATGTGTGTGAAGACGGTAGGACATGGTCGGAGCCCTGCGAAGTCTCACGCACGAAGCAGGGCGGAGACCTTCCGGTGCTGGCTGCAGAATATGGCAGGTCTCGGACGTCAAGGCGACCTCCACACTGCCCTACCGGCTCGCTCCGTCGGTTTTCGCACGCAGTCCAAGGCGATCGAAGCCCTGGCCACGAACCTTGTTGCCGACTTCTGAAGAACCGTGGACTATCGAGGTGAGACTCGAATGTTGTCGAATCGCACGTCTATACCCTTATAGGCAAACAAGCCCACGGAGCCGGATAGGTATGTGTTGTCTTCGGCGGTGATGGTCTCGCGTCCATTTACCAAGCATACGATCTTGCTTCCTTTGACTTCGATGCGCAGGTGGATCCACGATCCGGGAGCGATCAGATCGGGGGTCTGCTGCTCTGCGATGAGAAAAGGATTGGAGAAATGGTTGACCTCAGCCTCCGAGGTGCGGTCCGTCGAGCCGGCAGGGCGAAGGCCGTCCTTGCGGGCACGCCAGAGTCTGCACTTCTTGCGTACCGGGTCGAGTACGAGGTAGTAGCCTTGGACTCTTCGGCCGTTGCCCCCACCCTCATCCTCCATGTCGGCCCGGAACCAGAGTCCGAAAGATCCTTTCTCGGATCGGGCGTCGGCCTCGAAGCTGTAGTCGGTCCATGTCTCGCCGCCGTGCAGCAGAATCATTGCGTCATGTGCGCCTCGCTCGGCGTTGTCGACGCCGCGCGCAGGATCGTGGCGCAGGCATCCGCCGGGCTTGCCCCCGTCGTTGCTCCAATACCACTGTTGCGGTTTCAGCCGCCAGTAGTTCAGGAACGGAGCCCACGCCATATCCGACTTCTCGCAATCATTCTGGTAGGGCAATGACAGCGGCGTGACCGTTTCTTCGGTGCGGATGGGTCGTTCGGGTCGCGTGACGTTGACCATCAGCCGCTCGCTGCCGTATCGAAGATTGACGATACCCGAGTCCCATGACGAGGTCAGATAGGGGGACTCAAACGTGCCGTAACTGTCCAGGTCCATCGGCCGGCCGTCCAGCAGGGGAGGCTGGCCGTACCTCAATGTCAGCATGAACCGTTCCGCCGAGGGTCCGGCATCGGCCTGTGAGCAGCTTTCGTAAGATACCGTGTCCTCCTCCTGTTTGATGAGATTGTCCAGCACATCCGCCCGGAACCGCGAGAAGTCATCCTTGTAGTCACCTGCTCGTGCGACTTCGAGAACGAAAGGGGCCTGCGCATTCTCGAACTTGACGAAATCGCCGAACACGGAGGGATCGCCCGCGCCGGCCCACCTCCAGGCGGCACCGATCACCCGGTAAGCGAGGAAGGCCCCCCCGGCCCGGGCGAAGATCCAGCCTTGCTGTTCGGAGACTTCGTCGAATTCTTTCGTGGCCAGGTAAGCCTGCCCCACGGATCCCCGGCCGAGGACGACGTTTTTGTGTTGCGCGCAGTCGGCCGCGGAGGAAGTCGAGGCGTCGCGGCTCGACGGCACCAGCTCCGTGTAGACCGTCCGTCGGGTGCTGCCGGCGATCCGCAGAACGCTGGTCAGCGGCAGCGATCGGGCTGCACCAAACTGACCTTCGACCTCCTGAAACGATCCCAGGACAAAGTCAGGCGTTACCCATGCGTACACCCGCGAGCTGAACACCTCGGGTGGCGGCACAGTCTGGCCCGGTTTCTTCCGGAGCAGATGGTGGAACCGGCCTGGCCGGCGGGCCTTGAACTCGTAGCAGCCTCGCTCGGCGCCGGCCGTTGCCAACGCCGTGACCGCTTTGGGCGGTACATAGCGGCTGGTGGCCAGAAGAGGGGCCCCGAGCACGCCGTAGTAGTGCGGCTGGCCCTGGCCGAAGAGAATGTACATGCACGGGTAGCTGCCGCTGCATTGAGCGTCCCGACGGCTGTTGTGGTTGAACTCGTCGGGGAGTATGCCGTCGTGGGCGGGCTGGTAAACGCGGCACGCAGGACCGCAGAGCATTCCCTCGAGGTTCAACGCCGCATGCTCGGCAAAAAGAATGTCCAGGCCAAGCTCGGCGATCTGCCGCAGCCTGGGGTCTTCCGCCCATTCGGCGACCATGACAAGACAGCCGATTTCCTTCTCGACATAGCACGGCGAGTTGTACTCCAGCCAGCCCTTCTTGATGTGCTCGATGGTGAAAAGCGCGATGTGCCGCGACATGTCGGCGACCATGCTCTTGTCACGATCCAACTGTGCCGCCAGGAGACGCCAGACGTGACCCATGAACGCGTGGTTCTCCGTGGCCCCGAATTCCCAGATGGATGGATTGATTCTTTGCGGAGCCGGGCGGAAGCGGATGATATCCAGCAGTCGCCGTCTGGCTGTCGAGCTGAGCGCGGGATCGTCTCGCAGCAGGTAGTAGCTGTGGATCACCTCGCACACCCGCATGTCCGGATCGATCTTCTCGTCCAGCGGCATCGCGGCAAAGAACGCGTCGGCCTTTGCGACCTCGTCGGGTTTGCGCTTCAGATACATGGCGGCCAGTGCGCCCGACCAATTTGGCTCGATCTCGTCGAATTTCCACTCGTCGTGTTTCCACTGGGTCGGGTAGCCTGCGGCCGCCCACTGATCCGCGAGCCAGTTCAGGAATTCGTGCCTTCGCTCTTCCATCGTGACGGCGGGATCATCGTTGCCGCCGGCTGCCGGGCACACGCCGCAGATGCACGCGGCGATGAACAATGTCGCACATGCCATGCGCCGGACCAGGGATTGCGGAAACAGACTCACCATTGCGCGTTCTCCCGTCGTTCAGGGCCCGATTGCCGATCGAGATGACGCATGGAGCATACTCGCCTTCTGTCGCGCGTCCAGTCGGTTCCGGGTGTTGAGCGGCGGAACGAGCCGGTTGCCTGAGGCGCGCTCACAGGGCAAGTCAATGACCCATGGCGAAATCGGAATGTCGAAGATCCGCCCTGGTTCGCCACGGCGACCGGGGCGGGCAAGTTTGCGGCAGGCGCGGACGAGGCTGGCGCGTCTGTTCGGTGATTATCTGCTAATAACTCTAAAAAACACCTGCCACGCACTTTGAGATCCCGCGCCTATTTCAGCAGCACGTAGTCGAGGCCGAACATGTAGTCCTTCTTGGCCTTGGCGTTGGCTCCGACGATGTCGACGGTCAGGAGGTTGCGGCCTTTCTTGAGGTCGAACGTTCCGAGGTCGAGTTCTTCGGTCCGGCCGACGCCGTCAGCCTGGAACAGGTCGATGGGCTCGCCGGCTTTCTGGCCGTTGACGTAAAGCTGGACGATGCCGTAATCGACGGCCTTGGTCAGCCGGACGATCACGTGTTGGCTGCCGGCGTCCTTGGCCGGCAGCGCCAGTGTCAACTTGTCGCCCGGTTTGCCCTGGGTCCACCACAGATGGGCTTCACTGCTCCATCCGCCGAGTTCCTGCGTGCTGATGGTGCCGGTCTTCTCGACCACCTCCAACTTCTCGCCTTCGATCGCGCCCGGCACCTTGTTGATCGGCAGGGTGGGCATGGGTTCGATCTTGACGTCGTCTTTGGTGATCGGGCCGAAGAACCACTCGTCCCAGCACCCCGGTCGTGCGTACCAGTAGCTGATCGCCGCGCGCGTCGTGTCGCACACCGGGTTCCAGTGCCAGTTCTCGATGTCGAACTTGAATGACTTGGTGAACGGTATGTCGTCGATGACGTGGAAGCGGTTCACGCTGGTGTTGCCGAAGTTGCCCGGGCCGTCACATCGCGGCTGGTTGTGGTAGGCGTGCACAAACCGCTCGTTGCAGCACCAGGCATAGCCGTAGTAATCCTCGGTTCCGGTGCCCAGGTGGCTGGGGAACGTCTCGCCGTCGACGTAGATCTTCTCATCGCCCTCGCCCCACCAATCCTTCACCGGGTTGATGATGTGCAGTGAGCCGCCGACGAAGCGGCCGTTGCCGCTGCAAGCCATATGGCCCCAGTCGGTCATTGGCCGGCTGGGCAGGTTCTTCTCGATCCGCCACTTGGCGTGGAAGAGCAGGCTCTTGTCGTTCCACTCCCAGGGCATCACGGCGACCGCGCCGGACACGCGGACCTCCTGCTCGCCGAGGTTCCTGATCTTAATGACCGCCTTTTTGTTGAACGGCATCCACCAGTGGCACCAGAGGTCCTGTGGCTTGTCCTTGGTGATACCCAGCGGCAGCGAATCGTAGGGTGTCAGGCCGGGGGCGGTGCCGAAGAAGTCGCCGATCGGCGTCTGGACGGTCTGCTCGAGGGCCGGTTGTCCGGTCTTGTCGTCCTTCTTATCGCCGTGGAAGCTCATGTAGAGGACAATCTGGCGGGCGGCAGCATCGAGGTCGGCGGCATCGAGGTGGACGAGGAAGCCGCAGATGGCCTTCGGACCGTCCATCTCCCAGAGCACGGCCTCCTTGTCGGGAGCGAGCTTGACGTCAAACGGTGTCTTGGTTCGCTCGGCCGGCGGGCCGCCTCCCTGGCGAGTGTTGGATAGCCTCTCGGCCACGTCCTTGATCTTGTCGGCCAGTTTCTGAGTGTCTTCCATCGTGAAGGTCGTGACGTCCGTGCCGGCCGGCCAGGTGCGGTAGTTCACATGGTAGTAGAAGCCGCCCTCATCACTGGTTACTTTGCAGTGCTTGGCGTAAGCGATGGGGAAGTACAGGTTCCAGCCGCGGGACCGCTCCCCGGCGATCGGCTTGGGGAATCCGAGCACTTCGCCGCCGAGCAGCTTGGTCATCGGGGCCTCGATGGTCGGCTTGTCGGCCTTGTCGAGGTAGATCCGCAGGGTGCCCTTGGGGTTGGCCGACCAGATGCGGACGATTGCACCGGGGCCGGGGGTGTCCATCATGACGTGTTCCTTGCGGCCGTCCTTATCCTCGATCCGCAGGTATTGGCCGCAGTCGCCGTTGGCGAAGTAGCCCTGGAAATCGCTGTGGCTCCTGGATGCCCGGTCCCAACTCGAAAATTGCCTGGTCACGTAAGCCGGGTCGGGCAGGGTTGCCAGCCGTTTCAGGTCGGTCATCTCGGTGAGAAGCGATTCGGTAGTGATCGCGGCCATGGCCGGTGACAGCAACACGGCCGTCGCTCCGATTGCCAACAAGGCGTTCATGCATGTGCGATTCATCTTGGCTCTCCTGTCCGACAAGGGTCACTGGTACGGTCAGCCACTGCGGCAACGGCGTATTGTGGCGAGATTGGGTGAAAAGACAAGCGATGCGGTTCTGAGGGATCGGGATGGGTGTCGGAGAAACCAGCGATTCGTAACACCTTTTGAGAAAAGATGATAGGACTGAAACGGGAGCTCGTCGGGGGTGGCCAATTGGGTTCGTTTGGCGCGGGGGAGTTGTTAGCTTTCAGCTCTTGGCTCTTAGCCAGAGAAGCCGGGCAGGGTCTCCTGTGGGAGGATGGTTGCTGACGACCGATCGCTGACTCGTTGGGTTCGTTCCGCACAGGTGAGTTGTCAGTTTTCGGTCGGATGAGGCCGGGTCGCATCGGAACTGACAACTGAGGACTGAAGACTGATCATTCCCCTTTCTCGGCTCGGCACTTTTCCGTATGGTGATGGCTTTGGGATCATGATCTAACCTGTTTTAAGGAGGCGGGCCGCGGTGATGCTGATGCTCCGGATGTCCCGACTGGCGTTGTTCTGGCCGCTTTTTCTGGTTCCGTCGTCGGCGAATGCGGTGGCCGGGGCGGTGGCGGAAGTGGTCCACACGGTGTACCGGGCGGACCAGCCGTTTCAGCAGTTCCTGCCGTTGTGGCATGAAGGCTTCGAGGAGACGGGGCCTGATGGCAAGAAGGTCGTCCGGGCCAAGCGACAAGTGCCGCTCGGCGGATACATCCATGTCTACGTGAAGAACACCGGCGGTCAGCCGCTGGTGGTCAAGGACGTGCAACTCGAGGGCATCAGTCTGGCCGAGGCCGTGCGGCTCTCAGAGGACCTGAAGGCGGGCGTCCATCCGGCCAGTGTGCGGATCGCGAAGATCCCGAAGCCGAAGATCGAGCGGCTCCTGCAGTTGGGTGAGCCCGTGTGGTGGAAGGTCGACCCGGACGAGGTGGCGGCCGGGGGCTTCGCTGCTGTCACCATTCGCCTGCGCCGCGATCCGCTCGTCGACTCGGTCAGCGTGGCAGTCGTCTGTGGCGAGGCGACGCTGCCGACCCGCGTGGAGGTCGGCAAGCCACAGCCCTACCTGGCCGGCGTCAGTTTTGCGATGGATTTCAGCGACGTCATCACCTATGTCCGTGCGCCCGGAGGGCGGGGGCTCGCTCCAAGCCGGCTGCTGCTCGACGGTCAGGATGTCACCGGGCAGTCGAGCATTCTCTCGGACCCTTCGCTCGATACGACGGTGATTTCGACGAAGCTCACCGAACCCGTTGATCGCGGATCATACCACTACTTCCAGGCCGACTTTGCCGACGGGTCGCGAGCAGCCGCCGGTTTGCGGGCGACGGCCGACGAATTTCGCTATGGGATGTGGGGATACATCAACAAGGGCGACACGCCCCGCGAGCGAGCCGACTACTTTCTCAAGGACATGGAGTCCCACAACATCAATCTGCTGATGCAGTCGATTTCCAAGGACGTGGTCGAGTTCATGCTCAGCGAGGAGGGCAGGGCCTACAGTCAGCGGACGGGCATTCGGATGATGGCCAACTGGCCGGGCAACGCCCCCAAGCCGGTGTACTACTTTCTTCTTGACGAGCCCGACGCCCACGACCACGCGGTCAGCTTCCTTGAAGCCAACGTGCGGCTCGGTTCGCTGGGCCAGGCGCTTGTGGAGCGAGCCAGGGAAATCCGGGCGAAGGACCCGATCCCGCCGATGCTGCTCAATATCGACAACACGTACAAGCCGGAAAATTACTACATGTACGCCCAGCTTCCAGACGTGATGTGTGCCGATCCTTATTACAGCGCGGCGCTGGAATCGGCGCTGCGCAAGCGGCCCGACGAGGTGAAGTACTTCGAGAAGCCGACGTACGTCTATGGAGTGGCGTCGATCTGCCGCTGGGCCTGTGCTCCGCGGCCGCTGCACATCATTCTGAACTGCGTGCGCGACGACAACAAGGAGCACCCTTTCCGCTTCAGCACGCCGGTGGAGAAGCGGATCGAGGTCTTTTATGCCCTCGCGGCCGGTGCGACGAGCCTGTCATATTGGTGGTATACGCCGTATGACGATTGTTACGGTGTCGGGGGCGACGATCCCCGCGGCAAGGCCCTATGGAGGGAGATGGGCGTACTGGGGGCGGAGGTGCGTACGGCCGGGCCGGTGATCACCCGCAGTTGCCCGGCCGAGCTGCCGGTCGAGGCGTCGCCCGATCTGTGGGTGCGAACGCTGCTGGCCGGTCCCGATTCCCTTGTCGTTCTGGTGGTCAACGATACCTCGCGCGGCTCCAAGGAGGGCACCCTGATCCGGAACGTATCCCCAGCCAACGTGACCGTCCGAGTCCCCGTGTGGTTGAACAACGTTCAAGCGGTCGAAGTCGATTCGGGGGGGGTGAAATTGCCGCTCTGCAAACAGAGCGGAAGCGAAGTAACCCTCACGTTGGGGACGGTGAAGGTGACACGGCTGGTCATTCTGACACAGGACCCAGGCCTGCGCGCCACACTGACCAAGCACCGTTTCTCCTGGAGAAAGGGCAGCAGAGGCGGCGGCAGGTAGCGGCAGGGCGGTGTTGCGTACCGTTTGCCGTGGGCGGTCAGCTGCCGATGCCGATGGCATGGGCATCGAGTCTCACCCGCATTGACCGGCGTGGCCCGTTGGTCACCAATCGAGACAACCTGGATCGGCCAGGACACCTTCGCCGCTGAGGCATCGCAGGAAGATGGCCGTGTCATAGTGACTGACGTTCGCGTCACTGTCCAGCTTGGCCTGTGCGCACGCCGGGTCCTCCTGCGGGACGAAAAGTCCGGTGAGACAGTTCTGAAAGAGGCCGAAATCAACCTGGTCCACATCGCCGTCATGGTCCAGATCAGGGGCAAGCGTCAGGATGCTCAAGGAAGCGGACGCCGACAGGATTTCGCCCACGGCGTTGCTGACCTTGCAGCGATAAGAGCCTTCAACCGTGCCGCGGGCGTCAGATACGCGAAGCTCAGCAGTAGCCGCACCCATGTAGCGATCACCGTCTTGAATGTCCGCGCCGTTGTACTGCCATTGGTACGACAGAGGGGGCTCTCCCGTGGCCTGGACGGTGAACGTCACGGACTGGCCGGGGTAAACGGTCTGGGACTGCGGTGCCTGGGTGAGCAGTGGCGGCCGGGGCGACGCGTCGGCGAATGCAAGGACCCAGCCTCTGGCGACGCCGTCGCGGATCCCGTTGCCGCAAAGCATGGTGCCGTCGGCTGACATGCCCACCACGGTTTGCAGCGTCCAGCCGGTCAGATCGAATCCTTGCTCGGTGAGCACGGATGTCAACAAACGCGTCCCGTTGGCCGCGTCCCAGATGAAGGCTTCGGTGGGACCGGTTGTGGTGTCTTCATAGTAGCTGCTGCCTGCAGCGACTGAACCGTCGGCATTGAGGGCTGAGATCTCACCGTGGTTGTCGTTGTCTCCGCCGGCAGGAAACGGAAGGGTCACGACGGTCTGGGGATCAGTCCAGAGCACGGGTTTGAAGCGCGCTGCGCCGTTGAGGTATTCGCTCCACCCGCCTTGGACCTTGCCGTCGCGCGAGATGGCTTTGCAGGCTGCTTCATAAGAGCTGCTTGGCCCGCCTTGCAGAGAGTTCAGCGCGACAGCTATTCGCTTGTTTGTGTAAAAGATGAACGGGTTGCGCCCTTCGGTGTAAGGTGCGATGAACCCCAACTGGTATTGCCCTGCCAGCGTACCCTCGTCGGACACCGTCAGGAGATCAGAGTGATCATGGCCGTAGTCCGGCAGAGGAACGGAGACGGTTTTATTGGTGCTCTGACGATAGAAACCGGCCTCTCGCCCGTCGTTCTCGCCTCCGCCGATCGAACTTCCGGCAATCCAGACATCGCTGCCGTCCGTGCCGAGAGCCCGCGCGGTCCAGTCTTGAGAGCCATCCATCCTGGGCAGGCTTGTGAATGTGGCGGAGCCGTCGACGCGCCCGTCCCAGCGCATGGCTTGAGTGCCGGCCGCCGTCGTAGCGTTGATCGCTACGACCATGGTACCGTCATTTGTGAGACCCACGCCGGTTGCGGCGACAGCCGTCGCATCGGCGGGCAGGCCCAGATCCCGAGGGCCGTCGTAGACGTTCCACACAAACGCCCGGTCGTCGCTTGTTCCGCACACGACCGACCCGTCCGCGCTGATGCCGCCCACCGTGCTGGACGACCCACCAGGAAGAATGACTTCCGAAAAAACATAAGTGCCGAGCTGTAACTGAGCAGCCTCCGACAACGTCGTACCCGCGGCGTCACTGACCCGACAGCGATAAGCCCCCTCATCATCGAACGAAACCGAGGCAATCGTCAGCACGGCGGTATCCGTACCGGCGTAGTGACCATCATCGGTCAGGTCATTTCCGTTCTTCTGCCAGCGGTAGCTCAGCGGGTTGATGCCGGAGGCGGCTACGGTGAACTGAGCGTTGCTGGCGGGCGGAGTTCTCTGAAGGCGGGGCTGCCGGGTGATAACCGGCGGCTGAAGCACCGTGACCGGTTCGTCGGCCCGGAAGGAGTAGATCGATGCGTTCTGGAGACTGAACCGCAGGCTGATCGGGCCGGCGGTCGTCGGGAGGACGGTGAGCGGTCCCCAGGCGACCGCGGCGTCCGTGGCGTCGCCCTGCAGCGGCGTGCACTCTGCCAGCGAGTGGCCCGGGACCGGGTTGCCGTTTTCATCCTGAACCTCAACCCGCAGGCTCCCGCCGGCCGCAGCGGAATAATTGACGCGGAGGGTGCCGGCGGCGTTGAGCAGTCTCCGGGTGATCAGAGTCCCGCTGGTTGAGCCGGCGTCCAGCGATGCGAACCCGTCCTTGCGCATCGTCGCCAGACCGATGCCGCCGACCCAGTTGCTTCCACAATGGGAGCCGTCGATTCCGCCGTAGTAGAGCTTGAGCTGACCGTTCTCCACCAGCGGCTGTTGCGTGGTGAAGACCATTCCTGCATCCCAGGCGAGCGGGCCGTTCGGCAGAATGGGCGGGCGATCGCCTTCCTCGCGGTCCCAGTGGACGCCGTCGCGGCTGGTGACCAACTCGACGAAGATCGGTCCGTCCTGGCAGGTACTTACATAGCCGGTGACACGGAGGACCCAAAGGAAGCCGATGTACATCGATTCGTAAGGGAAGGCGCACAGTCCGTAGAAATCGGTTTTTTGGGTTCCGATGGCCCAGCGGTCGTCGAACTCGTCGGGCTTCAGGATGATTTGGGGGGCGGGCCAGGAAGGCCAGTCATCGGTGGCGGTCAGGGCCACGCAGCGGCGTCTCAGGCCGGCCACGTACGCATTGAGTTTGACGTACCCGAGGTATCGTGAGGTGTGGAAATCCCAGACGAAGTTGCCGACGTCTCCGGTGCCGGTGATCAGAGGGTTGGTGGGCTCGTCCGTGAAATGCATTCCGTCGGCGGAGTACGCGCCCAGGAACCCGCCGAGCGGGCCGTTGTAGTTGATCAGCTTGTAGTGGCGCTGAGGCTCTGTCTCCCACGGAGTGTGGATGATGGAAGGAATATGCTCCCTGTTGTTGCGCTGGATGAAGATGTTGTTGTTTGTCGAGCCGTTGAACGAAACGATGTCCAGGTTCGGCTTGGTCCAGGTGATGCCGTCGTTGCTCGTCGCGTAGAGCAGGCGATAACCGCCATCAGGGGGGAGCGCATGATACCAGATGCGATAACCGGTATGGGTTGGGTTGGGCAGAACCGTTCCGTAGACGTAGATAATCGGTCCTTCCCAGGGCCTGTCGCCGACGATGACCGGATTGCCGGCGTGCTTCTGGAAAGGATGATACATCCGGACGAGGTCCGATTTCTGCTCGATGGCATAGTCGTCGACGAACAGTTGCCAGGGGCCCGTCAAGTCGCCGAGAGGCTCGACGGCCATGGCCGAAGCCGCAGCCGATAGGACCGCAGCCAGCAGCGAGTACAAACAACACCGCCTGTGTTTCGTAGTCATACCCTGTCTTGTTTCCTGGCGAACCCCGGCATGCCCCCTCCAGGGGATGACCACGCAACGAGTTGCCTTTCTCGGACCAATTGTGGCAGTACCCTTGACCGGACATCCGCGTTCCGGCCGGTCATTTCATTATACACGATGCCGTCGAGATAGAGAAGCCCTGCTTCAACCGCCGTTGAGCGCATGACGATGTGCCGCTCGGTATCGATCCCCGAAATGGGTGCCACTTTCCGGGGGCCTCGTCCGTGCCAACGCCTTGTGGTTGAATCTCCACGGCGTCCATGTGGAATTCCTCGCCCTGCACCTGCCTGGCGTCGGCGCCGTGGGCCTTGCTCAGGCCTCGTGAGCTTGCAGAGAGATATCTGGGATTGGCGAACTTAAGGCATCTGGTACTGCAACCGGTCTTCGGGGTCATCGATCCTGAAGGTCAAGCCCCACGGCCCGCTGCCCTGTGTCAGTTTGATCAGGACTGTGTTACGACCGCTCAGGAGGAGGATGTCGAAGTGGTCCTGATCGGGCTGAAGGGCCCGGTCGACGCTGTTCGCGTGTACCAGCTTGCCGTTGACCCAGACCTTGGCCCCGTCGTCGCTGCCGAGGTAGGCCGTGGTCTGGCGGTCGTCGGGCGACATGACCTCGGTGTAGGCGTAGAGGACGATGTCTTCATTGATCTTGAGGTAGTTGCCCTCGGAAAGGAGCAGGCCGTTGGGGACGCGGATCTTCTGCCACGCCACCCGGCCGCCCTTGCCGCCGAAGGTCTCGTCCGCCTTGAATGCCGCGGTTTCCGGCGGATAGACCCGGTCGAAGCCGACCTTTCCGCTGTTCTCGAACGGGCCGACCACGTACCAGTTGCGAACGAAATTGCGGTAGGGTTCCACAACAAAGAAATCGACGATGACCGAGCACTGATTGCCTTCCACCGGCTTACCGGTCAGGCGAATAGCGAGCGTATGAGGCCCCTTGGCCAGATGCACCGATTCGCCGATCGGGTTGCCGTTCTGGAGGATTTCGAAGTCAGAGGCCTTTACGCCCCTGGCCGTCCGAGCTTCGATCGAGAACCGACCGTCATCCGGGGCGGTCAGGGTGATCGGGACGGTGGTCCCGGACGGACCGCTGATCTTCACCCCCTTGCCAAAACACATCTGTTCGGGCAGCTCGTCGTCGGTGACGATCTCGGCGCCGGCCGGCGGCTTGTCCGTTGGGATCATGGTCTCGGCGTCGATGCCGTTGGGGTGCCGCGGCCCTTGAGGGATGCGCGACTCGACGGGCGCCGGAGCGAAGAAGTCGGGGCCCGGAGCCTGGTACCAGTAGGTCATCGAGCTGTAATCGTTCGGGATCGGGTGCTTCTGGATGGCAGCGTAGTTCTCGATCGTCATCCTGAACGACTTCTCGAACGGTATGTTGTCGGCGATGTGCCAGCGATAGCAGGACTGCCGTCGGCTGTCGTTGAACTCGCCCCGGGTGGGGCAGCCGTGGAAGGCATTGGCGAAATGGCGGATGCCCCAAGCGTCGCCGAAGTAGTCCTCACTGCCGGTCCCGAAGGTTGAGGGGAACTTTTCGCCGTCCACCCAGACCTTTTCATCTCCTTCGCCCCACCAGCCGCCGGCGATGTTGTCGATGAACAGAGCCGCACCGACGAATCGTCCTCGGCCGGTACATTCCAGGAAGGGGTAGTCGAAGTCCTTGCTGACCGGGTCGCGACGCCACTTGGCGTGGAAACGGGCGGCCCCGGCCGGTGGCTTGCCCTGCTGGTAGGCGATTCGGGTGCGGAGCTGGGCCGGTTTGCGGCCTTGGTTGGTGACCATCACACGCGCCGACTTTGCGAAGGGCATTCGCCAATAGCAGTAGTTCAGGTCCTCGGTGATGCCCAGCGGCAGGCTCTTGTATGGGGTCTCGTCCCAAGCATCGCCGAAGAAGTCGCCGATCGGGGCGTCCACCGCCGGCGTTGTGTCACCGTCAAAGAAGATTTGCAGCAGCACCTTGCGGCGGGCCCAGCGCTCGTCGGAGGCCTGCCCTGAGCCTGTGGAAGGGGTCAGCTTGGCCAGGAACTGGCGGACGGTCCCGGGACCTTTCAGGTCCGCGACCGGAATGGACTGGCCGGGAACGAGCGTCGTGTTTTTTTCGATGGTGAGAACGTCCTGGGCCGGCTGCGGATCAGTGCCGCATTCGGCCAGGGCCTTGCACACCCGTTGGATTGCGGCCTCCTCGGCCGGAGTGTGCTCGAGGCCGAAGGTCTTGATCCTCCAGTCCTTCGGAAAAGTGGTATACCCGATGTGGTAGTACTGCCGCACGGGCGTGTCGGCCGTTACCTTACAGCTTTTGGCGTAGGGGATGGGGACGTAGCAATTCGAAGCGGGGTTGTCGCCACCCAGATCCGTGCGCCGCTGCCACACGAGCGGCTTGGGGAAGCCGGTGATCTTGCCGGTGAATAGAGCGGCGAACTCATACTCAAGCTGCGGTTTTTCCGCGCCGTCCAGGTAGAAGCGGATCCGGCCTTGCGGATTGGCCGACCAGATTCGCCAGATGCAGCCCGGGCCCTCCATCTCGGCCATGACGCCCTCGCCGGTGGCCGGGTCAGTGCGAACGTACTGGCCGCTGTCGCCGTTGGCATCCCAGTTGACATACTGGCCGGTGGCCTCGTCGTACCTGGACGCCCGGTCATAGCTGGAGAACTGCTTGCAGGCCTGCCCGTTTTCCGGAACGACGAGATGATCGAGATCGATCAGCCGGTTGAGGAACCAGGCGTAGTCTTTGACACCGTCGTTCGCGCCCAGGGTGGTTGCGGAAGACAAAGTGCAGGCAGTGACGGCCGCCAGAATCAGGTGCGAGGTTCGCATGTTCGCGGGTCTCCTCTATCTTCCCGGGGAGATGGGCGTATCCGTGCGTGGGGGTTTCCCGACGCGCATCTGAAACAATATCTCGTAGTGTACATTGACCTTCGTGCTGCACAAGTCCCGGTCTGGAAAGCGCTTGCCATCAGGGCCTGACAAGTACTATACTGTAGGCGTTCGCTGGGAGTCTCATTTCACATACCCGGCCCTTCGGCGGAGTGGGTCATGCGGAGCCATCCAGGCCATCGAGGCTTCACGCTGATCGAGATGCTCGTGGTGGTGGCGATCATCGCGCTACTGGTGGCCATTCTGTTGCCCGCGCTTCAGGGAGCCCGACGGAGTGCCAAGTCGGTACTGTGCCTGTCCAATCTCATGAGCATCGGCTCGGCCATGAAGCTCTATCAGGGCGATCACCACGGGTGGCTGCCGGTCGGGCCGCCGGACAAGCTGTGGTACATTGACAGCGTGCTCGGGACCGTGCGCGAACCCGGTCCAGGCAGAAGGCCGTTTCCCTGGTCGAACTGCCATTGGGGCGGAAAGCGGGCTGCCTGGATCCACGACGTTGAGAACATTCCGCCGAAGCCGGAGGTTCTCGGTCGGCCGCTGACCCGATACCTCTATCGGGGAACGGGACTGGACCAGCCGACACCGCTGTTTGAGTGTCCCAGCGACGTCGGCATCCCGTTGATCGAGAACCCGGTGGGCGACTTCCCGATTCACTATCTCTGCGGCAACAGCTACTACACGAACCCGTGGAACCGCTACAAGTCCCCCGGCCGGCGACGTCCTTCTCCATCCTCGATTGTGCTTGTGGAAGACGCCCCTATGTTCATGGATCTTCTTTACAGGCAGCAGGGGATGGGCTGGCATGGCCGGTTCTCCGTGCATAATGTGCTGTTTCTCGACTTCCATGCGGAAGCCAAGTACATGGACACGCGGTCGTTCGTGGGCCCCGGCTGGTTCGTTGAGAACTATTTCAACATCATGGATTTCTACAAGTACTGACGTCGGCGATGAGCCGAACGGCGTCGGTTTTTTCTTCTCCAGGGTTTCTTCAATTCATCACCTGGCGGTTGTGCATTTGGGACGAGGCAGTATCATCACCTGCGGCCGGTTTGGGCCAAGGCTCGCCCTTGACCGACTGACGGGGGTCGGTCAAGGTCCCGCGAAAAAAGGGGGGTCCGAAACAGCATTCGTCGCGGTCTATGGGTGCGGAGAGGGTTCATGACAACAACTCGCCCGGCAGCAGGTGAGCCCGAGTCTCCAGAGGTCCGCGAGCGGGTCGATGCGGCTCGGCGCGGCCTGGCGGAGGCGATGCTGAAACAGGACGCCAAGGCTGTTGAATCGGCCGTCGCCCGGATGCATGAGGCCCTGGGCGAGTGGGTGGCGGTTCCCGAAACGGCTCCGCGTTTTGCGGGTTCGCCCAAGCCTGACGTTGCCGTCTCGCCTGAACGGTTACGGCGATTGTGGGCCGCCGGGTGGGCAGCGGTGGAGAAGAAATATGGCGGAAAGGGGCGATGGGGGCTTCCGGCCGATCATCCTGAGGTGCGCCACACGTTACTGCGTCAGACGGCTTACGTCATCATCGGCGGGATCGCTGCGATGCGGCAGGGCTACGGTGATGACGCGGCAATCGGCAAACGGATGAAGGAGGGACTCGACTACCTGCTCTCGGTCCAGAAGCCGAACGGTCTGTTCCCGTTCCCCGACATGCGCGGCTGGCATCAGCACTTCTCGCCGCCGCTGGAGTCGCTCTACTACCAGCACCCCGAGGCCTTCCAGGACGGCTGGGTGATCGATGACTTCGGCGACGGCGGCCTGCAGTTCGACAACGGCGTGTGCGCGGTAACCATGCTGGCGGCTTTCGAGTACTTCAAGACGGCGGCGTACCGCGAGTCCGCCGACCGGGCCTGCCGCTGGGCGGCCGGGCGGCCGGTTGTGCCGAACTGGAACTACAACGCGTTTTCGGTCTGGGCCCTGGCCCGGCACGTCGAAGTCACGGAGGAGGAGGAGTCCCGTGCCCCGGCCATTCAGAAGGCGGTGCTCGGCATTCTGCCGGGGCAACTGCCGGCGGGGCGCTGGCTCGATCGCCACAACTGTCGGACGGTGTACCATGCGATCAACCTGCGCGGATTGGCCGTGCTGTATCGCGTTCTGCCGGATGAGCCGTCGTTGCGGCGATGGGCCCGCAGCGCGATTGAGCGAGCCGAGGCGGTTCTGCTCGACGAACTGTATACCGCCGGGGCGTCTGATGCGGATCATTCGCTGACGGCGTTGTGCGAGGTTGAGAAAGCCCTGGGGCCGTCCGCGCGGCGTCTCGGCGCGATGCGGGTGATCGTCAATGCGATGATCGCGCGGCTGGTTGATGGTCGAGCGATGGGACTGGGCGATGTCAGCCTGCTGTCGGTGGGGCAGGCGGTTGAGGCGTTTGCGAAACGGCAATAGCCTGGTGAGGGGCGGGGGACGAGGGACGCGGGGCGAGGGCTGATATGAGCTCGCAGAGTAACAAGAAGGAAAATGTTCCGGTTTTCGTTCAGACCGCTGGTGCGAGAATCCTTTCTCGCACCTGTTTGCGAGGCGAATCCTTTCGCGCCCTGGCGGGATCGGAATCCCGCGGTTTGTGGGGCCGAGATGGGAATCTCGGCCCAGCGTAGGACGAGGGGAGAGGGGAGGGTCAGACATGTGCGCCCAGGATGACACAAAGAGCGACGTTCCGATCTTCGTTCAGACCGGTCAAACCGACGCCGGCGGGGACTTGGATCGCTGGCGCCAGGTGGGCGAGGAAGAGGCTCGCCAGGCCTATGAGATGGTGCTGCGCAACGAGCTGTCGGGCGGGACGCCGGTAGTGCGAGAGTTCGAGCAGGCCTGGCGCGAGATGACCGGCTTGCAGTATTGCCTGACCACCTGCAACGGCACGCTGGCGATTTACAGTGCGTTGTTTGGACTGGGCGTGGGACCGGGCGACGAGGTGATCTGCCCGACGTACACGTGGATCTGCTCGATCAGCCCGGCGCTGTTTTTGGGCGCCCGGCCGGTGTTCTGCGACTCGGATCCGGCGACCATGCAGCTCGATCCTGCGGACCTTCGCCGCCGGATCACGCCGCGCACGCGGGCCATCGTGGTTGTTCATCTGTGGGGCTGGGTGGCGGACATGGACGCGATCATGGCCATCAGCCGCGAGACGGGCGTGCCGGTGCTCGAGGACTGTTCGCACGCCCACGGAGCCATGTACAAGGGACGACCGGTCGGATCGATCGGGCAGGTCGGCTGCTGGAGCCTGCAGGGCACCAAGCCGGTCAGCGGCGGCGAGGGCGGCGTGCTGGCGACGAACGATGTCGAGGTTTTCGACCGAGCGTGCCTGCTGGGGCAGGTCAACCGCATGGCGGGTATGGACTTGCAGACCGCCGGTTACCAGCAGCATCAGCCGCTCGGCCTGGGCATGAAAACGCGAGCTCATCCGCTGGGCATCGGCATCGCCCTGGTGCAGTTGCGCAAGCTGGCTGAGTTGAACGAGCGCCGGCGGCAATATGTCGAGACGGTCGAGGCGGCGTTGAAGGACATGCCGGGCGTGGCCCCCGTGCCGACGTCCGAAGGCTCCGTGCGCGGCGGGTACTACTCTTTCCCAATCCACTACAAGCCGGAGGAACTCGGCGGCCGGCCCGCCGGCGAGCTGATCGACAAGCTGAAGGCCCGCGGCATCCCAGCCACCGGGAGCACCTACCAGTTGCTGCACCGGTTGCCGCTGTTCGCGCAGGGTTTTGACATCTTCACCCGCGGGCGTGGCCCGCTGTGCGAAGGTACCTGGCGGCGACCTCACGAGGGTGATTTCCCTGTGGCCGAGAAGCTTCATCGCGACCTGGTGTTCCTGCCGGTGCTGAGCGATCCGGCGCCGGGGGCAGTAGAACGCGTGGTCGCGGCCTTGCGGGACAGCGTGCGAGAAATGGCGAATTGAGAATGAAGAGTTGGGAACTGCCGCGGTGAGGCGAGTGTGAGCAGCGAATCATTCCAATGGCCGAGCGGGCAGCAGGGGGCGGTGAGCCTGCGTTTTGACGACGGCTTGGATTCGCACATTCAGCGGGCCGCGCCGTTGCTGGAGCGGCACGGGTTGCGGGGCACGTTTTACGTTTGCCCGGCCGGGTCGGACGACCAGTGGCTGGCTCGGGCCGCCGAGTGGAAACCGGTCCTGGAGGCGGGCCACGAAATCGGCAACCACACCCTGAGCCACCCGATCCCGGCGGCGCTGGCCGAGCGGCCGGGACCGAACTGCTACGAGAACCTCACCCTGGAGCAGTACGCGGCCGACGTGCTGGCCGCTCACCACCGGCTGGAGAACGCCTTCGGGCGGCGGGAGTGGACCTTCGCCTACCCGTGTTACCAGACCTGGGTCGGCCGGGGCCGGCAGTGCCGCAGCGTTGTCCCCTTCATCGCCGAGCACTTCCTCGCAGCGGCGGCCGGCGGCGAGATCTCCAAACCTTTCAACGATCCGCGCTATTGCGACCCGCACCTGCTGCTCAGCCTGCGGGCCGACAATCTGCCGATTGAGGATCTCATTCGCCGCGTCGAACAAGCGGTTTCGATGGGTCGATGGGCCATCCTCATCTTCCACGGCGTCGAAGAGGGGCATCTGCCGGTGAGTATCGCAGTACTGGAGGAGTTGGTGGCGTATGTCGCTGCGAAACGAGAACGCATCTGGGTTGCTCCCGTAATCGAAGTGGCGAGGTACATACGGCAGAGCTGCGACCGCAGGATTCGAGACCGAGAATTCGGCTGACAGCCTGGAGTGCACGTGTACATGGATACAAATGCTCGAGCCACGAGAAGAATCCTTTACAGGGCGGCGCAGCGGGTTGTCTTCAGAGCGACGAGGGATTGCCGCTCTATCAGGACATGAGTAGATTGAGTTCACAAAGGAGGCGATCCGACAACTGTCTGGAAGGTTTTGTCCCTGTGCGGCGAGACAAACTCGAGCGCCCAACGGAGCGAAGGAATCCATGTCGAGTCGAAACAGGAAGACCCAATCGAAGTCCTCAGACGTCATAGCCGACCGCACGACACCGAGTGCTGCGCTTGTCTCGAAAACGGGGATTCGCGAGGTCATTCTGAGCCTCATCATCGTAGCGGCCGTTGCGGCATCACAGGCGAACGGCCTCAAGGGTGTTTTCGTTTTCGACGATTTCTCGGCCATTCGCGACAATCCTCACGTGCGGCAGGTTTGGCCGCTTTCGCAATCGATGTCGGCGCCGCGCGAGACGCCGGTCGCCGGCCGTCCTGCGGTGGCGTTTTCACTCGCCGTGAACTACGCGCTGGGCGGCCTGGATCCGAAAGGTTACCACGTCTTCAACATTGCGGTGCACCTGCTCTGTACGCTGCTGCTATTCGGAATTGTCCGCCGGACACTCCTCAGCCCTCGCTTGGGCATGCGGTTTTCGCACTCGGCGCCTTATTTGGCCGGGGCGACCGCACTCCTCTGGGCCGTCCATCCGCTGCAAACCGACGCGGTGACTTATATCGTCCAGCGCACCGAATCGCTGATGGCACTGTCCTACCTGCTCACGCTGTATTGCGCGATCCGGGGGTGGTCCGCGGTGCACCGCCGCGCGTGGAATGCGGGGGCCGTCGTCTCGTGCGCGCTGGGGATGATCAGCAAGGAAGTGATGGTTTCGGCGCCGTTCATGGTCCTTCTGTACGACCGTGTTTTTGTCTCCGGTACGTGGCGGGAAGCGTTGCGCAGGAGCCTGGGACTGTACGCAGGGCTTGCCGCGACATGGGTCGTCCTGGCCGCACTGGTCGTCGGCGCGCATCGGACCGAGACGGTGGGATTCGCGCTGGGAGTCACCTGGCGGGAGTACATGTGGACACAGACGGGTATCATCCTCCATTACCTGCGTTTGTGTTTCTGGCCGACACCGCTGCTGATCACTTATGACTCCTGGCCGATCGCCCACGAGGCGACGAGGGTCTGGCCGCATGCCGTGGCGGTGCTTGCACTGCTGGCCGCGACGGCCTGGGCGTGCAGGTTTCGACCTTCGATGGGTTTTGCTGGCATATGGTTCTTCATCATCCTTGCGCCAACGTCCAGCATTCTCCCAATCATCACGGAGGTTGCGGCTGAGCGAAGGATGTATTTGTCCTCGGTAGCGGTGGTTGTGCTCACGGTGACGGGCGTCTACCTGGGGGCAGCGTGGCTGGCGAAACGTCTGGCGTTACCGCGGTCCACGGTCCCTGTCTGCCTGGGCGCCCTCGTTGCGGTGGCGACCGCGCTGCTCGGCCAAGCAACGATCAAGCGAAACCGGGACTACCACAGTGCCGCCCTCCTGTGGACCGATATGCTCGCTAAGCGGCCTAACAGCGCCATAGCGCAGCATGGTATGGGCGAGGTGTGCCTCAATGCGGGCCGGTCAGATGAGGCAATCAGGTTTTTCAACAGGGCACTCGAACTCAAGCCTGCATTCCCGGAGGCTCTGACCAACCTGGCGACCGCACTGGCTCAGCAGACGCGGTATTTCGAGGCGGCGATTTACTACCGTGAAGCACTTCAGCTGAGGCCGGATTCGGCCCTTGTCTGCAACAACCTGGCCAACGCCCTTGCCGCGCAAGGAAAGACCGACGAGGCGATCGAATACTACGAGAAGGCCTTAAGCCTCGATGCGAGATCCTTTCAGGCTCACAACAATCTGGCGAATGCCCTCGCCGGCCGGGGCCTCTTTGAGAAGGCCCTGCCCCATTATGTGGCGGCTCTCCGGGCCTACCCGGATTTTGCCGAGGGCCATGCTAATTTCGGGTATGTCCTGGAAAAAACTGGACAAAAGCCCGAAGCAATTGCCCATTATCAGGAGGCCCTGAGACTCAAACCGGAACTCACCATGCCTCGCGCCAGGCTTGACAACCTGCTCAATTCTCCGCCGCCGCGACAGTGACTGGCTGGAAGACGTAGCTCTCTGTGGCATAGGCCCGTCTTGCTTCACCAAGGGCGGTCGGGTAGTTTATCGCCGTTGTCGCGGCCGGTCGCTCGCGATGTTACCGTTCATCTGGAGAGATCACGATCATGGCGAACCAAAGCACCATTGTCAGCAAGAACATCGGTCAGATCTTAACCAGCGCATTGGATGCCGGTCAGGGCGTGTTGCGGCTGACCCCGACGTGGGTCCCGCGGAGCTTCCTGCACCCCGGACGGCGGATCAAACTGCACCCGGACGACTACTACGCCCTGGGGGCCGACCGCGGCGGCATCGACGAGCGGTGGTTCGCCAGCACCACCGAGGCCATGAACGAGAACCGGCTGCCCGACGAGGGTTTGAGCTATATCTCCTTTGAGGGCAAGCGCTTCCTGATGAAAGAGGCAGTGGCCGAGGCCGGCGTTCGGATGATCGGCAAGGCCATGTGGGACAAGTACAAGCGCTGGCCGGTGTACTCGAAGTTCTTCGACAACCTGGGGCCGATCCCGCATCACATGCACCAGCAGCACAAGCACGCCAAGCTCACCGGCCAGGAGGGTAAGCCCGAGGCATACTACTTCTCGCCGCAGATGAACAACTGCGACAACCACTTCCCGTACACGTTCATGGGGCTTGAGCCAGGCACGACCAAGGCGGACATCCGCCGCTGTCTGGAGAATTGGAACAAGGGCGACAACGGCATCCTGTACCTGACGCGGGCGTACCGGCTGATGCGCGGTTCGGGCTGGCTGATTCCGGCCGGCGTGCTGCACGCCCCCGGTTCGCTGTGCACCTACGAGCCACAGTGGGGTTCGGACGTGTTCGGCATGTTCCAGAACATCGTCGAAGGGCGGTTCGTGCCCTGGGACCTGCTGGTCAAGGATGTGCCCAAGGACAAGCACCAGGACCTGGACTACATTGTCGAGCAGCTCGACTGGGAGAAGAACGTCGATACGCACTTCATGGAGCACAACCAGTTGATCCCGATCGTGGACAAGGCCGCCAGCGGTCCGGGCTACACCGACAAATGGATCGTCTACGGCACGATCGACGGCCAGCAGGTGGTCAGTGCCAAGGAACTGACCGTCCAGCCCGGGGCCAAGTGTACGCTCAAGGACCCCGGGGCCAGCGGTTGGATCACTGTCCAGGGCAGCGGGCGGATCGGGAAGATGAAACTCCAGACGCCGGCGATGATCCGCTTCGGCGAGGAGACCGATGACGAGGTCTTCATCACCTACGAGGCGGCCACCCGTGGCGTGGAGATCGAGAACACAGGCACCGAGCCGCTGGTGGGGCTGAGATACTTCGGGCCGGATGTGCATGCGAATCTGCCGAAGATCGGCGACCACAAAAAACAATGACCAATGACCAGAACCCAATGACCAATGAATGACGAAGCCCGAATGACGAAGTTCAAATGACGAGGCTGCCGAACAGCGAGATGCTGATGAGCGAACACCTCCGAAACACGGACCGACGAAAGGTGGGCTCAGAAAGAACATATGATCTGGAGGAACGTACGGCGAGGTTTGGCGAGGCGATCATTCAGTTCGTCAAGAAGGTGCCGGTTAATCCGATTACCGAGCCTCTGATTGGGCAGTTGGTCAGAGCAGGGACAAGTGTGGGCTCGAACTACTGTGAGGCCGATGAGGCTGGTTCGGCGAAGGAGTTTCGATACCGGATCAGCGTCTGTAAGCGAGAGTCCAAAGAGAGCAAGTACTGGTTGCGGATGATCGCGGCCGCAGTTCCGGCGTTGAAGGATGAAGCCCGGGTCCATTGGCTTGAGGCCAGGGAGCTTACCCTGATTTTCGGTGCGATCCACCGAAGCAGGAAAGGTCGACGACAAGCAGTCGGACAGGCTTAGCCCAGCACGAGAAGCAGTCGCGATGGGCCGCTTCGTCGTTCGGGTTTGGTCATCGATTGGTCATTCAAGCTTGGACATTGGTCATTATGAGTAGGGAGGAATACCTGTGAGCACCAGCCAGAATCAGTACCCCAAGCTCCACAACGCCGCCTGGCCGGGCGTCGTCGGCAAAGGCCCCGGGGCCGAGGAGCCGGCGATTGAACTGGATACCATGCTGGATCTGACGGCCGCTGCCAAGGTGGACGGCGTCAAGTTCGACGGCGTGGACATCTTCCTGTTCGCCCCGCATGTGGACATCGACTCGTCCGACGACGACCTCAAGCGGATCGCCGAGAAGGTGACGTCGCGAGGGCTGGTCATCGGTTCGGTGGTCGCACCGGTCTGGGGTCCGACGGGCGGCGGGGCGGCCATGGGCGACGCCGGCGAACGCAAGAAGTTCTGCGAGCAGGTGCGAAAGGGCTGCCGGATCGCCAGGTTCTGGCGCGAGATGGGCGTACGGCCGTACGGCGTCGTCCGCATCGACTCGGCCTGCGGGCCGGATGCCTGGTACGACGACCCGGCCGGCAGCACCAAGAAGATCATCGAGACCTTCAAGGAGGCCAGCAAGGTGGCTGAAGACCACGGCGAGCGCCTGGCCGCCGAAGGCGAGGTCTGCTGGGCAGGCATGCACAGTTGGAAGGCCATGCTGGCCGTCCTGGAGGGCGTGAATCGTCCGCAAACACTCGGTTTCCAGGCGGACATGGCCCACACCCTGCACTACCTTTTGGGCACCAATGCCCCCGAGGATCGCATTCTGCCAGAGAGCTTCTCCTGGAACGACACGGCCACGTTCGCGCAGGCATATAAGAAGCTCACCTCCGCTCTGCGCCCGTGGACCATCGACTTCCACGTCGCCCAGAACGATGCGACGGTCAAAGGCTCCGGCTCGCACGACAAGACCGGCCGTCACTGCCTGCCCAACGACCCGAACGGCAAGCTCGACATCGTCCGCGAGGCCGGCTGCTGGCTCAAGGATGACAACGGGCAGCCCACCCGCAAGTTCAAGCACATCTGCTGGGACGGCTGCATGTTCCCCAACGCCACCATGATGAAGCCCGACACCTGGAACTCCATCCTGGCGGCGATGGTAGCAGTCCGGGATGCGCATGGGTGGAATGGGTAGGTTTATGATCCCCTGGCATTGGCTGTTGCGGTCACGTAGAAGCTCGCCCGTAGGTAAGAATGCGATCGTTACCCGCGGCTTCTCAAATCCGGCGGCGGAGGAGATGTATCAGAATGGTTGGCCCGATGAGCCGGAGTTGAAAGAGAGAGCTGAGGAAAGGGGGCGAGCAATGTGGCGGCTGTTCTTTCTTCGCTCCATTCAACGCGGACTATGGCCTGTGCTGTCATCGGATGTCGAGGCATCATCTGGAAACCGTGTTCGAGCATTTCACCTGCCCGGTTTATGAGCAGGAAGGATGGGGGCCTCACAGCTTCACTACCATGACGGAGCACCATTGCCGCTGCAACGGGGAGGGCTCTGAATACTGAGACAACCTCCTGGCGGCGATCAGTGCGCATGGGCGGGGTGAACGGATAGAGGAGGGCTGCGAGAACGATCAGACGCCGGAGTGCCGCAGGGAAGAGCCGATCTGAGATCTGAGATTTGAGAGTTGGAATCCAGGATCGGAGACTCAGAACGCGGGATTTGAAATCTGAGTTTTGAATGTCGAAGGTCTGAGACTCGGGACATGGGATTTGAGATCTGAGATTTGAGATCTCAAATTTGTCAATCGCGAATTCGTGCTTGCGACGTGGTGTTTGGGATTCTCAGTGCTCTGGGGCGTCCCGGTTTACAGTCTGCGAAAGGAGCCAGCAATGACCTACCAACGTTTCGAAGACCTGCCCGTTTGGCAGGCGGCGATGGAACTGGCTGTGCGGGTCTTCGCCCTGACTGAAGACCGGGCTTTCGCGAACAAAGGCGACTTGCGGAACCAGCTACAGCGGGCGGCCATTTCGGTAGGTAACAACATCGCCGAGGGCTTCGAGCGGGGGACAACGCAGGAATTGCTGACCTTCCTGTATATCGCGCGGGGCTCGGCCGGCGAGGTGAGATCGATGCTGCTGTTGACCGATCGGCTTCCGCATTTCAGCCATTTGAAATCTGAAATCTCAGATTTGAAATCCCTGGCCGAATCGATCTCGCGCCAGCTCCGCGGCTGGGCCGACAGCCTGCAGAACTCGCCCATCACCGGCCAGCGGCATCTCAACGAGCCGACGCGTCAGCAGCACCAGCATCAACGTCGGTCAAACGAATTCTGGCAGAAGCTGGAGGCCGATCACCGTCGGCGGATAGAGGGACATATCACCGGCCAGCCGGGTCTTGGCAGAGAATCAAAGGCGACCGATACACCTTAGATCTCTGGAGATCCGAATGCAGACTAAGGGTTACCGTCTTGGCCGGTCGTAAGGGGGCCTTGACCTGCCGTCATGGCAGTTCGCCCTGCAGCCACAGCCAGTTCGCCCTGCACCCGGAGGCGGTTCGCCCGCGGCTGTGCGGCTATTTGAGATTTGAGATTTCAGATTTGAGATCCCCGTTACCGGCCGCGTGCATGGGGCCTTCTGCGGTCTGGATGTCAGGCTCGTCGCCCTTGCCTCCTTCGGTACTCGCTATTACGATTCGACTCATCGCCGATGCTGATCGGCGGCATTTGAGAAGGGTCTGCAGCGAGTTTCAGGAGTGTTTACACCATGTCCAAACCACTGAACGTCGGATTGATCGGTTGCGGTTTCATGGGCCGGACGCATTCGAACGCGTACCGCAAGGTCTACAACTTCTTCCGGACGCCGTTGCGGCCGGTGCTCAAGGCGATCTGCGACGTCAACGCCGACAAGGCTAAGACTTTCGCGGATACCTGGGGCTATGAGTCGGTCGAGACCGACTGGCGCAAGCTGTTGGACCGCAAGGACATCGAGCTGGTCGATATCTGCGTGCCGAACAACATGCACAAGGAGATCGCCATTGCCGCCGCCAAGGCCGGCAAGATGATTATTTGCGAGAAGCCCCTGGCGCTGAACGTGGCCGAGGGCCAGGAGATGGTCGCGGCGGTCGAGAAAGCCGGCGTGCCCAACCTTGTTTCGTTCAATTACCGGCGGGTACCGGCCGTGACGTTGGCCAAGAACCTGATCGACCAGGGTCGGCTCGGCCGCATCTTCCATTATCGCGCGGTCTTCCTGCAGGACTGGACCATCTCCGCCGACCTGCCGCAGGGCGGCGACGCGCTGTGGCGGCTGGATGTGAAGGCGGCCGGCTCGGGCGTGACCGGCGACCTGCTCGCCCACTGCATCGACACGGCCATCTGGCTGAACGGACCGATCAAGAGCGTCACCGCGATGACCGAGACGTTCATCAAGGAACGCAAGCACACCCAGACCGGCAAAGTCGAGGCCGTGGGCATCGACGATGCGTGTGCGTTCCTGGCCCGGTTCGCCAACGGCTCACTCGCGGTCTTTGAGTCCACCCGCTACGCCCGCGGCCACAAGGCCCTGTACACCTTCGAGATCAACGGTGAGAAGGCATCGATCGCCTGGGACCTGCACGACCTGCATCGGCTGAGCTACTTCGACCATCGCGATGATTCGCTCGTCCGCGGGTGGCGGAGCATCCACGTTACCGACGGCGACATGCCCTACATGAACAAGTGGTGGGTGCCCGGCCTGCAGATTGGCTACGAGCACAGCTTTGTGCATCAGGCGGCCGACTTCCTGGAGGCCGTCGCCAAGGGCCAGACGGTCGGCCCGACTTTCCGCGACGCCCTCGACACGCAGAAGGTCTGCGAGGCCGTCCTGGAGAGCGCCCGCAAGGGGACGTGGGTGGATGTCGCCTGAGGGCAGATACTGCGGCGGACAGGATACAGAGGAGTAGGCATATGTCATGCCTTGGCGTCCATTTCGCGCTGTCTGCTGAGGAAGCAGCCACACTGCGATCCCTGCCGGACGACGAGTCACGGCTCAACCATCTCCAGGTGGTCATCGAGGAGGTGTACTTCGCCAGCCATCGCGAGTACCTCGCCGAGAGCGACAAATCCTGGGATGCCATGCATCGTGCCCTGTCCGACGGGCGTTTGACCTGGATCGGCGGGGAGTATCCGCTGAATCACGTGGTCCTTGCCGGGGAGTCGTTGTACTCCAAGACCGACTGGATCATCAGCCTGAAAAGCCCTGGACAGGTCCGAGACATTGCGGCGGCCCTCCCAGCCATCACCGAGGCTGACTTCCGGCGCCGTTACTTCGCGATTGACGAGCGGGATTATGACTGTGCATTAGACGAGGGAGATTTTCAATACACCTGGGGCTGGTTTCAAGGTGTGCGAGATCTTTATGTCAAGGCCGCACGAACGGGTCGATGTGTTCTCTTCAGTGCCGATCAGTGAAATGACTCGCGTGATTGACGAGCCTCTCGGACTCTGGGGTACGGCAAGTTGCGAGCAGCGCTGAATGCGCCCCCCGCCCTGAAGAGGCAACATCCCGCCAACGGACCGGTGGCATGACTTCGACGGGCTCAGTCCAAGCAAGCCACCGGCTCGCCAACAGACCGTCATTGTCCTGCTCCGAGCGCCGATTTGAACGCTCCCCCCTCTGGTGGTAGGCTGTCACGCCGTTTGGACCGGGGACCGACCCCCGCCTGGTGTGCGATGAGAGACTCAAACAGAGAGCAAAGGGAATGATCATGAGAAAGATCCATTGGTTGTTGACGGTTGGTGCAGTGCTGTGCGTAGGTGGATGCACGCAGATCGGTCAGCGTCAGGTTGCTCAGAAGCCCGAGACCCACGCGGGGGAAGCCAAGCCCACTGCCCCTGCCAAGAAGATCCTGTTCTATTCGCAATCGTTCGGGTTTCGCCATTCGGTGGTCAACCGGCCGTTGACCGGCGAGATGGCCCACGCCGAGAAGGTGTTCAAGGAGATCGCAACCAAGGCCGGATATGACGTCTTCTTCTCTCAGGATCACAACGATCTCACCGGCGACCAGTACAAGCAATACGATGCCATCGTGTTCTACACCTCGGGGAATCCGCTGATCAGTCGTGAGCCGCTGATGAAGTGGATCCGGGACGGCGGGGCGTTTATCGGCATTCACTCGGCCACCGACTCGTTCCGGGGCGAGGACAAGGGCATCCCCGGCTGGCCGGAGTACGTGAAGATGATCGGGGCGGCTTTCGAGACACACCATGCCCAGAGGGTCGCCACGCTCAAGATCGACGTGACCGACCACCCGGCCACGAAGATGCTCGAGCAGGGGTGGAAGCTGCAGGACGAGTACTACTTGTTCGGCGACAGCTTCTCCACCGAGAGTTCGCGGTTGCTGGTCAGCGTGGACACGCAGAAGACTTCCGAGGACGACCTCAAGGCGATGGGCATGAAGCCGGGCAGCGTCGTTCCGATCGCCTGGACCCGGACGGAAGGCAAGGGCAAGGTCTTCTACACCTCGCTAGGCCACCGCGAGGACGTCTGGACCAACCCGGCCTACCAGAAGCACCTGCTCGGCGGAATCGCCTGGGCCTTGGGCCTGGAGAAGTAAGCTCGTATCATCAACGGGCCGGTAGTCCTCGGGCTGTCGGCCCGCTGTCTTGCGCTGAGGTCGCGGCAAGATGACCCGTGCGATGTCTTTGTGCCTGCTACTGTGCTTGCTGCACGGTGGTTGCGTCCAGCTCGCAACCGATCGCATTGTCATCGATGATCTTCTGCACCGCCCCGATGCCCGCCACGGCACGCTCGGGCCGACCGGCAAACGATTGTTCACCGAACGGCTGGATCCGGGCCTCGGCTTCCGCGGGCAGTTCTCCTACATCCATTACGCGAAGATCGCCGACCCGATCATGTTTCAGCCGCTTGACTGGGCCATATCGAGTTCAAATCACAACGTCTTCAAACACGACAAGCCCTTCGTTTCGGCAACGGACCGAGTCGATTGGTTCCCGAGCCACCTCGTGACTCACTCGCGGTTCGGCCGCTTCGCGGTCACCGAGCGCAAGTTCATCACCGACGACGATACGCTGGTGGAGCTGGTGACGGTCACGAACGACTCGAAGGTCTCCGCCGAATGCCTTCTTCAGGTCTCCAGCGGCTTCGCCCGCGAGCGCGGCTCGGACAATACCCTGACCGGCGCGGCTGATTTCCGCGGGGTTCGCGGGCATGCAGTTCTGGTCGCGCCTCGTTTCACGCTGGCGGGCAACGGGCCGTCGCTATGGCGATGTGTCGGCATCTGGCCCGGCCAGTCGGTCAGTTTCCGTATCGTCATGTCTTTCCAGGAAGACGCCGCCACGGCCGTGAAAACCGCTCGCGAATGGGCGGTGCGATCGGACCCGCTCGGGCACCAGCGAGCCGTCTATCAGAAATGGTTCGATGACAACTGTCCGCGCTTCGAGTGCGACGATCCGTACATAACGAAGCTTTACTGGTATCGCTGGTTTGTCGCCCGGCACTGTCTGAGCCGGGCCTGCACCGGCAACCTGCCGTATCCGTACTTCTTCGAGGGGACGCACCAGCCACACTTTCCGCGGTTGATCTCCTTCAGTTCGCCGCACATCATCGCCGAGACCCGCTGGCTGCGCGATCCGCAATACGCATTCGGGCAGGTCAGCAACCACTGCCTCAATCCGGACGACACGAGCGGGTTCTTCATTTCCGCACGGATCAACGAAAAAGGAGGCGACTACAACAACTGGATCGTCAGTGCCGCCTGGGAGGCGTTCAAGGTCCACCCTGACCGCCAGTGGCTTCAGTCGGTGATCGAGCCGATGTCTGAGGACGTGCGCGGCACACTTCGTCAGTTCGACCGCGACGGTGACTTTCTGCCCACACCGCGCAAGCACGGGACGACCGGCATGGAGTACCAGCCGTCGTTCTTCTACTTCAACGAGAACTACGACGACAGCAAGCCCGATGCCCCGCTCGAACGCGGTGATTACGCCGCCTACCTGTACGGCAACGCGAGCGCGCTGGCCGAGGCATGGCGGTTTCTTGGCAACTCAGCCCGGGCCGCCGAGTTCGAGCAACTGGCGGGCAAGATCCAGGCGGCGTGCCTGGAGAAGCTGTGGGACCCCACGGACCGGTTCTGCTATGCCGTCCGTGAGGCTGACGGGGCGGTCGCCCGGGTTCGGGAGATCGTGGGTTTCTATCCTTTCATGAGCCGGTTGGTGCCCGACGAACCGGAGTACGTGGCCAGCTTGGCGTACCTGGTCGATCCGGCCGAGTTCTGGACGGCCTACCCCCCGGCGACGGTCACCCAGAAATGCCCGGCCTACACCCCGCATGTGGCCACTTGGCCGGCGGCAGGTGGCAAGACCCATGGCTGCATGTGGAACGGACCGGCCTGGCCGCACGCCACCAGCGTTATCCTGGACGTCCTGGCCACGGCTCTGCGGGAGTACAACCAGCCGTATATCAAATCCGAGCACTTCTGGCACATGCTGGACCGCTACACGCACTTGCAGTATGAAAATGGCGACCTTACCCGGCCGTTGGTCACCGAGTACTACGATGGCCAGAGCGGCACGCCGGATCCTACGGGCTGTCCGGACTACTTCCACAGCACCTATTGTGATCTGGTCATCCGACACGCGGTCGGCCTGCAGCCGTCAAATAGCGACCGGGTGGTGATAGACCCGATCCCAGGCCCGCTGAAGTGGTTTAGCTTGCGGAGGTTGCGGTATCGCGGCCATGAGCTGGATATCGTGTACAGTTCCGCCGACGCCGGGCCGGAAAGGGGCCTGACGGTCTGGGTGGACGGGAGGCGGGTGGCGCATCGGCCGGGGACACTGGGGCGGGTCGAATTCGTTTTCCCGGCCGGCGACGATTGGTGAATCGATGTCTGAGCGAGTGAGAAAGGTAGGGCACGGTCGGAGCTGCCGCAGGCGGCGGAGACCTGCCGATCCAGCCTCTCGCATTTGCTCTGAGGGAGACTGAACCGGATGAAGGTGGTTTGGCAGGTTGCAGGCGGTCTCTGCGTCATCGGGGCGGCGTTCTGGTGGACGTGCACGGGCCGCGGAGACGGCGGGCGCGAGCCGAGCGGCCGGTCGGCCAATCGCGGCGGCGATGTCGCCCAGTCGTTCGCTCCGCGGAGGACCCCCTCGGGTATGGCGAGCGGCCCATATCATGGCATGTCATGGCAAATACACTACTCGGCCACGGCCGTCGAGCAGGCCAAGGTCATGTGCCGCGAAATCGCCGATCTGGGCGCCGACACGGTGATGATCAGCAATCCCGGCTATCAGGAGCACGCCGGCTCCGATTCATTCAAGATCGACCCGGTCGTCACGCCAAGCAGGGAGCAGTGGCTCGAAATCTTCAGAATCGCCCACGACAACGGCCTGCGAATTATTCTCATGCCGATCATCCTGCTGTCCGACCCGCGGGGCAACGAGTGGCGCGGCGTGATCAGCCCGCCGAACTGGGACGACTGGTTCGAGCAGTACCGCAAGTTCATCCTGCACTTCGCCCGCATCGCCGAGGAAGGCAAGGTCGAGGTCTTCATGGTCGGCTCGGAACTGGTCAGCACCGAGAAGTTCACCAACCGCTGGCACGAGGTGATTCGCGAGGCTCGCAAAGAGTTCTCCGGAAAACTGTCCTACTCGGCCAATTGGGATCACTACAAGGTGGTCGAGTTCTGGGACGAACTGGACCTCGTCGGGATGACCAGCTACTACAAGCTTTCGTCTGAACCCCGCCCGTCGCTCCACGACCTCATCAAGGCCTGGGGACCGCTCAGGAAAGGGTTGCTCAAGTGGCAGGCCACGGTCAACAAGCCGCTGCTGTTCACCGAAGCCGGATGGTGCAGCCAGGAGGGCGCGTCCATTGAACCGTGGAATTACTACTACAAGCAGGAAGCCACGCCTGCCGGACTGGAAGAGCAACTCAACTGCTACCTCGCGTTCATGGAGACCTGGAAGTACTCCGATGAGCCGGGCAAACGCCTGACGCCCGAGCAGTTGGGCGGGGTCTTGTGGTGGGAGTGGAACGACACGCCCGGCGGCAAAAACGACTACAACTACACCCCGCGTGGCAAGCCCGCCGAAAAGGCCTTGCGAGACTGGTTCGCCGCCGCCCGGAAAAGGTGGCCCGCGACCTCGCCCGCGAAGTAGGTCCCGGTGGCTATTCCTTCGTCTCGGGCAGATGTTCCTTGATCAGCTTCGGCACATCCATCAGCAGTTCGCGCAGGCCCTTTCGCCCGGCGTTCTCGACGGCAGCGTTGAAGGGGAACCATTCCCGTTCGCGGCGATACTGCTCCGGGTACTCGGCCTGAACCCCGGTCACCCGCAGCAGGAACACGCTGACGTGGACCATGGCGTCCCATTTTCTCTTGTTGAACGAGAAGAAACCGACGGGTTGCTCGGAGAGCGTGCCCACCACGCCGGCCTCCTCGATGGCTTCAGCACGGGCGGTCTCCCTTGGTGTGACGCCCGGATCGATCAGGCCCTTGGGGATCCCCCATTTGTCTTTGTCGATCCGGCGGATCAGGAGAATCTCGATCCGGCCGTTGGGGTCGTAGCGATAGGGAATCGCTCCAGCCTGGGCATAGATTTCGGTGCTCACCGGCAACCTCCACAACTCGCTGCCTGGCATAATATCGTTCAAAGGAGCGATCTGATAGTATGAGACGGGGCTGGGGACTTGGGGCTGGAGCCTGGGGAGCGGGACCGGTTTCCCGCTAGCCCCCAGCCCCCAATCCCCAGTCCCCGCAGCCTGCCCGTGCAGAGGGCGGGCTGTTGAACGGTCGTTGTTGGCAGGGATAATAACCGCATGAGCTTCGCAAGTGTTGAAGAACAACTGAAGGTGCTGACCCGCGGGGTCGAGCGGATCGATACCCTGGACGAACTGCGTCACAAGCTGCAGCGGTCCCGGGAAACGAACACGCCTCTGCGGATCAAGCTTGGACTGGACCCGACGGCTCCGGACATCCACCTCGGGCACACCGTGGTTCTTCGTAAGATGCGTCAGTTTCAGGACTTAGGGCACAAGGCGGTGCTGATCATCGGCGACTATACGGCCAAGGTCGGCGACCCATCGGGGCGCAGCAAGACCCGGCCGGTCCTGGATGACAAGGCCATTGAGGCCAACGCCAAGACCTATTTCGAGCAGGCCGGCAAGGTGCTGGACACCTCTCCCGGCAAGCTGGAGGTCCGGCCCAACAGCGAATGGCTGGCGGGGATGACCTTTGCCGATGTGCTCAAGCTGGCCGGGCAGATGACGGTCGGCCAGATGCTCAAGCGGGAGGACTTCCGCAAGCGTTTCGAGGCTGAGATTCCCATCGGCGTTCACGAACTGCTCTACCCCCTGATGCAGGGCTGGGACAGCGTGTGCGTTCAATCGGACGTCGAACTGGGGGGCACCGACCAGACGTTCAACAACCTCGTCGGCCGCGATCTTCAGCGAAACGCCGGCCAGCATGCCCAGGTGGTCATGGTGATGCCCATTCTGGTCGGTCTTGACGGCGTCGAGAAGATGAGCAAGTCGCTGGGCAACTATGTCGGTATACACGAGCCGCCGCACGACATGTTCGGCAAGCTGATGAGCGTTCCCGACGGCTGCATGGTGAACTACCTGACCTTGCTGACCTCGATCCCCGAGAACGAGATCCGCGAACTGACCAATGCGAGCAAGACGCACCCCATGGAGGCCAAGAAACGGCTGGCAGTGGGGGTGGCCTCGGGCTTTCACGACCGCAAGCTCGTCGAGCAGGCCCGGGAGGAGTGGGAGCGGATTCACCAGAAGAAGGCTTCGACCGGCGATCTGGTCGTGCCGGCCGACACCCCGACGATCCAGGTGCCGGAAGCGGTCATGCAGGACGGCCGGGCCATGACCCTCAAGCTCATCGTTGCCTGCGGTTTCGCCGCGACCAATAGCGAAGCCCGCCGGCTGATCGACGAAAAGGGCATCCGCCTCAACGGCGAGGTGGTCGAAGAGGCCACCGGCACCCTGGCCGTCAAAAGCGGCGATATCCTCCAGCGCGGCAAGCGGAAGTTCGTGAGATTGGGGGTTTTATAGGAGTTTTTAGCTCTTAGCTATTAGCCGGGCACAGATGGGTGGCTGGGTGGCCCATCCCCGCCGCAGCGGGGGTGGGGGCACCCGACACCCGCCCCTGATCGCCGAGTCCGAGAACCCCGACGCTTGAACCCTGGACTCTGAGCTCTGAACCCCGAACCCTGAACCCTGAACCCTGCCGGCTTTACGGCCGACCCTCGTCTAGTCACTTGGTCCCCCGTATATTCCGATGGAGTTTTAACGGAGGATTTGGGCCGATGTATGCCCCGACTGGACAAAATAAAGCTAGTAGCAGGCGCGGGACCGTCATGGTCATGGTGGTCGGCGTTCTGGCGATGCTTTTCATCATCGGCTCGACCCTTCTGATCGTCGGCCGGTTCGAACGCCAGACCGTACAGATCAGTGCCAGCGCCCGGAACCTGGACGCCGTCAGCCAGGGCATCCTGGAGCCCGTCTTCGTCGCGCTGCGGGCGGAACTGCTTGGTTCGGACGATAAAGCCTACAACCGTGGGTGGTTGCCGGTCGTTCCGGGCGACGACTATTTTCTCGGTGCCGACTACGGCGACTATCCCGGTTTCCTGAACGCCAATTCCCCGCGGAACGGGGACCTGCTGCTCAGCAGTGTCGAGCCGTACAAGGTGCCCTGCTGCTGGGACCTCTTCTCGGCTTCCTGGTTCCGTGACGCGATCACCCCTCCCCCTCCCGCGAACATCCTGCCTCCCGGAACCATCAATATCGGATTGATCGACAATCCTGATTTTGGCGGGATCGTCGAGGACGCCGATGGCGACGGGATCCGGGACACGATCAGGCTTGTGAACGTGGGTTTCAGCGACTCTTTCGGCGGCTCTTTCAGCATGGGCCTTCGAGTGATCCCCCATAACGCCATGGTCCGGCTAAGCCGCATGACCCACCCGACCTTGCTGGCACAGGTTGTTCATCCGACAGACCTCGCGGCCGTGGGTAGTATGGATACACTCCGCACGGCCATCGCGAACATCGATCTCGGCCCGACGGACGAGAACCGGCTGCGCCGGCGGTTCATGCTCCCGCCCGCGTTGCCGACTCCGGATGGAAACCAGACCTACTTTGATCTCGCCTCGTCGCTTGTGCAGTTACTACCGATCACCACCGGATATGCGCGGCCCAATAACCCGGGCGGATGGGTGAACAATGCCCAGGATCACCGTCAGTCCGTCATGTTCGGCCAGGGCGACGAGGCCATTTGGGAAAGTCTGATCCAGCCGACGTATGCCGGTCTGACCGATCCGAATTACAGCGCCGCGCTTGACACCTACGACCGCCGCCGCCTGATCACCACCGAGAGCTCCGACGACGCCCTCCGGCCGCAGCGGGATGAGCGCAAGCTGCAGGCGTTCGCGCTTGCTGCGCCGTTTACGGGGCATTTCGAGAATATCATCAGCCCGGTGAACGCGAACTTGTCACTGGCCTATGGTGTCATGGATTACACCGCCAGCGGCGGGACTGTGGAGCACGTCTTTAACACCGACGGTCTGCGGACCCAGTTCAGCCTGCGGGATGTGCTGGAACCCAACGGCCAGGCCTCTTACCGTCGCGCGATGCAACTGACGGCCTACTTTTTGGCCATGATTCAGCACACGACGGCGGCCAACTCCACCTCCTCTGCACAACTGCGTACGGCCATGCAATTGGCGGTCAACGCGATCGACTTCGCGGATTTTGATGACCCGGAGAGCGACGGGTTTGACAACCACATACCCACGTACTTCGAATTCAATGGGATCAAGGTTGTCGGCGTCGAGAAGCAGCCGTATATCACCGAGGCGTATGCAAAGGTTGTTCGCAAGCCCGTACTTGACGGCCCTGGTTTCAAGTGGCCGGACAGCACCGCTCCTGAATACCGGTCCGACGAATCAGTCTACGCGGTCGAACTATACAACCCCTATGCTACCGATCTGGTCTTGTCAGATTATGACCTTGTGTTAGTGGGTGGTGGCAGCACTATTGAAGTCGACCTCTCGTCGTCAGGCACGATCACGATTCCGTCTTACAGCTATGTCGTGCTCGCCAACAATGACAAAGATCCTTCACGGACACCAGGGCAGACTGCGACCGAGGATTTGCTGAGTTCTGGGAGCCCGGTGGTCTTTTCAACCATCAAGATGGATGCCGGACAACCGGTTGTCCTGCAGCGCAAGGCCGCCAAGGTATATCGGCTGGATTCTACAAACCCATGGGGGCCGCCAGTTCTGGGAATCTCCGACGCTGTTGATGTCGATACGATCAGACCAGTCGGTCTCGGAGGGGCTGACGCCGACTGGGCAGAAGGGGCACCCGTTCCTGGTGGCACACCCGGCGCCAATGATCGCTTGGTTCGTGACAGTAGCCTGCAGCGGCACAAAGAGATCGCCGGACAACCTCCGGTTCGTTGGCATTTCACGCTGTCACGCCAGATGCTGTTCCCGTTGCCTTGGTGTGAAGACGATGAGCACCCCACTCCGCTCACAACGGACAAGGATCGTCTATCGCAGCACAACCTGCTGGGGACAAGTATCTTCACCCAGAATATGGTCGTCGGCGAGGCCCCAACGGCAACATTGGTGTCCGTGACAAACCAGCAGATCATGGCTCTGGAGTCTGCTGGTCTCAAGATCAGTTATGATACACAGAATGGTGCGATTAACCCGAGTACGGCGCCAGCCTTCTTCCCGCTGCTGTCCGGCTCGAAGGATCCAATTGCCCCGTTCCCGGTACTGGTGGCCGATCGTGGCGTGCACCCGAACACCGGCGGCACGATGGCCTTCCCGACAACCGGCACACTCCTGCTGGTGACGCGGTATGCCCATTTGCCTGAGCAGACGGTTGACATGATAACCATACCTGCGACACCTATAACGGTCGCTGCAACGCAGGTGCCTGAGGGCATCGCTGGCCGGCAAGTCCTTACGCTCTACCCGGATAACAACCCCGGGCAACTCCAGATCCTCGACAACGGTCACATGCCGGTTTTCTACATTCCCAGCCTGCCCTCTCAGCCTGTGGACCCGTCAAAGGTCGAGAGGTGCCTGGACGGCAACAACTCGCGGTTCAACGACCTGCCCTGGGGCCAGTTGGCATTCGAGTACTTCACGGCGCTGCCGATGGAGGAATTGGCGAGGTACATCGACCTCGATCCGGGGCCGAGCGTGAGCTCTGGACGTCTGATGGACTTGGATTCGACGGTCTATCAAGAGCAGTACGGCGCCTTCGGCGGTTTGTCGAACTGGAACAACGCAGCAATGATTCGTTTCCTGAACTACCCGGTGATGATGCCGGTGTCGCAGGCCTCTTCGCCTCTGGGGCCGCGGGTGGAGGGGCGAATCGGCATCGGCACAGCCCCGTGGTGGGTGCTCGACGGCCTGCCGGTGCTGCCGGATGCGATGCCCGGTACCGTTAATGCAATACCATCTAATCTTCCCAGCACGAGTGCGCTGGCTGGTCTGCCGGTACCCGAGATCGAGGCTTGGCGGCTTGCCCCGTACCTCCACAACGCGTATCCGAAATCCATGGCGGGTGCTTGGTTTGTACACCATCTGATTGACGAGAAGTACGCGAGTGCGGTGTCGCCATATAGCTCGGTCCCGCCGTCACCGCCCGCCGGGATGCCCAGCATTTCGCCTTTGCTGGCTAAGTACATGGTGTCCTATCGGGAGCAGCGGCCAGTTGAGGTGTTTGACGCGGCATATGCCGACCGGATCGGTTTTGCGACCGCCGGCGAGATCTGCAACGTCCTTACGAAGGTGCAATTGGGTGGCCTGTATCACCCAACAACGAACACGCTGATTAATGAGAACCACCCCTTGCATGAATGGCGGCTTTGGGTGGACGGCAACAACGATCGGCCGTTCAGTTATCTCGGCTACCTGCAACTGGTCGCCCCGATCGTTCGGATGCAGGACTGGATGACGGTGAAGAACCACGTGTTCACGATCTACGCGACGATTCAGAGCAGCGGCCAGCCGCCGGTGACGGTGCGGACGCAGGTGACCGTGGACCGCACGCGGTGCCTGTACAACTCGAGCGATCTGCCCGAGCGGATCACCGAGACGCCGCCGATCAGCTACTATAATGCGGTGGATGATTAGGAGCTGTCAGCGGTCAGCTTTCAGCAATCAGCTTTCGACGATCAGAAGCGGCCGACCATTGGGTCGGCCACTTCATTTCGCTGAACTGAACCGAACGCCGCACGTGAGCAATGAAAACACTCCTACACAGACAGGATTCCGGCGATCCGTAGCTGAAAGCTGAGAGCTGAAAGCTGAGAGCTACTCTTCGATCTTCAGATCGAAGAGTGCCCTCAGCATCTCCGCATACACGCGTCCCGCGCCGGGGGCTGAGTCGCCGGTGAGGCGGCTGACCGGTCCGTGGAGGAGCTTGCCGGTCAGGCGGTGGAGCATCTGTTCGATCAGTTCGCGGTCGTGGGGCGAGGCGTTTTCGAGCTTGGGCAGAATGCGCTCCAGTTCCTGACGGCCGATCTCGCGGAAGTGCTTTTCGAGGGCGGCGATCAGCGGGCCGACATCCTCGCGTGACTGCCGGTCGGCCAGTTCGACCACGGCGGCCTCGATGATCTCGTGGCACTTGGCAACGGCCTCCTTTCGCTGGGCGAGGTGGGTCTCAGTCACGGACTGCAGGTCGTCGATATTGTACAGGTAGACGCAGTCGCAGCGGCCGACGGCGGCGTCAACGTCTCGCGGCAGGGCGATGTCGATCAGCAGGATCGGACGATAGGCACGCCGGGCCGGCACCGGGGAAAAGGCCTCGGCGGTGAGGATCGGTTCGCGAGAACCGGTGCAGGTGATGACGATATCGGCCTCGGCCAGCCGCTCGACCCAGTCGGCAAAGGCGATCGGCTCGACGGCCAGGTCGTGCTGCCGGCTCAGCCGCTTGGCCACCTCGACGGCCCGGGCGTCCGTCCGGTTGGTGACCCAGACACGTTGCGGCCGGGTCTCGATCAGATGAGTCAGGGTCATCTCGCCCATGCCGCCGGCGCCCACCATCATCACCGTCTTGTCGGCAAAGTGGGAGAAGATCTGCCTGGCCAGATCGACGGCCGTGCTGCCCACGCTGAGCCGGCCGGTGGCGATGCCCGTGGTGGCATGGATGGTCTTGGCCACCGCCAGGGCCTGCTGGAACAGCGGGCCGAGCCGCCGGCCGACCGTTCCGGCCGTGCGGGCGGTCTCAAACGCGTCACGCGTCTGCCCGACGATCTGCGACTCGCCCAGGACCATCGAATCGAGCGAGCTGGCTACCCGCAGCAGGTGCCGGACCGCCTGCACGTCCTCGTGGACGTACAGGGTGTCGGCGAACTCGTGCATCTCGATGCCGTGAAACTCGCCGATGAAGGCGATCGTTTCGTCGATTCGCGGCCGGCCCTGCATCGGTCGTGAAACATAGAACTCGACCCGGTTGCAGGTTGACAGCAGCACCACCTCGGCGTCCGGGAACCGCTGCTTGAAGCGTTCGAGGGCGGCCGGCACCGCGGCCTCGCCGAAAGCGATTTTCTCACGCTTCTCGACGGGTGCGGAACGGTGATTGCAGCCGACGACGAAAGTTCTCATGCGTGCATCAGCGAGAAAAACACCCGGAACAGATACGCGACGACGATCAGCCCCAACCCGTAAGTGGACAGCACCGCCGCCCGCTTTCCACGGATCTGGGGTTTATACAACGACCCGTAGCACAAGTAGCCAAAAACAGCCCAGGCCAGGAGCGACGAGATAAAGACCGGGTCCAGGTACCAGACGTTTGCCTGGAGGTCCGGGCGGTGCGAAATGCCGCACAGACCGGTCAGAATCCCATAGGTGAAAAACGGAAACCCGATGATCGGCGTCCATCTGCCGAACCGCTCAAGCGATTCGAGCGAGGCGACGTTGCCGACCAGGGTCGAGGGTCGCTTGCGCCGCAGCATCCAGTTGACCAGCAGATAGGCCACGCCGGCGACGCCGCCGGCGATGAACAGCGTTCCGCTGATCGCGAAGGCGATGGAGTGGCTCACGAACCAGACGCGGCCGGTGACGCGCATTTCTGGCTGGTTCACGATGGCCAGGGCCGCGCACTGCAGGACGGTTGCGATGATGAACAGGAAACCGTCCACGCCCCGCAGGGTGCGAGCCAGGTGCGTGCCGATGCCCATCAGACCGAGCAGTGTCGCCAGCAGGATGGCGTCGTCGAAGCTGTAGTAGAAGGTCTCGACGACGCCGATGTTCCGAAATCGGGTTGCCAGGTAGCCGATGTTGGCGACCAGGGCGAGGGTGACCGCGACCCGCAGAACCGCCGGGGCCCACCGGACCTGGCGTCTCAGGCGCAGGTATGAACAGACCGCTCCGATCGCGAATCCCAGGCCGCCGATGATGCATGTCATGACTTGTTGCATGGTTCATTCCGGCGGGCAGAGCCGTTGTCAGCGAACGGAACGGCCAGAGACTTACAGCCGAAGACTGACAACCTCTACCGATTGTATTAGCATACCCCAGGGTCAGAGGGATTTCGATTCCTCGCGAGGGACGGTGGATGCGGGGCGCAGGATTTGTCTTAGGGGCCGGGTTGTTGACCGTGGCGATCGCGATGTCGCCTGCCATGATGGGGGCCAACGCGGCCTCCGCGCCGGCCACCCGCACGGCCGAGCCGAAAGCCGAGGAGATCCGCCAGGCGGTCTCGCAACTGGCGCACCCTGTCCCGTCACAGCGACAGGCCGCCCGGCGGCAATTGGTGCAGTGGGGTCTTCGCGTCACCGACGAACTGAAGCGGGTGGCAGAGGGGCCGAATCTGGAGGCGGCTCTTCAGGCGCGCGACCTGCTTGAGTCGCTGGATTCGGCTTTTTTTCAGGGCGGGCAGATCAGCCTGGAGGCGGATCGGGCGGAGGTCAACTGGGATGAGCCCTTTGCCCTGACGGTTACGGTTCGCAACCCCACCGGGGGTCCGCTGAAGGTGACTTGGGCGGCTCCGACGACGGCTCCCGCCGTCCCGCCTCCCGCTGAGGCGACTCAGGTTGCAGCCCTGCTCGATGTTGCCGATTTTCTGGTTGTACGTGGTCCGGATGGTGAGGAGGTGGAGGTACGGATCGACCCGATCGAGCGAGACCCGGTTGTTCGAGCGGTGGTTGAACGGCGAGCTTCCGGTGTGCAGCCCACCCACCTGTTGGAACCGGGTGGCGAGGCCCGTTTGCGGATTCCTGAATTCAACCGTGGCTGGGCCCGGTATCCCACGCTGTCACCCGGCACGTATCGGATCTCGATTCGCTATCAGCCCGCGTGGAAGGATCAGAAGTGGGTGGAAGAAGGGCTCGGCCTGACCGAGAGCGCGCCGATTGAGGTCCGGGTGCGCGGCGGAGCGCCCAAGTCGATCTGTGACTCCAATCGGCCGATGGGGCTCAAATTGAAGCAGTCGGGCGGCGACCTGGTGGTGGAATTGCAGAACCTTTGGGATCGCCCGCAGTGGGTCAACCTTGATTTCGGCGACGACCTGGAGGTCCAGGCCCGGCTGACCTGGCAGGCGCAGCGGCTGACCCTCTTCGGCGAAGATGGCGTTGAGGTGTCACCGCGATTGACCGCTGTCGAGCGCCGGGAGCCTCTGCTGCGGCTGGCTCCGGACGAGGCGATCACGGTGGGTCGGGTCTCGATGGGCGATTTCCGCGAGGCGCTGATCAAGGCCGGGCGCCGCCGATCCGGTCGGTATGAGGTCACCGTTCGCTACCAGTTTCTGAGCGAAGTGCAAAACTTCCGCGCGGCTCTCGCCGCCCGCAAACGTACAATCGAGGTCCCGACTCATCTGTATACCGGGGTTGCATTCTGTCGCGAGTATGTCAGCGTGCAGAACGAAGCGAAGTAGATGGGTGACCGGCAAGATGCCGGTCGGTCGAAGGCCCGATGAGCAAAACCTAATGATGAATGAATGACGAATGACGAAGTCCGAATGACGAAGGAATGATGAAGTCCGCCTGCGGCGAGATTCGCCGTGGCGAACCCGAATGACGAAGGAAATCCGAATGTCCCCTCGCTTGCGTGCTTCGCCGTGGCGAGCGCTCGGGGTTCTTAAAGGACCGCCCAGAGTGTCAGGGACCGGTCACGGATTGGTCGGGCGGGAGACGGGGGCAGCCGGTGACGGTTGGGCCATGACCGGGACAGGCTCGCGGCGCAGGGCGTCGAAACGATCGTCATCCTTGTCATATTTGATGGTCATGGTCGAGCCGGTGCTTTGGCCGTAGAGGGACGTGATGGCCAGGAGCATCGCGGGCATGGTCTGCTTGAGGTTCGAATCGTCAGCGATGAGGTCCGCGCGGCCTTCCCAGAGGACTTTTCTCCCGGCCGGCAACCCCTGGTCGGCGATCCATGCCGAGAGGCTGAGCAGGTGGTGGTAGCCGAGATCGACCACTCGCACCTCGGTCATGATGTAGGGGTCGAAGAGCGGGTCTCCGAACGGGCCGAAGCCGTAGCCCGGCCGGAAGTCGGGATATGTCTCGATCGCCTGCCCGCGGTACAGGACGCTATAGGCCATGGTCATCTGCAGGTTGGCAGTCTGGCCGATCGGGACCCGACGCAGGGTCGGCCGCTGTTGCCTCAGGGCCCGGGCCAGCATGGCCGAGTAGTCCTCGAACTCGAGCGTCGATTCGATCTGCGGCGTCGGACCGTGGACGACAAAGACCGGCCCGTCCAGGCGGCGCCAGAGCGAGCTGTCGGTTGTCAGGCGGCAATCGACCTGGACACGGTAGGGTTCACAACCTGCGGCGGCCAGTGCCGCGATCGCAACCGCCATACCAGCCGAACGCATGACAGGACCTCCTCATCGATGGTTGCCTATTGTCGTTGTTCCATCGGCGTGTAGTGCCGCATGGGTGACCCGATGTAGATCTGCCGTGGGCGATAGATGCGGGGGTTCGGGCTCAAGTGAACCTCGCGCCAATGGGCGATCCAGCCGGGCATGCGGCCGATGGCGAACATGACCGGGAACATGTCCACCGGGATGCCGATCGCCCGCAGGATGATGCCGCTGTAGAAGTCGACGTTGGGATAGAGCTTGCGTTCGAGGAAGTAGGGATCGCTCAGTGCGATTTCCTCGAGCTGCTTGGCGATGTCGAGCAGGGGGTCGCGAATCCCCAATTGGGCGAGTACTTTGTCGCAGGCGCCCTTGATGATCCTGGATCGCGGGTCGAAGTTCTTGTACACCCGGTGGCCGAAGCCCATGAGCCGGATGTTGGACTTCTTGTCCTTGACCTTGGCCACGTATGACTTGAGGTCCTCGCCGCTCTGTTGAATGCCCAGGAGCATCTGGACGACGGCCTGGTTGGCCCCGCCGTGCAGCCGGCCCCAGAGGGCACAGATGCCCGCAGCGACGGAGGCGTAAAGATTGGCCAGGCTGGAGCCGACCATCCGCACGGTCGAGGTCGAGCAGTTCTGCTCGTGGTCGGCATGCATGATCAACAGCAGATTCAGTGCGGCAACGACTTCCGGCGAGGGCTCGTAGGGGGCGTTCGGCTTACTGAACATCATGTGGAGGAAATTCGGCACGTAGGGCAGGTCCGGCCGCGGGTACATCATCGGGTATCCGATCGACTTCTTGTAGCTGGCGGCGGCAATGGTCCGCACTTTGCTCATGATACGGGCCGCCGCGTCGACGAAATGGGTATCCTCGGCCGGCTGCAGCAGGTCCGGCTGGTAGCAGCCCATGGCGTTCATCATCGCCGAGAGAATCGCCATCGGATGGGCGCTGGGCGGAAAACCCTCGAAGTGATTGCGGAGGTCCTCATGGATAAACTCGTGTTCCATGAGGAGCGAGCGAAACTCCGCCAACTGTTTGGTGTTGGGCAACTCCCCGAAGATCAGCAGGTAAGCGACTTCGACGAAGTTCGACTTTTCGGCCAGTTCCTCGATGGGGTAGCCTCGATAGCGAAGAATGCCCTTCTCTCCGTCGATGAAAGTGACGGCGCTCTGGCACGAGCCGGTGTTGGCGTAGCTGTCGTCCAGCGTGATGCAGCCGGTCATCGAGCGGAGCTGGCTGATGTCGATGCCCACTTCGTTCTCGGTCCCGATCACGACGGGCAGCTCGTACGACTTGCCGTCGATCGTCAAGGTTGCGGTCTTGTTCATGCTGATGCCCTTGTCTGTCGGCGGCCGCCGGTGGCCGTCGCGCATGCGTGTCCCTGTACGGTGTTCGTGCGGGCCGGCGACAGGACAGGTGACGGCCTTCATGGGCCACCCATTCGGCCATGCCGCTCAGGCCATTTGTGCCGGTCCCCCCGAACCGGCTCGTGGGTTCACCGGAGCCGGGGGATTGTACCAGAGTCTGCCGATCTGCGAAACCGGCGCGGCAACCATGAGAAGGCTTGACTGACTGAACAGTCGCCGGGAATATGACTCCCGATCGCCTGCGGCATTCGTTTTTCCACATGGTCTCTCTTATCGAGGACCCAGCCATGCCTGAACTCGATGATCGGGTGGCCGTCATCAGCGGCGGCCTGGGTGATATCGGCCGGGCCTGTGCGGTCGAGTTGGCCCGGCGAGGGGCGGATATCGCCGTGGGCGACCGCGACGATGCCGGACGGGCCGAGCCCCTGCGGGCGGAGATCACCCGCCTCGGCCGACGCTTTCAATTCGCTCTTGTGGACGTGTCCGACGCGGAGGCCGTCCGGAGATGGGTCGCCTCGGTTGAGAAGGAACTTGGACTGCCGACGATCGCCGTACCCAACGCCGCGATCGTTGAGATGGCCTCGATGGCAGAGCTGACCTCGGCGATCTGGCAGCGGCACCTGGACGTGAATCTGACCGGCGCCTTTCACCTGGCTCACGCCGTCGCCCAACGCCTCGTCGAGTTGAAACGGCCGGGACGCATCGTATTCATCGGCAGTTGGGCGGGCCACACCGCCCATGCCCATATTCCCGCCTACTGCGTGGCCAAAGCCGGCCTGCGGATGGTCTGCAAGTGCATGGCCCTCGAATACGCCCGTCACGGAATCCTGGTGAACGAAGTCGCCCCCGGGGTGGTGAACGCGGGCCTGTCGCGCAGCCTCTTCGACAAGGATCCCGCGCTGACCCGTCGCACCGCCGCAAGCATTCCCACCGGCGAGCTGATGCAGCCCGAGGAGGTGGCCGTGCACGTGGCCCACCTCTGCGATCCCCGCAGTCGCAACGCGACAGGAAGCGTCCTGCTGTGCGATGGAGGCCTCTCGCTGGTCACTGCCACCGCCAGGCAGCCGTGAGCTGCGATCAGGGCTGAATCCTGGCGGTTTGTTACAATACGGCGATGCTCCGAATGGGCTCTCTGTCGCTCGATTTCCCCGTCGTTCAGGCCGCGTTGAGCGGCTACAGCGATCTGCCCATGCGCCGGGTCGCACGCATGCTCGGGGCATCGTACGCCCTCAACGAGGTGGTGCTCGATCGGCTGGTCATCCAGAAGGGCCGCAAACGCCGGGCGATCACGACTGTTCATCCCGACGATCATCCTGTCGGCGGCCAGCTCATGGGGGCTGAGCCCAACGCCTTTGCCCAGGCGGCCGACGCCCTGGTGCAGGCTGGCTATGACGTGGTGGACATCAACTTTGGCTGCCCGGTCAAGAAGGTGCTCGGCCGTTGTCGGGGTGGCTATCTTCTGTCCGACCCTGAAGGGGCGCTGGCGATTGTTCGGGCCGTCGTCGAGGCCGTCGATCATCGCCGGCCGGTGACACTCAAGATGCGGCGGGGCATGGACGACAGCCTCGAGAGCGAGCGGAAGTTCTTCACCATTCTCGACGGTGCCTTTGCCGCTGGCATCGATGCAGTGACGGTGCATCCGCGCACCGTCCGCCAGCGGTATGTCGGGCCGAGCCGATGGCCTTTCCTCAGGCGGGTCAAGCAGCACGTCGGCGACCGGATCGTGCTGGGCAGCGGTGATTTGTTTTGTGCGGAGGATTGCCTCCGCATGATGGCCGAGACCGGCGTGGACGGCGTGGCCGTCGCCCGCGGCTGCATCGGCAACCCGTGGCTCTTCCGGGAGTGTCGCGAACTGCTGGCCGGACGGCCGGTCCCGCCGGCTCCGTCGGTGCCCGAGCAGGGAGACGTCATCGCTCGCCACTACGCCTGGACGGCCGAGTCTTACGGCGGGAAGGCCGCGGGCAAGGTCATGCGCAAGTTCGGCATCAAGTACAGCGAATTGCACCCTATGGCACGGCCGGTTCGCGACGCCTTCATCGCCGCCAAGACCAGTGCCGACTTCCAGGCCGTCCTGACGCAATGGTATGATCCCGGCCGACAATGGCCGCCGGGCATCCGCCGAACCGGTCCGGGCCATCTGGTGGCGGCAGGAGCGAGGATGGACGTCCAGGCATCTAGCCTTCTAGACCTCTAGGCATTTAGGCCTTCGGGATTTGAAGTTGTCAGGTTGTCATACGAGAGGAGGCCGAGACCGTGAGAGATCATAAGAGGCTCAAAGCCTTTCACGCCGCTGACGAGTTGGCGTTGCTTGTCTACAAGGGTACTCGGAGCTTTCCGCGGGAAGAGCAGTCTGGCCTGACGTCGCAGATGCGACGAGCCGCCGTCTCAGTTCCCTCCAACATCGTCGAAGGTTGCGCGCGCCCGACCGAAACCGACTACATTCGCTTTCTTGGGACCTCGTTTGCGTCGCTTCAGGAATTGCAGTATCAGGGATCTCTGGCCAACCGGCTGGGCTATCTGCGAGACGAGTCGTATTGGGCCTTCGACAGCCGGTGCACAGAGGTCTCGAAGATGCTGGCCGCCCTGATTCGATCCCTGCGGAAAGCTCGATCAGTCGCAGTCCGAATGGCTGGAGGCCGGGATGCCTAGATATCCAGAAGACTCAATGTCTAGAAGTCTAGAGGTCTAGAAGACCAGAAGTCCAGTAATCCGCGAGTCCCATTGTCCTGGAGATCGATCGTGTCCTTCCTCACCCGCATCCTCTTCGAAGACCTCGCGATCCTGCTCATGATCGAGTTTCTGGTGCTCATGTCCGTGCTGGCCGTCCACCGGCGGCGGATGACGCCCCGCACGCGCCGGGCGGTGTATATCACGCTGGCTTGTTGTGCGGCCGTTATCGCTCTCAACAAGCTGGTGAGCACTGACGGCGAGCGGATTGTTGAAACAGTCTCGGCCATCGCCAAGGCGGTCGATGAGGGTGATGTCCCTGCGATTGCCGAGGACCTGGATGACGAGTTTCGGTACCGCCACTGGGACAAGGACGGTTTCGTGGCGGAGCTGAACAGCAAGCTTCAGCGGTGGCGGATCGACGAAGTCAAGGTGGGTCGGTTTGAGACCCGGGTAGATGGTGACGTGGCCACGACCTCCTTCCGGGCATCCTGCGACTGGAGGGGCGGCCACGACTCCCAGGCCGGGGTGGCCAGCGCCTGGACACTGGAGCTGGTCCGCCGGCCTGGCGGATGGAAGCTGCGACGCGTCGTGAGCGCCAAGGTCGGCCCCGGCTACAAGATCGACCTGAACGACGTTTGGAACTACTGAGCGATCACCTGGCGCCCTGGGAAAGGGCGGTGTGCCACTGTTCTGTGAGCAATCCTGACACGTGCACACCACGGCGTCTGCCCGCTCTGGCAGCCCCACAGTCTGGCGGATGCACCTTCGTGCGAAGAGCTCTCATCTCCCGGCCGTTGCCAAGTGGCTGCAAAACGGGGTACAATAGCCGTTTCTTTCTTGGCCGGCCGGACCGGCCGAGTATGGGTGCTATGGAGTGCTGGAGATGACCTCTCAGGAAGTGTTTGATCTCTACGGTCGGTGCGTGATCGGCAACTACGGTCGCCTGCCGGTGGTGATCGTGAAAGCCCAGGGTTCGCAGATGTGGGACATCGAGGGCAAGCGATACCTCGATCTGTTCCCGGGCTGGGGCTGCAGCCTGCTGGGGCATTGTCATCCCCGCGTCGTCGAGGCGATCCGTGAGCAGGTCGGCCGGCTGATCCACGTGGACAACACCTTCTACACCGTCGAGCAGGGACGTCTGGCCGAGTTGCTGAGCAAGCACAGTTTCGGCGGGCAGTGCTTCTTCTCCAACAGCGGGGCGGAGGCCAACGAGGGAGCCATCAAGCTGGCCCGCAAGCGTGCCGGCCAAGGGCGATACAAGATCATTACCATGGAGAAGAGTTTCCACGGCCGGACCTTTGGGGCGATGTCCGCCACCGCCCAATCCAAGACCCACGCCGGCTTCGAGCCGCTGCTGCCAGGCTTTGTCTACGTCCCGTTCAACGACGTCGACGCGGTCGCCAAGGCGATCACCGACGAGACCGCCGCGATCATGTTCGAGCCGGTTCAGGGGGAGGGCGGGGTGAACATTCCCTCCGACGACTACCTTCCCAAGATCCGCGAGCTGTGCGACGAGCATAACCTGCTTCTCATCCTGGACGAGGTGCAGACCGGCGTCGGACGGACGGGCAAGTGGTTCGGTTACCAGCACAGCGACATCGAGCCGGACATCGTCACGATGGCCAAGGCCTTGGGCAACGGCGCGCCCATCGGGGCGATCATCGCCCAGCCGGAGGTCGCGTCCGTCTTTACCCCCGGTTCGCACGCCTCGACCTACGGGGCGAACTGCCTGGTGGTCTCAGCGGCCATCGCCACGCTGGAGACCATCGAGTCCGAGGGCCTTCTGGACCGCGTGGGGCAGATCTCGGCTGATATCGTGGACCGGGCCCGGGCGATGCAGCAGCGGTTCGGTTTCATTGAGGAGGTCCGGGCTCGCGGGCTGATGATCGCCATTCAACTGTCGCTGCCCGGGGCGGCGATCGTTTCGTCGGCCCTGGACAAGGGGCTGCGCATCAACTGCACCCAGGGCAATGTCATCCGGCTGCTGCCGGCGATGACCATTACCACGCAGGAGGTTGACGAGGCTTTCGAGATCATGGCCGCAGCCTTTGCCGAATCCGAAAGCAAACTGGTGACCACATGAGCACTGAAATCCCCGAATGTCTGCAATCGCTGAAGCACTTCCTGTCCATCCAGGACCTGAGTTCAGAGGCCCTGCAGGCCCTGATTGACTTCTCGATCCGCCGAAAAGGGCAGTTCAAGCGAGGTGAGCTGAAGCCGGTTCTGGAGCGCAAGGTGCTCGCGATGCTCTTCCAGAAGTCCTCGCTCCGGACGCGTCTGGGCTTTGAAACGGCGATGATCCAGCTCGGCGGCTACGCCGTCTGTCTGGAAGACCACCAGATCGGCTTGGCCAAACGCGAAGAGCCCAAGGACATCGCACGGGTCATGTCGGCGATGTGTGACGGCATCATGGCCCGGGTGAAGGCCCACCAGATCCTCATCGAGCTGGCCGCCCGCAGCACCGTGCCGGTCATCAACGGCCTGAGTGACTGGAGCCACCCCTGCCAGGCACTCGCCGACGTGATGACCCTTCAGGAACATTTTGGCAGCCTGACCGGCCGGAAGCTGGCGTTCATCGGCGATGGGAACAACGTGGCTCGTTCCCTGCTCAGCGCCGGCGTCAAGCTTGGCATGAGTTTCGCCCTCGCCGCCCCGAAGAAGTACCAGTTTGACGATGGTGTCATTCAGTCGGCTCACGACAAGGCGGGCAAGAATGGGGCCACGATCATTCAGACCGAACAACCCGATGAGGCGGCCGCCGACGCTGACGTGTTGTACACCGACGTCTGGACCAGCATGGGCCAGGAGTCGGAACGGTCCGCCCGCGAGGCCGATTTCACCGGCTATCAGATCAACGCCGCCCTGGTGAAGAAGGCCAGGCCCAAGGCGGTGGTCATGCACTGTCTGCCGGCCTACCGGGGTCTGGAGATCACCGATGAGGTGATGGACAGTTCGCAGTCGGTCGTCTTCCAGCAGGCCGAGAACCGGTTGCACTCCCAGCGGGCCCTGCTGGAAGTGCTCCTTGGCAGGCGAAAGTGAGAACAGAGCAGCCTTGCCGCTGTCGGCTGCCGGGTACTCAGTCATGCCTATTTGCCGTTCCGATGGTCGTCGCGTTGATGAGCTGCGCCCGGTGCAGATCGTTCGCGGTTACACCCGGTGTTCGCCGGGTTCGGTTCTGATCCATACGGGCGACACGGTGGTACTCTGTACCGCCAGCGTGGCCGAGGCGGTCCCGGAGTGGCTGGCCGGCAAGGGCCGGGGCTGGGTGACGGCCGAGTACGACATGTTGCCCGGCTCAACCGGGCAGCGGCGCGACCGCAGCCGCAAGCGGCTGGACGGCCGCACGACCGAGATTCAACGGATGATCGGCCGGGTCCTGCGGGCGGTCGTGGACATGCAGGCCCTTGGGGAGCGATGCATCTGGCTGGACTGCGACGTGATCCAGGCCGACGGCGGCACGCGGACCGCGGCGATCACCGGTACTTTCGTGGCCCTGTGTGACGCCGTCCAGTGGATGCGGAAACAGGGCATGATCGACCGATCTCCGATCGTCGAGCCGGTGGCGGCCGTCAGCGTGGGCAAGGTCAATGGCCGGGTCCTGATCGATCTCGATTACAGTGAGGACTCCCGTGCACAGGTCGATCTCAATGTCGCCATGACGGCCTCCGGTAAGCTCGTTGAAGTGCAGGGCACCGGCGAGGGCGGGGCCTTTACCCGGGAGGAACTGGACCGGATGCTGGACCGGGCCGCCTTGGGCATTCGCCGGTTGATCGAGGCTCAGAGACGCGCGCTGCGTCGCCGGCCAAGCGGAAAGCGGTGAGAAACATGGAACAGGAGATCTCGATTCTCGGACGACTGGCGACTCGTCTCGGCACCCTTGTGATCGGCACATTGCTGCTGGGGTCGGGCTGTGACACCGTGGGCAACAGCGGGGGAGCGTGGACCGCGCAGCCCGGGCCCGGAGCCGAAAAGTGGACGATCAACTGCCTCCGCTCCTCGGCTCCCAACCACGCCGAGTTATGCAACGGCCTGGCGGATCTGCTCCGAAAGACCAACGGAATCGATCCCCAAGCGGTCCGCGTGCAGTCCGACGCGCTGGGCAGCACCATCTACTACGGCGAATACACCCGCGTGCCCGGTGCGGGCGGGCAACTGGTCTTTCCGTCGAAGATGCAGCAGGATATCGAGCGAATCAGGCTGCTGACCTACAACCAGACGCTGCCGTTCGGCCTGGCCACGCCCGAATCACTCGGGGGCGACGCGGCCGGCGGCGCGCAGGGCCAATACAACCTCACGACCGCCCGCGGCAAGTACTCACTGTGGATCGCGGTCTTCTTCAACACCCCGACCTTCGACCAGCGCCGCGAAGTCGCCGAACAGTACGTGCAGCAGCTTCGGAACGAGGGTGTTGAGGCCTACGTTTTCCATGAGCTGGTCAAGAGCTACGTTTTCGTGGGCTCTTTCGGTGCGGACGCCCTGACGCCGCTGCCGAACGGGACGTGGCAAGTCAGCAAGGAAGTCCAGGACTTCGCCGCCGCTCGGGCCGGCGAGGAATTCCTGTACCTCATGGAAAACGGCTACCGCCAGAAACGCCTCGGCCCCGACGGCGAGTATATTCTTGTGCCGTCCCAGTTGATGCCGGTTCCTCGCCCGGGGGCGACCAGTCTCCACGACCGGTAGAAGCCGTTTCTCTGAGCCGATGTCCCAGGGAGAAGGTGATGCGCGAGATCCTGCTGGCCACCGGCAACGCCGGTAAGGCCAGAGAGATGAGTGAGATCTTGAGTGGGGCGAACGACGAGGTCTCTCGCAACGTTTGCTGGCGACACCTGCGCGAATTCACAGGTTGGCCGGAGGCCGTCGAGGAGGGCCAGACCCTCCTGGAGAACGCCCGGAGCAAGGCGTTGCACTATGCCCGACTGAGCGGCCTGTGGACCATCGCCGACGATTCCGGCCTGGAGGTCGATGCCCTCGGCGGCGAGCCCGGGGTTCGATCGGCCCGGTATGCCGGTGAGCCCAGGAGCGATCAGGCAAACAACGCCCTTCTGGTCGAGCGGCTGGCCGGCGTACCCGACGAGCGGCGAACGGCCCGTTTTCGCTGTGCGGTCGTGCTGGCCGACGGTCGGCGAATCCTGGCCAGCGCCGAGGGGGCGGTGGAAGGGCGGATCATTGACGATCCTCGCGGCGTGAACGGTTTCGGCTACGACCCTCATTTCTGGGTCACCTCGGTCGGCATGACCGCCGCCGAAATGTCCTCCGAGCAAAAGCACGCCGTCAGCCACCGGGGCCAGGCCCTGCGGAAGCTGGCCGCCTACCTCGCCGCCATCCTCTCCGCCGAACCCACACGATAACGCCCGTTCTCATTCTCAAGCTCTCCGATCTCGCGGTCGATGAAAAATCTTGCAGGAATCGTGCCCAACATCTTGACCTTCGGAAATCCGATGCCACAATAGATCCAAGTAGGAACGCATAGCGCTTTACAGTGTGGGACGGGCTTAAATCCCGTCGTTGACCGGTAAGATGCCGGTCCCACACTGTGGTTGTATTTGCGGTTCTACCTGGATCGCGGGACAAGCAGGCGTTCGGCGCGTGCGATCTTCCGCGAACGCCTGCTCACGAATGGGGCCGGCAAAAAGGCAGGTCTCCTCGACCTGAAATGACACGGCTCCGTGTTCGACGTCCCTTGCGAAGTGGCAAAAAAGTGCCGATGAGTTGGCTGGGGGGCTGCTGCATGCAGGGGGCAGCGGTCGATGAGGACTGCTTGAATGGGAAAACTCTATCATCCGGTCTTCACCGAGAAGACTGATGCCGTTCGCAAATGGACCGTCAGTGACGCGATGGATTTGTACAACATCCGAAACTGGGGCCATCCGTATTTCTCAATCAACGATCATGGCAACGCCTGTGTTCACCCTCAAGGCCCCCACGGTCCGATGCTCGATCTCAAGCAGTTGGTGGATGAGCTCCAGCGTCGCGGCATATCGCTGCCCATTCTCATCCGCTTCTCGGACATCCTTCGAGCCCGTGTCGAAGCCCTGAATGAGGCCTTCCACCGGGCGATCCAGGAATACGGCTACAGGAGCCGTTACCTGGGTGTTTACCCCATCAAAGTGAACCAGCAGCGGCAGGTTGTCGAGGAAATCGTGACCTACGGCACGCCCTACCAGTTCGGGCTCGAGGCCGGCTCCAAGCCTGAGCTGCTGGCCATTCTGGCCCTGTTGGATTCGACCGAGTCGCTCATCATCTGCAACGGCTATAAGGACCTGGAATACATCGAAATGGCCTTGCTGGCCAGCAAGATGGGCAAGGCCGTCATGATCGTGGTCGAGAAATTCACAGAGTTGCCGCTGATTATGGAGGCCTCTCAGAGGCTGAACGTGGTGCCCCGACTGGGCATCCGGGTCAAGCTCTCCAGCCGCGGCTCCGGCAAGTGGGAGTTCTCCGGCGGCGATCGTTCCAAGTTCGGCCTGACCATCGCCGAACTGGTGCAGGCGGTTGACTACCTCCGGGCAAATGGGACACTGGACTGCCTTCAGCTTCTTCACTTTCACCTTGGAAGCCAGATCACCAATATCCGCTCGATTCGCGAGGGTCTGGAAGAGGCCTGCCGCATCTATGTCGAAATGGCCCAGCTCGGGGCCGCGCTGCGGTTTCTTGACGTCGGCGGCGGTCTGGCCGTCGACTACGACGGGTCCAAGACGAATTTTGCCAGCAGCCGTAACTACTCCATGCAGGAGTACGCCAACGACGTCGTCAGTGCGGTGCTGGAGGCCTGCGACGCCGCCGAGGTACCCCACCCGGTGATCGTCTCGGAGTCCGGCCGGGCGATCACGGCGCATCACTCGGTTCTGGTCTTCAACGTCCTGGGCGTCAGCTCGTACAGCGAGGTCGACGTCCCCAAGGAAATCCCCGAGGACAAACCCGACCTGATCCGCAATCTGCTCGAGTGCTACCGGAACATCACTCGCAAGAACTTCCAGGAGAGTTACCACGACGCCCTGCACTACCGCGAGGAATGCATGAGCCTCTTCCGGCACGGCTATCTGACCCTCAAGGACCGGAGCATGGTCGAGTCCATCTTCTGGGCGGCCATGCAGCGGATCCTGAGGATCGTGCAGGAACTGGAGTACGTTCCGGACGATCTCGAAGGGCTCCGCCGGTCCTTGGCCGACACCTACTTCTGCAACTTCTCGTGTTTCCAGTCCCTGCCCGACTTCTGGGCGGTCCAGCAGCTTTTCCCGATCCTGCCGATCCACCGGCTGGACGAAAAGCCCACGCGGCAGGGGATCCTGGCCGACATCACCTGTGACTCCGACGGCAAGATCGACCGGTTCATCGACCTGCGCGATGTCAAGGACGCCCTGGAACTGCACCCCCTCAACGGCGAAGATTACATTCTGGGCGTGTTCCTGACCGGGGCGTATCAAGAGACGCTCGGCGACATGCATAACCTCTTTGGAGACACGAACGTCGTGCACATCCGGCTTGGCCCCGAGGGCGGCTACGTGATCGAGCAACTGGTCAAGGGGGACACGATCAAGGAGGTCCTGCAATTCATGCAGTACTCCCCGAACGATCTCTCCAACCGGATGCGAACGACGGTCGAGTCGGCCGTCCGGTCGGGCACGATCTCTTTCGAGGAGGCCGGCCACTTCCTGGAGAAGTACGAGCGAGGTCTGCAGGGCTACACGTATCTGGAGCGGCGTGCTCCAAAGCCGACTGCCACCGATCATGTCTGAGTTGTCAGCACCACAACGAGCGAATCGGCTCAAACGCGGCCTGCTCGCGGTTGTGGTTGTCGTGGCATGGCTGCTCCTGTTGTGTTTCGACGTTCGGATCATGCGGTGGGGTGCCGGCGTCTTCCCTGACAACCCGCGCGGCTGGACGGAGCAGTTCCTGCTGGGCCTGCGGGACTTCGGGCAGATTCTGCCGGTGCTCGTGACCTGCGTCATCGTGGCCGCCTTTGATGCCCGGTGGCGGCAGGTGGTTGCGGCCATCCTGTTGGCCCAACTGCTGGCGATGCTGGTCTACAACGGCGGCAAGTATACGATCGTCCGGTATCGCCCAAATGCCGACGTGGTCGACGTTCGCGACCCGGTCGCCCGCTCGGCCGATTCGTGGGCCGGCTGGGCTCCGGGTAACACCGAAGAACGCAGCGTGTCCTTTCCTTCAGGCCACTCCGCGGCCGCCTTTGCCTTCGGCACGGTGCTGGCCGCGTTCTACCCCCGCCTGGCTTGGCTGTTCTGGACCCTGGCCGTCGGCTGCGCCGCCTCCCGGTTTATCCAGTTCTTTCACTGGCCCAGCGACTGCCTGGCGGGCGGGACGATCGGGTACCTGAGTGCCTGTCTGGCGTTGGGGGTCTTTGGACCCGGCCGCAGATACACCCTTGGTGAGCGAATGGAACCGGTTGCAGGCGTCGCCGAGGGGCTGCCGCCGGACCCCGCCGAGCACCATGATCGTGCCCTCAGCGGGCATGCCAAGGAATGACCGTTCGGCCTGCCGACAGCTTCTTCTTCCAGGCCGCTTGCCGGTAAGCCCAGATCGGCTGCGTCTTGGCCCGGCAGTCCTCGTTTTCGGCCGGTGACGTTATCATATCGCCGGTGTTTGAGCTTGAGATTCATCATTGTGAGCCCGGCGGGCAGGCTCGGGTGGGCACCGTGCATACGCCGCATGGGCCGGTACGCACACCGGCGTTCATGCCGGTCGGCACGCGGGCTTCGGTGAGGGGCCTCTGGCCCGACCAGGTTCGCGACAGCGGCGCGGACATCATTCTGGCCAACACTTATCACCTGGCTCTGCGGCCGGGAGCGGAACTCATCGGGCAACTCGGGGGGCTGCACCGGTTTATCGGCTGGGACGGCCCGATCCTGACGGACAGCGGCGGCTACCAGGTCTTTTCCCTGGCGGAGCTGAACCACATTACCGACGACGGTGTGACTTTCCGTTCGCACATCGACGGGCAGTGGCTTCATCTCGACCCCGTATCGGCCACTCGGATTCAGAACCTGCTTGGTGCCGACATTATCATGGCCTTTGATGAGTGTCCTCCCGGCGATGCCGGCCGTGAGGTGGTGGCCCGAGCGGTGGATCGAACCATCCGCTGGGCCGCCAGCTGCAAGCAGACTCACCCGCGGGATGATCAGGCTTTATTCGGTATCGTCCAGGGTGGTGTGTTTCACGACCTAAGGCGGTTGTGCGCCGACCGGCTGATCGACCTGGACTTCCACGGGTACGCGGTCGGCGGACTGTCTGTGGGCGAGACGCGAGAGAGCATGGTCGAGGTCCTGACTGAGCTGGTTCCCCGTTTGCCGCCGGGCAAACCGCGGTACCTGATGGGCGTGGGCATGCCGCGAGATATCCTCGCGGCCGTGCGTGCGGGCGTGGATATGTTCGACTGCGTGCTACCGACGCGGAACGGTCGAAACGGCTACGCCTTCACCGCGACGCTTCCGCTCAGGCTTCGCAATGAGCAATACCGCGGCCAGGACCTGCCCCTGGAGGCCGACTGCCCATGTCCGACCTGCCGGCGGTTCAGCAGGGCCTACATCCGGCACCTGTTCCTCGCCGGCGAGATGATGGGGCCTATCCTCCTGTCGCTGCACAACTTGTGGTTCTTCCAACGTTTCATGTCGCGGGTGAGAGACTTGATTCCCAGCAGGGATTGGCGCACACTGCTGGCCGAGTTCCCGGTAGCCGCCGAAAGCGGCCCGAACAAGGTCGACGATGAAGGAGCCTGCGAGTGACGCACCTGTTTGCCATACCCGTTGTTGCCCAGAACGGCGGTGGCCCTCCGACAATGTGGATCGGACTGATCCTGATGATCGTGGTGTTCTACGGCATGGTGGCCTGGAACAGCCGCAAGGACAAGAAACGCCGCCAGGATATGCTTAATGCGGTCAAGAAGAACGACCGCGTCATGACCATCGGTGGCATCATCGGCACGGTGGTGACCGCCAGCGACAGTGAGGTCACACTCAAAGTTGACGAATCCGCCAACGTGAAGATCACCTTTACCCGCGGCGCCATTCAGAAGGTCCTGACCGAAGGCGAGAAGCCGGCCGAGATAGGCAACTGATTCGCTTGACCAGTCCCGCCTTGCCCAGGCAGGGCAGAGTCGCTGTTGATACCGATCGGCATGCTCACGCGATAAAAGAAAGATGATCGCCGACCGAGGGATTTGCGCTCAGGTCGCGTCGAGGGGGTTCGGCGACTTTGTAGGATTCAAGCTGTTCCCGCAGCATTCAATAACGGGGGCTGTTTGCTCTTGACGGCGACCCCGCGCAGGAGGAGAGCGACCGGGAGCACCCGACCGAGAAGCATGGCCAGAATCAGCACGCTGCGGCTGCTCACGCGCACCCAGACCGGTCCGCTCAGGCGGTCCTCGGTTGGCAGTTGGCTGGTCAGTCCGGCGGACAGCCCGGTGTTGGTGCAGACGCTGACCGACTCGAACAGGGCGCTGCTTGATTCGTACACATAGGCCTCCGACGAGGCACCTTTCTGACGATAAGTGAGCACGAAGCTCGTGAGGGCGATCAGCAGGGCCATCGCTGCGACCACCGTGCCGGCCGCGGCCAGGGCCTGTCGACCGGCACCGCTGTTGAAGTCTGCTTCGCTGCGCCACAACCGTCCCCTGGGTCGAACAATCGCCAGCAGCAGCAGCCCAACGACACAAATCCGCACGCCGCCGGCGGTCCCACCCACCGAGCCGCCGATGACCATCCAGATCATGAGCAGGTGGCGGCTGGCGGGAGAGAGTGACTTGTCGTCCAACCGGGCGGTCCGCATGCCACATGTCCTGGCTGCCGCGCTGTGGAAAAAAGCCGCCCCGATCCGCGGACCGCGTGCCATGGTCGGCATCCGCTCGGCCTGCACCCGCTCGCTGCCGTCGGAACTGAACACGATTTCCCCGGCCGGAGCGGAGGATGTGCCGTTCCATTGGAGGCTGCCGAGCGTTTTCTCCTGGGGGTATCGAAGCTGCCATGCGTAGCTGCTCTCGATGCCGTACAGCAGGACGGCGCCGACCACCAGGAGCAGGGCCGTGGCGACCAGCGTTAACCAGACATCCGCAGGCATGCGGGTACCGCGGTCGCGAAGTCTGCGGTAGATCGAGAACAGTGCGGGCCCGCCGATGCTGCCCAGGACCATCAGTGGCAAGATCACAGCATAGGTGGTGGCCAGCCCGCGGGCCCCGACCATGCTGTCGCTGTTGAGCGTCAGGCCCACGTTGCAGACCGCACTGACCGTATGGAACAGGGATCCCATCAGTTTGGGCCGCAGCGGCTCGGCGGAATTGAACCACTTCGGTTGCGAGAAAAACAACGCCAGGAAGCCGATGAGTTCGACCGCCAGGAGCAGGACGCACGAGAACCTGATCCCCCTCCAAAGCCCCTGGGGGGTGGTATCATCCTGATGCGTTTCCCAGCCGAGCATGGCCCGCAGCCGCAGGCCGAGCACCGTACCGATCGACAGGATGGCCAGTCCGCCGAGCTGCATCAGCAGCAGAATCACGATCTGCCCGCCGAGACTGAAGTCATGGCCCACGTCGTGAACCGACAGGCCGGTACCGGTGATCGCCGACGTCGAGGTGAACAGACAATTGAGGGCATGGGCCCCGAGTTCGTAGCGGAACTGGCCCGCGTAGCTGCTCTCGGAAAGGGCAGGATAGGTCCGGGCCCAACATCGCGGCAACGACAAGATCAGGCCGCCGACGATCGACATGAAAAAGCCAGCGAGGAACAGCCTCCGGACCGGACCGGGATGCACGCCCGGCAAAGGCCCTTCGGTCAGCCACTTGATCCCTGCCTGGGCCGTGGCGACCAACCCGGCTGCCGCGCTGTAACCGGCGATGATCTCGAGGACTTCCCGCTCCCGGTCGTGATCCAGAGTCCACCACACCGTACCGGCCAGCAGAACCGCGAAGTCCAGCCAGCATCGCCCGATCCGGGCGGAGATTTCGACGGGCGGGATGAGCAGCATGATGCGGCTGAGCAGAAAGAGGGCCCCGGCGGCGACCAGGAGCTGATAGATGTGCCGGTCTTCGACGGCCGGCTCATCAAAGCCATAGGTGAGGGCCAGGCCCACGGCTCCGGCCAGTGCGGACGGCCACCATAGCCACCGCGCACGTCTGGGAAACAAGGGCAGGTATTCCTGGGTTGCCAAGCGTTGCTCCCCCGCCGGCCGACTCACGGGCGGGATGACCGGTCATGCCTTCTTATACACCTTGTCCGGATTCAGCAGACGCCGGGCACAGACCGACCACTGCCCGGTTGCCGCGTCATACTTGCGAAAGAAGCAGTTCCTGTAACCCTCATGACAAGCGGCACCGTTCTGCTTGACTTTCATGAGAATCGTGTCGGCGTCGCAGTCGATGAACACCTCGCGGATTTCCTGGGTGTGACCGCTGGTTTCGCCCTTCATCCAATACTGTTGACGCGAGCGTGACCAGAAGTGCGTCGTACCTGTCCGGATCGACTCTCCCAGACTGTGCTTGTTCATGTAGGCCATCATCAGCACTTCGCCGGTATCGGCGTCCTGAATGATCGCCGGGATCAGGCCGTTCGCGTCATACTTGAGGTCATCGAGCCCCTGCATGTGGCGCTCCATCCGTCAAATCGGCGCGTTTCACGCTGGCTTGTAGCCGCCGCCCTCCGAGTCGGCCGTCGCCGGCTGAGCCTGCCTCGCCGCAGACGAGACGTCGGCCGCTACAGACGATGGTGAAACGCTTCAAGGAACTCTAACGGGCTGGCTTCCAGCCAGTCGATTGGACCGGCCAGATGCCGGTCGCACACAGGGTTTTGTTAGAGTCCATGACACCCCCCGGCTACCCCTGAACCGGAGGGCATACTGTATCATCCGACGTGGATGAAGGCCACTTTGTCGCGGAACCGTCGGCGGAGATCGGCCTTCAGGGGTGCGTAGACGGGGTTTTGCAGGCTCGGGTCCTCACGGACCAGCGAGGCGGCGTCGTCGCGTGCCTGCATCAGGAGATCAGCGTCTTCCAGGAGGTTGGCGACCCGAAACTCGGGCCAGCCGTGCTGGCGGGTGCCCAGCAGCTCACCGGGCCCCCGCAGTCGCAGGTCCTCCTCGGCGATCCGAAAGCCGTCGGTGGTCCGGCAAAGGATGTCCAGTCGCTCGGTGGCCAGGCCGGACGGCGAATCGGTCATCAGAAGGCAGATCGACGCCTTTGACCCCCGCCCGACGCGCCCGCGAAGCTGGTGCAGGGCGGCCAGGCCGTATCGCTCGGCATGCTGCACGACCATGACGGTGGCGTTGGGCACATCCACGCCGACCTCAATGACCGTTGTGCACACGAGGGCGTCAAGACGACCGGCGGCAAACTCCCGCATGACCGCCTGTTTGTCGGCGTTCTTCATACGTCCATGGAGCAAGCCCACCTTGCTGTTCGGCAGAAGATCCCGAGCCACGCGACCGACCTCTACCGTGGCCGCCTTCAGATCCAGCTCGTCCGACTCTTCCACAAGAGGGTAGACCACGTACACCTGGTCCCCTTCGCAAATTCGCTGTCGAACCGCCAGCCATGCCCCGGCCTCTTCTTCCGGCCGCACGATCTTTGTATGGATCGGCTGCCTTCCGGGTGGCAGCGAGTCGATCGTCGAGATATCCAGGTCGCCGAAGACGGTCATCGACAACGTCCGCGGGATCGGCGTGGCCGTCATGACCAGATAGTGCGGCACAACCGTGGTGGCACCCCGGCGAGGAGCGGTCTTTTTTCCTCGCATCGTGGCCCGTTGAGAGACGCCGAACTTGTGCTGTTCGTCGACGATGACCAGACCAAGATCCGCGAACTCCACAGCCTTCTCCAGGAGTGCCTGGGTGCCGACAATGAGGTTGATCTCCCCCTTGGCGATGGAGGCCAAAAGCCTGTCTCTCTGAGATTTGGGCGTCTTACCGGTCAGCAGGCACCTTTCGACGCGACTGCCGGCCAGGTATCGCTCGATCCCGGCAAAGTGCTGCGCGGCCAGGACCTCCGTCGGTGCCAGGATGGCACACTGTGTCTTGTTGGCGATGGCCGTCAAGGCCGCGTACAGGGCGACCACTGTTTTACCGCTGCCGACGTCGCCCTGTAACAGGCGGGTCATCGGCTTGTCGCGGGCGAGGTCCGCGCTGATCTCGGAAATGACCTTGTTTTGCGCGGCGGTCAGCGAAAACGGGAAGCGGCGACGGATTCTCCGATCAATTTCCGGCGTCACCGGGAGTCTGGGCGCCTGAGCTCTGGTGGCCGTCCATCGGCGTTGCAGCGAGATCGCCAGTTGCATGGTAAAAAGCTCGTCGTAAGCCAGGCGTCGTCTGGCTTCCACGGCTTGGCTCGGCTGATCCGGATGGTGCATCCGGCGAACGGCTTCCTGGCGACCCATCAGTTGCCGGCGTTGGCGCAAAGACGCCGGCAGGGGCTCGGTGATGGAACTGATCGCTTCCTTGAGGGCGCTCTCGACGATTCGAGCGATGTGGATGGTCGATAGCGAGGCGGTCGCCTTGTAGATCGGCACCACCCGCTCGAAATCCCACGTTTTCGGACTGGCCTTGGGGTCGAGCTGTTCAACGGTCGGGTTGACGAATTGACCGAGGCCTTCGAATTCTCCGACTTGCCCGTGGATTCGCAGCACCTGTCCCCGCTGGAAGCGGTCTCGCAGGTAGGGGGCGTTGAACCATGCAACCCGCACAGTTCCCGTGCCGTCGCTGAGTCTGAGAGTGACGCTCGGGCCGCCGCGGCGGGCAGGGCTGCTCCGCACCGAGTCGACCACGCCGATCACCGTCGCGTGGGCGTCAAGGACCAGGCTGTCGACGGATTGAGGACGGCCCTGGTGCTCGTGCCGAAACGGGAAATACTCGATCAGGTCGCCGACCGTCTGGATTCCGATCTTCGACAGCAGTCTGGCTCTTTGAGGACCAACGCCTCGTACGAACTGGACCGGCTTGTCGAGCGGCGACTGAGGCTTGAACGCGACGGGGGCTGGAGAATGCGGAGTGGCGGGGCGGAACTGCCTCGATGCATGATCCGCCGCCGCCGGTCCCACTATTCCAGCCTCCGTCTGAGGGAGCAGGCATCCCTGCCATGCGGTCGATGACCTGGACCCGGATCAATCCGGGATCTTGATCTTGGTGCCGACCTTGAGCGTATTCTTGTCCTTCAGCACATCCTTGTTCGCTTGATAGATCTTGTCAAACTTCTTCGTGGTGCCGTAGAACTTCTCGGAGATCTTCTGGAGCGTGTCGCCCTTCTGAATCACGTAGGTCTTGGGTGCCTTCGGCTCGGCATAGCTTTCCTTCGGTGCGGGCTTCGGCGCAGGTGCCGGTTCCATCGCCGTCGCGTCCAGGGGGGCTGGTGCCGGTGCCGGCTCAGCCTTTGGCACCGTCTCCTCCGGGAACATCGGCGGTTCGCCCTGCTCTGCCGGGGTCGCTGTCACGTCCTTGTTCTGGTTGCAGCCGATTGTCAGGCACATGCACAACAAAAAGGCGATGGACCAACCAACCAAGTATTTCATCTCTGTTCTCCTTGAATAGACTTCCACTTCAACCGCGCCAAACCCGGCGCGTGAATCATATCGTCCAATAAGGGCTCATCAATGAATTAGCCGCCGTCGAATATCGCGCCACAATAAAGTATGCGCTCTTTTTCCGGTACCTGCTGCCTTGCGGAGAATATTCGGACCAAGACCCTTCCATCAGAGCGAGTGATGCCCGGCGCCGACTCTTTTTCGTCTAAGATCGACGCTTATTCGACAGACGATCGTCCCGAAATCGGGACAATCGACGCATGTGCGTCAGCTTCTCGACGTAATACATCGGCGAAGTGCGAGCTGCTTCACGAATGGCATGGGATGGATTGCCCTGCGAATCTGTGGCAAGGGCGGTGTGTTGTCGCGAGGTCTCATTCCTCGCGCGTGCTGGGAGCACCGTTGCTGGGCGCGGTCGCGGGGTCCGACAGATAGGGCTCGAGGCTTCGGCGGAGTGAATCGGCCAGTTTCTCTTGCCTGTTGGTCGAGGCCAGCCGGACTGCCTGCTCGGCCGCTTGACGAGCCTCTTCGAGCCGGCCGTCGGCCGCGCAGGCGACGGCCAGTGTCGCCCAGGCGCGAGGTTCGCGATCGGAACCGAGGCGGCAGGCCTGTTCGGCCAGGGCGATTGCTTTTTGGGGGTTCCGCCAGACCGGGTCAGGGCTGGTGGCATAAACGGTTGCGAGGCGGTCGACCGGTTCCCACCATTCGGGCCGACATCGCATCGCTTCCTCAAGATGTCGGATGCCGTCCGAGAAGTTGCCCCGCAGACACAACAGTTCACCCAGATTGCTGTGCGCGAAGGCGTGGTCCGGGTTGATGCCCAGTGCGGCCCGGTATTGATCGATCGCCGCGAGGACATCGCCCTGTAGCCAGAGCATGTTGCCGAGTGCGCTGTGTGAACTGGCATGGCGAGGGTTTGCCGCGATGGCCCGGCGGTAATGCTCGGCTGCACCGGCCGTGTTCGCCTCGTTTGCCAGAATATTGCCCAGGTTGAAATGCGCATCGGCGAAGTCAGGCTGATGCTCGATGGCCAGGTTATAGTGGTGCTTGGCCCGCTCAACCTGTCCGATGCTCAGCAGTGCGTTGCCCAGGGCGCAATGTCCGAGTGAGAAATCCTCCTTCAATGACACCGCCTGTTCATACTGGCGAATGGCAGCGGGAATGTCGCCTTTACGGCGGAAGACGTCGCCGAGGTTGTAGATGGCCTGGACGCGAGTGGGATCGAGTTCCAGCGCGGTGTGCAGATTGGAGACGGCCTTGTCCAAATCGCCACGATCCGCCAGGGCCATGGCCAGCCCTGTCCAGGCACGCGGGTTGTCGGGCGACTTGGCGACCGCGTCCGACCAGAGGTTGAGGGCGTTTTGGTAGATCCAGTTGCGGCTGATCGTGGTTAATGCCAGCGTGGCAACGATCGCAAGCGCCACGGGCAACTGGATGGCCATGGCCGCTCGCCGGCGGATGGCCCGCAGCCCCTCGGCGAGGATCAGCGCCGCTCCGACGGAGGGCAGATAGGTCTTGTATTCGACGAACAGTTCGGCCTGGGGCAGCAGCACGTAGGGGGCCAGCGCGGCGTAGAACCACAGCACCCCTGCGCCGGCCAGAGCCAGGCCTCGTCTGGCTGCGGCCACTGCCAACGCCAGCAGCACGGCATGGAACATGATCGCCAGGAACGCCCCGTGCTCCCACAGGCTGTTCGACAGCGCGAACGGGTGATCGATGCAGCTCCATTGGGGCAGCGGCAACAGCAACAGTTTCCAATAGTGTACGAATGCACGAGATTCGGTCAGGAAATGCACCCACGGCCCCCAGAGCTCGCCCTCCGCCTGAGGCCGTAGCGTCGGGCTGCCGGGGTCAAACAGTCCTCTGTACCACAGGAATGCGAACATCCCCACGACAGAGACGGCCAGCCCCGGCACCAACAACGCCAGAAAACGCCGGAGGGAGTTTCGGTCACAGGCCCGGATGCAGAACTCAATCCCCAGGATCGCAAAGGGGAGGGTCAGACCCAGTTCCTTTGACTTGAAGCTCAGCCAGTAAGCCACTACGCACCAGACGATCAGAAATGGGCGTTTCCAACGATTTGCTGGAGAAGCGGCTGCTCCGGGACTCGATGGTTGGGTTCGGACAGGCCGGCGAACTGCAAGGCACGCGAGCACCGCCAACAGGTAGAAGAAGGTGGCCAGTGAGCCGCGCCGCTGAATAACGTAGGCGACGCTGCCGGCGGCGATGGGATGAACGGCGAACCACATGGCCGGCGCCAGGGCGATCCACGTACCCGGCGCTCGGCCGGGCTCGATCTGCCGTAGCAACGCCCGAATCAAGACATACACCAGACAGGCGTTCGCGGCGTGAATCAGCACGTTGACGGCCAGAAACGTGGTGATATCGAAATCGGCCAGGCCGATCGCCCTGTTCAGGGCGGCGTTCAGCGCGAACGTCAGGGAAGACAGTTGCTGGCCCGGCAGCAGGAGACCCCGGCCAAAGTGCCTCATGGCCTGACACAGGTCCTGGTTCTGCCAGTTGTCGATGTGGCCGAGGGCTGAGTCGAACAGGAACTCCTCGTGGTCGGCGTTCAGGTAGCAGATGCCCGCCAGCAGGCAAAGCAGGAGTATCGGCCAGACGCGGTGAGCCAAGGATTCATCGGCAGCACGTGCGGCAAGCAGCGGTGCCGTGCCCTGCCCACCCCCGGTGTATTGGCACCGGCCGTCCGACTGCAGCTTGGATGCTCGACTCTTTCGGCTCATCTTCTCTCCGTCGGCCGGCACCCCGCCGGCCATCCCGCTCCCAAACCTCGTATGACCGCGCCCTTATACCCGCAGCCGATCCGCGCCGACAACGGGTGAAGTCCCGACTGACGCTGCATCAGGACTGGTAGCTGCGCTGGTCTGTATATGCCCATTCGGCTATGCTTTCACAACTTAAGTCCCTGGCGGGCGTGCCAAGGGGATCATCGTGACCCCACCTTCGTTACGGTCTCCCGACAAGCTCCTCGACCTTGCTCGGGACAAGTTCGGGACCGCGCGAGGATGGGGTACTGGCCCCGTTGTTGTGTTGGAGTCTGGATTGTGTCTTTTGATCTGCGGAGAGTACGCAATATCGGGATTGCCGCCCACATTGATGCCGGCAAGACCACGACGACCGAGCGGTTCCTGTACTACACTGGCAAGACGCACAAGATGGGGCAGGTCGACGACGGCACCACCATCACCGACTTCGACCAGGAGGAACAGCAGCGGGGGATCACCATCTACTCGGCGGCCGTCAGTTGCCCCTGGCGCGACCACACCATCAACCTGATCGACACCCCCGGCCACGTGGACTTCACCGCCGAGGTCGAGCGTTCGCTGCGTGTGCTCGATGGGGCAGTGGTGGTATTCGACGCCAAGGAGGGAGTCGAGGCCCAATCGGAGACCGTCTGGCGGCAGGCCAACAAATACCACGTTCCTCGGATCTGCTTCATCAACAAGATGGACAAGGTCGGGGCCGATTTCCCGGCTTCGTTCAAATCGATCCGCCAGCGCCTGGCGGCCAACCCGGTGCCCGTTCAGATCCCCATCGGTGCCGAGGCCCATTTCGAGGGCATCATCGACCTGGTCGAGATGAAGGCCATCTACTACGAGCGGCAGCAGCTCGGGGCCAAGTTCAAGGTCGTCGACATCCCGCCAAACCTTCAGGTCGGGGCTCACCAGGCCCGGCGCGAGTTGGAGGAGCGGCTGGCCGAGGTGTCCGAGCCGATCATGGAGAAGTTCGTTCACGATGAACCGATCGAGGCGGCCGACCTGAGGCCGGCGATCCGGGCAGCCACGGTGGCCGATCTGATCCAGCCGGTGTTCTGCGGCTCAGCGCTGGCATACATCGGTATCCAGCGGCTGCTGGACGGCGTCATCGACTACCTGCCCAGCCCGCTCGATTGCCCACCGATCATAGGCCAGGTGCCCGAGGTCGCCGACAAGCGGTACAAGGGCAAATCCAGGGAGAAAGCCAAGGGCGGCACGGTGGAGTGCCACTGCGACCCGGCCGCTCCGCTGGTCGCGTACGTCTTTAAGGTCGTGGCCGAGAAGCCCGTGGACGTGTTCTTCGTCCGGGTGTATTCGGGCACGCTGAAGAACAACTCCCGCGTGCTCAACCCGGCCCGCAACGCCAAGGAGAACATCAGCCGAATCCTGCGAGTCTTCGCCAAGCGCCGCGAGCCGATCGATAGCGCCCCGGCCGGCGACATCGTGGCCGTGTCCGGTCTCAAGGAATCGCTGACCGGCGACACCCTCTGCGACCCCAAGCACCCCGTGCTCCTCGAAAAGATCGAGTTCCCCGAGACGGTGGTCAGCATGTCGATCGAGCCGCAATCATCGGCCGATCGCGACCGCATGCTCGAAGCCCTGACCATGCTGGCCCGCGAGAACCCGACATTCGAATACCGAGCCAACGAAGAGACGGGCCAAACCCTGATCAGCGGCATGGGCGAACTTCATCTTGAGGTGCTGGTCAATCGGCTCCGGAGGGACATGAAAGTTGACGTCCGCGTCGGGACGCCTCGGGTCTCATATCGCGACACGATCACGGCCGTCGCCGTCTCCGAAGAGGAATTCAAGCGGCAGACCGGCGGCAAGGGGCTCTATGCCCGTGTGAAGCTCAAACTCGAGCCGTTTTCTCCCAAGGAAGGCGAAGAGCACGTGGTCTTCGAGAGCCGGGTGCCCGAGGGGGCCATCCGGCCGGAATTCCTGGAGACCGTGGCCAGCGCGGTGAGAGACGCGGCCAAGACCGGTCTTCGCGGCTACCCCATGATCAACGTCAAGATCATCCTCCTGGAGGCTACCGAGCACGACACCGACAGCACGGAGGGCACATTCGAGGCTGCCGCGAGAATTGCCTTTGATCGGGCGGCCGAGTCTGCCCAGCCGGCATTGATGGAACCGATCATGCGGGTCGAGGTCATCACCCCCGAGACCTACTTTGGGCCGGTCAGCGGCGACCTGTCCCGGCGGCGAGGGGTGGTCAACGACGCCACGATTCGCGGGGGGCAAAGGGTGATCGAGGCGACGGTTCCGCTGCGAGAGATGTTCGGCTACGCCACAGACCTCCGAAGCCTGACGCAGGGCCGCGGGAGCTGGACGATGGAGCCTTCGCACTATGCCGTCGTGCCGCCTTCGATCGGAGATGCAATACTTGCCAGCCATTGAGGTTATGACAGTTCTTCGCCGCCGCCGGGTGCCGAAAAACCGTCCGATAACGGTCGTTACCCGCCCGGTTCTGTGGGGATGACGAAATCTCCAAAAAATCACCGCGCCGCAGGGGTTGACAGGTCTGAGCAGATAGCTACACTGGTTGGTCTGCGTCTACCCATGCAAACCCTGGTGCTGTTGAGGTTTAGCACGGCGGGTTTCGCAGAACAGAACGGATGACAAGGCCTGTCACAGCCCGGCCGAGGACCCGCGCATGCGGGACGGGAGGGCGATGTCGGCAGCGCCGGGTCGTTTGTTTTGGGGACGCAAGCGTGGTGAGTGAATGGACAGAAGGCCGGAGGCGGCCTGAAGAAGCTTCTAGAGGATGGACATGCAGGGCGAACGGATCCGGATCAGGATGGAGGCATACGACCCGCGTGCGCTGGACGCATCGGCCCGCGAGATTGTCGATCATGCCAAGCGGACGAATGCACGGGTGTGCGGCCCGATTCCGCTCCCGACTCGGATCGAGCGATACACGGTCCTGCGTTCTCCGCACATTGACAAGAAGTCCCGCGAGCAGTTTGAGATGCGAACGCACAAGCGTTTGATCGACATCTACGAGCCGACCGCGCGGACGGTAGAGGCCTTGAATCGGCTGGTCGTTCCAGCGGGGGTGTTCGTCAAGATCAAGGCCTGATACCGACTGGGCGGCGGCTTTTTCGCTCCTTCAGTCATCGTTGTTTTACCAGTTTGGCCGTGTGAGCTTGATCGTGCGGCATGAGGCGAGAGGATGAGCCCGCAGGGCTTTGAAGGGAAGTCTTTTCACATGGTGGCGGCACTGCTAGGCAAGAAAGTGGGAATGACTCGGGTGTACACCGAGGGGGGCGAGGTCGTGCCAGTGACCGTGATCCAGGCGGGTCCGTGCTCGGTCCTGGCGACCAAGTCGACCGCCGGGCCGGACACATATGACGCGGTGCAACTTGGCTTCGAGGACGTCAAGCCCCACCGCTCGACGCTTCCGATGATCGGACACGCCGGCAAGGCCGGAACCGGTCCGAAGCGGCTGATTCGCGAGGTTCGTCTGAAGGAGGCTCCCGAGGCCAACCCCGGCGACGTGTGGACGGTGGAACTGTTCGAGAGCGGCCAGGTTCGGTTCGTGGATGTGATCGGGACGACCAAGGGCCGCGGATACGCCGGTGTCATGCGGCGGCACCACTTTGGCGGTCAGCCCGGTTCGCACGGTACCGAGCGGAAGCATCGTTCTCCCGGCGGTATCGGCGGGATGGCCCAGCGGGGTCGCGGCCGGTGCATTAAGAAGGGCAAGCGGATGGCCGGCCATTTGGGCAATGCCCGGAGAACCAGCCGTAACCAGGAACTGGTCAGTGTCGACAAGGAGAACAATCTGCTTTTGGTGAAGGGCAGCGTCCCCGGGCCGAACGGCGGCTACGTGGTGGTCCGGCAGGCCAAGGCCAAGAAGTAGGGTGCTCGGGCCGCCTTTGGCGCGGCAGCGGAGTGTACGTGATGATCGACGTACCTGTATACAACATGAATGGCGAACGGACCGGAGAGGTCCAGGTTGACGAAGCCATCCTGGGCGGCCGAGTTCGCTACGACCTGCTCAAGCAGGCCATTTTGACGTTCCAGAGGAACCAGTGGCAAGGTTCCGCGCGCACGAAGTGCCGGTCTATGGTTGAGGGCTCGACTCGCAAGCTGTTTCGCCAGAAGGGTACCGGAAACGCTCGCATGGGCACGGTCCGCACACCGATCCGGCGTGGCGGCGGCGTGGCTTTTGCCAAACTGGAGCAGAACCACCGGCGCGAGATGCCCCGCAAGATGCGGCGGGCCGCTCGCAACAGCGCGCTGTTGGCGAAGATGAAGGCCGGAGCTGTGGCGGTCATCAATCCGCTGACGATGGATCAGCCCAAGACCAAACAGCTGTATACGCTGTTTAAGGCCTTGGGGGCCGATCAGGGTTGTGTCCTGGCCCTCGATCAGGCCGATCCGATGGTCTACAAGTCTGGGCGCAACATCCCCAAGACGGAAATTCGACAGGTGGCCGAGCTGAATGCGTACGAGATTCTGCGCCGCCGCAAGGTTCTGTTGTCGAAGGCGGCGCTGGATGCCGTCCTGGCGGACCCGGCCGGCTTCGCACCAGAGTCTGAAAGCCAGGTTTGAGTGATCAGACCCGGGGTCGGTCCCCGGGACATAAAGGAATTGAGTGATGGACATCTACCATACGATCATTCGCCCGCTGGTGACGGAGAAAGGCACGCACCAGAGCCAGGTGTCGCATGAGCGGACCCGAACGCGACCGGCGCGAGGCGGAGCTTACACCTTTGAGGTCCATCCGAAGGCCAACAAGGCCCAGATACGCCAGGCGATCGAGAAGATATACAACGTGAAGGTGATGTCCGTACGCACGTCGAGCCGCAGCGGCAAGCGTCGGCGTTACCGGTTGACCATCGGGACGACCCGGGGATGGAAGAAAGCGGTCGTGGTGTTGCACCCCGACAACCACATTGACTTGTTCTGATCGTGGAAGCGGGCCAGGGTTGAGGACAAAGGGAATTCGAGCAGGCCATGGGCATTAAGCAATACAATCCGACGTCACCGGGTCGCCGGGCGGGCTCGGTCAGCGATTTCGATGAACTGACCGATGGGCGCCGCAGGCCGACGAAGTGTCTTCTGGAGCCAAAGAAGAAAACGGGCGGCCGGAATCACCACGGCAAGATAACCTCCTGGTGGCGCGGCGGCGGCCACAAGCGGATGTACCGACTGATCGACTTTAAACGCCGCAATGACTCCGCCCGAGCCACCGTTCAGGCCATCGAGTACGATCCCAACCGTTCCTGCCACATTGCCCTCATCGAATATCCCGACAAGACGAAAAGCTACATTCTGTCGCCTGCCGGTCTGAAAGCCGGGGATTGGGTCGAAAGCGGCGAGCAGGTGGAACCCAAGGTCGGCAACTGCATGCCGCTCAAGCGTATTCCGGTGGGGCTCGACGTGCACAACATCGAGATGATGCCGGGTCAGGGCGGCAAGCTGGTCCGATCCGCGGGGCTGAGCGCCCGGCTGGTGGCCCGCGAGGGTGACTGGGCGACGCTCCTGTTGCCTTCGGGCGAAATGCGGCAGGTTCGAGTGGAATGTCGGGCGACGATCGGCCAGTTGGGCAACGCCGATCACCAGAACATCGAGATCGGCAAGGCGGGGCGCAAGCGGCACATGGGCCGTCGGCCTCACAACCGCGGCACCTCGATGAACCCGATTGCCCACCCGCTGGGCGGGGGTGAGGGTCGTAGCGGCGGCGGACGGCACCCGTGCAGCCCGTGGGGCAAGCTGGCCAAGGGCGGCAGGACCCGCTCGCCGAGCAAGAACTCGAACAAGCGTATCCTGCGTCGCCGGCGAAGCAGGCGTTATGGGCGGCAGGTGATCAGGAAGAAGTAAGCATCGGGGCTCAGGACCGGGAGCAGACCGACGATGACTCGCAGTTTGAAAAAAGGGCCGTTTGTCGACGAGAAGTTGTTCCGCAAGGTGTTGCGCGCGAAGGACACCGGCAGTCACGCCCCGATCCGTACGTGGTCGAGGCGCTGCACGATCGTGCCCGAGTTCGTGGGCGTCAACTTCGAGGTCCATAACGGCAAGGTGTTTCACAAGTTGTTCGTGACTGAGGAGATGGTCGGGCACAAGCTGGGCGAGTTCAGCCCGACCCGGAATTTCCGCGGTCACGGCGGGAAGGTCAGGGCGGCGGCAGCGGCGGGGGCGCCGGCCGCGGCTTCGGCGGGAGGCCCTGCCAAGGCGCCCGCGAGCGGGAAGTAAGGCTGGACGGGCGGTTGCCGGTCAGGCCGGTGCCCGCGGTTCCACAGAGGTAGACGACCGTGGTATACGGAACAGTGAAAGAAGGACAATACCGGGCGGTGCATCGCTACGCCCGCATCAGTCCGCGCAAGGCCAGGCTGGTGGCGGAGCTGATCCGCGGCCAGAAGGTGAACGCCGCGCAGGATATCCTTCGCTTCACGCCCAAGCGGGCCAGCGGGCTGATCGGGAAGGTGCTGAAGTCGGCGATCGCCAACGCCAACGAGCGGGAAGCCGACGTTCGTCGTCTATTCGTGGCCGAGGCCCGGATCGACCCGGGGCCGTATTTTCGACGGTGGCGTCCGAAGGACCGTGGCCGGGCGCATCAGATCTTGAAGAAGACGAGCCATATTATCGTGGTGGTTGAGGAGCGGTGAGGGGAAGCGTTTGTCTTCGGGTCTGAAGGCGGGCCCGGTCCGACAGGCTGAGAGCCGGGAGTTGAGTGTGGGACAGAAAACCAACCCGATCGGGTTCCGAACCGGTATCACGCTGGATTGGAAGAGCCGGTGGTACGCCCCCAAGGCGGCCTACGGCGAGTTCCTCATCGAGGACTGCAGGATCCGGAAGTACGTCGATGACCGGCTGAATGAGCGGCCGCCGTACGCCGCCGTGTCCAAGGTGGAGATCGAACGGACCCGAAACGAAGTCCGGGTGGTGTTGCACACCGCTCGTCCGGGCCTGGTCATCGGCCCGAAGGGAGCGGAGGTCGACAAGCTTCGAGAGGAGCTGGAGGACCTCATTGACCGGAAGGTCAACCTGAATGTGGTCGAGATCAAGAACCCGGATCTGGACGCCCAGCTTGTGGCCGCGGCGGTGGCCGAGCAGCTCAAGAAGCGGAGCAGCTTTCGGCGGGTGATGAAGATGCGGTGCGACGCCACCATGGCGGCCGGGGCCAAAGGTGTTCGAATCATGTGCGCCGGTCGTCTGGGCGGGGCCGAGCTGGCCCGCACCGAGACGCAGAAGATGGGTTCGATTCCGCTGCAGACGCTCCAGGCCAACGTGGACTACGGTTTCGCCGTGGCCAAGACCAAGACCGGGGCGATTGGCGTGAAGGTGTGGATCTACCTGGGCAGTTTCGGCGACGAAGTTGTCCCGGTGGAGGCCGAGGAAGGCGCCAAGCCGCGTCATCGTCGGCGGGGCCGCAGGTAGGTGGAGCTGGACGGGGCTGCGGCGTGAGAGGCCGGTTGCCCGGAGCATTGAACGGAGAACAACAGCCATGGCGTTGATGCCGAAGCGAATGAAGTATCGCAAGTCGCAGCGCGGCAAGATGCGCGGTGTGGCGCATCGCGGCAACACTGTGGCCTTCGGCGAATACGGGCTGCAGTCGCTGGAGACCGGCTGGCTGACCGGTCGCCAGATCGAGGCGGGCCGGATGTGTGCGACCCACTTTCTGCATCGCCAGGGAAGGGTGTACATCCGTGTGTTTCCCCACAAGCCGGTGTCCGGCAAGCCGCTGGAGACGCGTATGGGCAAGGGCAAGGGCGAGCCGGAGTATTACGTGGCCGTCGTGCACGAGGGTGCGATGCTGTTTGAACTGGGCGGCGTGACCGAGGATGCGGCCCGTCGTGCGCTGGCCCGAGTGGCCCACAAGATGCCCTTCCGCTGCCGGTTTGTGGCCCGGCGGCATGCGGTGTGAGGTCGGTCGAGGAGTTGCGTCATGAAGATATCCGAAATCCGGGACATGAAGACCGAGGAGCTCCATGCCGAGATGGACCGGTTGCGCCGGCACTTGTTTGACCTTCGTAGCCAGGCGGTGACCGAGAACCTGCAGGACCCTTCGATGCTGACCAAGGCCAAGCGGGACGTCGCCCGGGTTTACACCGTGCTTCGCGAGCGGGGTGAGACGGGCATCGAGCAGAAACAGTATCACCTGGAGACGCTGGCAAGGCACAAGTAGTCGGAGTGTCCCGGGCGGACGCGTGAGTCCGACGGCCGGACGCGAGCCGAAAGGAATCAGGTAACAGGCGATGGCAGAGAACACGGCACAGGGCAAACAGCGAAAGGGCCGCAGAACCATGATCGGCGTGGTGACGTCGGCAAACAAGGCGCCCAAAACGATCGCGGTGAAGGTGCACTATACGGCCCGTCACCCGAAGTATGGCAAGTTCCTGAATCGATCGCTGGTGGTCAAGGCCCATGATGAGGCGTCGGCGGCGCGGTTGGGTGACCGTGTGGAACTGATGGAATGCCGACCGATTTCGAAGACCAAGCGGTGGCGGCTGGTTCGGGTGGTCGAGTCGGCGCCGCAGGATTGACCGAAGCCGGGTACGGATCGGTATTGACGGGATAGAGCGATGATTCAGCAACAGACCATGGTGGATGTGGCGGACAACACCGGCGCCAAGCAGGTGATGATCATCCGCGTTCTCGGTGGGAGTACCGGCCGGCCCGGCAAACCCCGGCGCAGGGTGGCGGGGGTGGGCGACATCGTGATCTGCACGGTGAAGAAGGCCCTGGCCAACAGCGACTTCATGAAGCCGGGTAATCACAAGGGCCGGGTGGTCAAGGCGGTGGTGGTTCGGGCCAGGCATGCCACTCGGCGCCCGGACGGCAGCTACGTGCGTTTTGACCGCAATGCGGTGGTTCTGATCGACGATCGGAACGAGCCGCGGGGGACGCGAATTTTCGGGGCGGTGGCCCGCGAGCTTCGTGAGAAGGGATTCATGAAGATTGTCTCGCTGGCGGATGAGGTGGTCTGAGAGGGTTCAGCGGAAGCTGCGCGTGGACCCGGATTTGGAAGCGGAACAATGGCTTGCCACATCAGGAAAGACGATCAGGTCGAGGTGATTGCCGGCGACCACGTGGGCGAACGCGGCAAGGTGCTCAAGGTCTTCCCGAAGAAGGGCCTGGTGCTGGTGCAGGGCGTGAACACGGTCTTTCGGCACGTCCGGCCCAGCCGGCGCAACCCGCAGGGTGGGCGGCTTCAGAAGGAAGCCCCGATCCACATTTCCAACGTGGCGCCGTATGACGAGAAGGCCGGGTGCGGGGCTCGCGTCCGGTTCGAGGTGGAGCGGAACACGGAAGGCAAAGTGAAGGCCAAGTATCGCGTGTCGGTTCGCGGGTCTCGCCTGAGCGAGTTGACCCGGGACAAGGCGGATGAATAGGCATGGCTCGCTTGTTTGACAAATACCGGAACGAGGTACTCCCCAGGCTCCTGGAGCAGGCGGGGACTCGTAACCGCATGGCTGTCGCCCGGCTGGACAAGATCGTTGTGTCGATGGGCGTCGGCAAGGCGGTTCAGGACAAGAAGCTGCTCGATCTGGCCGCGAAGGACATGGCGACCATTACGGGGCAGAAGCCCATGGTCTGCAAGGCCCGCAAGAGCGTGTCCAACTTCAAGCTCCGCAGCGGTATGCCGATCGGGCTGAAGGTGACGCTCCGTGGGACTCGGATGTACGAGTTTTTGGACCGTTTGATCCACATTGCCATCCCGCGTATCCGCGACTTCCGCGGGCTGAACCCGCGGGGGTTCGACGGCCGGGGTAACTTCTCCCTGGGGTTGAACGAACAGACGGTGTTCCCGGAGATCGATTCGGCCGCCGTCGAGTTCGCGCAGGGCATGAACGTGTGCATCACAACGACGGCCAAGGGCGATCGCGAAGCCCGTGAGTTGCTGCGGCTTCTGGGTATGCCGTTCCGCAGCGACCCGGCTCTGGACGGCAAGAAGTGAGATGGTCATTCGGCGCCGCGGTGAGCGCCGAGAGTTGGACGGGCATATATGGCAACCAAAGCGTGGGTTTACAAGGCGAACCAGCCCCCGAAGTTCAAGTGCCGGATCGTGCGTCGGTGCCAGATTTGCGGGCGCAAGCATGCGGTGTATCGCAAGTTCAGGTTGTGCCGCGTCTGTTTTCGGAAGTTCGCGAACGAAGGCCTGATTCCGGGGGTGAAGAAGGCGAGCTGGTGAACGCCGCGATGCCCCGCGAGGTGTCGAGGCGGATGCGAACGGGTGCTGGAAAGCAGGCCAGAAGAAGAGGATCGAGACGATGTGGAGTGATCCGATTGCCGACATGCTGACGCGAATCCGCAATGTGGCCATGGCGCGCGGCCGCGAGGTCAAGGTCCCTGCGTCGCGGGTGAAGGCCGGCATCGCGGAAGTGCTCAAGCAGGAAGGATACATCGAGGAATACGACCGGATCGACGATGGGCGACAGGGGATCCTGCGGATCAAGCTCAAGTACGGGCGTCAGGGCGAACCCGTGCTCACGGAGATCAAGCGGATCTCCACGCCCGGTCGGCGAGACTATCGGGCCGTCGAGAGTTGGCCGGAGGTGCTCAACGGCCTGGGGATCGCGATCATCTCGACCAGCCAGGGCGTTCTGAGTGATCGGCAGTGCAGGGAACGGCACATCGGCGGTGAGTTGCTGTGCACCGTGTGTTGACGGGGCGAGGAATGTGTCCGGTGCAAATCGGACGGTTTGGAAGGACTTAAGGCGATGTCTCGTATCGGCAAGAAACCCATCCCGGTCCCGTCGGGTGTGCAGGTTGCGGTGAAAGGCCACACCGTGACAACGAAAGGGCCCAAGGGGGAGCTTTCATGGCGGTTCCCCGACGCGATGACGATTGAGGTTGACTCAGGAGCCGGCCAGATCGTCGTGGGGCGCAAGGGCGACGCCAGCAGCGTGAGGGCCCTGCACGGTCTGACGCGGGCGCTGATCGCCAACATGGTTACCGGCGTGTCGAAGGGCTATGAGAAGAAACTGGAGATTTACGGGACCGGCTACGGCTGCCAGGTGAAAGGCGGCCAGTTTCTACTCAACTGTGGTTACATGGGCCGGGGCGTGGATGCCCAGGGCAAGCCCAAAGAGGCCCAGTTCGTGATCGATATTCCCAAGGGTCTGTCGGTGACGGTGGAAGTCCCCACGGCCCGCGGCGAGAGCGAACCGGCCCGGTTTACGGTGACCGGTGCCGACAAGCAGTTGATCGGGCAGTTTACTTCCGAACTGCGGTTGATACGACCTCCCGAGCCTTACAAGGGCAAGGGGCTTCGGTTCCAGGGCGAGCACGTGCGCAGGAAACAGGGCAAGGCATTTGCCAGTGGAGCGAGTTGACCGGCAGACGGAAAGTATCGGGTGGCAGCATGAGTATGATCAAGGTCAAGCAGCAGCGCCGTCAACGTCGCAAGATGCGGGTGCGGCGGCGCGTTTTCGGAACCGCGGAGCGTCCGCGTCTGACGGTCTTCCGCAGCCTGAAGAACGTCTACGCGCAGATGATCGACGACGAGACCGGACGAACGCTGGTCGAGGCGAGCACCGTGAGCAAGGAACTTGCGGGCGGGCTGAAGTATGGCGGGAACGTCGCGGCCGCCGCCCAGGTCGGCACGCTGCTGGCGCAGCGGGCCATGGCCAAGGGCGTGAAGCAGGTGACAATGGACCGCAACGGTTACAGGTTCCACGGACGAGTCAAGGCTGTGGCCGAGGCGGTGCGCAAGGCGGGTATTAAGATCTGAGATCCTTAGGACGGACCGGTTCGTCGGCGCGAGGGCGGCGGGGCCGGTTGTGATCGAGGCGCTGATGGCAGACAACCAGACGAATGAGACTCAGGGCGAGGTTTCCGGCGACCAGGTAACCCACTCGGCGGCGCCGCAACCGGCCGGCGGGGCCCCGGAATCCCCGGAGGGCCGCCCGTTTGCCCGCGATGGGGAGCGTCGTGGGCGAGAGGAACGAGGCGGACGGGGGCGTGGTCCAGCCCGGCCCGAGCGAACCGGACCGGCTGACGGGCTCGATGAGGTCGTGGTGAAGATCTACCGTTGTGCAACCGTGGTCAAGGGTGGTCGGCGATTCAGCTTCGGGGCCCTCGTCGTGGTCGGGGACCGCAACGGACGCGTGGGCATCGGTTACGGCAAGGCCAACGAGGTCCCCAGTGCCGTCGAGAAGGGGGCCAAGGCGGCCCGGCGGAACATGATGCCCGTTAACCTGAGCGGGTCGACGATTCCTCACATGGTTCTTTCCAAGTATCGAGCCAGCAAGGTGAAGATGATCCCCGCCGGCGAAGGGACCGGCGTTATCGCCGGTGCCAGCGTGCGGGCGGTGATGGAGCTGGCGGGGGTCAAGGACGTGTTGACCAAGGTGTACGGCTCGACCAGTCCGAAGAACCTGGTCAAGGCGGCGTTCGAGGGGCTTGCCTCCCTGCGGACCAAAGACGACGTGTCCAAGCTTCGGGCAGTGAAGGTCAAGTGAGACCGGCAGGGCGGGAGTGATTGGCCATGATGATTGCTGAGATTACCTCCAAGGCGGGACGCAATCGGCGTCGCAAGCGGATCGGTCGCGGCCCGGGGTCCGGTCACGGCAAGACCAGTACGCGCGGGCACAAGGGCGAAAGATCGCGCACCGGAACTCGCGGGCAGATGCTCCGCGAGGGCGGTCAGATGCTGTTCTTCCGCCGCATTCCCAAGCGGGGTTTCTCGAACTTCCGTTTCAGGCGGGAGTTTCAGGTCGTCAACGTCGGAGCACTGCAGAAGGTGTTCGAGGACGGGGCCAGGATCAATGCCGCCGTCTTGGCGGAGGCCGGCCTGATCCGCAATGCCACCGACCCGGTGAAGGTCCTTGGCACCGGTGAGATCTCCAAGAAGCTGGACGTTGCGGTGACCTGCTTCAGTACATCGGCGGCGATGAAGATCACGCGAGCAGGAGGCCAGATCAAGTCGCTGGGCTGAGGTGGGCCGGGACGACTGGAGGCATGCGGGCATGTTCACGATATTGTCGAACATCTTCAGGATTCCCGAGCTGCGCAAGAAGCTCTTCTTCACGCTTCTGCTGCTGGTGATCTATCGGCTGGGGTTCTACATTCCCCTGCCGGGCATCAACCAGGACGAGATGGCCAAGGCGGCCGAGGCGGCCGGCGGGGGCACCGGCTTCGGGCAGATGGCCGCGGCCTTCGCGCTGTTCACCGGCGGCGATCTGCAGCAGAGCACCATCTTCGGTCTGGGGATCATGCCCTACATCTCTGCCTCGATCATTTTCCAGCTCCTGGCGACGGTTTTGCCCTGGCTCGAGAAGCTGCGCAAGGAAGGCGAGTCGGGCCGCAAGAAGATCAACGAGTACACCCGCTACGCGACCGTGGGTTTGTGTCTGATCCAGGGCGTGTTCTGGGTGAACTACATGATCAGCTCCGGGTACGTCTACACGGACTTCCAGGAATCGATCCCGTTCATGATCATGGCCGTCATGGCCCTGACGACGGGGACCATCTTTCTGATGTGGCTCGGCGAGCAGATCGACGAGTACGGTATCGGCAACGGCATCAGTCTGATCATCATGGCGGGCATTGTCGCCCGCATGCCCAACGCCGTCATCGAGGTCTACCAGCGGGCGGACTTCAGCGTGGGGGCGGGGGCGCCGCAAGGAGCGATGACGCCGCTCAAAATCGTCTTTATTCTCGTGGCTTTCGTGGCCGTGGTGGCCGGCGCGATTCTGATCACCCAGGCTCAGAGGCGTATTCCGATCCAGCAGGCCAAGCACACCCGCGGTCGGCGCGTTCTCGGGGGTCAGCGGCAGTACCTGCCTTTGCGGGTCAATCACGGCGGCGTGATGCCGATCATCTTTGCCAGTTCGCTGATGATCTTCCCGAGCATCCTGATGGGTTATCTGGCCAGTGCCTTCGGTGGCAGCAGCGCGTTGAGAATCCTCTCCGATCAGTTGAGGACGGGCAGCTACCTGCACGAGCTCGGCTACATTGGGATGATCTACTTCTTTGCGTATTTCTGGACCGCGGTGCAGTTCCAGCCCAAGGAAATGGCGAACAACCTGCGGGACTACGGAAGCTTCATTCCCGGACTGCGGCCCGGCAAACGGACGGCCGACTACCTGGAACGAGTGATGACCCGGATCACCTATGTGGGTGCGACCTTCCTGGCCATCATTGCGGTGATCCCGACGGTGGTTTTCGTGGCGCTGGATGTCTCCTACCAGATTTCGGCGTTCCTGGGCGGGACGGGGCTGCTGATTGTGGTGAGTGTGGCCCTGGACGTGGTCCAGCGGATTGAGGCCAACCTGGTGATGCGCAACTACAAGGGGTTCCTGGGTTCCTCGGACTGACCCGAGGCCCGCGAAGAGAGAACGATGGGCATGAATCTGGTCATTCTTGGTCCCCCCGGAGCCGGCAAAGGCACGCAGGCGGTCCGACTGGCCCAGGCGTTCTCGCTGCGGCACCTGTCGAGCGGCGACTTGCTGCGGGCCGAGCGGGCCAGGGGCTCCGCGTTGGGCAAGAAGGCCGCTGAGTATATGGATGCGGGCAAGCTGGTTCCGGATGAGATTATCATCGGGGCGGTCCTGTCCCAGTTGAGCGACCTGGGCGACAAGGCCGGTCTGCTTCTGGACGGGTTTCCCCGAACGGTGGCTCAGGCCGAGAGTCTCGGCAAGGCACTGAATCAGGCCGGCAAGCGGGTCGATGTGGTTCCGGCGTTGGCGGTTCCGGAGGATTTGATCGTCGATCGGATCACGGGGCGGCGTACTTGTCCCCGGTGCAACGCGGTTTATCATGTAAAAACCCTGCCTCCGGCCCGGGATGGGATTTGTGATGCCGATGGCGCCGTACTGGTTCAGCGTCCGGATGACACGGCTGAGGTCGTGAAACAGCGGTTGGAAGCCTACCACCGACAGACTGCCCCGCTGGAAGCCTACTATCGAGACAAGGGGCTTCTCGCGGAGGTGGACGGTACCCAGGACATGGACACGGTGTTCCAGGCACTGTCGGAAGCGGTTCGCCGACGGCTGGGAATGGAATGAGCCGTTGAGACCGATGAAGCGACGAGCCCGAACCGCGGGGCTGAAGACCCCGGAGGAGATCGAGCGGATGCGGCGGGCGGGCCGGCTCGTCCATGAGGTGCTTCGTCGGGTCGAGGAGCACGTGCGGCCGGGCGTGACGACGGCGGAGCTGAACGCCGCCGCCGAAGAGATGATCCGGCAGGCCGGAGCGGAGGCTCTGTTCCGGGGGCAGCGGAACGATCGCGCAAGGTTCCCGTTCCCGGCGGCGCTGTGTACGAGCGTCAACGAGCAGGTGGTGCACGGGATACCCGGCGACAGGGCCCTGGCTGAAGGCGACGTGGTGAGTGTGGATTGCGGCGTTCGTTTGGGCGGTTACTGCGGGGACGCGGCCACGACGGTTCCGGTCGGCTCGGTCGGCGAACCAGTGAGGCGGTTGCTGCGGGTGACGCAGGAAGCGTTAGGGATCGCGATCGCCCGCGTGCGGCCGAAGCTGTGGTGGAGCGAGATCGCGGCCGAGATGCAGGCCCATGTGGAGTCGGCGGGTTTTTCGGTGGTGCGCGATTTTGTCGGCCACGGAATCGGCCGGGGAATGCACGAGGAGCCGAAAATACCCAACTATGTCGATCCGCGGGAGCGGCGATTGGACTTTCTGCTCACGGAAGGAATGACCCTGGCGATCGAGCCCATGGTCAATATGGGATCGCCGGAAGTGGTATATGAGGACTCGACCGGCTGGCCGGTGGTGACCAAGGACAGGCAGTATGCCGCCCATTTTGAGCACACCATCGCGGTGACGAGCCGCGGGGCCGATGTGCTGACCGACGGGCGATAGGGATGCAGGCCGGGCGGAGGACAGAAACATGAAAGTGCGTAGCAGCGTTCGTCGCATTTGTGAGAATTGTAAGATCATCCGCCGCCGGGGCGTGGTGCGGGTGGTGTGTTCGAATCCGCGTCACAAGCAGCGTCAAGGGTGACGGCGGGAGCCTGTTGCAGGAAGGAGTGGCAACGTGCCGCGTATCGCAGGCGTTGATGTGCCGAATGACAAGCGAATTGAGATCGCTCTTCGTTATATCTATGGCGTCGGACCGCATCTGGCGCGGTCGGTGCTGAAGGAAGCGGGAGTCGATCCGAACACCCGGGCCAAGAACCTGACCGAAGACGAAGTGACCCGGATCGCCGGTGTGATCGATCGCAACTATCTGGTCGAGGGTCAGCTTCGCAGGCAGGTGCAGCAGAACATCGCCCGGTTGCGTGATGTCGGCAGCTACCGGGGCCTGCGTCACCGTCGCGGCCTGCCGGTACGCGGGCAGCGGACGCGGAGCAACGCCCGGACCCGCAAGGGGCCGAAGAAGACGGTGGCCGGGAAGAAGGGCGTGAAGGAGATGCATCGTGGGTAAGGCAGCAGCGGGAACGGTCGTCAGGAAGAAGGCGCGTCGCAGCGTGGCCCGGGCCATCGCCCACATCAAGGCGACCTTCAACAACACGCAGATCACCATCACCGATACCAACGGCGAGGTGTTGACCTGGGCGTCGGCCGGCACGGTGGGCTTCAAGGGCACGCGAAAAAGCACTCCCTTTGCCGCCCAGCGAGCGGCCGAGAAGGTGGCTCACGCCGCCCGGAAGTTCGGCGTGCTGGAAGTCGAGATTCGCGTCAAGGGTCCCGGCCCGGGGCGCGAGTCGGCCATCACCTCGCTGCAGGCGGCCGGTCTTCGGGTATTGAGCATCGAGGACGTGACCCCTTTGCCGCACAACGGCTGCCGGCCGAGGAAGCGGCGCCGGGTATAGTACGGACGGCGCAAACGCCGCCGCGTATTGGGTCGAAAATGAAAGGGCAGCGGCTGGTGACGGCGAGAACGAATGGACGAGAACGGACATCGCGGGTGATGACCCGTTCAAGGCAGGTTGATCCGGTTAACGGACGCAGGACAAGGAATACACAATAGATGTCGCGATACATCGGTCCAGTATGTCGGCTCTGCCGGCGCGAAGGCATCAAACTGATGCTGAAGGGGCCGCGCTGCGAAACCGCGAAGTGCCCAATGGAAAAGCAGTGGCGGTCGAACCCGCCGGGCATGCACGCGTGGCGGCGCGGGAAGTCCAGCGGCTACAGCATTCGTCTCCGCGAGAAGCAGAAGGTAAAAAGGTACTATGGTATTCTGGAGCAGGGCTTCCGCCTGTATTTCCGTCGGGCGGAGCGATCGAAGGAGAACACGGGGCTTGCCCTGCTCCGGCTTCTGGAGTGTCGGCTGGACAACGTGGTCTGTAAAGGCGGTCTGGCCCCGTCGCGCAAGGCGGCGCGGGTGATGATCCGCCACGGGCACATCCACGTGAACGGGCGGCGGGTGGACCGGCCCGGGTACAGCGTGAGCCAAGGCGACCGGATCGCCGTGAAGAATGCCGAGAAGAGCCGCAAGCTTGCCAAGGCCCACGTGGAACTGGCCGGCTCGCTTCAGCCGCAGTCCTGGTTGCAGGTCGATGCCGAAAAGATGGAGGTCACCGTGGTGGCCATGCCGTCACGAGAAGACGTTCAGATCCCGGTTGAGGAACAACTGATCGTGGAAATGTGCAGCCGGTAACGGCTTTGTCTGGCGGCGGGGCGAATCGAAAGGGTTGCCCGACGCCGTTCATTGGAGGTCGGTTTGCCCGCCTCCGGATGAGAGCCCGGTGATCCTCGGATCGAGTGCCGTTTGCCTCGAGCTGCAGGCAATTGTGGAGGAATCCCAATGCGAATCAGATGGCGTGGGCTTGAGTTGCCTACTCAGGTTGTTCGGGATGACACGATCAGCACGGATACCTATGCCCGGCTCGTGATCGAGCCGTTCGAGCGGGGGTTCGGCACGACGGTCGGGAACAGCCTTCGCCGAATCCTGCTGTCCAGCCTGGAAGGTGCTGCGGTCACCAAGGTCCGGATCGCCGGGGCCAGCCATGAGTTCATGAGCATGCCTGGCGTGATGGAGGATGTGACCGACATCATTCTGAACATCAAGAGCCTCGTCATCCGCATGGAAGGCGAGGGCGAGAAGGTGATGCGTCTGGTCCGTCGCGGACCGGGCGAGGTCTATGCCCGCGACATCGAGGCCGATCCGGCCCTGACGATCATCAACACCGGTCAGCTCATTGCGACGCTGACCGCCGACGTCGAACTGAAAATCGATTTTTGGGTCGGCTCCGGTCGCGGTTACCGAACGGCGGACGAAAACCGCGACCCGGCCGATGAACTGGGGGTGATCGCGGTGGATTCGGTCTTCTCGCCCGCCACCCGGGTGCGGTACAAGACCGAAGAGACCCGCGTGGGTCAGAAAACCAACTATGACAAGCTGATCATGGAGATCTGGACCAAGGGCACGATCCGGCCGGAGGATGCGCTGGTGGAAGCAGCCAGGATTCTCCGCAAGCATCTCAACCCCTTCGTGCAATATCACGATCTGGGGGAGGAGCAGGTGGCCGCCCCGCCGGAAACCGAGGCAGGCGCCGTCGGGATGATGGACAAGGCCTTGCAGGACCGTTTGTCCATGCCCATCTCCCAGTTGGATCTGTCGGTTCGGGCGAGCAACTGCCTGGAGTCGGCGAAAGTGACCACTGTCGGCGAACTGGCCAGAATGACCGAAACGGATCTGCTGAAGGTGCGGAGCTTTGGTCGGACGTCATTGCGCGAGGTGAAGCGGAAACTGGCCGACCTGGGCCTGAGCCTCGGCATGGTCTTTGGCGGGGATGCCGCCGCTCAACAGCCTGTGGCGGGTGAGGGTGCGGATGTCAGTGAGGGGGGCGCGACAACAGACGTGGCTGCACCGGCAAGCGACGATAGTGCCGTCGGCAGCGCAGCCCCGATGGGCCAATGAAGTCGGGAAGGCGAACCGGCGGGATCCGAGGACGACCGGATCAGACTTTCAGCATGGGTCCCGACTTGCGTCAACCCGGCAGATGACCTGGAGCGTTTGGAATGAGACACCTTGTTGCACGGCGAAAACTGAATCGAACGAGTGAGCACCGTGAAGCCCTTCGTCGAAACATGGCCCAAAGCCTGTTCGAGCACGGTCAGATCACGACCACGCTACCCAAGGCCAAGGATCTGCGTTCTTTCGTGGAACGGCTGATCACCCTGGGGCGCAAGGCCCGGTCGGGGAATCTCGCGGCCCGTCAGCGTCTGACCGCGCTGCTCGGTGACCGGTCGGTGATTCCCTCGGACTACCAGGAGCAGTATGAGGACATGACGGACGCCGCCCGGGCCAGGGTCATGCGGATGCGGAGCGGCCGGCGGTACCGACTGGGCCAGGCTCGTGGCGGCCAGAAGTTCACCGCGGTGTCCATTGTGCATCATCTGATCAACGAGGTGGTTCCGCGGTTTGAGGGTCGTCCCGGCGGCTACACCCGAGTGATCAAGCTTGGCACCGCCAGCCGTAACGATAATGCCCCGATGGCTGTCCTCCAACTGGTGGGCGAAGAAGAGTCTCCCGGCACGGTGACGCGGCCCGAAAAAACCGCCCGGGATCGCCGGACCGAACGACGCTACGCGGCTGCCGCCAAGGCCGCCAAGAAGAGCCGCTCGGCCCAGTCTCAAACGGCAGCGGAAGCCAAGGCTGAGTAAGGCGAACCGCGACTGCCCATCCGGCATCGGGCAGCGCGAATCGACTTTGAATCCGATCGTGTCTCCGCGGCACGGAGGCGTGCGATGAGTGATCCTTCCTGCGTGTTCTGCAAGATCGTTGCCGGCCAGATTCCGTGTGCGTGTGTGTTTCAGGATGACGCGACGTTCGCGTTCCTGGACATCAATCCGCTGGCAGAAGGTCACCTCCTGGTTATCCCGAAGCGGCACATCGAGCGGCTGGAGCAAATGCCGGCTGAGAGCCTCATGGCGGTTACCCGCCATCTGCCGATGCTTGGTCAGGCAGTGATGAAGGTGGTCGGGGCCACCGCTTACAGCATCCTGCAGAATAACGGTCGGGAATCCGGTCAGGACGTGCCCCACGTTCACTTCCATATCATTCCCCGCAGAGCGGCCGACGGCCTCGGATACCGCTGGAATGCCTCGAAATACGCCCCTGGGAGGGCCGAACAGGTCCATCAACGGCTACTTGCCGCCCTCAAGCGGTAAGCCGTTGACATTGCACTCCTTATTCGTCATGATCTGATGGAGTTGAGCAAGGCGCCGCCTCCAGGGAAGCGCTTGTATCGGAAGGCGTGGCCACTCCGCCGAGGTGCTCCGGTTCCATGGAATGGCTGTTCAGCAACGAAGGCTTTCGCGCAGTCTTTCTGGCGACCTACGTGATCATCCTGCTGATCGTCAGCGTTTACGGGTTGCACCGCTACCACCTCGTCCACCTTTTCTACAAGTACCGCTCGAACAGACCCAAGCTGACCGCCTGTTTCAGGCAGTTGCCCCGGGTCACAATCCAATTGCCCATGTACAACGAGCAGGCGGTCGCACGGCGGGTGATCGACACCACCTGCCGGATTGACTACCCGCGCGACCGCCTTGAGATCCAGGTCTTGGACGATTCGACCGACGAGACCGTGGAGATCGTGCGAGAGGCGGTCGAGTACTGGCGCAGCCAGGGCTTCAACATTCATCATCTTCATCGCACCCAGAGAACCGGCTACAAGGCCGGTGCTCTCTCCGAGGGCATGAAAAGCGCCACCGGCGAGTTCATTCTGATCTTCGACGCCGATTTTCTCGCCCCTCGCGAGATTCTCCGCGAGACGATCCACTACTTCTGCGACCCGCGGGTCGGCATGGTGCAGGCTCGGTGGGAACACCTCAACCGCGACCAGTCGCTGTTGACCAAGACTCAGGCGATTCTGCTCGACGGGCATTTCGTGATCGAGCATGCGGCCCGCAACCGGTCAGGCCGGTTCATGAGCTTCAACGGTACCGCGGGGCTGTGGCGCAAGACCTGCATCGAGGACGCCGGCGGCTGGCAGCACGACACGCTGACCGAAGACCTGGACCTGTCCTATCGGGCTCAGATGAAGGGCTGGAAGTTCCTGTTCCTGTCCGATCTGGCGTCACCGGCCGAGCTGCCGCCGGACATGGAGGCCTTCAAGCAGCAGCAGTACCGGTGGGCCAAGGGCGGGGCCCAGACCGCCCGCAAGCTTCTGCCGACGGTTCTTCGCTCGCGTCTGCCCAAGCGCATCAAGGTGGAAGCTTTCTTCCATCTGACGAGCTGCACGGTTTATCCGTGCATTGTGCTGCTGACGCTGATGATGTACCCTATCGTGTACCTCAAGGTGAGCATGTTCCAGGAGGGGTTCTGGAAATACCTTTTTGATTTCTCGATTCTCATTCTGGCCACCTGCTCGGCCGGTACTTTCTACGTATGCAGCCAGCGGGTGCTGTTCCGCACCTGGGCCGACAGTCTGAAGTACATTCCCTTCCTGATGGCCCTGGGGATCGGTATCGCGCTCAACAACGCGCGGGCGGTCTTTGCCGGCTTCTTCGGAAAGCCCGGCGAGTTCGTTCGCACTCCGAAGTTCGGCGTCGTGGCACGTGACAACCGCTGGAAGCGGCAGGCCGACAAGGCCCGCAAGTCGATCAAGCGAGTCAAGCTGCAGCCTTTCGTCGAGTTCGCCATTGCCCTCTACCTGCTGGGTTGCGTGATCATGTGTTTTTCGGCACCTCTCAATCCCGCCGATCCTCATCAGGAGCGACTGACGATTGGCGTTCCCTTCCTCTGCCTGTTCATGGTAGGCTATTTCTACGTGCCCCTGACGACGTGGTTCGGGCATCGACTGGGCAGGACCGAGGCCGACCTGCCCCAGGAACTGCTGGCAGCGCCTGCCGCCTCCGCCGTGCGAGATGCCGGTACGGCCCGCCAAGCGGGCCCGGCGCCGGCCGCGGGCTATACCCCCATCGCCAAGCCCGATGTCCCAACGACTTCCAGCCAGGACCAGAAAGTCTGAACCCCCTCGGTTGTGAAAGCTGGAAGCCATCCGGTAGACGGCGTATTCATCACTTGACTGGTCATTGGTGCCTGGTCGCTCGGCCTGGGCCGGTCGCTCGTGCGACAATAGCGGGGCCGCTTGCCGACGCCGCAGGATATGCCGCCGAACGGATCGCCCGGCTCACTGGGGCGGGCGTGCGATCTGCCCGTCGGCACCGTCCTCCTATTCGCCAGGTCATGCCTGGCGGCATGAACGAATAAAACAGTCGCATCGTACGGGGCACTCCTGAAGCAGGTGACAGGGGAGTGATGCTCGGGCCCAGTATACAGAGGCATTGAACGGCGGCGGCTTGGGCTGTCATGGCTTCGGTCAACGTCTTCGCCGGCAGTCGCTTTCCTCGGGGTTTTGAGATATCCTCTGGTCTTCAAGAGATATCGCCAGAGGCCAGAAAGGGCTGCCTGCGGTGCGGCAAGGGGGTCCCTGTGAAGGTCCGGCGGTCGGTCGAGAAGTTGTAAATGCATAAACGACAAGATCTTAAGTGCGTCATGATCATCGGCTCCGGTCCGATCATCATCGGCCAAGGCTGTGAGTTTGACTATTCCGGAACGCAGGCGTGCAAGGCCCTTCGCGAGGAGGGCATTCGGGTCGTTCTGCTCAACAGCAACCCGGCGACCATCATGACCGATCCGGAGATGGCCGACCGGGTCTACATCGAGCCGATCACCCCGGAGGCGATCGACAAGGTTCTGGCGAACGAGAGGGATCGCGGCACCCCCGTTGATGCGTTGCTGCCGACCCTCGGCGGCCAGACGGGTTTGAACTGCGCGGTGCGTGCAGCAGATGCCGGCATCCTCGACAAGCACGGCGCGCAACTCATCGGGGCGGACCAGAAGGCGATCCACAAGGCCGAAGATCGCACCGAATTCAAGAAGGCCATGCTCCGCATCGGGCTGGATGTGCCTCGGTCGGGAATCGCCCATTCGTGGAAAGAGGCCCAGCAGGTGCTCAAGGAGATCGGCCTGCCGGTGGTCATTCGCCCGGCGTACACGCTTGGCGGGACCGGCGGCGGCTTCGCCACCACGCCCAAGGAGTTCGAGACCATCTGCAAACGCGGGCTCGAATACTCGCTCAATAGCGAGATCCTGATCGAAGAGAGTTGCCTCGGCTGGAAGGAATACGAGCTGGAGGTCATGCGCGACCGGGCCGACAACGTGGTCATCATCTGCTCGATCGAGAACTTCGATGCGATGGGTGTGCACACCGGCGATTCGATCACTGTCGCCCCCGCCCAGACGCTGACCGACAAGGAATACCAGCTCATGCGCGACGCGGCGATCAAGATCATCCGCGAGATCGGCGTCGAGACCGGCGGGTCGAACATCCAGTTCGCCGTCCACCCGAAGACCGGGCGCATGATCGTGGTCGAGATGAACCCGCGCGTCTCGCGGAGTTCAGCTCTGGCCAGCAAGGCCACCGGCTACCCCATCGCCCGGATCGCCGCCAAGCTGGCCATCGGCTATACGCTGGATGAGATCCCCAACGACATCACGAAGAAGACGCCGGCCAGTTTCGAGCCGACGATCGACTACTGCGTGGTGAAGATCCCGCGGTGGACTTTTGAAAAATTCCCCGAGGCCGACGAGACGCTCACCACGCAGATGAAGAGCGTCGGCGAGGCCATGTCCATCGGCCGGACGTTCAAGGAAGCCCTGCAGAAGGGCATCCGCTCGATGGAGATCAAGCGGTTCGGCCTGGGCCTGGACGCCAACGACAAGTGGCTGACGGCCATGCGGGCTTCGGAAAGTGTCTGGCGGCACGAGGCCGAGACGCCCGGTGAGCCTGAACCGCTCAAGGGCTGGCGAAAGGGCGAGGCCCCGGCCGACACGGTCGAACAGAGCGCTCAGAAGTACCCGATTCCGTTCCCGGTACTTCGCGACAAGCTCTCCCGCCCGTGCCAGGGCCGGATCTACTACATCCGCTACGCCCTGAAGATGGGCTGGAGCGTCGAGAAGATCTGCGAACTGAGCCACATCGATCCGTGGTTCCTGGAGAACATCAAGGAGCTGGTGGAGTTCGAGGATCAACTGGTAGAGTTGGCTGCCGGATCAGGGGACCAGATCAGGCCCTATCTGGCTGCTTGTGCCGAGAGAATTGCCGCGATCGATCGGCACAATGCCCTTCCAGAGCCCGAGCGTAAGCGCGAATCTTCTGTGCTTCCGCCGAGAATGGCATGCGACGACGCTCTTGAGCAAAGGATCGTTGATCTTATCAGCCAAGCCAAGCGGTGGGGCTACTCAAACGTTCAACTGGCAACGGTATTCGGAGTGCCACAGAGCCACATTCGAGCCTTTCTCCGAGCCGAATGGTTGGAACCGGTCTACAAACTCGTAGACACCTGCGCGGCGGAGTTCGAGGCCTACACGCCTTACTACTATTCCACAACAGAGAATCCTCCTGCTCGACTGCGCAGCTTCGAGCAGCACGACTCGCACTGTCGTCAAATCGGTGAGACAGTGACACTCGCTGTTGACGACCCTGACGACGAGGTTCGTGTCAGCGAGAAGCCCAAGGTGATCGTCCTTGGTGGCGGGCCGAATCGCATCGGGCAAGGCATCGAGTTCGACTATTGCTGCGTGCATGCCGTCTTTACCGCCCGCGACATGGGCTACGAGACGGTGATGATCAACTCGAACCCCGAAACCGTCTCGACCGACTACGACACGAGCGATCTGCTCTTCTTCGAGCCGCTGACGCATGAGGACGTGCTGAACATCTGCGAGAGATTGAACGGCAAGCTGTTCATCCCTTCACCCCCCCCGTCCCCCCCTTGTGAAGGGG
>JAUCQB010000161.1 GCA_030372985.1 Phycisphaerae bacterium
ATTATCACCTTCTTGTTCGCAGTTGGTTATGCGCAAAGCGACTGGCAATTCATCAAAGACACCCTCTGGACTGCGGGCGGGATTGCCGCAGACATGAAGTACGAATTCTCACGGACAACCGGGTACGTGTGTGGATTCGACGAGCATCCCAGCACATGCCAGCAGCGTCTGATCAATCTCGTCAACGCCGAGGCCCGGTACGGTGGAACAACCGATGCGACCGAGTTGTTCGGTCGGGCGTTGTGGATGGGTGCCGCAGACAACGTCGGGGCCACCAGCTTCAACACCACGGCTAATGGCGAGATCTTTGTGTTCACGAAGACCGGCGATGTCTACGTTTTCCAGGCGTCCTCTCTTGAGCGCGTGCAAGCGGGGGTCAACACGGTGGGGCAAGGTGCTGCGACCGCAGCGGTGGGCCTCCAGGTCGGCAATATGGCGGTAGTGACTACCGGCTCGACACTCAAGACGCTCGGGAGCCTCCGGCACAGTGGCACAATCGGCTCATCGCCCTTGCGAGGAGCACCCATAATTCAGGGTGAACCGAAGCTATCTGCGCTAAGCAAGGGTAATCTGGCCGCCGAGACGCTTACGTCATCGACAGCCCAACCGCCGCATGTTATCATTCTGAGGCAAACGGCGAGGTTCTTGAAGGATGAGGGTATAAGCTTATCCTTGCGGCGCGAGATGATTGAGGCGGGATTCAAAGGCACTGTCGGTGCGGACACGCCTGCCACTCTGACCAGATTCCAGGAGATCTTCGCCGGTACTGAGCGAGCGGGCAAGACATTCGGAGGCCGCCTCGGAAACGTCTCGACTCGCGTTGAAACGATCATGGAGGCACAAGCCATGGAACGCGCCGGCTTGTTCCCATCATTCGAGTATTGGACTGGCCGTAATGCTGTCGACCTCGTCGGGTTGGATGCAGCGGGCAACCCGGTACGAGCGGTGCAATTTGTTAGATGGAATCGGCTTTGGCCAGATGAGATTCCGACAAGCTTCCGAATAACACGGGACCTGGGCATCACAGTGCGTTTCGTCGTGGTCGAACCGTGAGGGCTGTGACATGGGCAAGGGGCCTGCTGGAACGGTCTTGCTGTTTGCCGGACCAGACGACGATTCCGCCTTTCGCGCTTATGCCAGGTCGATTGGCTTAGTGCTGTTGAATCCACACGCGTACAGGATGTCAGTAGAGGAAAACGAGCGGTCATTCGATGACCCAATCCAGGGCGGGCTGTTCTCATTCTTACCCGTTGAGTCCCTTCATCGCCATCCGCATCCAAACATAGGCCTGTGCGAAGCGTTGGATCCTCTGATTCGATACGTCCGGCCCAGGTACAGCCCGCCTCATCTCATCGTCGGACAGTTGATCTGGTACACGGACGTGGCCGAGTTTGCCCGGCAAACGAAACCGTATTTCGAGAAGCTCCGTCGTTGGGTGCGTGCCAACTGGAGACATCGAGAGGAAGACGGTTACTATGTCGGTCCTCAGGCGGAGCGCATCTTGCAGGAAGAAGGTGCCAAAGTCGCTTACCTGCCCCCCGACGTGACGATCAAACAAATCAGGGTTTGACACAGGGATGGCCGGACCCCGAGAGCTCCGTGGCTCGCGACGGCTCGCCCCACTCCTACAGTGGCACCAATCTCGACAACGAGTACGGGCAGATCGACGGCCAGGCGCTGACCTACGACGACGCCGGCAACCTGTCGGTCGACGAAGACGGCCGGCACTACTACAACCAAGCCTGGGGTCAGAGCGCATTTAGCCACTAGCAAGCCTGGCTAGCGCACAGGTGTCAGAAATGGGCACGCAGCTAGTTTCTCGGAAGACGACCGGATGTCTGAGGTGCGGAGATCGCATGTCTGACCGCGGAATACGCTGAATACGCTGAAGGGCGGGCGCCGGGTTGCGGTTCCGCGTGGTCCGCGTATTCCGCGGTTCAAGGGTCTTGGTGGTCTCTGGACATGAGAAAGCAACAGGTGTGCCCGTAGGCCCAGATTCTCGTCGAGCTTGACGTTCAAGTACCTGACTCCAAGGGTAGGTCGACAAATCGCTCGCGAGACATCTCCGCACCGTAGGCGACACAAGCCCTCACATCCTCCTCGGTCAAGCCTGGATACTCACGGCAGATATCCTCTGCGGTCTCGCCGCTGGCCAGGAGATCCAGAATGAGCGAGACCCAGATCCGATGTCCCCGAATACAGGGCCTGCCGAAGCAGACTTTTGGGTCTATGGAGATCCGAGAGAGCAGTTCTTCTCTAGTCATGTCGGGCTCCCGTACAAGGCCTTGGGCGCCAGTGAACAGGCCGGTGGATTCACGACCAGCCTCCCGTATTCTAGCACAAGCCTGGCCTGGGGTCACCGGAGGGATCAACCCGTGCTTGCGAGCGACTGTTCGCCCTCAAATCCGTAAACAGGGTCAGACGGGGTTGGGTGACTGCCTCACCTCAAGGCAGGCAGCGCTCTTCTCGACCAGGGCTCCGTGGACGTATCGGGCGATCGCGCCGACGGTCAGCAGTTCGGTCACGCGCTCGGCCCGCGGATTAGCCTCAAAGCCCGCCAGATCGAGAAACTTGTACTGATTTCGCAGGTTGGCCAGCGACTCGGGGGTGAGCATGCCGTTCTCGTCCGAACGGACGGCCGTGCCGATCTTCTGAAACTCGGCCTTGATACCGTAGATCTTCTCGCATCTGAACGACAGTTCCAGAACATCGATCGATTCGCCGCCGAGGTCCTCAAAGAACCGGGCGGTTGGCGTCACTTCGTTGAGTTCGCGCGCCAGGATGTCGGCGACGATCTCCTGGACCTCTTGCAGCACTTCGTTCATCGTTTTCATTTGTGAACTCCATGTTTGATGGCCGACCTGAAGCAGGAGAATCCGTTCTCCGCCGTCGTCGGCCGGTTTCGCAGATCCGCTGGGCCAGCTCTTCATAACGTTCGTCAACGAACTGCGCGTACACGACCGTCACCATCGGGTGGGCATGACCCAGTTGCCGCTGCACGAAGAGCAGGTTGCCGCCGGTACGAAGGTACGCCAGGTAACCGTACGTGTGTCGCAGAAGCTGCACGCTGGCTCGGTCGCCGAGGCCGCAGGCACTGAGGATCCGGACCACGCGGCGGTAGAGACCTGTTCGCTCGAAGGGACTGCGGCGATCGTTGAACAGTAACGGCTGAGTGGGGTCTGTCTGATCAACATCGTCTGGCAGCAGTAGTGGCCGTACTTCGCGGGCATACCAGCACACAAGTTCCGCTGTCCCTGCCGGGATGTAGACGCTGCGTTGATCGAGGCGGGGGCCACACACCTCAAACACGGGCTTGCCGCTAACCACCGGCGTGTCAGCCAGCCGCAGGGAGCAGAATTCCGAATTCCGCAGACCGGAAAAAAGCAGGCACTCGATGATGACCTGATCCAGCCGGGCAGCCGGCTTGCCGTCGGCGGAGACGCTTTGGGCCCGCTGACGAACAAAGCCGAGCAGGTCTTCGACCTCGTCGATCGAGAGGAACATGTCCCGTGTGATTCCCCAGGGCGACCGTTTCATGCGCAACTCCAATCTGTTTTGTTGAATTATGATTCAACATGACCAATCTGTCAAGATGAATTCTAGAGATAGCCAAGATATTACCTAACAGCTTTATTTATAAGAGATTATAATCTCACGAACCTGCTTCTGGCGTGTTTGAAGGCCAATCCAGCCAGCTCATTCCTGATTGGCCTGGGAGGTTGGCAAGGATGCCCGGGTTGAGGTGGCGGGGGCTGAGGTCGCGGTCTTCGATGTTGTTGCCGGGCAGAAGTGGTCTTTGTGTCGGAGGGCGAACTGCAACACGAGAAGACGCCGTTCGTCCTCGTCCTTGCGAAACCTCTCGCTCAGCCTGTCGAGCCGCTCAAGTTGTTCGTCGTTCATCTCGGACAACTGCCGGTTACGCACCTCGGTGTTGCGAGAGGGACCCTTCTCTCCAAACTCGTCCATCGCCTTTTGCAGAAGGCGGGCGGTTCGCAGCGCCCCGATCTCCCGCAGGGATGAGACCGCCAATGTGGCGTTGCGCCCGCAAGTGCAGGTGAAGTAGTCCTCGAACCCATCGTCGCCCACGTGGTTTTCGAGGTTCGTCACGTACACCACCTTCTTCTGCGGATCGGACAGATCGCTCAGCCGGCGCTCCTCATTCAGCTTTTCCACGAACGAGTCAGGATCGGGAATGCCCTCCCAGACGCAGCGCGCTCGCATGGCCAGCAGCCGAGTTTCCTTGTCGCCCCAGACGAGAGTCTGGTTGATGAGGCTCTCGGTTTGTGGACAGCGGTTGTGAGCCAGGATCAGCAGTCCGAGGCCGTACTCTCTCGAATGTGGATAGCGGGCGGCCTCCGCACGCAATTGGCCGAGGAGGCGGATGATCTTCTCCGCCGGGATGGCAACCCTGCCCTCTTCCAGCGCGCTGAGGACTGGTTCGAGCAGGCAACTCGACGGATCAAGGAACTTGTCGTTGGTCAGCACCTCAGCAGCCCGCTTGGCATTGATTTTCACGAGGCACTTGGGCACCTCGCCCGAGACCTCGTCCTCGGCCGAGAGGATTGCGACCAGCGGCTCGAAAACCGCTGCCCCGAAAGCCGCCGAGATACGGTTCTCGGAAACGGCCTGGGCGATGCCTCTGGTCGCGTAGACCTGCATCTCGTAGTCTTTTCCGGCAAGGATGTCTTTGACGGACTTGGCACATTCGTCGGTGGCGGTCCGTCCCAGGTAGAACGCCGCGTTCCTGCGGATTCCGCCCTTGGGGCTGTTCAGCAGGACCGTCAGCTCGCGAGCCGCGGTCTCCGGTTCAAACTTGATCAGCAGTTCGACGATTTCGTTAACCGGGCATTGCCAGCCGTAGCTCTTTCTTCGGCCTTTGTGGAACCGAGGGTCTTTCAGGGCCTTCAGGAGATGAGGAACGCAATCCGTGCCTTCAGCCGTCAGGTTTCTATAGGCGACCACGTACGAATCGCCATCCAGCAGGTCCTCGACCATGCCGTGAATGCGATCGTCCATCAGCCGCCGGACCTCGCTGTCTCGGCCGCCGTCTATCGGGTCGTCGAAGATGACTGCCGGACGCGGAAGCAGCCCCTCGGCGTGAGCGCCGCTGACGAGCACCTGCCCGAAGAGCCAGAGCCATACGAGATGAAGATGCTTCATGATCGCCTCTCCTTTGCCAGAGTCTTGCCTTTTATTTAACTTTGGCAGGTGGGTCGCGGTCAACCGGCGGTCCGGATCGCTGCGCACACGTCTGCCACCTGGCGGCAGGCGGCCACATCATGCACCCGCACGCATTCGACGCCGGCCAGGATGCAGGCGGCCACGGCCGCCAGCGTGCCGTACAAGCGTTTGATCGGTTCGGGAATACCCAGTACCTCTCCTATAAATCGCTTTCGGGAAGGACCTATGAGCACCGGCACGCCCAGATTGCGGAATTCGCCCGCATGGCGAAGGATCTCAAGGTTATGGGTCGTGGTTTTGCCGAAACCGATACCCGGATCGACGAGGATCCGCTGTCGCCCAACCCCGGCCGCAACCGCCGCCGCGATCCGCTCAGCGAGAAACTCGCGGACCTCGGCGACCACGTTCCGATAGGTCGGGCACTGCTGCATGGTCGCCGGTGTGCCCTGCATGTGCATCAGGATCACGCCCGCGCCGCGGGAGGCCGCCACAGGCGCCAAAGCCTCATCATCGCGAAGAGCAGTGATGTCATTGATGATGGTTGCCCCGGCGTCCAAGGCTGCCCGGGCCACCTTCGCCAGGCGGGTGTCGATGGAGAGACCCGGGCCGGCGGGTCCGAATCGCCGGGCCAGTTCGGCGATCACCGGCTGGGTTCGGCGGATCTGTTCATCAGCGGGCACGGGCCGGCTGCCCGGACGGGTCGACTCGCCGCCGATGTCGATCACGTCGGCACCCTCTTCGGCCATTCTGACGCCTGCGTCGATGGCCTCAGAAGCACCGGCATACCTGCCGCCGTCGCTGAACGAGTCGGGCGTCACGTTGAGCACACCGAAGACAAACGGTCCGCCGCCGGAAAGGAGCAACCTGCCTCTGATCTGTAATGCCTGTCCGGATGCCATGGGCCACATTATAGACGGGCCGTGCTTGCGGTACATGGAAAGAGCAGGATGCCGGAGTACTTGGATCAGGGGGCCTCAGTGATTCGTAACCTATTTCGCATAAAGGAGTTAAGATCTGAGGCGACCGCCTCCAAACCATACGCCGATCCGCGGCATGGCAGGGAGATGCAGAGAATCCGAAAATTCCCCTAACCAAACACTTGCCTAACTTCCGATGCGTTGTATACTGTTACCAGCATTGATGAATCGAGGTTCATTTTCAGGACGCACGAATCATGACCCAGAGCACAACGTCTGCAACAACCAGCAATCGGGAGCAGGCCCTGGCCCGGGCCCTGCAACACATCGAGAAGAGCTTCGGCAAGGGCGCGATCATGAAGCTCGACCAGCACGAAATGACCATCCACGACGGTATCAGCACGGGCACGCTGTCGCTGGACCTGGCTCTCGGCGGGTACGGGATCCCTCGTGGGCGGGTCGTCGAGCTGTTCGGGCCGGAGTCATGTGGCAAGACCACGCTGGCCCTGCACGTGGCCGCGGCCGCTCAGCGGGCCGGCGGCGTGGCGGCGGTGATTGATGCCGAGCACGCGCTGGACCCGACGTGGGTCAAGCGATGCGGCGTGAGACTCGAGGAACTCCTGGTCAGCCAGCCGGATACCGGGGAACAGGCCATGGAGATCGTCGAGATGCTCGTTCGCTCAAACGCGGTGGACTGCATTATCGTGGATTCCGTGGCGGCGCTGGTGCCCAAGGCGGAATTGGAAGGCGAAATGGGGCAGTCGCATGTCGGCCTTCAGGCGCGGCTGATGAGCCAGTCGCTCCGCAAGCTGACGGGAGTGATCTCCAAGAGCAAGTGCATTGTGATCTTCATCAACCAGCTTCGCGAGAAGATCGGGGTCATGTTCGGCAACCCCGAGACAACGCCCGGAGGGCGGGCACTCAAGTTCTACTCGTCGATCCGCCTGGACGTACGCAGGATCACGACGCTGAAAGAGGGCGAGACGGCCATCGGCAACCGGGTGAAGGCCAAGGTGGTCAAGAACAAGGTCGCCGCTCCATTCCAGTCGGCGGAGTTTGATATCATGTTTCATTCGGGCATCAGCAGCGAGGGCGACCTGATCGACCTGGCCATCGCTGAGGGCCTGATCGAGAAAACCGGCGCGTGGATCAGCTATGGGCAGGTTCGCTTGGGCCAGGGTCGCGAGAACGCCAAGCAGTTCATCCAGGAGAATCCGGACCTGGCCAACGAGATTCGCGAGAAGATTCTTGCCCGGCGGCGCCCGGCCGCGACTCCCGTTTCCGGCGACGGCAAGGCTCCCTCTGAAACCTCGAAGGCAACAACCGTTACCAAGGAAGATCCCGCCGCGAGGGACAAGGTTAAGGCCAGGCCGAAGTTCCCGCCGCCCAAGGGCAGGCGCTGAAGAGGAATGGAGCGACGCGTGGATTGAGATCCGGTGGGTAATCTCGTACGGCACGGGTCGGTGCGGCTCTGGTGCCGACCCCGTGCGTCCTCGATGGGAACGGGACAGGCTCATTTTCCGATGGCATGTTCTTGCCAGGGCTGCGATGAGTGTCCTGGAAAGGCACCGGGACGTGAGCCTGCCCCGTTCCTTTTTGCCGCCGGCGCCCTGTCTCGCCGCGCACCGTGCGGATCACGGCAACCGGTCTGGGTCATTTCTTGATCTTTCGAGAACACGATGCTGGTGGTAGAATGCGGACCCGTTACGCGGCCGACGTCAGGTCGCCCAGGTCGAGGGGTAGCAATATTCAACGATCGGAGGACACGCCATGTCACCCATGCTCAAACCCGTGGTTTCTGTGCGTCGCGTCCTGGCATCGGTCGGAGTCTGCATCCTGCTTGCCGGTGCGTTTCTGTCCATAACATCCCATGCCCAGGCGCAGGAGCCATCCGCCAGTCTCACACGTGAGGATGTATCAGGGCTCTCGAAGCTGCCGGAGGTCCAGCGGCTCGGCGACGACACCACGGCCTACGTGTTTCGTATGGGGTGGGAGGAACTGAAACCCCAACTGGCCGGCACCCAGGCCCTGGAGGCCATCGAAGACCCGCAGATACAAGCCTTTTTCAAGGCGTTCAAGGCCGCCAGTGAACGGCCGCACCCGGCTTCTCCCTTTTTCAAGTTTCTCCTGGCGGCCCTGCATGACCAGCTTGTGATGGTCACGCGACCGATACCCGGGGGCCAGACCCAACCCAGCGAAGAAGAGGAAGAGCAAGGGAAAACCGCCAAACCCAGTACCCAGAACTTCGCGATCATCACGCCCGGCCCTCAAGGCAAGGCACAGTTCGGCGAGCTCTATGGCAAGGCGATTGAGGCCCTGAAGGAAGCGGCCGAGGCCGAGGCGGAGAAGTCGAAGATCGGAGCCCTGACCTTCGACGTGCTGGAGAAGACCGGCACGGGCCTGCACACCGCCTGGAACAACGAGCGATGCTACTGGGCTATCGGCGCGGGCGCGGCCCGATGGGCGGCGGAATCGTCCGCTCCGCCGCGCTCGCTGGCTCGTTCCGAGCTGTTCCAGACAACCGTCGGGCCGCTCTTCAAAGGGCAACAACGGCAACCGATCGCGCTGTACTACTATGATCTGCGGCCCTGGTGGCGCAAGGTCGACAGCATGGATCAGCAGGGGATGTGGAAGCAGGTATCCTGGCACAGCCTGGACGCCGTGGCCGGCGCAACCTTCGTCGAGAAGGATCACTATCGCAACCGCCATTACTGGCGCATCGGGCCGGAGCGATACGGGTTGTTCAAGAGCAGCGGCGAGGCCCGCATCAACGAGGCCTGGCTCAAACGTGTACCGGCGGACTGCAGCGGGTTTACCACTGGTGTCTACGACGCGTACAGCCTCATGGCTTTCCTGCCCACGATTTTCATGCACCTGTTCGGCGCTGATGAGAATACCATCATGCAGGCGCCGATGTTCATGATGCCCTTTCAGCCCATTCTTAAGGAACTCGGACCCCGGTACCTGATCTACCGCATGCCCGGACGCTACGGCAGCTTCCCGATCGCCGACGTGTTCCCACTCAGCAATGCGGTTGTCATTTCCGAGGTTCGCGATGCAGCGGCATTCAAAAGGGTCTTGCAGACGTTCGCGATGGGGCCGGTGCAACCTCACACCTCGACCGTTCTCGGCCGAACGGTTGTCAGCATCAATGTGATGTACTTCACGATCTACTTCGCGGTACTCGACAACGAGGTGCTCATCAGCATGCACCCGCAACTGCTCAAGGACGCCATCGAGGCCGCCGAGCGGCCGGGGCCGTCGGTGATGGAGACGTCCGCGTACAAGGAGGCGGTCCGGCATATTCCGCCAAAAGCCTGTTTTCTGCTGTACATGCCGCCGGGCGGCTTTTCGCGAGGCATCTACGACCATTACATTCCCATGCTTCAGCAGGCAATGGCATTGGCCAGCGCATTTCGCGGGTTCGATTCCGGCCAGAAGCCGGCATCAACCCTTGACCCGATCGTATTCCCCAGGGGCTCCGATATCGCCCGCCATGCCAGGCAGGCGACGATCTTGAGCGCCGTAGACGACGGCCAAGGAGTGCTCTTCGATGGTACCGCTCCTATCCTGGCGACTCCTTACTACTGGGCCTACGTGCACGCATTGAACCGGTTGATTCCGATGGAGGGTGAGTATCCGCCTCTGATGCTGGCCGTTCTGCCGTTCATCGGACTGCCGGAGTGACGGGCGATCTGTGTGCATCCCTTGCTCGGGCGCCGGTCTTGTCTGTGTGCCACCGCCCGGTGAGCTTTCTGTGTGCCACCGCTGCGTGAGCATTCTGTGCGACTGCTCTGTGAGTTTTCTGTGTGCCACTGCTCTGCGAGTTTTCTGTGTGCCACTGGTCTGCGAGTTTTCTGTGTGCCACTGCTCTCCGAGCAGTGCGAAGGGGGCACTGCTGAGGCAGCAGGTACGTGTTTAGCGTGCAAGAGAGCGGGTCAGGCACCTTTTTGCGGGCTCCCCTGAAGGCACAGTGCCGGACGGCCTCGTTGACCTTCCCCGGGTCACCCTGCGAACCGCGTCAGGCAAAAAGGAGCCAGACCCCGGCCCGCTGAACACGTACGACAGCAGTGGCACACGGCGGCGCCTGCCCTCTCTCCCGGCCGCCACATTCTTGCCGATGCACTCGTGCAATTCCGGCGGTGGTGACCCGGCTGGAAATCGCCGAGCCGGCTTCGTATCGTAGGCGAGAGTGTGCGTTGTCCGGCTTGCCCGGCCGGCAGTGGTGACCACCGACCCATGACAGCCGGGCAACGAGCACGCGGGTAACTGGTGGTCATGCGGATTGTGCTGATCCACAGCGGCGGGTTGGATTCGACGGTGTTGCTGTACAAGCTGCGCGCCGATGGTCATGAAGTGCGCTGCCTGGGGGTCGACTACGGCCAGCGACACCGGCGGGAACTCGATGCCGGGCAGGCCATCTGCCACGATCTGGGGGTCGAATACCGCATCGCCGACCTGAGGGGTTTGCGGCCGTTGCTGGCCGGCAGCGCCCTGACGGATGATGTTCCAGTCCCTGACGGCCATTACACCGACGAGACGATGAAGGCCACGATCGTGCCCAACCGCAACATGATCATGCTGTCGGCGGCGATCGGGTGGGCGGTGAGTCTGAGATACGACGCGGTGGCGTATGCGGCCCACGCGGGCGACCACACCATCTACCCCGACTGCCGGCCGGCATTTGTCGAGGCGGTTCGCAGCGCCGCCCGTTTGTGCGACTGGCGGCCGATCGAGCTGATCACGCCCTTCGTGGACCAGGCAAAGGCCGACATCGTCCGTATCGGGGCGGGGCTGGGCGTGCCATTTGAGCGAACATGGTCCTGCTACAAGGGCGGGCAGGTCCACTGCGGTACCTGCGGCACATGCGTGGAACGGCGGGAAGCGTTTGAGAAAGCCGGTCTTGCAGATCCGACGGTGTATAGCGGACAATAGCCTGGCCGGGTCTGGGCGACCGGCGGGAGCACAAGCATGGATGGACTGCACCATCTCGGAAAACTGTCGAGCCAGCCGACGGACAAGGTGGACCTGATCGAATGGTCCGGCCGGCCGGCGACCGTGCGCCTGGAGTGCTCGGAGTTCACCTCCCTGTGCCCGGTGACCGGTCAACCGGACTTCGGACAGATGGTCATCGAATACGTGCCCGAGCGTTTTCTGGTCGAGACCAAGTCGCTCAAGCTGTATCTCTGGAAGTATCGAAACGAACCCGGTTTCAACGAGAGCCTGGTCGACAGGATCGCCTCTGACCTTTTCGAGCAGATCCGGCCGCTGTGGCTGCGGGTCACAGGGCAGTTCAACCCTCGCGGCGGCATCCGCGTCACCGCCACCGCCGAACGAGGAGATGCCCGGCACCGACCATCATGACCACAATCGTTCGCACCATTCAGTTCAGCGCAGGCCACCGTTTGTGGCAACACGAGAGCAAGTGCGCCCATATCCACGGGCACAACTACACGGTCGAATTTCACGCCACAGCCGAGCAACTCGACAGCGTCGGCCGGGTGATCGATTTCAGCGTTCTGCGGGATCGACTCGGTGGTTGGATCGACCGGCACTGGGACCACGGGTTTATCTGCAACAAAGACGACCGGGAGGTACTCGATGCGATGGCCCTGGTCTCCGGGCAGAAGCTCTTTGTGATGGATGTCAACCCGACGGCCGAGAACCTGGCCCGATACCTGCTGGACGTCGTCGGACCGCAGCAGCTCGCCGGTACGGGCGTTCGGTTGGTGCGGGTCGTGCTCTGCGAGACCGACAACTGCCGGGCGGAAGTGAGTATCTGAGGGTTCAGGTTTGAGGATCGAACGGTAGGGCAGGGTCGGAGCCGCAAGGGCGGCGGAGACCTGCCGCGTCAACAGACACCCGCCATATCCATGGGCACTTATCGTATTAACGAAATCTTCTATTCCCTTCAGGGCGAAGGGGTCCGCGTGGGGACGCCGGCGCTCTTTGTTCGCTTCTCGGGCTGCAACCAGGCATGCACCGCCGCAACGGTTGGCTTTGACTGCGACACCGATCATACCGCAGCCAAGGAGATGACGCTGGCGAAGATCATCGTCGATCTGCGATCGGCCGGACCGCGATGCGAATGGGTCGTTCTCACCGGTGGTGAGCCGGCTCTCCAGGTCGATCGGGAGCTGATCGACGGTCTGCACGAGGCCGGCTACAGATTGGCCATCGAAACCAACGGCAGCATCGAGTTGCCGGCCGGGCTCGACTGGATCACCGTCAGTCCTAAGATGCCGGAAGACCGAATCCGACAGCGAACGGTGGACGAGGTGAAGTACGTGCTGACAGCCGGGCAACCGCTCCCGGCCTCCACCATTCAGGCCGACCACTACCTCATTTCTCCGGCCTTCCGCGAAGGCCAACTCGATCCGGAAACGCTTTCCTGGTGCCTTCGCCTTGTTCAGGACAATCCGCCCTGGCGGCTGTCGGTGCAACTGCACAAGCTGCTGGGCATTCGATAGTGCCGCTGTCGGCGGGTCAGTTATGCACTGGCGGGCGTGCCGCCAAGTGGCACCGTTCGAGTGAGCGAAAGTCGTCAACCGAAAAGCATACCAGGGATGGCCTTCCGCCCGCCCGATGGGTTTCAGGGGTGTCCGCGCCCGTTTGTCTCAGCTTGGTGGCTCGGCTACCATAGGGTCCCCGTTTATTCGAACGGGAGGCTGGAAGGAGAGCCGGCCGCATTCAACCGCTGGTCATTACTTTGGGGATCGCATGAGTTACAAGCCGTTGCTCGACCTGAGGCAGACTGAGAAGGCAATTCGCACGATCAAGGAGTTCTTCCAGACGAATCTGGCCGAAGCGCTGAGTCTGTCGCGGGTCAGCGCCCCGCTGTTCGTCCTCGCCGATACGGGAATCAACGATAACCTGAACGGCGTCGAGCGGCCGGTATCTTTTCCGATCAAGGGCATGAACGAGCGCCGGGCTGAGATCGTTCAGTCGCTGGCCAAGTGGAAGCGGATGGCCTTGGCCGACTACGGATTCAGCGCCGGCGAGGGGCTCTACACGGACATGAACGCCATCCGTCCCGATGAAGTGCTCGACGAGATTCATTCCATCTACGTGGACCAGTGGGACTGGGAACGGGTCATGCGGCCGGACGAGCGGAACCTGAACTTCCTGTGCTGGATCGTCGAACGCATTTATGAGGTCATCTGCCGAACAGAACAGCACATCGCAGCGATTCACCCGTGCATCAAACCGACGCTGCCGGACAAGATCCGGTTCGTACACTCGGTTGAGTTGGAGAAACGCTGGCCCGACTTGTCGCCGCGTGATCGCGAAAACCAAATTGCCAAGGAGCTTGGGGCGGTATTTATCATTGGCATTGGAGCCAAGCTATCCAACGGCGAGCCGCACGACGGCCGGGCCCCCGACTACGACGACTGGATCACGCCCACTGAACGCGGACCGGGGCTTAATGGCGACATCTTCGTATGGAACCCGGTGCTCAACCGTGGGTTTGAACTGTCATCGATGGGTATCCGAGTGAACGCCGATACTCTCAAGCAGCAACTGGCCATCCGGGGCGCCGAGGATCGCCTCAATCTGCTGTTCCACAAACGGCTGTTGGCCGGCGAACTGCCACAGACCATCGGCGGCGGCATCGGCCAGTCGCGGCTGTGTATGTTCTTCCTGCGCAAAGCCCACGTCGGCGAGGTGCAAAGCAGCATCTGGCCCGAAGAAATCCGCGACGATCTCCGGCGGCGCGGTGTCGTGCTCTTGTAGCGACCACGCGGTCGCCGCCCGCGTTGACGCCGAAGCCTGTATACCGGAACATGTTCGCGCGGTTGCGGAGCACGCAGAGCAGACAGGTGCCGCACACCAGGCGAGCTGATGCCTGGCGAGCCGGGCTTGCCCCGCCAAGCGTGTTCGAGGAGTTGTGTTTCTATGAAACAAGCGCTGTTGATGATCGGGGGTGAGTACCACCCGTTCGAAACCTGCGGGCGGATTCTGGCGGATTTCCTGAAGCAATATGGTACGGTCGAGTGTACGGTGACATCCGACCGCGAAGCGTTCAGGAAACTGACCGGCTATGACGTGGTGATCGTCTATACCCAGGGCAGCAAGCTCAGCAAGGCACAGGAAAAAGGGCTGTGCGATTGGGTGGCCGGCGGCGGGGCTTTCGTCGGCATTCACTGCGCCAACGATTCCTTCGTCGGCAACGAGCGGTACATGGAAATGGTCGGCACGCAATTCAGCGGCCACGGGCCGGTCTGCGAGTTCGCCGTCAACATTGCCGACCAGGAGCACGAGGTCTCCCGCCGCTTCAGCGAGTTCCGCATCACCGACGAGTTCTACCTCTGCAAACGGCGCACCAAAGCTGATCTGCACACGGTGATGACCGGCAAGTGGCAGTTCGAGAAGCAGCCTGCGGCGTACGTCCGAGAGTACGGCCGGGGGCGCGTATTCTACACCATACTGGGCCACGACGAGCGGGCGTTTCGCAACCCGGCCTTCGGCAAGCTCATCCACCGGGGCATCTGGTGGGCGACGCGGTCGAACAAGAGTGAGGCGGTGCGATGCGGCATCGTCGGGTACGGCCCGACGTTCGGCATGGGCAAGTTGCACGCTGATTTCATCCGAAAGACGCCGGGGCTGATCGTGACGGCCGTCTGCGACATCGATCCGAAGCGGACCGACGTCGCGGCCAAGGAGCAGCCCGACATCCGCACCTTTGACAGTCACAAGAAGATGGCGGCCTCCGGCCTGGTTGATATCGCCATCAACATCACGCCGCACAATGTACACGCCCCACTGTCGCTCGACCTGCTCAAGGCGGGCATCGGTGTGGTCTCCGAGAAACCTTTCTGCATCACCGTCGAGCAGGCGACGAAGATGATCGAGGCCGCCCGTGAGAAGAAGGTATTGCTCACCGTGTTCCATTGCCGCCGGCTGGATGCCGATTACCTGGCGATCATGAAGATCATCGACGACGGCCTGATCGGCGAACCGTTCCATTGCGAGGCGTTCTTGGGCAGCTATCAGCACCCCGGTGACTGGTGGCGGTCGCACAAGGCGATCAGCGGCGGCGGGATCTACGACTGGGGCGCACATTTCACCGACTGGATCCTCAACCTCATGCCATACAAGATGCAGTCGGTCACCGGCTTTATGAGCAAGCGCGTCTGGCACGACGTCACAAACGAGGACCACTGCAAGGCGATCATTCGCTTCGAGGGCAATCGGTCGGCCGAACTGGAGATTTCGAGCATTGCGGCCGTCGGCAAGCCGAAGTGGCGCATCCTGGGCACCAAGGGCGGGATTATCTACGACTGGAACAAGCCGGTGCAGGTCACCAGTTATGCCGGCGGCGTCAAGCAGCAGATCGAGGTCCAGCACCCACAGGATGACTGGACGCCCTACTACATGAGGCTGGCCGACCACCTGCTGGGTGGCGAACCGCTGATGGTCACGCCGGAAAGTGCCCGCCGGGTGATCGCGGTGCTGGAGCTGGCGGAGAAGTCGAACAGGTCCGGCAAAGCCGAGCCGATACCATTTGAATGAAAGCTCGCTGGCCCCAGAATCCATTCTGGGGCCTTCCGCGAGGAGGATTCCCATCCTCATTCTCAGCGAATACGGAATGGATTCCGCCAAACGAGGCGGCCCGGAAAGGATTCCGGGCCGAGCGGATCTGTACGTGTTTAGCGGGCCGGGGTCTGGCTCCTTTTTGCCTGACGCGGTTCGCCGGGTGATTCGGGGAAGGTCAACGGGGCCGGCTGGCACTATGCCATGCAAGGGAGCCCGCAAAAAGGTGCCTGACCCGCTCTCTTGCACGGGCTCATTCATCCGTCACGCACCCGAGTGAGGCCGGTTTAACGTTCTTGATGTACTTGTACAGCGTGCCGCGAGTGGCCTTGTAGGGCGGCATCGTCCAGGCGGCGCGGCGACGGGCGAGCTCAGCATCGGGTAGGTCAACGCTGAGGGTGTTGGCTTCCGCATCGATGGTGATCGAGTCGCCGTCGCGAAGCAGGGCAATCGGGCCGCCATCCTGTGCCTCAGGGCAGATGTGCCCGACGATGAAGCCGTGCGAACCGCCCGAAAAACGCCCGTCGGTGATCAGGGCGACATCCTTGCCGAGGCCGGTGGACATGATCGCCGCGGTTGGCGTCAGCATCTCGGGCATGCCGGGCCCACCCTTGGGGCCCTCGTAGCGGATGACCACCACGTCGCCCTTGCAGATGAGCTTCTTCTCGACGGCCGCGAGCATGTCCTCTTCACAATCGAACACGCGGGCCGGCCCGCTGAAACGCTTGCCTTCCTTGCCGGTAATCTTGGCGACGGCCCCCTCGGGTGCGAGATTTCCGCGAAGAATGCGGATGTGACCGGTTCGTTTGATGGGCTTCTCGATCGGGCGGATCAGGTCTTGCCCCGGTGTGAGGCCGGGCAGATCCGCCAGGTTCTCGGCCAGCGTCTTACCGGTTACCGTGATGCAGTTGCCATCCAGGAAGCCCTTTTCGAGCAGGTACTTCATCACTGCCGGCGTGCCGCCGACCTTGTGCAGATCTTCCATGACGTATTTGCCGCTGGGTTTCAAGTCGGCCAGGTACGGCACTCGATCAGAGACCTGCCGGAAATCGTCGATACTCAACTCGACCCCGGCCGTCCGGGCCATCGCAACCAGATGCAGAACTGAGTTGGTTGATCCGCCGAGAGCGATTACCACCACCATGGCGTTCTCGAACGCCCGGCGGGTCATGATGTCGCGCGGCTTGAGGTCAAGCTCCAGCAGGCGGCGCATCATCTGGCCCGCGCGGAAGCATTCATCGAGCTTAGCCGGGTCCTCCGCCGGGATCGACGCGCTGTACGGCAATGACATGCCCAGGGCCTCGATCGCGCTGGCCATGGTGTTGGCGGTGTACATGCCGCCGCAGGCACCCGGACCAGGGCAACTGCAGCGGACGATCTGGTCGCGCTGGGCGGCGGTGATCTCCCCAGACAGGTACTGGCCGTAAGACTGAGACGCCGAGACGATGTCGACGGCCTGGTCGCCGAGGTGGCCCGCCCGGATGGTCCCGCCGTAAACCACCAACCCCGGCCGGTTGAGCCGGCACATGGCCATGACGCAGCCGGGCATGTTCTTGTCGCAGCCGGGCAGAGCGACGCAGGCGTCGTACCACTGGGCGGCCATGACCGTCTCGATCGAGTCGGCAATGATCTCGCGGGACTGCAGCGAGTAGCTCATGCCGTCGGTGCCCATGGCAATGCCGTCGCTGACTCCGATGGTGTTGAACCGCAACCCGACCATGCCCGCCGCCTGCACGCCCTCTTTGACCCTGACGGCCAAGTCGTTCAGGTGCATGTTGCAGGGATTGCCCTCCCACCACACCGCGGCGATGCCTACCTGCGGCTTGTTCATGTCCTCCTCGCTCAGGCCGGCGCCATAGAGCATGGCCTGGGAGGTCCCCTGCGACTTGGGTTGGGTGATGCGGGAACTGTATTTGTTCAATGGTTCGGGCATGGCAACACTCCTGTTTCGGTTTCAACGAGATGATTATAGACGCCGTATCCGGCCCTGCCATGCCCGCCCAGAGCTGAGTGCCATGCCCACGGCTTTGCGTGGGCATGCCTTGCCGATTTGAGATCCCCAATCTGAGATTTCAGATGTGCCGCCGACCACGACGTTGCGATGTGCAACAATGGGGTATAATGCTCCCTCCACGCCGACCGCGGTTGAGCCATGACGAGGGCTGAGCGGTCTGCGGAAGCTTTTGGGGTTCTATCGAAAGGTCAAGTGAACATGCGAAGCGATCTGATCAAGCGAGGCGTTGAGCGGGCGCCGCACCGGAGCCTGCTGAAGGGTACGGGCAATTTCACGGATGCCGACATCGACAAGCCGTTCATCGCCGTGTGCAATTCGTACACCGACATCATCCCCGGCCATGCCCACCTGGACCGCGTCGGGTATTTCGTCAAGGAAGCCGTCCGGGCGGCCGGGGGCGTTCCGTTCATCTTCAATACCATCGGCATTGACGACGGCATCGCCATGGGCCACGCGGGGATGAAGTTCTCGCTGGCCAGCCGCGAGTTGATCGCCGACTGCGTCGAGTCGATGCTCGAGGCTCACCGTTTCGATGCGATGATCTGCATCCCCAACTGCGACAAGATCATTCCGGGGATGCTCATGGCCGCCGCCCGGTGCAACATCCCGACGATCTTCGTCAGCGGCGGGCCGATGGAGGCCGGCCGTACCAGCGACGGCAGGAAAGTTGACCTGATCAGCGCGTTCTACGCCGTCAGCCAGCACGCCGCCGGCCTGATGGACGAGAAGACCGTTCGCGAGATCGAGAACCACGCCTGCCCGACGTGCGGCAGTTGCTCGGGCATGTTCACCGCCAACAGCATGAACTGCCTGTGCGAGGCTTTGGGCATGGCCCTGCCGGGCAACGGGACGATCCTGGCCACCAGCGACGATCGCAAGGAGCTGTATCGCCGCGCGGCCGAGCGGATCGTCGAGATGGCCAAGGCCGACGCGCCCAAGCCGCTGGACATCATGACCAAGCAGGCCTTCGAGAATGCGATGATTCTCGACATGGCCATGGGCGGATCGACCAACACCGTTCTGCACATCCTGGCGATCGCCAACGAGGCCGGTGTCAGTTTCACGCTCAAGGACATCGATGCCCTGTCTCTCAAGACACCGAACGTGTGCAAGGTGGCCCCGTCGTCAGGTGACAACGGCCGCATCTACCACATCGAGGATTGCCAGGCCGCCGGCGGGATCATCACCATCCTGGGCGAGGTCGCCCGCGGCAAGCCGGGACTGCTGCACACCGAGGCGATCACCGTGACCGGCAAGACGCTCGGGCAGAACATCCAGGACAGCGACATCCGCGTGCGCGGCGAGAAGGTCCGCACTGACGGGCTGAGCACCGCCAAGCGAAGCGAACTGAGCGTCTACACCGACAACGCCGAAAAGGGCGGCGCGGCGGTGCTGGCAACGATGGAAAAGGGCCAATTCGATCCGTTCGACTGTATTCGGACAGTCGAGAAGGCATACTCGCAGCAGGGCGGGCTGAGCATCCTCTACGGCAACCTCGCCCCCGAAGGCGCGGTGGTCAAGACGGCCGGCGTGGATAAGGAGATGCTCAAGCACACCGGACCGGCCGTGATCTTCGAGAGCCAGGAAGACGCTTGCGAGGGCATCTTGAAGGGCAAGGTCAAGCCCGGTGACGTGGTGGTGATCCGCTATGAAGGCCCAAAGGGCGGCCCGGGCATGCAGGAGATGCTGGCTCCGACCAGCTACATCAAAGGACGGCCGGAACTGGCCAAAACAGTCGCCCTGATCACCGACGGGCGCTTCAGCGGTGGGACCGCAGGCGCCTGCATCGGCCATGTCAGCCCCGAGGCGGCTGCAGGCGGCGTGATCGGCTTGCTTCGCAACGGCGACGTCATCGAGATCGACATCCCCGACCACAAACTGAGCGTCAAGCTGTCCGACGCTGAGATCGCCGAACGCCGCAAGACCTGGACCGCGCCCAAGCCGCGCTACACCAAGGGCTGCCTGGCCAAGTACAGCGCCCTGGCCACCAGCGCGAGCACGGGTGCGATCCTGAAATGGGATTGAGAATCGCCGACGAGGGCGTCGGCGCTACTGTGGGGCCGACGCGGAGGTCCAAAGTGGGGCCGACGCTCTCGTCGGACCTCCCGGTCCTCTTGGAGCTGAGCAGAAAAGACAAACCGCGGAATACGCTGAATACGCTGAAAGACTTCCCGCGTCTTTCTTCCGCGTGGTCCACGCGGTTCACTGAATCGTCGAGTGAGGCCCCACCTGCCTTTGCCGAACAGCCAACCTGCGGTTCCTCCCGGCCGAGGATGGGGTTTGCTGAGAGCCGTTGGCTCGGTTTGGCGGGAAAACCGGCTTGCGGTGGTCTCGCGCTTCCAGGGGGCTATAGAATAGCTCGTCAATCGGTTGGCCTGTGGACCGGTGGGCTGTCCCTGACAGCAGCGCACCGAGTAGAATCGCGTCCACGGTGCAATCGCATGAAAGGAGACCACAAGTCATGACCGAGCGAAAAGGCATCGTCACCTTCAAAGGCGGGCCGCTGACCCTGGTGGGTAACGAAGTGAAGGTGGGCGACACGGCGCCCGAGGCAACCCTGCTGGCCAATGATCTGTCGCCGGTGCAGATCGGCTCGCTGCGCGGCAAGGTGCTGATCCTGTCGTGTGTTCCATCCCTGGATACGGCCGTGTGCGACACTCAGACACGAAAGTTCAACCGGGCGGCCGCCGCATTGGGGAACGACATCGAGATCCTGACCATCAGCATGGATCTGCCGTTCGCCCAGAAGCGTTGGTGCGGAGCGGCGGGCATCGATCGCGTTCGCACCCTCTCGGACCACCATGACGCCGCTTTCGCGACGGCCTATGGTTTGCTGCTCAAGGAGCTTCGTCTGCTGGCCCGGGCGGTGCTGGTGGTCGACAAGGCCGGCAAGGTGCAGTACGTCGAGTTGGTCAAGGAAGTCACGCACGAGCCGAATTACGAAGCGGCCTTGGCGGCGGCCAAGAAGCTGGTGTGAGACTGGCCCGGCCGTGTAGGATGTGCTCACCACGACCGCTGCGAACTGACGATGACCCCTGTTCCGGTTGTGCACGATGGCTAACTCCATCATCTGGTTCCGGCACGACCTGCGACTGGCGGACAACCCCGCCTTGCTGGCGGCCGTCGAACAGGGCGGCCCTGTGGTTCCCGTCTATACCTGGTCGCCCGAAGACGAGGGCGAGTGGCCGCCTGGAGCTGCAAGTCGATGGTGGCTTCATTACGCGCTGGCCGCCCTCGATGCCGATCTGCGCAAGCTCGGCAGCCGACTGATCATCCGGACCGGTCGCACGGTCGAGACGCTCGTTGCCCTGGTCCGCGAGGCGAAAGCGACGGCCGTCTTCTGGAATCACCGGTACGAGCCGGCCGCAGTCCAGATCGCCAAGGACGTCGAAAATGCCCTTCGAAGGCAAGGTCTCTGCGTCGGCGAGTTTCACGGCAACCTGCTCTTCGATCCGCGGGTCACGCTCAACCGACAGGGCGGGCCGTTCCAGGTGTTCACGCCGTACTGGAAGCACTGCCTGTCAGCGCCGGAACCGGAATTGCCCAAGCCCGCGCCGGGCCGGCTTTCACGACCTCGGCAATGGCCTTCCTCGCTGAGTCTGGATGCCCTGAGGTTGCTGCCGACAATCAAATGGGCGGAGGGTATCGCGGAAACCTGGGTTCCCGGAGAACGGTCCGCATCCGATCGGCTCACGCGCTTCATCGAGAAAGCCTTGAGCGACTACTCGACCGGCCGTGATCGCCCGGAGAAGACCGGCACTTCGCGTCTGTCCCCTGATCTGCGTTGGGGCCACATCAGTCCCCGGCAAGTCTGGCATGCGGTCAAGCGATCCACCCGTCGCCAATCACCGAGAGTCGCCAAACAGGCCGAAGGCTACCTCCGCCAGCTCGGCTGGCGCGAGTTCGCCCACCATCTGCTCGTTCACTTCCCGCACACCCCCGAAGAGCCGCTGCGGCCGATGTTCGCACGTTTCCCGTGGAACGGCAGTTCAGAACACCTTCGTGCGTGGCAGCACGCCCGCACCGGTTACCCGCTCGTCGATGCCGGCATGCGCGAACTCTGGCACACCGGCTGGATGCACAATCGCGTACGGATGGTGGTCGCGTCGTTCCTGGTCAAGCATCTGCTCGTCCCTTGGCAGGAGGGGGCCCGGTGGTTCTGGGACACGCTGGTCGACGGCGATCTGGCCAACAACACCCTCGGCTGGCAGTGGTGTGCTGGCTGCGGGGCCGACGCCGCTCCCTACTTCCGCATCTTCAATCCGGTGCTTCAGGGCCGCAAGTTCGACCCCGACGGCGGCTATGTCCGACGCTGGGTCCCCGAGATTGCCGGCTTGGCAGACAAGCACCTGCACGAACCCTGGGCCGCCAAGGCCACCGACCTGGCCGAATGCTGTATCCGTCTCGGTCGCGATTATGCCGAGCCCATCGTCGACCACGCCGAAGCCCGCACACGAGCATTGAAGGCATATGATCGCCTTCGAGGCAGACCCGATCGCTGAACGCCATCGCGCTCCATGGCCCCAGCCGGCAAAACGGATATACTGTCGGCCTTGATAAACCCACCGACGATGCTTGCGCTCAAGCACGTCGCCGGCTGGGAGTGAGTAACAGGAGTACCCTACGGGTCTGCAACCATGAGACTGCTGTCTGGAATCCAACCGTCTGGAAAACTTCACTTGGGCAATTATCTTGGCGCTATGCGTCCGCAAATCGAGATGCAGGACCAGGGCCACGAGTGTTTCTACTTCATCGCCAACTACCACGCCATGACGAGCCTGAGCAACGCCGCGCTGATGGAGGAGTACACGCAGGGGGTGGCCTTGGGTTACCTGGCTCTCGGCCTCGACCCGGTCAAGACAGTGTTCTTCCGCCAGTCGGACGTGCCGGAGGTGACCGAACTGACGTGGATTCTGTCGTGCGTGACCCCGATCGGCCTGCTGGCTCGCGGCCACTCGTACAAGGACAAGGTGGCTCAGGGGCTTTCGCCCAACCACGGGCTGTTCGCCTACCCGGTGCTGCAGGCGGCCGACATTCTGATCTACAAAGCCCACGCCGTGCCCGTCGGACAGGACCAGAAGCAGCACATCGAGATGACCCAGGACATCCAGGCCAAGTTCAACGCGGCGTACAACTGCGAGGTGCTGATACGGCCGGAACCGATGATCCGCCAGACCGTGGCGGTGATCCCCGGCGTCGACGGCCGCAAGATGAGCAAAAGCTACGACAACACCATCGAGCTGTTCGGGCCGGAGAAGGCCACACGCAAGCGGATCATGTCCATCCTCACCGACTCGACTCCTGTCGAGGCCCCCAAGGACCCGGACAAATGCAACGTCCTGGCGTTGCTGAAGGGACTGGCGAGCGAGAGTGAGATCAAGGAGTGGGAGAACCGCTACCGCTCCGGAGGCATGGGCTACGGCGAGGTCAAGAAACGCTTGGCCGACTTGTTCTTCGAGGTTCTCGGCCCGGCTCGCAAGAAACACGAAGAACTGCTCAAGCACCCGGACGAAGTCGAGCGCATCCTGGCCGACGGCGGCCGCAGAGCCCGCGCCGTCGCCCAGGAAACCATGCGCGAAGTCCGAAAAGCCTGCGGGCTGAAGACGAGCCACTCATGAGGACGGTGAGACGAGGGGCGGGCGGCGGGCGTAGCAACAGGTGCAGAATGTGGAAGCAGGGCTAGCACAATACCTTCTCAATACCGTAGGTTCCCTTTTCGGCGTCTGCCCGGCGCCCCGCAGATCTTGCCTTCTTTACGCCCCCATTCCAGGTCGGTAGCCTCCCCTCCCCGCCACCGGGGCAAATTGACCACGACTACCTTCGTTTGGTCCAGTCCCCAACGTCCTGCAAGAGCGCGCCGCCTGGTCTCGATGCGGCCGCGGGGAACCTTTGCGAGCCCCGGTGATTTTCTCTGGGAATCGGCCCGTTTTTGGCACGGTTTTTGCTTGAGTTCGAGCCAGCCATAAGCATCGGGAAAATAAAACGCTAAGTTCGTTTGCCCGGACCGAAAACCTGGTGTATAGTTTTCGGTCTCCCAAAGAGCGAGGTAGGCACAGCGGGTGTGATAAGTTAGCGGTTAAACTTTTGCCAAATCTGGACTTAGGCCTGCTCTCGCATTATCCAGGTTTCAGCGGGGCGTTCCAGAGGGCGAGCGTTGTCTTTAGCCGACAGGGAAACCATTACCCGGCAAATCCGGGAAGCCGTCGACATCATCGATCTGGTGGGGAGTAGCGTCTCCCTGCGAAGGGCGGGGTCTGCCTTCAAAGGGCTCTGTCCGTTCCATGAGGAGAAGACCCCATCCTTTATGGTGCACCCCGCGCGGCAGATCTTCAAGTGTTTCGGCTGCGGTGTTGGAGGCGACGTCTTCAAGTTCGTCCAACTGCGGGAGAACGTGGGTTTTACAGAAGCCCGCCGCATCCTGGCGGAGAGGGCGGGCATCGACCTTGAGCCGCGTCCCAGCTCCGGGCCGGCTGGTCCTGGGAAGACCGATCTGGCCCGTGCCTGCGACTGGGCCCGTCGTGTCTTCCGCAAGAACTATGAAGGGTCAGGTGGCGAGGCCGCTCGAGCCTATGTGGCCAAGCGGGGTATTTCCCCGGAGATGGTCGAGGCCTTCGGTGTGGGCTTGGCGGTGGACAGCTATGATTCTCTGTTGCGTCAGGCCGATCTGTCCGGAATTGATCACAAGTTGTTGTTGGCGGCCGGTTTAGTGAAAGAGAGCCAACGCGGCGGCTACTACGACACTTTCCGCAATCGGTTGATGTTCCCGATTGTGGACACCAACGGCCGGGTGCTCGGTTTCGGGGGGCGAACGCTCGGGGAAGATCCCGCGAAGTATCTGAACACGCCGGCTACCGCCCTGTTTGACAAAGGGACCAACCTGTTCGGGCTGGATCGCGCCCGCCAGGCGATCGCTGAGACGGGCCGGGCCATTGTGGTGGAAGGCTACACGGACTGCATCATGGCACACCAGCATGGCTTTTTTGAGACAGTGGCCACGCTCGGGACGGCCATGACCGACGCGCATGCCAGGCTGCTGCGTCGTTTCACTGATCGGGTGATTCTGCTGTTTGACTCCGACGAGGCCGGGCAGCGGGCCGCCGACAGAGCCCTCGCGGTGACCGTAGGCGTCGGTCTGGACGTGTCCCTGACGCGCGTACCCGAAGGCAAGGACCCCTGCGACTATCTCTTATCGGCCGGTCAGACAGGTTTTACCGGGGTGTTGAACCAAGCCATTGGGGCGCTAGAATTCAAATGGCGGGAGGTGTCGCGCAGATATGGTGTCGGCGCGACAGGCCCGGCGCGCAGACGGGCGGTGGAGGAATACCTTCATCAACTGTCTGCCTGGCTGGGACAGGGGGCAATTGACCCAATCCAGACGGGGTTGCTGATCAACCAGTTGAGCCAGATCGTCGCCCTTCCGGCGGAGGATCTGCTTCAGCAACTGCGCAAGATGTCGCAACGGTCAAGGCCGTCGACGGCTGTCAAGGGGGCGGCCAATGGGGCCCAGCCGGGAGCGACCCTTTCGCAGAAAGGCTCCAACAGTCAGCAGGAAGCTCTTCGGCAGATCGTCGAGGTGCTTCTGAACGAGCCGGCGTATTACGCGCACGTGGCTTCCTGGCTGAAGCCCGAGCACGTGTGGGACCCGGCGCTTTCGGCGGTGGTCGCGGAGATGGTGACCATACTGAATTCGGGGCGGAAGTTGCAGGTTGCGGAGCTGATCGGGCGTTTCGAGTCCCCGGAGTACGGGCGACTGATCACCGACCTGCAAGACCGCGGCGAGCGACGCGGGCAGTTTGCCACCGTGATTGAAGGGGCGATGGCCTGTCTGGATGCGTTCGAGCGATCGCGGCATGCGGCCGTTCTGGCGGACGATATCCGCCGCTCGCGGCAACAGGCCGGAGATCAGCAGGTCCCGCAGGGCGAAGACGAGCGACTGAGAGCATTGACCGATGCGGCCAAGCAGTCTCATTTCTCGCCGGTGCGAGCCAGGAAGAGACTGCTGGATCTGCCGTAACGAACGGACGGAGGAGGCCCTCGCTGGCATCGACGTGATCGGTCGGCGGGGAGGCGGCGTGGCAGGGAAGCCCGCTGCATCGAGGAGTCGAACGGATAAACAAGCCAGGCAGGATAGGTGACCTGCGGAGTTGACTATGGCAGAGACGACCATTGTGGCGACGACGGATCCGGTTGAAATTGCGCTTCAGATGCTGCTCGACCGCGGCCGGGAGCGGAAGTACATCACCTGGGAGGAGATGAACGAGATCCTCCCGGACGAGGCCATCAATCCGGACAAGCTCGAAATGATCATGATGACGCTTGAGGAACGCGGCATCGAGATGATCGACGAGGAGGAGGCTGAGCGGCTGGGTCTCGTCCCCGAAAGCAAGGACAAGAAGAAGCCCGTCGGCAAGAAGTCGCAGACCCTGACGCCGGCGGTCGATGAGCGGTTGCTGGCCGCCCTGGAGGCCGAGGAGAGCGGTTCCCGCCGGATCGACGATCCGGTGCGCATGTACCTGACGCAGATGGGTGAGATCCCGCTGCTGACCCGTGCGCAGGAGATCGCCCTGGCCAAGAAGATCGAGCTCACGCGAATGGCCTTCCGCAAGCTGGTGCTGGAGAGCGACTATTGCATCGGTCAGGCGGTGGACATTCTGCAGCAGGTGTCCGACGGCCGGTTGCCGTTCGATCGCACGATGAAGGTTTCGACGTCGGAAGCCCTCGCCAAAAACACCATCACCAAGCTGCTGCCGGAGAACCTCGAAACGGTCCGCAAGCTGATGGAGGCTGATCAGGCCGACTACGACAAGATGCAGGCCGGTCGCATGGCCGCGTCGACCAAGCGGGGCATCGTGCGGGCCATGAACCAGCGACGGCGCAAGATGGCCAAGCTGCTGGAGGAGCTGTCCCTGCGGACCAGCCGCATCATCCCGCTGATGCGCAAGCTCGACGGCGTCTGCCGCAAGATGATGGACCTGGAACGCCGGATCGCCGCCGAGGCCAAGCGCCCGACGCTGCCGATGGAAGACCTCGCGGCCATGGAGGACGAGCTGGCGGGCATGGAATCGCTGGTACTCGAGGACAGCCAGTCGTTGCATAAGCGTCTGACCAACCTCAAGCGCGTGTTTGCCGAATATGAGGACGCCAAGCGCAAGCTGTCCGGCGGCAACCTGCGTCTGGTCGTGTCGATCGCCAAGAAGTACCGCAACCGCGGCTTGAGCTTCCTGGACATCATTCAGGAGGGCAACACCGGCCTCATGCGGGCGGTGGACAAGTATGAGTACAAGCGCGGGTACAAGTTCAGCACCTATGCCACGTGGTGGATCCGGCAGGCGATCACCCGCGCCATCGCCGACCATGCCCGGACCATCCGCATCCCGGTGCACATGATCGAGACGATGAGCCGGCTGAGGAACATCTCCAAGAAGCTGCTGCAGGAGCTCGGCCATGAACCGGGCATTGAGGAGATTGCCAAGCGGGCCAAGATGCCGGTCAGCGAGGTTCGACGCGTACTGAAGATCAGCCGCCATCCGATCTCGCTGGACCGTCCCGTGGGCGAGAGCGAGGACTCGTACTTCGGTGATTTCATCGAGGACGAGTCAGTCGAATCGCCGGTGCAGTCGGCCGGTAACGAAATGCTTCGCGACCGGATCGAGGAGGTGCTCAAAACCCTGACCTACCGCGAGCGGGAGATCCTCAAGCTCCGGTACGGAATCGGCGACGGGTACACTTACACCCTCGAGGAGGTCGGCAGGATCTTCAAGGTCACCCGCGAACGCGTTCGACAAGTGGAGGCCAAAGCCATCCGCAAGCTGCAGCACCCGGTGCGGGCGCGCAAGCTCGAGGGCTTCATTGAAAACATGCAGGAAACGGTGGAGATGTAGGGGTACACGAGACCTCAATCGCATTGGAAATTGACCAACGAGCCAACTTAACGGTTCAGCGGGAGCGGGCGGTCCTGGTCGGGCTCGAACTGCGCGGAGCGGAGCACGACGGTGTGGAATCCCTGCGCGAACTGGAGGCCCTGGCCGAGTCGGCGGGGGCCGTCGTCGTGGACATGATGCTCCAGCGACGAGACCGCGCAGATCCGCAGTACTACATCGGCAAGGGCAAGGTCGAGGAGCTGATCGCCCGCATCGAACAGCACGCAGCGGACCTGGTGATCTTCGATGATGACCTGTCGCCGGCTCAGATCCGCGAACTGGAGTCGGCCTGCAAGGCCATGGTGATCGACCGCAGCGAGCTGATCCTCGACATCTTTGCCTCCCGGGCCCGCACCCATGAGGCCCGCCTTCAGGTGGAACTGGCTCAGCTCGAGTACACCGCCCCGCGTTTGCGGGGCATGTGGACGCACCTCGAGCGGATCGCCGGGGCCGGCGGGGGCACGGGAGCCGGAGTGGTCGGCGGCATCGGCACCCGCGGGCCGGGCGAGCGTCAGATCGAAATTGACCGTCGCATCGTTTCCCGACGCGTCACCCAACTCAAACGCCAGATCGCTGAAATCGATCGTCGCAAGGTCCGTCAGGTGCAGTCGCGGGAGGAGCATTTCAACGTATCGCTGGTCGGTTATACCAACGCGGGCAAGAGCTCCTTGATGAATGCTCTCACCGACGCCGGCGTCGTGGCCGCCGATCGTCTGTTTGCCACCCTGGACACCAAGACGCGCAAGTGGAAACTGGGGGGTGGAGACGAGGTCCTGCTCAGCGACACGGTCGGCTTCATCCGGCGTTTGCCGCACCACCTTGTCGCCTCGTTCCGCGCCACGCTGGAAGAAGCGATCAATGCGGATCTGCTCCTCCACGTGGTCGACGCCTCCTCACCCTCGGCGTGGGACCAGTGTCAGGCGGTGACCAGGGTACTGCAAGACCTGGGATGTGCCGGTAATCGCACCCTGGTGCTGCTCAACAAGATCGACGTACTCTGGGACGACAGCCATCTGCGCGTCTTGCAGCAGAGACTGCCGGACGCCCTGCCGATTTCGGCGCACAGCGGAGCGGGTCTTGACGAGCTGACCAAGATGGTCCGGGAGATGATGACCGGACCTTCGCAGCGAGTCACCGTCCGGCTGACCACGGCCGACGGTCGAGCGATCGCGTTTATCGAACGGCACTCGCAGGTTCTCGATCGGCGCTACGATACCCACTCCGTGGAGATGGACGTCGTGGTCGGCAGCCTGGTCCTGAATCGTCTGCAGGCCACTTTTCCGACGACCACAGTCCTTCGTAGCGCATGACGGGGCCGGTCCGCAACGGCCGGCGAGGTACCGGGCAGGCCGGACGGAATCGTCCTGCCGCTCTTCCCGGCATCGTCATCTTCGGCCAGCGATATGCTTCTTCGAATCGGCGGCGCGGTCGGGTGGTCGACCGATAAGCCCGCTGCCCGCGAACAAGACCTCATAACGACGGGATGATTGCCTGTGGTTGTTCCGGTTTTGGGTGATTTCCAGCCTGCCGGCTGCCTGCGGCATGGAAGGTCCGATATTACTCGCTTTAATGCTTTGTCAGATAAGAGTTTATGTTTGTCTGATGCTGAAGCTTTCGGGTCGCAAGAATATCGTCAAAAACCTGCGTGCCGGCCCGTTTTTCCCTTGATCCGCCCAGGGCGGGGGGGTAGAATGCGGTACATGTGGAGGAGGTGCGCGGGCGCCCACGCACGTGGGTGACCGCGCACAGGCGGGAGAGAGAGAAAATTCCTTCCAGGGAATTCCCGCCGAACAACAGAGAGAGGGCTCGTTTTCGTGCCTCACGACCAGCGTTGAGCACGAAATACGAGCGTGTCGGGAGAGACAGCGGTTTTTGCGAAGATGGGAGAGAGAGATGAGAAGAAGCCTCAGCATTTCCATGTTTCTGCTGGCAGTGTCGGCCCTGGCATTCTGGGCCGTCGCTCCTGCACAAGCGGTGTTGCTCTCGGATCTGGTCAACTATGATCCGCAGACCACACCTCCGGAACTGATTCCCAGCATCACGATCGGTGACAAGACGTTCACCAACTTCACGGTGACCATCACCGGCATTCAGCCGTACATGGCCGATGCCGCCAACATCATGGTCACCGGCGTGGAGGACAGTGGCGTCTACGGCCTGAAGTTCACGACCGCGAATCCGGCGGTGGCAATGATGTTCGCCAGTCCCGGCGGCTTCGTCGACGTGCTTCTGGGCTTCGATGCGATCGCCACCCCGCCGTTCAAGATCACGGCCGTGAATCTGTCCTTTGCGGGTACCGCTCCGCCGGACGGGCTGACGCAGATCGTCGAGACAGTCCAGGGGGGCGATGATCAGCCCACCCTGCTGCAAGTGAGCACGCTGGGTGCCAGTGCAGCTTCCGCCGTTCTTCCGAGCGAGTATGAGAGGGTCCGAGTCGTGAAAGACATTGCCGTGGTCGGGGGCGTGACCACAGGAGCATCGCTGAACGAGTTTACCCAGTTCTTTATCCAGGTTCCCGAGCCGGCGACGATCTCGCTGCTCGTGCTCGGAGGGTTGGCGCTGTTCGGGCGTACCCTGGCGAGCAGGCGCGGCCTGCTGACTGTCGCGATCATCCTGGGAGTTGGGAGCATGCTCATTCAGCCCGGGACCGCCTCGGCGAAAATGCTCTCCGTCCTGACGGCCGACCCGACAGAGAATGTGACCTACGGCGACTTCACGTTTGACAGTTTCCAGTTCGACGTGGTTGGGATCGGCGGTAAATGCATTGCTGACAAGGATGCAATCGACGTACAGGGCTTCACGACGCCCAGCGGCAGCGAGGACGGGCTGCGTTTCGCGGGCCTGATCGCCGCGTTGTCCAATGTAACCGCCAATTCCGAGGTGACGATCACCCTGTCATACAACGTGACGCTCAACAATCCGGAAATGTGGATCCACGACGTGACCATGTCGTTCAACGGGGCTCCGACCTCGTGGGACGGTCGGGCCCAGGTTGGCAAGACCGTTCTGGTTGAGGGCAGCGGCGTGGGCGGTGCGTTGGTCTACAACGATCCGGACAATGTCGACCCCATTAAGTTGCTGGATCATCAGCTCCTGACCGGCAACTATCAGACAATCACCGTACACGACCGAATCATTGTGGAGGGTGGGCTTAGCGGCGCCACCACGATCTCGTACATCAATCAGACATTCTCGCTGATTCCCGAGCCGGCCATGCTGATCCTGACCGTGCTCGGATTGCCGCTGGTGATCCGTCGGCGGCGGAGAGGCTAGGCTCTCCCGCCCAACGCGATTCCCAGCGTACTCTCTCGACATTAACGAGCGGCCGGCCTTTTGAGGTCGGCCGCTCGTTTCCATCTGAGTCTGCTGCTTGACGAAATCTCCTTCCGCCGTCAGATTGGTCGCAGATCGAGCGTAACAATCTTGTTGAAAGGAAGGGCAGGGACCTTGGTGAGGGATAGCCGCTGTGCCATCGGCGTGGATCTTGGAGGCCAGAGTGTCAAACTTGCATTGGTTGACGGCCAGGGGGTGATTCGCCGCAGGCGGCAGGAGTCCATCGACGCGACGAAATCCGCGGAGCAGCTCTGTGGAGTCATGCTGGACCAGATCCGACTCCTTCGTCTCGATGCCCGGTCGGAGAACCTGGCGCCCTCGGCCGTCGGGATCATTATGCCGGGCTATATGGATCGTCAGCGAACCCGGCTGATCTTTGCGGCGAACCTGCCCACCCTCAGCGGATCGAACCTGTTGGCGGATTTGCGGGCCGGGCTGGACCTGCCGGTGACTTTCGACGCGGACTCTAACGGAGCGGCGTTTGGCGAGTACTGCTACGGCGCCGGGCAAGGGGTCGATCGGCTGACTGTGGTTGCCGTCGGCACAGGAATCGGTGCCGGCGTTGTGGCGGACGGCCAGATCGTCCGGGTCCGACACCATATCGGGGGAAGTCTGGGACACATCATCGTCGACCCGCGAGGCCTGAAATGTGCCTGTGGGGCTCGGGGATGCGTCGAGACAGTCGCTTCCGGCCGGGCTCTTGAGCGGCAGGCCCTGGAAGCCGCAGGGTCGGAACCCCACTCCCGGCTCGCAGCACTCCTGAACCAGCGGGGCAGCCTGACCGGAAAGGAGGTTGCCGAGGCTCTGGCCCAGGGGGACTCGGCGGCTTGCCGGGTGGTCCGCCAGTGCGGCTGGTGGCTGGGGGTCGCCCTCGCAAGCTGGGCGGTGGTCCACGCCCCCCGGAAGGTGCTGATCGGCGGAGGCATCGCCCAACTCGGGTTGCCCTTCATCCAGGCTATCCATGACGGATTGCAGGAAGTCGGCCAGCCGGCATTGGTTAAGGATACGACGGTTGAACCGGCCGGCCTGGGACCTGATGCCGGGGTGGTCGGGGCGGCGGGACTGGCCATGGCGGGGCTGTGAAAAACCGAGGCCGGGCTTTGCCCGGTCAAGGTCATTTGCCCGCCCGGCATGTTTCTGGTACACTACCTGGTCTGTAAATTGAGGCCGATCCGGGTAGCTTGGTCGGCGGCAGGGAGCCTCCGGCCCGCCACCCCGATCGGTCATTGTTGTCCATTGGGAGCTGAGGTTCTATGGTACGACTTCGGTTGAAAAGGACAGGTCGGCGGCATCGCCCAACCTATCGGCTGGCGGCGGTGGACAATCGATCGCCCCGCGACGGTACGGTCATTGAGGAGTTGGGGTTCTACGAACCGGCCAACCGGAATCCCGAGATGCGATCCAACCTGAAGCGGGAGCGTGTCGAGTACTGGCTCAAGGTCGGTGCCCAGCCCAGTGACACGGCGCGTGATCTGCTCAAACGGCTCGGCTATCAGGTGAGCGGCCGGAAGTGAGGCGATCCGGTGCGCATCGACGTGCTGACGCTGTTTCCCGGCGTGATGGAGCCGTTTTTCGCCTCCAGCATCATCGCACGGGCCAGGGCGGCAGGCGTCGTTTCGATCTGCTGCACGAATCTTCGAGACTTTACGACCGATCGGCATCGCAGCGTCGATGATCGGCCGTTTGGCGGCGGGCCGGGAATGGTGATGATGTGCGGCCCGCTCTTTGACGCGATTGAGAGACTGGAGAAGGACGATCCGACCCCGGCGGTTCGCATTCTGCTGACGCCCCAGGGCGAGCGATTCAACCAGTCGATTGCCCGCGAGTTGGCGAGTGAGAAACGGCTGATTCTGATCTGCGGCCACTACGAGGGCTTCGACGAGCGGATCCGGGTCGGCCTCAAGCCGAGGGAAATCTCGATCGGCGATTACGTGTTGTCCGGCGGCGAAGTGGCCGCGATGGCCGTGGTGGACACGGTGGTCCGGCTTCTGCCGGGAGCCCTGGGAGACGAGACGTCGGCCGAGCACGAATCGTTTTCCGGCAGCGTGCTGGAATACCCCCAGTACACGCGCCCCCGCGAGTTTCGAGGAATGCCGGTGCCGGAGGTGTTGCTGTCCGGCGATCATGCGAAAATCGCCGAATGGCGTGCCGAGCAGGCGACGAATCGAACGGCCGAACGAAGGCCCGACCTGCTGGCTCCGGCGGAATCAAAAGAGGATGACGGCCGCAGATAGGCCGATGAGGAGCGACATCATGATGAACGCGCTGATTGAGAAAGTCGAGAACACCGCCAAGAAGAAAGAACTGCCGAAGTTCTCGATCGGAGACACGGTTTCAGTCCAAGTCCGCATCGTCGAGGGTGGTAAGGAACGCATCCAGCCGTTTATCGGCGTGGTGATCGGCCGCCGCGGCCGAGGGACGGGCGAGAGCTTCACCGTTCGCCGCATCGTCAACAACGAAGGCGTCGAACGCATCTTTCCGCTCCACTCGCCAAAGGTGGCGGGCGTTGAAATCATCCGCTCGGGTCACATTCGTCGGGCCAAGCTCTATTACCTGCGGGATCGCGTGGGCAAGGCCCGCCGGTTACGAGACCGCAAGCGCGACGCCAAGCAGGCCGTCGACGCTGCTGTCCAGCAGTGATGGAACCGATGTCGCTCCCGGTTCCCGGCCCGGCGTGAAGCCGTTCCTGCCGCGCGCGGACTTGCCGCTGATCGAGACTCCGAGCACTCCAATCGGCGGGGCATCTTATGGACGACCGGGCGAGACTGGGTCGGGCGGGCGAGAAGGAATCCGAGCGGTTCCTGCGCCGACAAGGCCACAAGATCATTTGCCGCAACTACCGTTGCCCGGCCGGTGAAATCGACCTTGTCAGTCTCGACGGCAAAACCATCGTCTTCACCGAGGTGAAAACTCGCTCCGATTCCGAGCGCGCCAACCCGGAGGACGCCGTCAACCCGACCAAGCGTCGCCGACTCGTTATCAGTGCTAAGTGTTTTATCCAGAAGACTCGTTCGCAGGGCCGGGCCTACCGTTTCGACATTCTGGCACTGACGGTAAACGCCAAGGGCGGGCTGGATATCGAGCACTTCAAGGGTGCTTTTTCGTGCCGTTGCTGAAGTCATGACCGTCGCACTGTTTGACACTCACTGCCATCTGACCTTCGACGACCTGTACCCCGGCCGTCGGCAGGTCATCGCCGATGCTGCGGCGGCCGGGGTCACGCGAATGATCACCGTGGCCTGTGTCCCCAGCGAGTGGGAGCCGGCGTTGGCGCTGCGAAACGAGTTTCCGGCCGTCTGGGTCGCCGCTTCGGTTCATCCTCACGAGGCGGGCAAGGTCGGTCCCGGTGACCTTGACGAGCTGGCACGCATCTGGCGACGACCGGGCGTGGTCGCGGCCGGTGAGATGGGGCTGGACTACCACTACGATTTCAGCCCTCGCCAGGTGCAGCAGTCAGTTTTCGAACAGCAACTCGAACTGACTGCCGACACCGGCCTGCCGCTGGTCATCCACTGCCGGAAAGCACACGACGATGTTGTCAGACTGCTCGAACAGCACGGCTACAGAGGCAAGCCCGTCGTATTTCACTGCTTCGGCGGCGGATCTGAAGAAGCGGCTGAGCTGAGGTCCCGCGGCTGGTGGGTGTCGTTCAGCGGAATCCTGACGTTCAAGAAGGCCCGCGACGCCCAGGCGGCCTGTGCTGAAACACCGGTCGATCAGATTCTCTTTGAAACGGACGCCCCCTATCTTTCGCCTGAGCCGGTCCGCAGCAAGCGGCCCAACGAACCAGCCTTCGTTGCCCACACCGTCCGCTTCGCGGCCCAACTCCGCGGCGAGACATTCGACTCCCTCGCTGCCGCCAGCACGGCCAATGCGTTAAGGTTCTTCCGGCTTGTGAAATAGTGGCTCGCGCCTTGCTACCCCAATAATGAGTCTTTGCCAGACGCCTCTCGCTTCAAATCCTCGCGATCTGCGGCAGGACGTCGAAATGGCAATCACGGCTGAACAACACCAGGTCATGCTGGATGACCAGAGCGGCGATCCAAAGATCGTTGGTCGGTATGGGCGTTCCGGCGGCACGCAGTTGCGTGAACACCTCCGCGTAAACGTGCGTCGTCTGTTCGTCCGGCAACAGAACGGCGACCCGATCGGACTGCAGAAACCGCGAGAGAACCGCCTCGTTGGCATTGGCTCGCCGGCCGGCGCGGAAGCCGGCCCGCAACTCGGCAAAGACAACAAACGGCAGGTAGATCTGGCCCGCGCGACGTACGCATGCAACCGCCTCATCGATGCCTCGGGCAAAGTCCACATACCGATTGACGTCGATGGCGATTCTCAGCGCCATGCTTCGGGATCTACCGTATCTTGCTGCCTGATCGCTTCGTCGAAAGCCGGATCGTCCTGCCAAGTGCCTGCAAGGCAATCGAGATCATCTGCAACCTGGTTCTCCTCGGGAAGACCGACCCCTCGCTTGAGGGCCTCGCGGGCAACCTGGTTCAGGCTTTTGCCTTCTTGTCTGGCCCTCTCACGGAGGGCGCGATCCAGCGCCGGGGGGATATCTCGCAGTGTGTATTGGCAGTTCTTGCCTTTCATGCCTACATTATGCGCATACACGCGCATGCAGTCAAGCAGGCATAAATGTCGTGGTGGCCGTTCCGCTTTTCATCGGGCTTTAAGTACAACCGAATCTCGCCGAGCCTTTGAAGCCATGATCTCGGAGGAATCAGCGCAATTGCTTGCAGGAGTTGCGCTTATGTTCGGCCAGCTTGCGAGAACACCGCAGGCCTCGTCTTGCAGCTTGGTGTAGGGTTTCACATCATCATCGTCGTCGCTTCTGTCGGGGATCTCGTTGTAGACGAATGAGAAGGCCAGCCATCTGCCGGCGTTGGTTCTGATGTAGCCGCTGGTCGCGGATACGCCGCCGATGTAGCCGGTCTTGCCCAGAACGCGGCCTTTCAGGTCGGGCATGCGGTCCTTGAGCGAGCCGTCCACGCCGCAAACGGTCAGGCTGGCCATGTAGTCTTGACGATCCGGCCGTGCGTACATCACCGCCAGAAGGTCGGTCAACATCCGCGTTGAGACTCGGTTCTGCGGACTGAGGCCTGAGCCGTCCATCGGAGCGAGCGCCCGGTCGTCGATGCCGTTTTTTCTGAGGAACGCCCGCAGAGCCCGCCCGCCGTTTTCCCACGAACCGGGCACGTGCCGCCCATGCCTGGCCTCGTAGGCTTGGCCGGTCATCTTGCACAGGCACTCGGCGAAGAGGTTCTGACTGTTCTTGTTAATTCGAGACAAGATGTCGGACATCTTCGTCTCGTGAACGGCGATGATCTTGTCGCAGGGCGGGGGCATCACGCCGCCCAACGGCTTGTCCGCCTTTCGGATGCGGCCGTCGACGGTGATACCCTTGGCGGCCAGTTGCGTTCGCAGGGCGTCTGCGAAGAACGCCCCGGGATCATCGACCGGCTTGCTCTTGAGTTCGGTCTTTTCCGAGCAGGTGCCGCCGATCTGGTAGATGTTGCCTTCCTTGAGCTTCACGATGGTCGGAGCGTTTGTCTCAGCGGTAACGCACTCGCTGATGACCTGAACGCTCCCGGCCGGCGGCATGACTTCATACCGGGCAGCTTTTCCCGACTCGGTGGGATAGATAGTGATATCCACGCTGTTATCGTTGAAGTTCAGACCGGCCGTCGGGGCCGCATACCAGTGAAGCAGCCAATGCTTGGGCCAGGTCGGGTGGACCTTGGGAGACTCCTCCAACGCGGAGTCGTCATAGACGATGTCGCCTTTGATTCTGCGGATCCCGCGTTGCTCAAGCACCGTGACCCAGTCTTGGAGCATGGAAACCGGCGCACGGCCGGCGGCCTTGGCCAGTCGCGGGTCGCCACAAGCGGGGTCGCCCGTGCCGATCAGCCACAGGTCGTCGCCGTCCATCGCCAGGTAAGTCTTGACCTTGTGGTTCGCCCCGAACATGTCGAGTCCGGCGGCGCTGGTCAGCAGCTTGAAGTTGCTCGCGGGCGTGCAGGGCTTATCGATCCGGCGGGCGTAGATCTCGCATCGACTGGGCAGTTCGAGCACCCGGGCATGGATGACCACACCCTTGTCCGCATATCGATCGAGCACCGGATCGAGCCGAGCGGCCAGTTTCGGATCATGAGCGATCCGCGGACCGACACACCCGGCCAAGGCCAGGGTCAGACAGGTCAGGACAAGCCGATGCGAATGGCCCTTTCTCATTTTTACTCTCCGTTTGTGTGCATTATTTGAAAACCAGATGGCAGACGGCGATTGCCGCCAGGATGCCGGCCGCGTCGGCGATCAGGCCTGCCGCCATCGCATGCCGGATGCGCCGGATCCCGACGGCTCCGAAGTATACCGCGATGATGTAGAAAGTCGTGTCCGCGCTACCGAAAATCGTCGAGGCCAATCTCGCCTCGAAGGAGTCCGGCTTGTCTCGGATGATTTCGGCTGCCAGCCCCAGTGAACCCGAGCCCGACAGCGGCTTCATCAGCGCGACCGGCAGCACCTCGGCGGGCATGCCGATCTTCGTGGTGAGAGGGGCCAGCAGGCTTGACACCGCCTCGAGCCCTCCGGAGACACGGAACATGCCGATGGCCACGAAGATGGCCACGAGATATGGGAGCATCTGAATGAAAACGCCGAATCCTTCCTTGCCTCCGGCGATGAACGACTCGTACACCTTGACCCGCTTGACCATGGCGTACCCGATGATCGCGAAGAAGATAATCGGGATGGTCAACAGCGAGACCTGGTTGACGATCAACTTGAACGCAGACGACTCGTTCATTGACTGGCTCCTTGGCTGATTGACCGGTCGGATACGGAAGCGGCGTCCCTCTCACTCCCGGATGCAGACTCTTGTGACGGCTCGGCGAGCGCCGCCCGGACCGAGAAGATGGATAGCTTGCCCAGCAACCGAGCGGCGATGACGGCCACGATGGTCGCGACCGCCCCGCCGATCATGCAGGTTCCGATGATCTCGAAGGGATCGCTGCAACCGGCCGACTTGCGCACCGCCAGCAGCGTCGTCGGCAGCAGGGCGAAGCCGGCCGTGTTGATCGCCAACAGTGTGACCTGCGAATCGCTGGCCACGTCAGGGTTCGGATTCAGATCCTGCAGTTCCTTCATGGCCTTGAGTCCGAAGGGCGTGGCGGCGTTGCCCAGGCCGAGGACGGTGGTGGTCACGTTCATGAGGATGGCCCCGCTGGCCGGGTGGTCGCGGGGTACCTGCGGAAACAGCAGCCGGATGAGCGGGTGAAAGAGCCGCGCGGCCAACTGCACGATTCCGGCGTGCTCCCCGACTTTCATCAGGCCGAGGAACAGCACCATGGCTGCCACCAGTCCCAGAGTGATGTCGAAGCCTTTCTGGGCATAGCTGAAGGCCGCGTCGGTGAGCGACTGGAGCGTGACCAGCGATCCTCGTTCGACCGTTGTGTTGTTGAGCACGACCTCATACCTGCCGTAATCGTCGCTGTCCCACTTGAGCAGATGGCCGCCGTTGACCTGTCTGGTGGAGATGAGCCAGGGGCGGCCCCGGTTTTCATCTTTGGCGTCGGCGGACAGGACCAGGTTGCCGGCGTTGAGCCAAACCGGACAGTCGAACGCCTTGACCTGGCCTTCCGGGCCCTTGAGACGGATGGTCAGGCTGTTGTGGCCCTCCTGAAGTGCCCCGGTCGGAATGGCGGTCGTGGTCGGCAGGTAATGCTGCCCGACGCACAGACCGAAGGAAACCAGAATCATCAGTCCCCAGATGGTGTTGATATTCAGCAAGCAGCGAAACAGACTGCCCAGGATCTTCATGTGCACGGGCCTCCTCAAGGTGAACGACCTGGCGCGGCGGCAGACCCGGTCGTTGGGCGTAGAGAGTAGCGGAGTCGGCCTGTTCCGCAAAGGGGTGGTTCGCCGGTGGTTGACTCCGCCTGCCCGAGGACCTAGAGTCTGGGCAGTAGCCCCCTGTGCACGCAGAGGCAAGCGATTATGGCAAAGGCAAACCTGGTTATTCAGTCGATTCGAGAGGTTACCGTCGTCAACTTCGAGGATTCGTCGATACTGGATACGCTTCAGATCGAGACGATCGGCAGCTCGCTCTACGACTTGGTCGACAATCGCAACTGCAGGAAGCTCGTTCTGGACTTTTCCCGAGTGCGTTTTCTCTCGTCATCGGCCCTCGGCATGCTGATTACGCTGCGCAAGAAGGCCGCTGCCATCAAGGGAGACCTGGCCATTTGTGCCATGCGTGATGATCTGCGCAAGGTCTTCACCATCTCGCGGCTCGACAAGCTCTTCAACTTCTACAAGAACGAAGAAGAAGCCCTCAATGCCTTCGGCGTCATCGGCATCTGACGTGGCGTCGCAGACTGGCGGCCGGCTTGTGTTTCGGGCTATATCTCGGTCGGACCAGATGCACCGAGCACGCCAGGCACGGGTCGAAGGAGTGGACCACGCGCAGGGCTTCGATCGGCTGTGAGGTATCGGCGATCGGGGTGCCGATGAGGGCTTGCTCGATCGGGCCGGGCTGATTGGCGTCATCGCGGGGTGAGGCGTTCCAGGCCGTTGGAGTGATGACCTGGTAGCGGGCGATCTTGCCGTCTTCGATGCGAATCCAGTGACCGAGTGCTCCCCGTGGGGCATCCGTCAGGCCGACGCCACTCGCTGCCGCGGGCATGGCTTTCTGGATACAGGCGGCCTCGCCGGGAACCAGTTGGTTCAGCCAAACGTCCATGGCGTCGGCCACCTGCTTGGTCTCAAGTGCCCGAGCGATCAGCCGATCCATCACCGAGATGCCGCGACGATACTGGCCGCTGATCCACATCCGGGCCAGCGGGCCAAGCTCATGAACGATCTTCTGATAGCGGGGCGATTTGATCCAGGAATAGGCATCCGGCTTCTCTGCATCGGGCAGGGTGTCGCCCGAGGCCGGGTTGAGATTGCCGCAATCATCCGTGTACCACGAGTGCTTGACTGACTCGGTGATGTCCGACTGGTCGAACGAGTGAAACCGGCCATTGGTGTAGCGGCCGCTGGGTAGCAGTCTGGCAGAGCCACCGCTGTCCAGATCGAAGCCGCCATAGACGAGCAGGTTTCCGCAGCCAGCGCCGATCTGGAAGTAGGTGGGAAACAGAGTTCCCAATGTCCGGGCGTCCGGCACGAGAGAGCTTTCGACGAACGCACGGACTTCGGTCAGCAGCGAGCGGAACGCGCTGATCTTGTCGCTGGTGACCACGTCGGTCGCGCCGCCGACCACGAAGCTGGCCGCACAGGGCATTCGTCCGCCGAAGATGGCGCCCATCTGATGAGCTTTGCGCCTGATTGCCAGCGCGGTGATGTAGTGTTCAACCAGCGTCCGTGCGGTCGAACCGCCGATCATGTCAGCGGCGGTGTAACCTGGGCTCCACGGCGGCTTGTCCAGGATGCCGGTGGTGTTGATGTAGTCCAGGGCTGCCAGGTGGTAGAAGTGCAGGATGTGCGAGTGCAGGAAGTCGGTGCCCAGCACGAGGTTGCGCAGGATACGGCCGTTGTGCGGTGGCTTGATGCCGCAAGCGTCTTCCAGGGCCATTGCCGAGGCCAGGCCGTGCCCGATCGGGCAGACGCCGCAGATGCGCTGCGTGTAGGGCGTGGCGTCGCGCGGATCGCGGCCGATCAGCAGCGTCTCGAATCCGCGGAACATCGTTCCGCTGCAGCGGGCATCGACGACTTGTTGAACACCGCCGACCGTTTCGACGGTCAGCTCAACTGCCATGTGACCTTCGATCCGGGTAATGGGGTCTATCTTGACAGTCGTCGGCATACGTCCGCCCTTCGTCAGCCTGCTCTTCATTTACCCGAGTCAAAGAAAGAACTCATGCCGGGGAACCCCGGATTCACGCATCCGAGACAGGGGCTGCCTGAGCCGATGCACCAGTTCACGCCGAATCGCCCCGGCTGGCCCGTGTTCCACTTCCGCAGGTAGCAGTCGGCATAGGTTGACTCGCCGCGGCAGCCGAGATTGACTAGGCAGCCGTCGCTGCCGAGCGAGCCGGCCATGCATTCGTCGCCGTTCTTGCAGCGCCTTTCACAGTAGTCGTGAATTCGGTTCTCGAAGAACACCATCGGTCGGCGGTTGGCATCCAACGGCGGGGCCTGCTTGTGCTTGAGCAGATGGGCGATGGTGCCAACGATCCAGTCGGGGTGCGACGGGCAACCGGGTATGTTGATGATCCGAGCGTCGTCGCCCAGGATGCCGCTGACACTCTTGGCCGCGGTCGGGTTGGTATTGGCCGAGACCAGGCCGCCGAACGCCGCGCACGTGCCGACGGCAAGGATGAACCGAGCCGCAGGTGCGAAGTCGACCAGGGCCTGCTGCATGGTCTTGCCTTCCCAAACGGTGCAGAACTTGCCGGCCGCACCCGTGGGGATGGCCCCTTCGATTACGAGAATGTAGCCGCCCAGACCGCGTCGCTTCTCCGCGGCCGACACCGTCAGCTCGCCCGCCGCCGCCGACAGCGTGGGGTGGTACTCCAGATCGATCACGTTCTGTAGCAGGTCGTCGGCGGTGGCGTAGTAGACACTGTTGAGCAGCGAGGTGGAGCAACCGCTGCAGCTCTGGCCTTGCAGCCAGATGACGGGAGGATGCGACTTGCCGGCCAGCGCCTGCTGAAGCTGGGCCACGGCCCTGCCGGCAAGGCCGGGAGCGGCCAACACCGTGGCAGAGGCCTTCAACAGGTCGCGTCGGCTGATATGCATCAGGAGTCCTCCAAGCCCCTACATGTAGCTGAACGTCGACCGAGATACAAGGATTGCATTCGGCAGTTGACTCAAAGCCGCGCGGATCGACCCGATCTGCCGACGGACAATCTGGCATGATGTCCGGCGGGCACGACACATGTCCCGAGCAAAGGACACAGAGCAGCGCCGTCAGATCTTTTTGCCATCCTTGCGTGCCTGGTTGATCTGCTCGCGGCTGCGGTGACGATATTCGCGAAGCGATTCGATCTGATACCGTTTGAGCAGGTCACGAACGAGTACGCCGGGCTTGGTCGATTTCAGCAGGTACCACCCTTCCATGTCGTACTGGCCTTGCGACTCGACGTCGCCGACGTGCTCCTTCAAGAGCCGCTCGATCTTCTCCTTGTTGAAGTCCCGATGGACCAGAGTGCGATCGAGGTCGAGTGTGGCAATGAAGTGGTCGGGACGCGGCCTCTCGATCGGCTCCATCGGACGACCGGTCATGTCGATCATGTTGCCCTTGCCGACGGGTACTACGTAGTAATTGTGGCACATGGCATAACCGTTGAGCGGTATGCCGCCGCCGTAGGCGCTGGGCCAGAAGACGATTTCGGCGCCTTTTCGTTCGGCCTCCTGCCACAGCTCATCGAAATTGGCGTCGAAACAGGTGAGAATGCTGATCCGCCCGAAGTCGAGATCGAAGACCTTGACTCCCTCCTCGCTGACATTCACGCCTTCACCCCAATACACGAAGACCTTGCGGTAGTAGCCGGCAACTCCGCCCTTGCGGTCCAGGATGACGGCGGTGTTGTACACTCTGCCATCGGCGGCCTGCTCGCGGATCGGGCAGATGACGTACATGTGGTGCTTCCTGGCCATTTCTCCAACGGCGCTGGTGATCGGTCCGGGGACGGGCTCGGCCTTGTCGTCGCCGGCGAATTCCTCCGGCAAACAGGCGATGTCCACGCCGCTCTTGCCGGCCGTCTCCAGATGATCGAGAGCCAGCTTGAGCTTCTCATCCCGTTTGCCGCCGAAGCCGATCGTAATCGCGGCGACCTTCACTTGGCGGCCGGGCAAGTCCTTGCGGCCCTGCGGCTCGGCTGAGATTGCCGCAGAGGTCAACACCGCCAACAACAACACGGATTTCGTCAAAGTCTGATCAAACGCGTCCACGATTACCTCCATACATGGTGGGGTGTTGCCGAAACCGCCCGTCGTTCTGACAGTCTCGTCGGCCCGCACTGGATAGAGACCTACTTGCCTTCCAGCCAGTTCTCACCCCAGTTGATGTCGACCTTGATCGGCACCTTGAGCGGCAGGGCTGTGCACATTTCGGTGCGGATGAACTCGGCTTCCGCCTCGACGGCCGAGCGGGGTACGTCGAACACAAGCTCGTCGTGGACCTGGATGAGCATTCTCGACGGCCGCGGTTCGGCACCGATCCGGCGATGAATGCTGATCATCGCCCGCTTGATCAGGTCGGCGGCCGAGCCCTGAATGACGGTGTTGACCGCCATGCGCTCACCGAGCGAGCGCATACCTTTGTTTTGCGAGTTGATCTCGGGCACCTGTCGGCGTCGGCCGAGGATTGTCTCGACATAGCCGCGTTTGCGGGCCTCGGCGACGGTCTTGTCAATGAACATGCGGATGCCGGGATAGCGCATGAAGTACATGTTGATGAAGGACTGGGCCTCGGTGACGCTCGTACCGGTGGTTCGCGAAAGCCCGTAGGCTCCCTGCCCATAGATGATGCCGAAGTTGACCGCTTTGGCCCGGCCTCGCTGCTGCTTGGTGACCTGGTCGAGCGGCACGCCAAAAACCTGGGCGGCGACGAACTGGTGAATGTCGCGGTCCTCGACGAACGCGGTTTGCAGAGCCTGGTCGCCGCAGAAGTGAGCGAGCACCCGGAGCTCGATCTGCGAATAATCGGCGGTGAGCAGCACGTGGTCGGCGTCGCTGGGCACGAACGCCTTGCGGATCTGTTGACCGATTTCGGTGCGGATGGGGATGTTCTGCAGGTTGGGGTCGCTCGACGAGAGCCGACCGGTAATCGCCGCCGTCTGGTTGAAGCTGGCATGAATGCGCCCGGTGCGTCGGCTGACCATCTCGGGCAGCGTGTCGACGTAAGTGTTCTTGAGCTTGCCCAGCTCGCGATACTCCTTGATGAGCTGGGCAACAGGATGCTGCCAGGCAAGGGCTTCGAGCGTTTCCGCGTCCGTGCTGCGGCCGGTTTTGGTGTTTCGCACCACTGGCAGCTTCAACTCGTCAAACAGCACGGTTGCCAGTTGCTTGGGCGAGTCGACATTAAACGGGTGGCCGACCTGCTCGTATATCTGTCGTTTCAACTCTTCCAGCCTGTTCGACAGGTCGCGACTCATCTGCTCCAGGATGGACGCATCAAGCCGGATTCCTTCGGCCTCCATATCGGCTAGCACCGCCACCAGCGGCATCTCGGTGTCCCGGAACAACGGCTCAAACGGGCTGCCCGCAAGCTGCTTGCTCAAGACTTCATAGAGCTGCCAGGTGACGTCGGCGTCCTCGGCCGAGTACTCGCAGGCTCTCGCCGTGTCCACCTGGTCAAAACGAATCTGTTTGCTGCCTTTGCCGATCAGGTCGCTGATGGGAATCGGGTCGAACCCGAGCAGCTCGCGGGCCAGCGCGTCCATGCCGTGCGAACGCCGCGTCGAGTCAAGCACGAAACTGGCGATCATGGTATCGAACGCAACGCCGGCCACCTCGATACCGTGGTGCTTCAGGACCACGAGGTCGTACTTGATGTTCTGGCCGATCTTCTTCACGTTCGGGTCCGCCAGGATCGGCCGCAGGGCCTCCAGCGTGGGCCCGATGGGCAGGCATTGCCCGACGCCTCGCAGAGGCAGGTAATAGCCGGTGTCGGCCTGCCATGAGAAACTAAGGCCCGCCAGTTCGGCGTCGACCGGGCTGAGGCTCGTCGTTTCGGTGTCGATGGCAAAGACGGGCTGCGCTTTCAGACGAGCGAGAAAGTCGCGGAATCGGTCCTGGCCATCAATCAACCGGTAGTTGCGGTCGTCTTGTCGGGCCCGGGGTGGGCTCGGCTGAGGCTGGGCGGGGGGTAGGATCGGAGCCGACTCATCCCCGCCAAAGAGGCTCAGTTGCGCGTGGGCCGCGGGCCTGGAATGAGAGCCGGCATGCTGGACAGCAGGGGCCCTGGGTGGCTCAGGTGGACCCGGTTCGGCGCCCATCAGGTCAGTCAGACGCCGGAAACCCAACTCCGCGAAGATGGCTTTCAGAACGGCCGGCCTGATGCCCTGGAACCGGCAGCTCTCCAGGTCCAGGTCCAGTGGCACATCACGGCGCAGAGTGACCAACTGCCTTGTTTGTTCGAGTCGGTCGGCGAAATCGAGGACATTCTTCCTCATGGCCGGCGTAAGTTCGTCGGCGTGATCGACAACAGCCTTGGCCGTCCCGTACTTGGCAATCAGGGCAGCGGCTTTTTTGGGGCCGATTCCCCGAACACCCTGGATATTGTCCGTGCTGTCCCCAACCAGAGTCTGAATCTCGATTGCCTGCTCCGGCCGGTAGCCCTTCTGGGCCTCAATCTCCCGCGGCCCGATGAACTCGTTCTTCATCGGGTCATACAGCCGAACCTGCCCGGTGACAAGTTGATCTAAGTCCTTGTCGCGACTCACCATAACGATTTCCAGGTCCTCGCCCGCCAGCCGGGTGGCCAAGGTGGCCAGCAGGTCGTCGGCCTCGAACCCGGGAACGCTGAGTACCGGAATTCCCTGGGATCGAATGATTTGCAGAATTCGTTCGATCTGGGGGGCCAAATCCTCGGGCGGGGGTTCCCGGTTTGCCTTGTACTGGGGGTCGAGCTCCTTGCGGAAGACAGCCTTCTCGTCCCCGCCCTCCATCACCATGGCCAGATAGTCAGGTTTCTGCTCCCGGACAAGCTGGAGCAGCATGTTGGAGAACACGTAGGTGGCCTTGATCGGCTCCCCTGCAGGCGTACTGAGATTCTGGAAAGGAGCATAGTAGCAGCGGAATATCTGCGAGAGACCGTCGATGAGGAAGAATCGCTTGGCCATTTGTCGCTCGCCAGCCAGGGAGGTCCAAGCCGCACTGTAGGACCGCTCGGTCGAGGGTGTCAAGCCGAATGAGGGCGGCCGGGCCCCAGAGCCGATCTGGGGCGGCACCGGTCCAGGGTTCTCGAAGCCCAATGCTGCCCACCTGGGAGAATCGCAGCGAGACGGGAGACCGCTCCTACAGGGTGACGTTGACATGCCCGCGGCCGGAAACGAGAATGACCGGTTGGCTACCCGCCTGAGCAGGTGGCCGGGCGGCGGTCAGGGCGGTCGCCGTTCTGCCGGCACTAAAACCGAAGGTGGTTCCCTCCCTCAGACAGTCCGTGCGCCGCGATGACAGCCGGCTGGATCAGCCTCCCTCGGACCACGGTGCCAACAATGGAATTGAGGTAACCTCGCAGCTTGTCCGCGCCCGACCGGACGGCATGAACCCTCGACGTCGGGCGCCTATGGTCGAAATGGAGCAGTGAACCATGGCAGTGGCCAGGCCCCAAGGACCAGTCGGATCGAGTGGCTTGAAGGCGGCGGCGATCGGTTTTGCCGTGGCGGCGGTGGCCGCGATCACCTTCACCATCATCATGTTTACGCAGAAGTCTGATCTAGAACTCGCCGCGAGTGAGGCACAACGACAGGCCCGGGATCAGCAGAAGGCGGCTTCCGATGCCCGACAGGCCTTGAGCGAGGTCGCACAGGAAGTGATCGGCAAGCCTGTCGAGTCGCTGGCTGATATCAAGTCGGTGATTGACCAGATCCGGACCACCGTGGCCGAGGACCCGCGTGCGAAGGAAGCGGGGATGGTCCCCGACCGGCCGGTGGCCACGATGCTGAACGATCTCTACACCCTGTTCGAGAAGACCGCCAGGCAAGCCGACGAGCTCGAAGCCGAGCGTAAGAAACTCAGCACCGACGGGGCCCAGGCGATCAAGGAGAAGGACGATGCCGCGAAGGCGTTCGAGGCTCGCATCGCCGAACTGGACGAAAAGTTCGCGAAGTTGACGCAGGAGAGCGAGCGGCTCCGCGAGGAGTCCAACCGCCAGCTTGCCGAGTTGCAGGCTGCCCGCACGAAGGAACGCGAGCAGATGGCCAGGGAGCTCGATGCCGCCCGCAAAGCCAGGGATGAGGCCGAGAAGACGCTGAAGGCGGAGAAGAACCGAACGGAAGGGCTGCTGGCCCAGTTGGCGCAGTTCAAACCGTCCAGCAGCAGTGGTTCGGCCCTGCAGGTCAAGGACGGTGTGGTGGTCCGCACCGTTCCGGCCGGGGAGGTCGTGTACATTGACCTCGGTCGCAGTGAGGGGGTCAGGGTGGGCATGACTTTTTCGGTGTACTCCCCGGTTCGCGGCATTCCCGCGGACGGGAAAGGCAAGGCGACCATCGAGGTTGCCAACGTCTTCGAGACGACGGCAGAGTGCCGTGTGACCTCGCGCACGGCCGGCGAGCCGATTTTGGTCGACGATATTATTGCCAACCCGGTCTTCGACCGGTCGCGTCAGTTCAGTTTCGCGGTCGTCGGGGATTTCGATCTGGACTTCGACGGCCAGTCCGAGGATGTCGGCGGCAAAGAGGTGACCCGGCTCGTCGAGCGGCTTGGTGGCAAGGTCGTGAACAAGGTGGATACCGACACGGACTTTGTGGTCGTGGGTTCGTCGCCCCCGGGGCCTGTCCCGGTGGTCCCCGGCTCGGAAGACGAGGCAGCCGTCACCGAGCGTAACGAGCAAGCGGCCAAGCGTCTGACGGTCTTCGAGACCATTCTTAAAGAAGCTCGGTCTTTGTCGATCCCGATCCTGACGCGCACCCAGTTTCTGTATTTCCTGGGCCAGAGTATGCCTGCCAACACCCCGGACGACACGTTGCCGACGTTGTAGGCCACCGTGTTGACTTCAAGAACTGCCCGCTGGTGGTTTCGAAAGGACGGTTTCTTTTCGATCTGCCCGATTCGCCCCAACATGCATCATAGCAGCCGGATCTCAAGCAGAACCTGCGTTGCCCCTTTTGCCGACGACTCCGCTCGCGTATCATCCCCCGGCAGGCGTACTGAGGTAAGGCTTCCACGAACAGGTACAAGGAAATGGGCACGACCGTTCATATTCGGGATCTTGGCAAGCACGTTGATTCGACGGTGACCCTGGCCGGCTGGCTCTACAACTCGCGGGTCAGCAGCAAGGTGGCGTTCCTCGTCCTCCGCGACGGCACCGGCCTGTGCCAGTGCGTGGTCGGCAAGCAGGACGTCCCGCCGGAGGTGTTCGAGACGGCCTCGCGGCTCGGGCAGGAGTCGTCGCTCAAGGTTACCGGCCGGGTCAAGGCCGACGAACGGGCCCCGGGCGGCTATGAGCTGCAGGTCGCCGGCCTCGAGGTCGTCCACGCCACGACCGATTTCCCCATCACCCCCAAGCCGCACGGGCATGAGTTCCTGTTCAAGCATCGCCACCTGTGGCTGCGATCCCGCCGCCCGACGGGCATCATGAAGATCCGCCACACGGTCATCGACGCCATCCGCCGGTTCTTCAACGACAACGGCTTTACTCTCGTCGACACGCCCATCTTCGCCCCCTCGGCCGGCGAGGGCGCCCAGACGCTTTTTTCGGTCGACTACTTCGGCGAGCCGATGTACCTCGCCCAGACCGGCCAGCTCTATCTTGAAGCGGCCGCCCTGTCCTACGGCAAGGTCTACTGCTTCGGACCGACTTTCCGGGCCGAGAAATCCAAAACCCGCCGGCACCTGACGGAATTCTGGATGGTCGAACCCGAGATCGCCTACGCCGTGCTCGAAGACGTCATGGACGTGGCCGAGGACTTCGTCTGCTCGATCGTCGAGCGGGTGCTCAAGGACCACCGTGCCGATTTGGAGTTCCTCGGCCAGAACGTCGCCGCTCTCGAAAAAGTGAAAAAGCCGTTCTACCGCATCACCTACAGCCAGGCGGCCGAGATCCTTCGCGGCCCCCAAGCTCGCGAGCTTCTGGAGAAGGATCTGGTCGAAAAAAACGCCCGCATCACCCAACTCAAAGAATCGATCCCGGCCAAGGAAGCTGCCCGCGACCGGCAGGGCGTCAAGAAGTACGAGCAGGAGAAGCTCGCGGCCGAGATCATCGCCAACCGCGAGGAACTGGCCGACCTCGAGGAGCAGGTCGCCAACATCCCCAAGCACATGGAACTGGCCGCGAACTTCGAATGGGGCAAGGACCTCGGCGGCAGCGACGAGACCATCATCTCCCGGCTGCACGACCGCCCGGTCTTCGTCTCTCACTATCCTCGCGGCTGCAAGGCCTTCTACATGAAGCGCGATCACGAAGACCCGCGCGTGGTCCGCAATTTCGATCTGCTGGCCCCCGACGGCTACGGCGAGATCATCGGCGGCTCGCAGCGCGAGGACGACCTTAACGTCCTGCTGGAACGCATGGCCGAGGAAGGCCTGGTTACCGAGCCCTACGAGTGGTACCTCGACCTGCGCCGCTACGGCAGCGTCCCCCACGGCGGCTTCGGCCTCGGCGTCGAGCGAACCGTCGCCTGGATCTGCGGCCTCAAGCACATCCGCGAAACCATCGCCTACCCGAGAATGATGGACAAAGTCTATCCGTAGGTTGAGTTCGGCCTCTCCAGCCTGACTGCATCGAAGAGGATCAGGTCCCAGGTGTTGGCCCGGCGCGGGGTCGTCACGGGGGAAGACTCGACCGCCAGCATGTGGAACCATCAAACCGGCTCAGCGCAACGGCAGGGTCGAAACGATTCCCGAGAGCTTGACGTCTTGCGACTTGCCCGCCAGCATGCGTGCGCCCTCCACGATCACCGGCGAATCGCCTGTGTCCCGACAGGTCAGTCGGAAGGAGGGGGCATCATTTCGCCGCCATCGGCGTGCTGCTGACGTTGTCGAGCATACGCTGAAGGGCGACTCGGGCGAAATGCCGAGTCTGCTCGTCGACCTTAATCTGGTTGACCACGCGCCCGGCAGAGAGTTCGTCCAGGCTCCACAGCAGGTGCGGCAGGTCGATGCGATACATCGTCGTGCACAGGCACTGCACATCGGCAAGCGAGCGGACCATCTTGGTACCCGCGTATCGGTTGGCCAGGCGATTGACCAGGTTGATCTCGGTGCCTATCGCCCAGCGCGAGCCTTCCGGCGCTTCGGTGATCACCTTGATGATGTACTCCGTGCTCCCGGCCAGGTCCGCCCGCTGAACCACCTCCCACTGGCACTCGGGGTGGACGATGATCTTGCACGCGGGGTCTGTCTGCCGCACACGTTCGCACTGCTGTGGCGTGAAGATCTGGTGCACGCTGCAGTAGCCGTTCCACAGCAGAAAACGAGCGTCGCGGATCTGCTCTTCGCTCAGCCCGCCCCCATCGATCGCCGGATCATAGAGCGCCATGCTCTCCAGCGGATATCCCATGGCATACGCGGTGTTACGGCCGAGATGCTGATCGGGCAGAAACAGCACCTTGTCCCCCTGCGAGAGCGCGTATTCGAGCACTTTGCGGGCGTTGGAGCTCGTGCAGCAGGCGCCATCGTGCCGCCCGCAGAACGCCTTGATCGCCGCCGAGCTGTTCACGTAGGTGATCGGGATAATCTTCGCATCGGTCTCGGCTGTCAGCCGTTCCCACGCGTCCTCGACCTGATCAATCGCCGCCATGTCCGCCATGCTGCACCCGGCGGTGAGGTCCGGCAGGATCACCGCCGCGCGCCCCTCGGACAGGATGTCCGCCGACTCGGCCATGAAGTGCACGCCGCAGAAAACCACGAACTCGGCATCCTTCTGCTGCGAGGCCTGCTGGCTGAGCTTGAGACTGTCGCCGGTAAAATCGGCAAACTGGATCACGTCATCCTGCTGGTAGTGATGTCCTAGAATCACCAGGCGCCGCCCGAACCCCCGCTTGTGTGCCCGAACACGCGCGCACATTTCCTCCACAGGCAGGTTGTCATACTGCGAAGGCAAAGGCGGCTGATACGGCACCATATCAGGTCGGCTCCCACGTCCAGGTTAAATCAAACCCCGATCCAGTATAGCTGTCCTGACCGGCGGCGGCCAAACGCAACAGGCCCGGAGTATCAACGTGACAAGCTCCAAATGGTGACTGTACCATAAGCCCGCTGTCACCTTGGCGGCGAGTACCCGGCACGTGGCCTTGGGTCGAGAACCGTGGAGATTGCACTATGAACCGTCTGCAGGACGCATCCGAGCAACGTCTGGCGTTCATGTCCTTCCTGCTCTGTCTCGCGCTGCCGGCCCCGGCCCTGGCTCAGCGAACGCAGCCTCGATACTTCGCACATGACGCCGTCGAGGACCGGCACGGCGTCATCGCCCCGTGGCACAAGGGTCTCAACGGGCAATTTGACTTCCGCGTTCGCGTGGCCGCCGAAACATTGAAGCGATATCCGTGGGCGACGTCTCCCAAGACGGGGCTGCCCGCGCCGGACTACATCTACAACGGCCGATGGCAAATCCAGCCGGACGGCACCATTCGCCCCGGCAACCTCCAGGACTGGGGCAACGGCGATCTCGCCCAGCGCGGAGCCTACGCCATGCTCGGCTGGGTGGATTACTACCGCTACACCGGTGACCCGGCCGCGATTGCCCATATCAGCATGATCGCCGACGTACTCCTGAACCACTGCCAGACGAACGAGGACCATCCCTGGCCCCGATTCCTGATCAGCGTCCCCAACCAGGGTGATCCGTACGGTCAGTGCAATCCGCAAGGCATGATCCAACTCGATCTCGTCGCGTTTTTCGGGCTTGGCCTGGTCCGAGGTTACCAGGTCACCGGCAACCAGGAATGGCTTGACGCCGCCAAACGATGGGCGGACCTGCTGGCCGCGAAACGCAGCCGCGAACCCGGCCTGTCGCCCTGGAACCGATACGCCAACCCCGAGGATGTGTTCTGGGAAGACCAGCAGACCGGCGGAGTCGTGGTGCTGTTGCGACTGTTCGACGAGTTGATACGCGTCGGCTACACGGGCGCGAACAACGCCCTCGTCGAAGCTCGCGACGACGGCCGGGCGTATTTGCGCGATGTGCTGCTGCCTCGCTGGCTTGACAACGATGCCTTCGGCCGTGATTACTGGGACTGGCCGCACCAGGTCCAGAGCGAGACGCTCTCCGAGATGATTCCCCGCTATCTCATGGCCAACCCCGACGTCTTCCCCAACTGGCTTGTCGATGCCCGCAACATCATGTCCCTCTTCCTCCAGCGGGCCAGTGTCGCACCCGAATCGGGCGGCGACGTTTACAGCGGCGCATGGGCCTACCCTGAAGGGGCCCAGTGCTGCGGCCGATCGCTCTCATATCCTCCAATGCAGGTCGGCGCGGCCTTTGCCGAGTACGCCTCAAGGACCGAGAGCCAGTGGGCTCGCGAACTGGCCCGCCGACAGTTCATTCTGGCCACCTACGACTGCCACGAGACCGGCGTCGTCGAAGACGGCATGGACGGCGGCAACGTCGTCGCCGGCAGTTGGCTCCAGATCGCCCACCCCCTGCCGCTGGCCTACGTCCTCGACGGCATGGCGTGGCTGCCCGACCTGCTCGGCCCCAATCGCGAAAACCATATCATGCGAAGCACCTCGGTCGTGTCGAAGGTCACCTATGCCGACGGCCGCGTCGAATACACCACCTTCGATACTCCCGCGGACACCCGCGAAGTGCTCCGCCTGGCGTTTCGCCCGACGCGGATCCTCGCCGACGGCAAGCCGCTCTCGGAATCCCCTTCGCTCGACGAAAACGGTTATGCGGTTAGGCCGCTCAACAACGGCGATTGCATCGTCGCAATTCGACACGACGGCGGCAGGACAGTGACAGTCGAAGGTGATGACCCCCAGCAGCAAAGCGACGAACCGGCGACATCCTTCTCCGGCAAGTGGGACGAACAAAAGGATCCGGCGCATTTCGGCGGTGCCGCACGCGTGACATCCCAGGCCGACGCAAGCGCTTCGTTCTCCTTCGTCGGCAGCCAGGTGCGCTTGATCGGTTCGGTCGACGGCAGCGGCGGCCTGGCCGACGTCTATCTCGACGGCGAGAAGCAACTCTGCGGCATCGACTCCTGGAACCCATACTCGCTGCGGCAGCAGGTGCTGTACCACAGGAGCGGCCTGGACAACGGACCGCACACGCTGAAAGTGGTGGCTCTGGGCAAAGGAAACCCGCTTTCACGTGGAGCCAGTGTCTGCGTCGACGCGATCCAGTTCTCAACGGCTACTGGTGAGGCCGGCTTCGGCGAAGGCGACGGCCCGACCGGCGCACAGCGATGGATCTTCGGCTACCCCGGCCGGGAGGATTACACGGATTCCGAAGGCCGCGCCTGGCGTCCCGCAACCGAGGTGGTTATCCGTGTCGGCGAGACGACCGACCCTGTCGAGGCATGCTGGTACACGACCCCACGACGTCTGGCGATCGCCGGGACGACGGACCCGGTGATCTACCGCCACGGCATGCACGGCAAGGACTTCACCGCATACGTGACCGTGGGTCCGGGCAAGTATCACGTCCGCTTGAAGCTGATGGAATCCCGATGGGTCGAACCCGCCGGGCGGTTGATGGACATCGACATCAACGGCCGGCCGGCGGTCCGCAACCTGGACATCGCGGCCACGGCCAGCGGCCGACCCGCGAGTGTCCTCTTCACCGCGAACCAGAAGAAGATCTGGGCCGGCCTCAACCGCGCGGTCGATCTCGTCTTCAACGGCATCGAACCCAGCCACGGCGTGATCGCGGTCCGATTCCGCGGCGTCAACAACGCCGAAGCCGTCGTCTCAGCCGTCGAGGTCGCCCCGGGCCCCGGCGGAGCAGGCGCTACCCCCATCACCGCGCCGAAGTCATCGACAACACCAGCCCCTCGTTGACGGGCATCAACTTCTTTTCCTCCCGGCCCGCCTCACTTGCGGTCCAGCAGGCGCCACCAGCCGGCCCGCGGGGCCGGGTCCCGATAGACGCGAACATCGGAGGACTTCACGTCGTCGAAAGTACAGAACACCTCGGGATCGATGCTCTCCGCCACGCGGATTACCTGTGCGGTCTCCCGGCGGGGGGCGACGACAAAACAGATCGAGACCTCGCCGTTCAGGCCGCGCCCTTTCATCTCCGTGACCGCGTATCCCGCCAGGCGCAGCCCGGCTGCGACCGCGGCGCTGCGCGTGCAGGAAATCAGCCGGATCGCCTGCATGCCGAACGCCAGCCGCTCTTCGATCCACATGCCAACCGCATTCCCGGTGGCGAAACCGCCCGCGTAGGCGACCACGTTGTACCAGTGATCCAGGTGCGTCAGTACGCCTGATACCGCCGTGATCCAGATCGCTACTTCGAAGAAACCGAGCACCGGCGCGAGAATCCGCATGCCGCGGATGACGCAAATCGTCCGCAGCGTGCCGATCGAGACGTCCGCGATCCGGGCGAAGAAGATGAACACCGGCCACACCTCGGGGTGTGCGTTGAGCCAGTGAATGATGTTGAACATGATCCCTTGTCTCCGACAGGAGCGCGAGACGGCGGATGCCACAGCCCCGCGAATGGCCCTATTCTACTTCTGCGGCACCTCCCAGTCGACGAATACCATGTCCGCCAGCCACGGGCGGTATTTCTCGGCCATTGCCCGATGTGCCGGGTGATCCCGGTACGTCTGTAAGTCGCGATGCGATCGGAAAGTGAGCAGAATGGCGTAGTCGATGCCTGCGCTGAGCCCCCGCCGGTCGGTGTTCGGCCCGCCTTCGTAAGTCATGATCTCCGGCACCTGCCCAGGAAGCAGGTCACTGGCGGCGATGATCTCCTCGCGCTGCTGCGCCGTCAGCTCCGGTTTGAACTTCAGACCGATCAGGTGCCGGATGAGTGTGTTGCCGGTCTCGGCGCCGCCCTCGGGAACGAACCGCATAGCACAGCCGCCGCCCGAGGCCATGGTGACGTCGAGCGCCTCCGTCGGCCTCACCACGCTCCGCACGCGGCGGATCTGCTCCGGCACCTCTTTGCATCGCTCGCCGTCGGTGAACGCATCCATGCGCCATTGGCCGCTCCCCAGGAAACCCAGCGGCAGCTTCAAGGCTCGCGCCTGCCCATCGTTCATCCCGCCCACGTACCACTCGGCCCCCCTGCGCCGGGCCATCAGGATGTACTTGCCTGGATAGCCGTCGATCACCCGGCTTTCGTCCCAGACCGTCGGCACCCAGCGGAGAAACTCGAATCCCACCGCGCCGCGATAGCTCTCGGGGTAGTCCACGCACATCTGCAACGGACTGAAGTAGACGACGTACTGAGCAAGCTGATGCGAGCGCGTACCCATCACGAATGGCGCCGAGTCCCGCGGCTTGAACCGGTCCGGCGTCAGGCAGTTGAACCCGCCCGGGGTGTAATCCATCGGCCCGGCCAGCATCCGCGTGAACGGCAGCGTCACGTTGTGCTCCGGCGTGATGTCCGCCGACCACTTGCAGCACTCCAGCCCCATCACCCCTTCCTGCGTGAGCATGTTCGGCCAGGTGCGATTCATCCCCGTGGGTTTATAGGCTCCGTGCATGTCGACCATGAGATGATGCTTCGCCGCCTCTCGGGCGACCTTGTAGTACCAGTTCACCATCCATTGGTCGTCGCGGTTCATGAAGTCGACCTTGACCCCGGCAATGCCCCACTTCTCGTAAAGCGGGAAGGCCTCGGCCATCTGGGTGTCACAGTGGCTCCAGGTTAGCCACAGCCAGACACGCACACCTTTCTTGCGGCAGTGCTCGATGATTGCAGGCAGGTCGACGTCCTTCACTGTACGGGTGATGTCCGTCACCCGAGTCGTCTTGCCATCCGGGCCGGGCCTGTTCTCCCACCACGACCAGCCCTCGTCGATGAGCAAATATGGAAACCCGGCCTCGGCGGCGAAATCGGCATAGTGCAGGTAGGTCGCGGTGTTGATCCCGCCGTTGAAGTCCACGCCGCTCACCATCCACTTTGACCACCAATCCCAGGTGACCTTGCCCGGCTTGATCCAGGCGGTGTCGGCGATCGCACTTGGCGGGTTGCAGTTCGAGACGATCTGGCTTTCGATCAGGTCGCCCGCCCGGCGACCAAGAAGAATCACCCGCCACGGCGTCTCGAGCGACCCGTTTCGAACCACGGCCGGTCCCTGGCCACGCGTCGACAGGCGGGTCAACAGGGTCTTCGGCGACTGCGGGCTGCTCGCCACATAGAGGCCGGCGTAGTCTTCCAGATGCGCCTCGGTAATCGCCATCCATTTGCCGCCGGACAGTTCCAACGTAATCGGCAACCCGATGAGCGACTCGCCGAGCGACGAGAGCGGCCCGATCTTGTACTTGCCTTCATAAGAGGTTCGGAAGCCCTTGAGCGGTAGTGCCCACGCTTTCGCATCCTCGGCAAAGTGGAAAGCCGTCCGTTCGCCGTCCAGCCGGTACTCGCCCGAGCCGCCGGCAACGCGATATCGAAAGGCGACACCGTCGTTGTAGGCCCGCACCAGAATCGTCAGCGCCCGGCCGTTCGAGCCCGCCTCGGCCAGATCCACCTGCAGCATGCGATACTCATCGCGCACCGGTGATACCGTCCCGCAGACCGGCGTCCAGTTCTCGTCGGTGTCGCTGACCTGCTTGTTTCGTATCCCCAGCCCCGGCCCAAGCGGCGGTGCCTCCGTCGGCAGCAGTCCCAGCGGCGATTCTGTCAGAACCGTCTGTCCGTCCACGGTGATGCTGAACGCCGGCCCCGCCTGCCCGGTTGCCAACGAAAACGCCACCTTGCCGTCCGGCGATGCCACGGTCACCGGTTCGTCCGCCCTGACTTGCGCGGCCGCAAGGACCAGAATTGTTGCAGTCCAGATACATCTCATGCGAAATCTCCTCGTTGGCCGCAGTAGACCTGTACGGCCGGCGACTGTCAACGTTCGATTCGGGCTGCGTGTCATGCCTCCAAACGGCGCGTATAATCCCGGCGACATGATGTCCTGTAACCGCAACAGAACCGCGTGGCCGGGTGTCGTTTACCTGCTCGCCGTGGCAGCAGCCATCGGGAACATGGGCCTCTCAGGCTGCCTGCCGATCTCCGGCAACATCACGCCGTCGGACGGGCCTTATGCAGTCGGCATTGATTCGGTCCGAGTCCCGAGACAGGGCTTTGGCCGCTTCGAGGCCCTGGTCTATTACCCTGCGATCAGCGACGGCAGAAGCGCCGCGATTGAGCCGTCCGGCGCACCCTACCCCGGCGTCGCCTTCGGTCACGGTTGGCTCGCCACCCCCAGGATGTATCACTCGACGCTGATTACTTTGGCCGCCCAGGGCTATGTCGTGATCGCCCCGGCGTCGGAGACCCAGTTGTTCCCCAGCCATCCGCGCTTCGCCCAGGACATGCGCCAGTGCCTGACCTGGCTCGAGCAGGAAAACGCCCGCCCCGAATCGCGGTTCTACGGGCTCATCGACGCCGCGCACTTCGGCATCGCCGGCCACTCGATGGGCGGCGGCGCCGGCATGCTCGCCGCGGCGGCCGACGATCGCGTCAAGGCGATCGCAACCCAGGCCCCGGCCGAGACCTGGCCCGATTCCGCGATTGCCGCCGTCGCCGACATCCATGTCCCGATCATCTTCATCGCCGGTTCCGAGGACACGTTCACCCCATTGGCCCGGCACGCCCAGCCCATGTACGACAACGCCAACTTGCCCAAGGAGCTCATCGTCCTCGACGGCGGCTACCACTGCGGTTTCATCGACATCGAGGTGCGCGTGTTCTGCGACGCCGGTTCCATGGACCACCAGATCCAGCTCGACCTCACCTGGCAGCACACGATCGAGTTCTTCGATACTTACCTCAAATCCGGGTCGTAGCAGCACACCGTTGTGCAGTCGCCGTATTCGGGCAAATTCGCCAGACCGCCGGCCTTCACGGCGAAGATGATCGAGCGGTCGAAACACAACCGGAGTATGCCATACAGAAGCAAGGCTGACCGGCGTCGAATCACCGTTGGCCCAGACAACCGTGTTGCGATTATAATCGGGTCGGCGACAATCCGACCACACGAACCGTTCAGCGGGAGAAGCCACGTGAATCGACGCGAATTCCTGACCAGAGGTGCCGGGACGGTGGCTGCAGCAGCGACGCTCGGCGAGTTCGCATTCGCGGCCTCGCCGCAGGAACACTCCAGGCCCGTGCGCCTGGGCATCGCGGGATTGGGCAACCGCGGCACACACCTCCTGCGCCTGGCCCTGGGCATCCCCGGCGTGTACGTCAAAGCCGTCTGCGACCTCAGCGAGGACAACCTCAAGCGGGCGTCCGGGATCGTGCAGAAAGCCCAGGGCTCCGAGCCGGCCCTCTATGCCAAGGCCCCCAACGACTACGGCGCCATGGTCAAGCGCGACGACATCGACGCCGTCCTGATCGCCACCCCGACCAAGTGGCACTGCCCCATGGCCATCGAAGCCATGAAGGCCGGCAAACACGTCGGCAGCGAGGTCCCCGCTGGCTTCCAACTCCAGGAACTCTGGGACCTGGTCAAGACCAAGGAGGCCACCGGCCGGCGATACATGCTGCTTGAGAACTATCTCTACATGCGGCACATCATGACGGTCTGGAACATGGTCCGCGCCGGCGTTCTTGGCGAGCCGTACTACGCCGAATGCGGCTATCTTCACGACTGCCGCTTCATGCTGTTCAAGAAGGACGGCTCGCTCGACTGGTGGGGCGACTGGGCGGCCAACAACTTCGGCAGCGACTACCCGACCCACGCCATGGGGCCGGTCAGCAAGTGGATGGGGCTCAACGAGGGCGACCGCATGGAGTACTGCACAAGCATGATGACCGCTCCGCGAGTCCTCCACGAATACGCGGTCAGGAAGTACGGTGCCGACAGCCCGCAGGGCAAGATCACCTGGGCCCTCGGCGAATTCGTCTCCACCCAGATCCGCACCGTCAACGGCCGGGTCATCCGGCTTGACTACGACGTCAATTCGCCCCGGCCCGCGGTCCTGCCCTACATGATCCAGGGTACCAAGGGGCTCTACGACTCGCGGCATGGCGTGTACATTGAACACGTGAGCCAGGGCGAGAAATGGGAGGACCTGCGGAAGTACCGGGAGCAATATGACCACGCCTGCTGGAAACGCGACGCCCAGAAAGCCGAGAAAGCCGGTCACGGCGGCGGAGATTACTTTGCCGTAAGGGATTTCGTCGAAATGGTCCGGCAGGATCGCGAACCGTGGATCGACGTGTATGATGCCGCTTCTTGGAGCGTTCTCTACTGGTGTTCCCGCGAGTCGATCGCCAACCGGAGCAGGACGGTGGATATCCCCGACTTCACCGACGGGCGATGGAAGGACCAGAACTGGCGGAAAGACAGCCATCGGCCGGCGTGAAGTGCGGGGGCTGGGGGCTGGGGACTGGGGGTTTGGTGTTGGAGGCAGTGAGCCGCCGAATTGGCTCAGGCTGAGCTTGTCGAAGTCGTTCGGGCAGTGATGACCAGGCTATGACCAACCGAAAGGAACGGTGTGACATGACAACGCGACTGACAATGTTGGTGATCATCGTGGCGGCGATTCTTACCGGCGGCTGCACGGAGCCTCTGTTCACTACGCAGCGGCCGGCAGCGACGGCGACGGACATCGTCTTGCCGCCTCCCTCGACCAGCGGCGGCATGTCTTTCACCAAGGCCATGGCCGACCGGCGATCGGTTCGCTCGTTCTCCAGCAAACCGGTCACCCAGGAGCAGATGTCGCAGTTGTGCTGGGCAGCCCAGGGCATCACCGACCAGCCGAGCGGCAAACGCACCGCTCCCTCGGCCATGGCCCAATACGCCGTGAATCTCTACGTGGTCAACAAGGAAGGCTGCTACGAATACCTGCCCGGCCCGCACGCCCTGCGGCCAATGAGCGGGGCGGAAGCGATGGGCCAGCTTCGAGGCGCATGCTGGCAGCCGTCGGTCGGCTCGGCACCGCTGTGCATGATCATCACCATCGACGTCGAGCGGCTGAAACCCCGCTGCGGCAAGATGGCCGAACAGTACAGCCTGCTGGAGGCGGGGCACGTGGCGCAGAATGTGTTGCTGCAGGCCACTGCTCTTGAACTGGCGAGCGTCCCGGTGGGCGGATTCGACGCCAATGCCGTCGGAAAGGCGATGAAGATCCCGGCTCCGCAGCGGGTGGTATACCTTCTGCCGATCGGCGTCAAGAAGTAACGCGGCAGGTTTCGTTCGCCGCGGCGACCTCAACACTGCCCTACTTGCCCGGCCGGGCTGGGGAAGAACAGCGTTGTCTTGATGTCCGGGTCGAAGCCGCGCCCGAATTTGACCTCCAGAACCTCCTGCATGATCACGTCGGCGGTCGTGGTGACCGGGGCGGTACCGGTCTCCAGGTGCCCGCCGTGCAGGTGCCCGTTGCTGTCCACGAAGGTGATGTGCAGGTGCGGTTCGATGCCGCCGTCCTCCAGTTCGCAGATCATCCCCTGGGCCCCGCAAATGGCGATCGGGCCGGTCAGTTCGATCTTTTTGGCGACCACGCCGACCGGACTCTCCTTTGAGGGCCTCGCCACCTCGACAACCGCCCGATCCACCCCGCCGATGATGACCGGAATGTAGGCCGCCCTGATGTTGTTGGCCTCGGCCAGTTCCTTGAGACCGCCCAGCAGATCGGTTCCCGGCCGAAGCCGCGCTACCACTGTCCGTCCCGCCTTGCCCACCGCACCGTAGTATGCCATGCTGACCTCACTGATCGATTTGAGATTCAAAGATTTGAGATTTCAAATCCACACTCATGACTCATCACTTATGCTTCCCGAGCCCCCGGGCTTGGGCTGCGTCTCTGGCCGCTGTACACGGCCGGTCTTTGGGGCGATATTATGACTCCTTTGTGGCCGATTCGCGAGAGGCAAGACAAATGAGAATACCAGCGACAAGCCGGGCCTTCGTGGTTGACGGCACAGGCAAAGGTGCTATCCAGGAAATCCCGATTCCCAAGACCGGCCCCGACGACGTGCTGATCCGCATGGAAGGCATCTATGGCTGTGCCGGGGGCGACACCATCGTCTACAGCGGCAAGCACCCGCACTCGCTCGGCAAGTATCCGCTGATTCTGGGGCACGAGGGTGTCGGCGTGGTCGCGGCCATCGGCGCCGAGGCCGCCCGCAGGCGGGGCCTCAAGGCCGGGGACCGGGTGGCCGTCGAGGTCATGATTCCCTGCGATACCAACGGCCCGGAGGCCTGTGAACAGTGCCGGGCGGGCGAGTACCAGCTTTGCGAGAAGAACCAGCAGCATGGCGTGTCGATGCCCTTGTCGCTGGAGCATGGCCTGTGGGGCATGTACTCGGACTTCCTCATGGTCCACCCGCGGGCGATCACCCACCGCTTCCCTGAGAACGTCGACATGGCCAACGCGGTGGCCACGGCCTTTCTGGCCAACGCGGTTCGATGGACGGAGGTCAAGGGCAAAGTGCAGAAGGGCGAGGTAGTGGCCATCTTCGGACCGGGCCCGCAGGGCGTGGGCGGTGCGGCCGTCGCTACCTATCGCGGGGCAGTTCCCGTCCTTATCGGACTGAGTACCGACCAGGCCCGTTTCGACATCGCCGTGGGAATCGGGGTGGTCAAGGCCGACCATATCATTCGAGCGGACAAGGAAGATGTGGTCGAGAGAATCAAATCGCTCACCAACGGCAAGGGATGTCACCTTGCGATCGAGTGCTCGGGGGCAGACCCGGCGGTCGGCCCATGGCTGAAGGTGCTGCGCAAGCGAGGACGAGGCGTCATCTGCGGTTACCACGGCGGCCGGGAGATCACCGTTCCCATCGATCAGATCGCCACCAAGGAACTCAACATCCAGGGTGCCTGGGGACAGGCCGGCGGTTGGCAACTGGCCATCGAGATGCTGGGCAGACAGGTCTTCGACTTTGCCCCCATGATCACGAACCGCTACAGGATTGACCAGTTGAACGAGGTGGTCCCCACGCTCAAGGACCCCTCCAGGATCACCATGAAAGCTTTGTTTGTGCCGTTGCCGCTGTAGAATCGTGCTCTCAGGAGCAGTGATGGGAGGCCGACGATGCAGAAAGAACGAATGAACCGAAGAAACGTTCTGAAGGGAGCTGTGGGTGTTGGTGTCACTGCAGCTCTTGGAGCCAGGCGCCTCACAGCGGCAGATGAGACCGGGTCCGATACGAAGAAGGCCCGGTCGATCCGGTTAGGCGGCCCTGTCTTTGACAGGACACAAGACCCGGAGGAGTTGGCCCTGGCTCACCGCAAGCTGGGCTATCGGGCCGCATATTGCCCGAACGTCAAACTCGCCGATAAGGAGCGGATCAAGGCGTTCCGCGACGCCTACGCCAAACATGACGTGGTCATTGCCGAGGTCGGGCGATGGGTCAACCTTCTGGACGCCGACCCGGCCAAGCGGAAGGCCAATCTTGAAGCGGTGATTGAAGGGTTGGCCCTGGCCGAGGCGATCGGGGCCTTGTGCTGCGTGGACATCGCCGGCTCCTTCAGCACTGAGTCCTGGTTCGGGCCCCACCCCGACAACCTCTCCCAGAGGTTCTTCGACGCTGCGGTCGAGAACGCCCGCAAGATCATCGATGCGGTGAAGCCCAAGAAAGCCCGGTTCTGCTACGAGATGATGGGTTGGGCCCTGCCCGACAGCCCTGATTCCTACGTCCGCCTGATCGAGGCCATCGACCGCCCGGCCTTTGGGGTTCACCTCGACCCCTGCAACCTGATCAACTGCCCTGAGCGTTTCTACCGCAACGCCGACCTGCTCAGCGAGTGCTTCGACAAGCTGGGCCGGTGGATCGTGAGCTGCCATGCCAAGGATCTGGTCTGGAGAGTGGAGATGAACGTTCACTTCGAGGAGGTTCCGCCGGGTTCAGGCAAGCTCGATTACGGGACGTTTCTGCGACGCCTGACTGCCCTGGATCATGGCGCCCCGCTCATGATCGAACACTGCGCCGACGAGGTCCAATACACCCAGGGCCGCGAGTACCTCCTGGGCCTGGGACGCAAGATCGGCGTCGATTTCGGGCAGGCTTAGCCCTTTTGGGCCAGATTCGAGCCTCAGCTACGGTACGATAAACCGTCTCGGACGCCGAGACAGCCTCGTTGCCGGCTTCCAGGCAGGAACGCAGGAGCCTCTGCAGGCACGGGCTTCCAGCCCGTCGTTGACCGGTGAGATGCCGATTCCACACGATGATCGTTTCTGCTGCGTTTCTGCTTGGCAGGGGTTGAGCTGGTTGTGACGGTGGGGGCGTCTCTGGTGCAAACCCGGACGAAAGACAGTATAATAACGGATTCTGCGGACCGACGTTTGCCCTGGACGGCCGGGCCGGGGGGGCTTGGATGCCGACCGACAAGCAGAATGCGCCCGTGCGGGGCAGTGATGACGACGCGGTGAGAAGACTATGAAGATCCTGGCTCTTGAACCTTACCACGGCGGAAGTCACAAGGCTTTCCTCAGTGGCTGGTCCTCCAACAGCCGGCATGAGTGGACGGTGTTGGGATTGCCGGCCTACAAGTGGAAGTGGCGCATGCGCCACGCCGCCATCACCTTCGCCGACCAGGTCAGCCAGCTTCTCAGATCGGGCGCCAGTTGGGAACTCATTTACTGTTCCGACATGCTCAACCTGGCTGAGTTCCTGGGGCTGCTCCCCGTGGAAATGCGGCATTTGCCGACGCTGGTCTACTTCCACGAGAACCAACTGACCTACCCCGTACGGTTCGAGACCGACCGGGACTTCCACTACATCCTGAGCAACGTTGTCACCGCTCTGGCGGCCAAGCGGGTATGGTTCAATTCGGCGTACCACCGTGATTCGTTCCTGGAAGGTCTGCCGGCCTTCCTCAAGCGAATGCCGGACTACCAGCCGCTCGATGCCGCCGACCGTATCCGAGCCAAGAGCGACATTCGCCCGCAGGGCGTCCAGGAGTTTCCCAAGCGCGCCGAACGCATGCCCGGGCCGATTCGCATTCTCTGGGCCGCCCGCTGGGAACATGACAAGAACCCCGACGCGTTCTTTCTGGCACTCAAGTCCCTCAAGCTCGCCGGCGTGGATTTCCGCGTCAGCGTCATCGGCGAGCAATTCCGCGAGCGGCCGCCGATTTTTGACTGGGCCCGGCAGTACTTCTTTCACCACATCGATCGCTGGGGCTTCCAGGAGTCGCGGCAGGACTATGAGGAAGCCCTCATGGAGGCCGACGTCTTCGTCTCGACGGCCAACCATGAATTCTTCGGCATTACCGCGGCCGAAGCCATTGCCGCCGGAGCCTACCCGCTCCTGCCGAAACGGCTGGCCTATCCCGAGATTCTCGATCCCAAGGTTGCCGGCGACGTCTCGTGCTTCTTTTATGAGCGGGAGGCCGAGGGGCTGGCCGAGCGGCTGGGCGAGCTGGCCGAACTCCTCAGTAAGGGAGATCTTTGGCAGGGCGACCCCGAGCACGCCAAGCGAGCCACCGCGCGATTCTCCTGGAGCAGGCTGGCCCCCATTCTGGATGAAGCGATCGAGTCGGTGTGATCGGTCGACAACGGGCGCATGAAAACGGCCGGGATAACCCGGCCGTCTCCTCCTCATCTCGATCTCGCAATTCGTTACTCCACGTGGTATGCGAACTCCTGGGCCCAGTAGTTGCGCCCGGTGATCGGATCCACGAAGTGGCCCAGTCCCACGTACACGTAGCTGGGCTCCAGCATGTTCAGTTGGTGCGACGGGCTGTTGTCCCAGGCCCGCATGACTGCCTGCACGGTGCGCTGCCCGGCCGCCAGATTCTCGCCCACATACCGGTGGCAGAAGCCGAATTCCATCGCCCGGTCGCCCGGTTCAAGCCCTTCGGGCGTGAGATGGGCGAAGTAACCGCGTTCGTACATATCCGACAGATGAGCCTGAGCCGCAGCTTCCAGGCGTTTGCTGTAAACCAACGGCGAGAGACCGTGATTCGCGCGGTAGTTGTTCAGTTCAGCGAACAGCCGACTCTGGACGACGGTTTCCGGGTTCCCCAGCTCAAGGCAGGGTTCTTGAGCGTCGAGACTGTCGCCCGCATCTGCAACGTCCCCGTCGAGACGCAGAAGACTGAACACGTCCTGCGAGCCGGTATCGGCGGGGCTGCTGGGAAGCACACCGCCGTTGCAGCCGACCAAGGCCGCGAAGATCAGGACGGCGAGAGCCGAAACAGAATGTTGCCACTGGCTACGCATCGTGCTGTTGTCCGGAAAGTGCCGGCGAATCGCACTTTGCGGATCATATCACGACGACCGCCTCCAAGTCATCACCCGACACACAAGAAATCTTGAAAAAACGCTCCGGTGTTGCTGCCCAGGCCCTCTTATCGGCGTAAAAACAATATCGGACGCTGGGAGCATTTTGCCTATTTTCTCCGGATTGACCGGATCACCACCTGATCGGCAGGAATGGACGTAAAAGCGCCGCCGCGATTCTCGGTTGGGACGGCACCGATCTTCTCCACGACGTCCATACCTTCGATGACCTCGCCAAACGCGCAGTAGCCGCCGTCCAGCATCGCGTTGTGTTTGAGATTGATATAGAACTGACAGGTGGCCGAGTTGGGATCGGGCGTACGGGCCATGGCGATGCTGCCGCGAGTGTTCTGGCGGCCTTTCTTGCCTTCGTTGATGATCGGGGCGCGGGTTTCCTTCTCGCGCAGACTGGTGTCAAAACCGCCCCCCTGGATCACGAAGCCTTTTTCGACCCGATGGATAATGGTGTTGTCGTAGAACTTGTCATCAACATATTGCAGGAAATTCGTCACCGTGATCGGAGTGCGCTTGTCGTCGAGCTGCACGACCATCGTTCCCAGGCTGGTCTCGATCACTACTTGGGTATTGGCCGGCTGAGAAGCGGGAGCGGTGGCGGCCGGGACCGGCTTGGGCGCAGGCTTGGGTTCCGGGGCCTTGGCCGGCGGCTTGTAGGTCGGCGGCGCGGTCGCGGAGGAATCGGTGTCGTCTGTCGATGAATTGCAGGCCGGCAGGGCCATCACGAACAGAGCCAAAAGGAACAATCCCATAGTACGTGTTCTCATCTCAAGACCTCCATCAAAACGCGGGTACCATTTCGGTTTGCCATGATAACGCTGAATCTGGATGGTGTCATCGGCCGGGCGTGGCCGAGGCTCGCAGATAGGTGTCACCCCAGTTGGCATGCACCTGAGCGTCGCTGTCATCGACCTTGACAACGGCTAGTGTCAGCGTCCGGCATCCTCTGACCGGCACGTTGAACCGTTGCGGTTGTTCGCCGACGGCCAGCGGCTCGCTGCTGAAGAGAAGACGACCGTCGGCGATTACTTCGAATCTGGCCCGGCCTTGGGTAGTCGTGGCGTCGTCGATGCCCACCTCTCCGCTGAACTGGTCGTAGCCCTTGCCGAGGAGGTAGTCGATGCGGCTGCCGGGCACGGTGCCCAGGCCCCGGTGATAGCGCCGGCCGGCCATCCGGAGCGGTTTGCCTTCGACGCTGCGATTGGGGGTTGGCGGAGGGCCCTGTATGGAGAGCGGCACAAGCTGTGTCAGGTATGCGTCGGCAGGAACGGGCGTTCGATGAACGCCCTGCGGCAGAGGTTGTGATTCCCGTTCCGCCCAATCCACCGACCGGACCGTGTAGGAGTAGATGGCGTCATAGACGACCTCGCTGTCCTGGTATTGGTTTTCAGAGCCGGCAACCGTTGCCAGCGGCTTGCCGTCGCGGTAGATGCGATAGCGGACCGGACGTGACTCTCCCGCGTCCCAGGACAGCAGGACACCGCGGGTATTCTGTTGCGACGACATTCTTGCCGGGGGCGGCGGGGGCAGCGTCGGCAGGTGGGCCTTTCGGAATCGTATGTTCCACGTAACGGCCTGGTCGGTGTCGCTCTCAAGCGTGATCATGCGCAGCGGGCCGTCGGATCGGGTCAATTGCGAAGCCACGGCCGCTTCAATGGCCGTGATTTCGAGCGATTCCTGCTCGATCGGCAGCAGTATCCGCAGCTCATAGGCCTCACTCCCGACTAGCGAGCTCCTGCCGCTGAGCGTCATCAACTGCGGATCGTAAGCGACATCGGTCAGGTCCGGCAGGCCCTGAGTCATGTGACGACTTGTGCTGACAATGCACGGTTCGTTCGGCCGCACATCGCGTACGCTCAGAACGCGACAATCCCCGGCGGGGAGGTTGACCTCAAACACGTCATCTGTGACCGCCAGCAGTTGCTGTCGCCAGAAATCGTACACGGCTGAGCGGATCTGGGCAGGGGGCGAGATGCCGAGGCGATCGAGACTGACGGTGACCGTCTTGGCGACCGCCGAGGGGTTGCTCAAGACCAGCACGTTCCATTGCTCGGGCGGACGGCTGATCGCAAGGTTCCACGCCGTGTTGTGGCTGATCCGATCGACTCGACGTACCGGTTGCAGCGGGTAGATCCGCCGAAGGACTTCGATCCGGTCGGCCGGAAGGTGGTTCACGGCGTCCGTCAGCGAAGCCATTCCGGCCATGTCGGCGGCCGGCGCGACGCCCCACTCGCTGGCCAATCGCCGCGCCTCCCTCAGCGGTACCGGCGGCGACAGTTGTTCGACCGAAGGCGCAGATTGCGCCACGCCCTCATTCTTCTCGTTGGGGGCCTCAAGATAAAGCCGCAGGAGGACCACCCTCTTGTTCGTGGCCGCGCCGGTCCGGGCTCTCACCAAGTAACCGCCGGAAGACGACTCGATACTGACGTCACCCGAGAAGGTCACGTAGGTGTCGCCGCGGCTGTCGTGCAGGCTGTCAAACAGGAGCCTCGTTGCCGGGCCGATTGCCGCCTGGGCTGCGTGGAAGCCTTCCGGACGACGATATCGCGCCGGATGAATTCCGCCCGGCAAGACGGCCGTCAGACTGAGTTGCGGCAACCTGCTTCTGGACTCGACGGCAATGGTCACCTGACGGCCATTGTCACGCGAGATCATCTGGCAGGTCATTTCCGGGGCACCACCGGCCGTGGCGGCCAAAGCGTGAGAGACCACCATGTCATCCACCGGCTCACCGACGGCCGGGCTCTTTGCCAGAGGCTGGGAGACAATCAGATGATCGACCGACCGGCGGGACAGATGCGCGGTCACCCCGGTGAGATAGAGGAAGTCGCAGTCACCCAGACGGACAGCAACGCCGGGTGACGTTGACTCAGGTTGGCTGGCGGAGGGGCTCGTAGCCGGCTGACCGGCACCGGTCGCGGAGGTGGTGGCGATGCCGGCGGGGGGCGCACCCACACAACCCGCGATCAGCACCGCCAGAACCAGCACAATCAGCCGCACGATTCTCATACCTCCGATCGCTGCAAACGATTCGAAAGAGCACCCTGACAAAGGATTCCGATACCCCGCCTTCCTCGCGGCGCCCAGGTCCGTCCGCCGGTCACGCCTTTACCCCCGCCATTAACCGCATCAGAGAGTCTTGGCTCGCTTCCGCTCGCGACAGCTCGCCCATCTGTCGCCCTTCGCGAAGCACGATCATTCGCGTGCTGAGATTGAGCACCTCCGGCAGTTCGGAAGAGATCAGCAGAATCGCCGCGCCCTCCCGAGCCAGTTGGTCGATCAGGGCATGAATCTCGGCTTTTGCCCCGACGTCCACGCCCCGCGTCGGCTCGTCGAGCAACAGGATTCCGCACTCACTCGCCAGCCACTTGGCCATGGCGATCTTCTGCTGGTTGCCGCCGGAGAGCGACCAGACGGGCGCATCCATGTGGGGCGTGCGGACGCGAAGCCGGTCAAAGTAGCGGCGGGTCAGCGCCTTTTCCCGGCCGGTGCACACGAAGCCCGCGCTGCTGAGGCGATTGAGAATCGGCAGCGACAGGTTAGCCCGACCGCCCATCGAGAGCACCAAGCCCTGGGTCTTGCGATCCTCGGGCAGAAAGCCTACCCCCAAAGCCATCGCCTCGCGAGGTGAGCGGATGTCTGCCGGTCGGCCGTCGATGAACACACGGCCGGTGGCCTTCGGGTCCAAGCCGAACACGGCCTGGGCGACTTCACTTCGCCCGGCTCCCACCAGGCCCGCCAGCCCAACAACTTCGCCGGCCCGTACCGTCAGGCTGATATTCTCGAACTTGCCTGGCGAGGTCAGTCCATCGATTCGCAGCTTCTCAGGCCCCGGCCTGGCGTCCAGATGTCCGGGAAAGTACTGTTCCACCGGCCGGCCGATCATCCGTTGAATGATTCTGTCCATGGTCATGTCGGAAACGTCGGCGGTCTCGATGTGCTGCCCGTCGCGAAGCACGGTCACCCGGTCGCAGAGCCGGAAGACCTCTTCCAGCCGATGAGAAACGTAGATCAGCGTCACACCGCGAGCCTTGATCCTGTCGATCAACGCAAACAACCGCTCGGTCTCCGCCAGTGCCAGCGAGCTTGTCGGCTCGTCCATCACGATGATCCGCGCTCCGGTCCCCACAGCCCCGGCAATCTGCACCATCTGCTCCTGTGCGGTCGACAGCGACGCGATGGACGCATCGACATCGATGTCCGCGCCGATCTGGGCCAGCATTGCGCGGGCACGCGAGCGCATCTCCCGGCGATTGAGAAACCCGAACCGGCTCGGCAGGTTGCCCAGGCAGAGGTTCTCGGCCGCGCTCAGGTTCGGGCAGAAGCACAACTCCTGATGCACCGTGCCGATGCCCGCCTTGACCGCGTCCAGCGGAGAGGCAAACTGCACCGGTTGCCCGTCCAGGTACATGATTCCTTCGCTGGGGGCGTGAATGCCGGCGATGATCTTGCCGAGCGTCGACTTGCCCGCACCGTTCTCGCCAATCAGCGCGTGACAGTGCCCGGTGCGGATCTCGAAACTGACATTCCGCAGGGCGGTGACTCCGGCAAAGAACTTGGAGATGCCCTGGAACCTCAGGCAGAAAAAGGGGACGCAGCTCTTTTTCTTGACTTCCATATACCTTTATGCTACCCTTGAGCCCATGCCACGACAAGCCCGCGTTGCTCCTGGCGGCCTGATTTACCACGTCCTCAATCGGGCGGTGGCTCGGCTGCCGCTGCTCCAGAAGCCGGAGGACTACGCGGCCTTCGAATGCGTGCTGACCGAAGCCTGGCGGCGACACCCGATCCGTCTGCTGGCCTACTGTCTGATGCCCAACCACTGGCACATGGTACTCTGGCCGAGGGCCGACGGCGAACTGACCGCCTTCGTCCGCTGGCTCACGCACACCCACACCATGCGCTGGCACGCGCACCATCATACCTCCGGCACCGGCCATGTTTACCAGGGGCGGTTCAAATCCTTCCCCATGCAAAGCGATGAGCACTTTCTGACCGTCTGCCGCTATGTCGAGCGGAATGCCCTGCGAGCCAACCTGGTCAAGCGAGCCGAGGACTGGCGATGGTCCAGCCTCTGGCGGCGCCATGGCGGTGTGCCCGAGGCCTGCGAGATTCTCTCCGATTGGCCGGGAGGCATCCCGCGGAACTGGCTGCAAAAGGTCAATCGGCCGCAACGCCAGGCCGAAGTCGATGCCGTCCGGCTGGCCGTCCGACGAGGCCGTCCCTTCGGCTCACCCGCCTGGATCAGCCGCACCGCTGTGCAACTGGGACTGGAGACCACCCTCCGATCTCGCGGACGGCCCCCAAAGCAGGACCAGGATGACTGAAACCGACTAAGCGTTATCAGATGCGTTCCCTTTCTCGCTTTCGTGACAAAAAAGACCGCTGGGCGATGAAAAGTTGCAGCCCCTGGCCTGCTGCCCGGGGAACCGCGCCTTCCTGTTATCGGTCCAAGCAGCGATGGCCGACCCCAACGATCTCCTGTGATCAACCAGAAGAGGATCGGCCTGCATTACGCCCTTGTGCGAAGGTGCCGTCCTTGCCGTTTCGATCCCATCTGGTCACCTCACGCCGCCTCGGCCTTGCGACTCTGCTCCGTACCAAGGTACACTCACAAGTGTTCAGTTCTGAGCTGCTTGCAGATGCGGCTCTATGATCTCGCTTCAACTCCTCGAGGTGTCACACAAACAGGAACCCGACAAATGGATGCCCGGCTGATCGATCATCGAACGCGCCGAATCGCTCGCACGGCGGCCGGGCTCGCCGTCTGCCTTCTCGTGGGCGCGTGCGGACCTGCTCCCGACGACTGGGATGGCGGCAGTTCACCCGTTTTCAGCACCGGCCAGCCCGTCGAGCTGTCTACCTCCACAATCGGCGACCAGGGCGGCTCAATCCGCATCGACAAGGCGGGTGACCCGCTGCACGGGCTGACCGTGACCATTCCGCAAGGCGCCTGTACCGAAGTCCGCGAATTCAGGATCTCATATCGGCCGATTCTGGCGCACATGCTGCCCGTCGGCGTGGAGCCTGTCCTGCCGCTCATCTCCATCGACAACGGCGGGCTGGCCGCGGAAGAAATCATCACGCTCACGATACCCGTCGCCGTGCCCGAAGACTCCTTCGTGATGGCTTTCCATTACAGTGAAGAAAGCGGGACGCTGGAGGCGATGACCGTGCTCGCCGAAGACGCGACGTCGATGAAAGTCGCTACGCGGCACTTCAGTTCCGTCACGGGGGCGAAAATCAAGCTTTCCGAGTTGGAGGGCAAGACCTTCCCAACCGGCTTCACGCCGGGTACCGATGACTGGCCGTTCGAAAACCGGGGTTCCTACATCACCCCCCGGGGCAACTGCGGTGGCATGTGCCTCGCGGCCATGTGGTACTACGACAACCGCCGCGTTCACGGGAGTCCGCCGCTGAGAGGTGACAACCAGCCGCCGCCCGGGCCCCTGTACGACAATGCCGGCCTCGCTCCGGACCGCGGGACGCCCACTCTGACCATCGACGACGACGACGCCATCCGGTTGTGCTCGGTCGTGCAGAAACGTCTGCACGCCGAGAGGGAGTACCAGTACTTCAAGATGCTTGAGGAGGCGGTGTTCACCAGGAGCGCGGACCAGATGGAGTTCTATCAACTGGCTGCTGCCCTGAAGGTCACGAAGCAGCCCCAGTTGCTCGGACTCTGGAGGACGGGCGGCCCCAACGCCCACGCGGTCATCTGCCACAAGCTGGTGAACAACACACTCCACGTCGCCGACCCCAACTTCCCAGGTGAAACACGGACCATTGAGCTCCAGAACGACAAGTTCAAACCGTACCTGTCGGCCGACACCTCGCTCGATGTCCTGCTGGGTGCTCTCGTGGGATACGACCGGGTCAGTTTTCTCGGAAGATCGTGCCTGTATCGCTTCGATGAAATCAGCAGCCATTGGACGGATCTGGAGGCCGGTGACATCGGACGCGACCTGTTCCCCCGCTATTGGATTCGCATCTCGGAGCTCGACGACCAGTCAAACGTGGTCAACACGTACGGTCTGGACACGCTCAACGACAATCAGGTCAGCCACGAGTGGGTGATGTTCGAGGTGGTGGGAGTGACCGACCTCGAAGCGAACGTGGAGGTCTATGATTTCAACAACCTCGGCAGCCCGTACCCGCTGCCACTCGTTCAACTGCGGCCCGGCGACAACCTTCTCGGCTTCCACGTGAGGGGCAAAACCACCTGGACCGAGACCGATCAAACCTCCGGCCAGACCACGACCCAGCCCGCACCAAAGGAGAAGACGGGGTACCGATGGCTGGGTTTCGACTGGATCAATGTGGTCTACGAGGCGGACGAACCTGAGCCGGTTGACGCCAACCTCGCCCGAATGAACGTCGGCACGATCAGCGTGATGGTCAAAGGTCATTTTGAGGAGCCTCCGACCTACGACTGGCAGGGCACCGAGCTCCAGCGGTGGGACAGCGAATTCGTTCAGACCTGGAAAGGCAGTGGCAGCTTTCAAGGCAACACGTTCACCGCCACGTGGAACCGGCCGGCGGACCCGGGCGCCGGAGAGCCGGACGACCTGGTGGGCAATCTCAGCGTCACTATCGATCCCCAGACGTACCGGGTGCTGACCTTCAACGCCACCAAGACCGGAACCTCGCGGCCGGGCACCGATCCGCCGAGCGTGACGACCGTCTCGATCCGCGGCGGCGACGTACCCCTCGACGTCTACCTCGATCCCCCGCGGTATACGCCCTACATGCTGTGCTACCTGGAGGGCGAGGCAACCTGCGAGCGCATCGCAGCGTACCAGTACCGCATCGAACGCGGCGAGAGCGAATGGTTCACGACGGTCGCACCCTATACGGAAATGACCGGATTCACCTGCTCGGACATGGACTATCCCGCGGCGATCGCCATCTCGTTCAAGGAAGAATAGCCCGGTTTCCGCAGGGACCGCGGCTTCAAATGCCGACCGCCGGCCTGCGTCAGGAATCAGCCTCCGGGCATTCGCCCGGGCGCCAGCGGACGGAACGAGTGGACCAATCATCCGCGACGGGTGGCCCACCCATCCGCGCAGTCCGTGTTTAGCGTGCAAGAGAGCGGGTCAGGCACTTTTTGCCGTCTTCTTGTCACCGACGAGTCCCGCCGGACTGAGCCAACCTCTCCCAATTGCACCGCGAACCGCATTTGGGCAAAAAGAGCCAGACCCCAGCACGCTAAACACGTACTCCGCGCAAGCGGATGGATGGGTTCACGATGATGAATCACGGAGACAAATCGTCCATAACCTGCGCCGCCGCCGGCACCTGTGCCGGGAATCAACACTCGCGCATTTGCTCGGCCGGCGGTTCGGCATCACGCAGTACGCGCACAGCCACATCGGACGAAGCTCGCGTGCCTCGGCCGGTACCCGCTCCAACGTCGATCCCACAGGGATTCGCAGATCTGCCGCTGTCTGCTTTCGTGGCCATTGGCAGACAGGAGGTACAGGCGATCGGGCTTTTGCTCCGGGCTTCAGTCCTTCGGCTGCTCGCTTCCCAGTGTCTGGCGAATCTGGTTGATGGCATCGCGGATCTTGGCCTTGCGCATCTCGTTCACTTCCGGGGGCAGATCATCTTCGCGGATGAAGAAAGAGAAGGTCGAGCCGTCCGCGTTGGCAATGTTGATCTGGCCGACGATGACGTTGGCTCTCAAAGCCCGGATGGCGGCCTCGCCGCCCCCGCCGTCGCCGGGGGTGTTGGACGTGGTCGCAACCTTGTTGCCGGAGACGCGGATGCCGTTCGGCTCGATCGAAAAACTCAGCCCCGTCAACCCGCATATCCATTCGAGAACCTGCCGGATGGTCGCGGCCTCCATGAACAACGGAAACCGCTCAAACACATGCGGGGGAAGCGAGGCAAGAGCCCCGGGTTCCATTTCCATTGAAACGCCGGCCCGCCGTGTCAGATCGAGCAGAGCCTGCTCGAGACTGATTTGAACGTACTGCACGGTCACCCTCTTGTTGAGTTGGCGTTCGATTGCCCGGGTCTTGCTCATGATGGTAATGACGTCCCCGGATGGCGCCCAAGCCCAGCCGTACTTGTCGCAGGCCAGTTCGAGCACCTCGGCGGCCTGCTGTCCCGCACCTACCCCGCGGGTCGCCTCGGCCAGTCGCTCGGGATTCGCGTCGGCGTAGCCCGCCCGGGCATCCTGGAACTGAAACTGCAGCGAGTCGAAAAGCTCGCTGCTCCAGGGTGTCGAGTAGAGCTTGTCGAGCATGGCCAGTTCCTCCCACGTCGCCCGGCGGGCCATCCGTCGAAGCGGCTGGGTGGGCGCGATCAGAATCCTGTCGGTCTCCGCCTCAAAAACCAGGCCCAGCGGACGCAGCAGGGCGGTCAGCGACTCCTTCAGCGATCGATGCTCGATAGTGGCCGACATCAGCGTCTTGGAGCCGTAGGGAAGCAGATCCAGCGTCCCCGTTTCCATCTCGATCAACACGTCGGCCGACTCGGCCAGCGACTGCAAGACCTCCAGGATCGGCGCATCCGTGACGTTCAGGTCGACCGGCCGATCCAGGGCCTGAATGACCCGGACGGCCGACTCATCCTCGGCCGGCTGGCTGGTGGGCTGAGAGACGGTTCCCGCGACGATGATCCTCATCGCCGTGGCGTCAGCGGGCGCACCGGCCGCCAAAGGTGGAAGGCCTGGAGCGAGGATCAGCAGGGGCAAAAGTGCATGCAGAACGAAGCGGTGGGGTGGTGTCTTGTGCGGCATCGTGTCTTCCTGTCAGCAAAACGGGTTTAACCTTGGCCAGTGGATAGGTAGCGGCCGAGCCCCTCACATGGGGGGTGAATCGACCGCACCGTCATAATCTGTATTCAGCGGACCGACTTGAGGCAAGACCGTGGGCCCGCCGGCCATCCACCAGGGCTTCTCATCTTCGATCGCGTCTGCCTGCCAGATCGCCTCGGCCAGGCGCTGCGAACGCGTGAAGTTGACCTTGATTTCCCCTTGGGATGCCGGGGCGGGCGGTTCCGGCCGATGAACGGCGACCGACAGGTTCCCCGATGCCGGCAGGGTGATGTTCCTGGGTTGACCGACCGGCCCTGCGGTGCCCTGGGTGGCCGGGGTCGTCGGTCGCCACAAGGTCACAACCAGGGCGATGGATGCCGCCGCGGCCACAGGCAGGCCGACGGCCAGCCAGCGAGACAGCCGGATGATCTGCGACGGGGCCTTGTATGGGCCGAGCCTGCGCACTTCGCTTGTCACGTCGGCGTGGAAAGCCTTCCAGTTGACCTCAGGCACATCGGCACGACGCCGTTTCAGCAGGCCCTCCAGGCGAGTCATGGCCGAGAAGGTCCGAGCAAGCTCCGGATCTTCCTCGATTCGATGGCGCAGGGCGTCCGCCTCGGCCGGAGACAGATCATTGTCCAGCAGCCGACTCAGCAGGAATTCGTCATGTTCGCTGATCTGCGGCATCATGGTCATGCTCCTCAGTCGGCAATCATGTCCCCTAGTCGGTCCCGCAACTTCTTACGCGCCTGAAACACGTTCCATTTCACTGTTTCCAGGCTGCACTCCAGCAACGCCGCGATATCCTTCTGTGCCCAACCCTCGATGGTAAACAACATCAGGGCCAGACGCTGCTTTTCCGGCAGAGCCTCCAAAGCGGCATCGAGGGCCTCTTGGAGCTCGCGTCCTTCGGCCTGGCGATCGGGGGTCATCGAGGTGACCGCCGTCACGCCTCGATTCTCGGCCGAGTCCTCGGTTCCCCGCTCCTCGTCGAGCCCCACCGTGGTTCGTCGCCTCGATCGACGCGCGTTCAGGGAGAGGTTGGTCACGGTCCGCAGCAGCCACGGCCCGAAGCGGGCCGGATCTTTCAACCGATCTAGTGCGCGATAGGCTCGTAGAAAAGCCTCCTGGGCCGTCTCCGCCGCATCCTCACTGTTGCCCAACAACCGATATGCGGTGGAGACTGCGACCCGTTGGTACGCAGCCACCAGCCGTCCGAAAGCGTCGGAGTCCCCAGACAGCGCCGCTTGCACCCATGCAGCATCACGCGTGCCGGTATCGTCCGTGAAGAGCGGCCGGTCTGGTTGCGTCATAGATATAGACACCGCTGCCTGAAAACGGTTAGATGCGGGAGAATGAACGCGGGTTCAGGAGTGTATCGGGCCCGATGCCTCCCTGTCAACGCCCCGGATTACATGACCGGGCAGGCGCCGCTGGACGTGGCACCGGACCTGGCAGAACGTAGGTGCTTGATAATGAAGAAGTTAGGGAAAGTCTGTGAGGTCCGGGAATACCTCAGCCCGCACCGCCAAGCCGGCAGGCGGATCGGCTTTGTCCCTACGATGGGGGCTTTGCACGAGGGCCATCGGTCGCTGATGCGGGCCGCCCGGAAAGGTTGTGAGCAGGTCATTGTCTCGATCTTTGTCAATCCTACCCAGTTCGGTCCCGGCGAGGACTTCCAGAAGTACCCTCGGATGCTCGATGCGGACCTGGCCGCTTGCCAGGCCGAGGGGGTTGACGCTGTCTTCTGCCCGCCAGTGTCCGAGGTCTACCCGGCCGGGTCAGCGACTATAGTGACGGTGAAACGTCTAACGGAGGCGTTGTGTGGGGCACACCGGCCCGGCCATTTCGACGGGGTGACGACCGTCGTGACCAAGCTCTTCAATATCGTCCAACCCGATGCGGCGTACTTCGGACAGAAAGACGCCCAGCAGGCGACGGTGCTGCGGCGGATGGTCACGGATCTGCTGTGGCCCATCGAGATCGTCGTCTGTCCGACCGTTCGCGAGCCGGACGGTCTGGCGCTGTCGAGCCGGAACGCCTATCTCAGCCCGGCGGAGCGCCGGCAGGCGCTCAGTCTCTCGGCGGCGCTGTTCCGGGCTCGCGACGAGATTCTTGCGGGCCAGAAGGATGTGGCCGCTCTCGTCGCGGCGATGCGAGAGCGTATTGAGTCGGCCGGCCCGTGCGGCATTGACTATGTAGAGATCGTCGACGCCGACGAGTTGACCCCGCTGGCGACTGCGCGTGGAAGATGCCTCGTGGCCTTGGCCGTGCGGATCGGCGGCACGCGGCTAATCGACAACGTGGTGGTGGACGCTGGCTGAACGGACCGTTAACATGCTTCGATTCCATGGTTGGCCAGATCGGCGGGCGACGGGCCGCCGTGAGATGAACAACGAGAGTCCCTGAATATGTGGCCTACACTTTTCAAAATTCCCATCATCATGCTGCCGATTCGCAGCTATGGTTTCATGCTCATGGTCGGTTTCCTCGGCGGTACCTGGTGGGCGGCCCGCCGGGCGTCACGGGTCAAGTGCGACCCCGATATGGTGGTCAATCTCGGATTCATCGCTCTGGTGGCCAGCGTGGTGGGCTCGCGCATTTTTTACGTGGTTCATTACTGGGACGAGCATTTTGCAGGCCGGGGTCTGTGGGCCATCGTGGATATCACGGCCGGTGGGCTGGAGTTCTACGGCGGTTTCATCGGTGCGATGATTGCGATCCTCGTCTACATGAAGCTCCGCAAGGTCTCGATCCGGCTGTACCTCGACATCGTGACGCCCTCGTTGATGTTCGGCATGGCGATGGCGAGGATCGGTTGCTTCCTCAACGGGTGCTGTTGGGGTGGCCCGTGCTCCGAGCACCTGCCGTGGGCGGTGAGGTTTCCTTATGCCAGCCCGGCGCTGTACCGGCAATGGGAGGAACGGCAGGTGACGCTGCCCGCCGAACTGATCACCATCAATTCCGCCGGCATCCCCGCGCCGCTGAACCGCGATCTGCTCAATCTGACGCCCGAGGAGCGGGACGGGGCCCGGGTCAGGTTTGAGCAGGCCGAGGCGGCCCTCAAGGAGGCCCAGGCCGCCAAAGCCGATGAGAAGACGCTCGCCACGCTGCGAAAGGAGAAGGAGAGGGCAGAGAAGGACAAGCGACGAATCGACGAAATCACCGCCGGTTTGAACCGCCAGCTAGCCCGATACGACCTGACGGCGACGGAGTTCAGTGACCTGGCCCGGGAGTACGGCAAGACGGTGCCTGTCCACCCGACGCAGCTCTATGCCTCCATCAATGGTATTCTCCTGGCCATCCTGCTGAACGAGGTCTTTTATCGCCGCAAGCGGCACGGCGTCGTGTTTGCCGTTCTGCTGATGCTCTACCCGGCCGCCCGAATCATGGAGGAGATGATCCGGACCGACAATCCGCACGATACCGCAGGCCTGACCATCTCCCAGTTCGTCAGCGTCCTGTTGTTCGCGGCGGGAGTCGGTCTTTATTACGCTCTCAAGAAGATGCCCGAACGTTCGCCGCTCGCCGTCCCCTTCATTCCCCCCGAGCCGCCGCCCAAAAAGAAACGTCGGGGCTGAGCCGAAGGCCCGGTGTCCAAACCCGAATGACGCGAAACCGGCGTGCTTTGAACGAGGCGGTCGCGGAAGGAAAGCAGGTACTCCGGTTTCGTCATTCGGACGGCGTCGTTCGTCTTTTCTCAGCACATGGGTTGTGCGCAGAGTCGCCGTCGGGCGTTTGGGCCTGCATCAGCCCACGGAACCCGGCGTCGGCCATTTCAGTAGGCGACTCCGCGTGCTTTCATGGCACAGGTGATCACGTCCACCACCTGAGAGGTGGTGAACCGGTCCACGCGGATCTGCAGATCAAAGCGCGTCGCCGTCTGGGGATCAATGTGGAAGTGGTTCTCCACGAATTCACGCCGTTCCCGCTCGATACGGTCGATCTCCCGCCGGGCCTGTTCGCGGCTGACGTTGCTGAACCGGACGAAGTTCTCGATGCACCGCTCCCTCGAGGCCACAATCCTGACCCGCAGCCCTTTGTCCTGAGGCAGAATCAGGTCGACGGATCGGCCGATGTAGATCGCCGGACCCTGTCGCGCGAGCCACAAGATCACCTGCGTCAGGCGATGGAAGTAATCGTTCTTGCGGAATTCCTGCTGCACCAGTGTGCGAAACACGTTCTCGAACCAGTTCAGATCCCGCTCGTCCATCGAGCGGTAGAGAGACTCGCGGACGTTGTCGTCGCGGGCCATGAGGGTCAGGATCTCGCGGTCGAACACCGGCCAGCCGAGTCGCTCCGCCAGCACCTGAGCGACCTCGTTGCCGCCGGCGCCGCAGATGTTGGCAATGGTGACGAACGGGGCAAACTCCTGGCGCCGGGTGAGGAACACCTCCGGACGCTGCGTTCGCCCGAGTTCCCAGTTCCGCATCTGTTTCTCGATGACTCTCGAAAGCCCCGGCAGTTCTGACATGGGTCTGGTCAGCATGGCCGCACCTCTTCTGGATGTTTCCCAGGTCGTGTCCCGAACGTCAGGCAACGGATGAGATGATCTCCCTTCAGCGTACGCTCCTGTCGCGCAGGATGCAAGACCCTGCCTGGCAAGCCTGCGTGCGAATGTCGTGTGACGATCGGGCTATCGGCACACGCAAGCTCGGCTTATACTGCTTATGTCGCGAGACATGAGGAGCGTATCGGACATATGGCAGGCAATCGTACGCATCTGCATGTTTCCAGCTAACCGGAGGCGCCCGGCGTGATCGAGATCATGGAATTCGAGCAGCCTCCGGCTCGTCCGGTCCGGTGGCGATATCTGCTGGCCCGACCAGGCCGGGAGTCGCATCGGGACCGCCGGCCTTTGTTGCTGTTTCTTCACGGGGCCGGGGAGCGGGGCGAAGATCCGACCTTGGCCAAACGCCACGGGCCGCTCAAGGTCCTGGAGCAGGGCATGGACCTGCCGTTCGTCATCGCCGCACCCCTGTGTCCGCCCGGCAAGTGGTGGAACAACCACATGCTCATCGAGTTCCTCGACCACCTGCTGGCGACCCACCCGGTCGATGCGGACCGCGTGTACCTGACGGGGCTGAGCATGGGCGGTTTCGGGACCTGGAGCCTGGCCACCGAGTGTCCGGAGCGATTCGCCGCCATTGCCCCGGTCTGTGGTGGGGGATACTGGTTTCTCGCAGATCAGCTCAGGGACGTCCCGGTCTGGGCCTTCCACGGAGCCAGGGATGAGGTGATCCCGCTGGAGGAGTCGCAGCGAATGGTTCGGGCGATTCAGGCCGCCGGCGGCGACGCCCGGCTCACCATCTACCCCGACGCCGGCCATGATGCCTGGACGGAAACCTACGCGAACCCCGAGCTCTACCAATGGTTCCTCAGCCACCGGCGAACATGAGATGGGAGACAGAGGTGTGTCGCACGAACCGGGCCTCTGGCCTCAACTCAGTGTGGGCATCAGCAGAGCTGTGATGAACATCAAGGCGGCGACGACGCCCAGCCAGAACAGGATCTTCTCGGACGAGATCAGCCCTCGCACGACCAGGACAATCATCGCAAAACAGTAGATGTTGCGATAGGGCGAGGGCATATGTCGCAACCTGAAAGCTGTCCCCACGCAGCCCGGATGGAACATGAGCATCAAGGCCCCGTAGATCACAAATACCAGGGTGGTGAAGCTGCGGTCGCTGGGGTCGCCCCGTTGTTCCATCGGGTCATTCGGAGGCTGCCCGGATTGGTCAGAATCGACACGCATGAGTTCCACTTCGTCGTCTGTTCGCAAAACGGGATTGTCTATCCCTCTGGGGTATCCAGCAACTGCTTTAAACGAGGCGACAGCGCCGCCGGCAAGCGATCGAGCCAACTGTCGTCCAGCAGTCCCACTTCGATCAAATCCCGCAGATGGGTGCGATCTTTGTCGCGAAATGAAGTCAACTTCATTCGCACCAGTGCGTCCAGCGTCAACATGCGGAAATCCGCGGCCTGCTCTGATTCAGTCACATCAGGAGCTGCCAGAATGTATTCAGGGCGCACTTTCTCCCTGGCGAACACCAGATGCACCGCGTCCCGAGCCTTGGCATTCTCGCCGTCGAGGAACATGTCGATGCCGCCGACGTGCCGGTAGACGAACCCGGCCTGAGCGAGGGCTGCGGTGGCCGCGTGCAGGTCGGCTCTGCGAACCACAATGTCGACATCCTGTGTATTCCGCACGGCGGCCTCGTCCACTCTCGATACCCAGGCGGCCACGGCGTTGCCGCCTGCCACCGCGTAGGGCACGCCCATTCTGTTCAAGGCTGCCGCCGCCCGAAGCAATCGTTGGCGCACTTTCTCCACGGCTCGGATCATCCTTTCCCAAGAGACATTGCCGTACGTGATCGATGGCATGGTTCGTCGGCCCTTGAGCAACTCCCTCTCGGCATATTCTAGCGTTGAGGATCTCGAAACGGAAAGGCGGTTCCTGAGCCGCAGCCGGCTCCACGGACCGTGGTCTACTGCCACCGCAATTCCACCACTCGCTCGTGCGGATCGGTCTTGTCGCGATGTGTACCGATGAAGTCCCATCGGCCGGCGGACTCGAAGATCCCGCGCACGGACGCGAGCTGGTCGTGCCCGATCTCGGCCAGCAGTCTCCCGCCGGCGGCCAGCACCGTGGGGGCTTCCGCAGCGAACCGGCGGTACATTTCCAGTCCGTCGCTGCATGGAGGAACAAGGGCGACCCTGGGCTCATGGTCGCGAATGTGCGGAGGCAGGTTCTGGTAGACCGACTCGCTGATATATGGAGGATTGGACACCACGGCATCGAAACCGCCTTCAGGGACGTACTCGGCCGGCAGGGCAAAACCGTCGGCGAGCACCGTACGGATGCGGCCGCTCAGGCCGTGGCGCTCAATATTGGCCCGAGCCACGACCAGGGCCTCCTTCGAGATGTCGCTGGCCACCAGCACGGCGTTTGGAGCGTACCTGGCGACGGCCACCGCCACACACCCACTGCCGGTGCCCAGATCGAGGATTCGCCACTGTCGCTCACGGGCCGATCGGCACAGGTCAATCATCCGCTGAGCGAGGGCCTCGGTCTCGGGCCGGGGGATGAGTACGGCCGGGCCGACCTGAAACTCCAGCGAGAAGAACTCCCGTGAGCCGAGCAGGTAGGCAATCGGCGTATGCTCGCCGGCTTGGCGGACCAGTTCGCGAAAGGCCTTCCGCTGATCCTCGCCTGGCTCGGCGTCGTACCGCGTATACAGGTCGATTTTGCGGCAGTTCATCGCCCGCGCGAGCAGCAACTCGGCCGCCAGACGCCCCCCCTCGACCTGCTTCTGCTGAAACCACTGGGTGGTCCAGTCCAGAAGTCGGCCTACGGTCCAGGCCGTCGGTTGTTCACCCGTGTCTGCCATAGGGGGCACTATACCGGCAGTCAGGGCGAACCGGTATGCCCTGACATCTGTAGAGAGCTATACTTGGGTGCCGGTGTGGCCCGGTGACGGTCTTCCGGCATATCCTGGATCCGATTTACTGGGCCGAAGCCCGCCCGGATTCCGAAGTAATCAGTGCTGGGCGCCGACTCCACCGGCAGAATAAACTGTGTACTCCGACACATAATCTGGAAAGGAGTCCCGCAATGTCTCGTTCGATCCTGATACTCTTGGCGAGCGTTCTGGTTCTCGCGGTGGGGTGTGTTTCCGTGAAGACGCCCGACGTGTCCGTGGACGTCATGGACCCGGTGAACGCTTACAAGCGGCACGAGTCCTCATCCAAAGAGCCTGAACCTGCGCCGGCGCCGAAACTTCGTTACACCCCGTATGCCTCCACCCTCGAGCGCGTCAACCGCCAGCAGGTCCGTGTAACCGAGGAGTTCACGAAGCGCGACTGGGAAGACATGGAGGACGAGGCCCAGGACTGGGCGGCCGATGTGCGGGCCCTCAACGGCTATGCCTCCGTCTCACACAATCCCGAGAAGTATCGCGAACTGGCGAGCAAGCTGCTGGACGCGGTCCAGAAAGTCAAAAACGCCGCTCGGGCTCATGACGCCGCGATGGGCCAGCATGCCCTCGATGAGGCGGATGCCATCCTGAACCAGTTCAGCAAGACCTTCCCCCTGACCGAAAGTGCCGACAATCCACCCCCTGAGCCGCGTCCCTCGCGCACCACCAAGGCCCCGTAAGCCCGACGCTTTGCGGCATTTCATTTGTCCGCCCGCTCCGTTAGGATTTCGGCGGATCGTGGAGCTGGAGCGCATGCCCGAGGATCGGGCTGCTTGCCGGCGTGGAGATTGCCCTGCCACGCTCCGCGCCGTCTGTCCCCAGACCATCAGGAGAAGAACGAATGACCGACGCCCCGACAGCCGTCCGGAAGGCCCCACTGCGAGACATCGTCGCCTATGCCACGGGCGACGGCGCCGCATCCATCGTGATGAACACGATCTTCGGGTTCTCCATGATGTATTACACCAAGGCCCTGGGGCTGGACACCCGATTGGCCGGCATCGCGATGGCCGTCGCCGTTGTCTGGGATGCTGTCGTGGATCCGGTGATGGGTCACATCAGCGACAACACCCGTTCGCGATTCGGCCGGCGGCACCCTTATATGCTGATTGGCGGGGTCATGACCGTGGTCTGTTCGTATGCGATCTGGGCTGTCCCGTCCTTCTTCCAGACGCCGCATCTGCTGTTCTGGTATCTGGTGGGCATCAACCTGCTGCTGCGCGCCGGCGCGGCCGTGTTCCTCGTGCCGCACGGAGCCCTCGGATTCGAAATCTGTACCGACTACAACCAGCGGAGCACATTGCAGGGGATCCGCAACGGTTTCAACATGGCGGTCAACCTGGGCGCCAGCCTGCTGGTCTGGAACGTGTTCCTGCGAAACCGTGGTGACATTGACGGTACCACGATACCTGCCAACTACCAAAGGATGGGGCTGGCATTTGCGCTCGTGGCCCTGGTCTTCGTGCTCATCGTGGTGTTTGCCACCCGCAAGTACATTGTCGATACCCGGGGGAATCCTGAGATCGGGGGCAACAGTCTCGATGCGATAGCCCGCAATCTCAGGGATATTCTTTTCGATCCCTACCCTCGGACCGTTTTCATCTTCATGGCCATCCTTTTTGTCAGCGTGGTGCTGGTCACCTCGCTCCAGATGTTCATCTACGTGGACTACATGAGGTTCGCGAAATGGGAGGCGTCAGTGGTCCACTGCAGCACGATGGTGTGCGCGGCTTTGGGAGCCCTCTCGTCGGCTGCGATGGTGCGGCGCCTGGACAAGAAATCGGCCATCGTGGTGGCCATCGTGGCCTCGAGTGTCGGCAACATCATGTTGCTGGTTGTGTTCTATACCGGCTGGGTGCCGGTCGGGCTCAGTTGGGGATCGGTGCCGGTTGCGATGGTGCTCTTCATGGTTTTCCACGGGTTGTACCATCTGTTCACGAACGCGGCGACCGCGATTGCCAACTCGATGATGGCGGACGTCTCGGAGATCAGCCACTATCGAACCGGAGTGCTGAAAGACGGCGGTTACTCGGCCATGATGCTCTTCGTCTTCAAGATGGGCATTGCGGTGGGCCTTCTGCTGTGCGGCTATTGCATGAAATGGATCGGTTATGATCCACAGGCCCCCCAGAACGCCCCGGAAGCGATACGAAACCTCATGCCCATGGCTTTTCTCGGAGGCACAATCATCGCCCTCATCGCCGTGGTCAGCATGATCCGCTATCCGGTGAATCGGGCCTACATGGCCGAGATCAGGTCAGCCATGACCGAGGGCCGCAAGTCGGCCGAGTGACATTAGAACACCTGGCCGGCGGCAAACGGCTCGCTGGCCCCAGAATCCGCTCTGGGGCCTTGTGCGTGGAGCACTCCCATCCACATATCGCCCAACGCGGAACGGAAGCCACCGTGAAAGACGGCCCGGAACGGATTCCGGGCCGAGCGGCATCCGGGCCCAGCAAAGACATACAAAACACCCTTGGCACGCCTGACGAGACGCGCCAAGGGTGCTGTTGTTTGTGGGCGCTGATCGATCGGAGGTGATCAGTCTTATCTGCTGGCGGCCTCGCGCTTGGACTGCCAGATGGCCCAGGCGATGAGAGCTACGCAGACCACGACGGCGATGACGCGCGCCGTATCCCAACCGGTCTCGGTCAGCGTCTTGGCCAACTTGAAGTTGTTCGCCTCGGCGGCCTTGTTGACCGTTTCCACGACCTGAGGGTCGTAGGCCAGCATCAGGGGCACGCCGAGTACGGCCACCATGTTCATGACCTTCAGCAGCGGGTTGATCGCCGGGCCGGCCGTGTCCTTCAGCGGATCCCCGACCGTATCGCCCGTGACTGAGGCCTTGTGCTTCTCCGAGCCCTTGCCGGTGTTCTTCTCCAGGTCGCGCGGCTCATCCTCGACCATCTTCTTGGCGTTGTCCCAGGCGCCGCCCGAGTTGCACATGAAGCTGGCCAGGAGCTGTCCGGCGACGATCGAGCCGCCCAGGAACCCCGCCAGGCCGATTGGCCCAAGGAAGTAGCCGACCAGAATCGGTGTGAACACTCCCAGGACCGCCGGGCCGATCAGTTCTTTCTGAGCCGCGGCCGTGCACAGATCCACCACGCGACCGTAGTTCGGCTTCTTGGTGCCGGCCCAGATCTCCTTGTCGCGGAACTGCATGCGGCACTCGTTGACGATCAGGTAGGCCGCACGGCCGACCGCTCGGATCAGCATCGAACTGAACAGGAACGGCACCGCCCCGCCGATGAGCATGCCGATCAGCAGTTTCGGCGAGGACACGGTCAGCAGACCGGCCACGGTCGTAAACGCCGCGAGGGGCAGGGGCTTTTCCTCGCCGCCGCCGCCCGAACCGATGACGGTGATAAACGACGCATAGAGCGACACGGCCGCGATCACGGCCGAGCCGATGGCCACGCCCTTGGTCACCGCCTTGGTGGTGTTGCCCACGGCGTCCAGGTCGGCCAAGATCTGGCGCGAGACTTTGAGTTGCTCCTTGCTGGTGATCAGCTTCCCGTCCACTTCGAAACCCATCTCGGCGATGCCGTTGGCGTTGTCGGCGATCGGTCCGAATACGTCCATCGACACGGTGTTGCCGGTCAACGTCAGCATGCCGATACCGCACATGGCCACACCGTAGGCGATGAAGATCGGGTTTACGGTCTGCATCGTGCTGGTGTAAATGATCACCGAGGAGAAGATCGCGACGCAAAGCACGATGCCGGTCCAGAACGCGGACTCATAGCCGACGGCAAAACCCTCGATGATCGTCGTTCCGTGGCCGGTTTCGCAGTTGCGCTTGATGCCGCGAACCGGGGAATACTCGGTCCCCGTGAAATACTCGGTTGTTCGGTTGAGGGCGATGCACAGGATGATGCCGATGAAACAGGTGATCGCCGGTCGCATGTCGAGAACTCCGACAATGTTGCCGGCGGCGTCCTTGGAGACCGCGCCCAGAGTAGCCCAGGGGTGATGGTTTGCCAGGTACTGCAGATTCGCCCAGGCGTCGGGATTGGAGTTCGACGCGGTGAAGTTCAGATAGAACAAACCCAGCACAATGAAGCCGACGACCGAGATGGTCGAGCCGATCAGGAAGCCCTTGTTGATCTGCTTCATGGCCGCGCCGACGTCGCCCTTGTCGCCCGCTCGCACGGTGTAGGTCGAGATGATCGAGCCAATGACGCCGATCGCACGCACGAGGATCGGGAACATGACGCCCTTGTGCCCGAACGATGCCCAGCCGAGAATCATCGCCGCCACGATGGTCACTTCATAGCTCTCGAAGATATCGGCCGCCATACCGGCACAGTCACCGACGTTGTCGCCGACGTTGTCGGCAATGGTAGCCGCGTTGCGAGGGTCGTCTTCGGGGATGTCCTTCTCGATCTTGCCGACCAGGTCGGCTCCGACGTCGGCCGCCTTGGTATAGATGCCTCCGCCGACACGCATGAACAGGGCCAGCAGCGTGCCGCCGAAGCCGAAGCCCAGCAAGGCCTCATAGGCGTGCTCGCCGTAGGTCATGAAAATGACCGTGCCGCCCAGCAGGCCCAGCCCGTCGGTGAGCATGCCGGTGATCGTGCCCGAGCGGTAGCCATACATCAGAGCCTTGCCGAAGCCAACCGGCGCGGCGGCCGCGACGCGCAGGTTGCCGATGGTTGCCATCCGCATACCGACAAAGCCCACCGTCGCCGAGAAAATCGCCCCCATCAGAAAGGCCCAGGCTCGCCCGAAAGCATAGTGGATCGTGATCGGGTTGTCCTTGGCGGCGCTGTACTTGCTGAAAAAGAGCACGAAGACCAGGACGGCAATGAGGCAGGCCACAACCTTGAGTTGCCTCCTGAGGTAGGCATTGGCCCCTTCTCGCACCGCCGAGGCGATGTCTTTCATCTTCTGCGTGCCCTGGTCTGCCCTGAGAACCTGGCCGACCAGCATGCTCGCGTAAAGCAGCGCGCAGATCGCCACGGCCAGCGATCCGAAGAGTGCAGCCCGTTCCCCGGTCGAAAACTTCTCGTCGCTCAAGAAGGAGAAGTACTTGAACGAGCTGTGCCCCTCGAGAACCGCGGCCGCCTCGGAGCTGCCGGCCGGTCCCTTGGCGAACAGGTATCCGCTCGCTCCAACGACGACGAGCACCAATAATCCCAACAGCGGTGGAAGACGCTTCATGAGTCAGTTCTCCTGGTCAAACAACACTGAACCTTGCTCCGCACAAGCCTTCGATCTTGTGTCCGCTCTCGGCCATTCGTGGATTGCTGGGACCGACGGAATGGACACCGGCGTGACCGATACTGCTGGCTCGGTCTTTCGTCTTGGCCCTGGGCTGCTCGTGACTCCGAACTCGTTCGGGGGTGCTCCCAGAGCCGAATGCTGGCCAGCAAACGAGCGAAGCAGTATAGCGAGCCGCCGCCTGAGTGTAAAACGGTCCAGGCGCCACAGGTTCACGACATTGCCTGTCCGCCCAGACCCGATCCTACATCCGTGTGGGGTGCGCGTAACATATTGTCGGACAAAGCGTTACGTTGTCGTTGGCGATAGCGTTCCCGAAGACGCATGCGTTTCGGCTGCTTGGGGTACCGTTACTCCCGGGTCATGGGAACGAAACGGACCCCGGTGATGTGTTTGGTCCTTCTCTTGCCGTCGGGTGTTTTGGTGACCACCACCAGGTTCTGAGCACCCCAAGCCGAGCCGGTCGGTATGACGATTCGGCCACCTGGCTTGAGCTGCTCCCAGAGCGGCCCGGGGATGTCCTCGGCGGCACAGGTCACGATGATCACGTCGAACGGGGCCTCCTCGGGCCAGCCCTTGTAGCCGTCGCCGATGCGGCAATGGATGTTGTCGTATCCCTGTTCGAGGAAGACCCGCCGAGCGCTCTCGCCCAGCGGCCGGACAATCTCGATGGTGTATACGTGCGGCGTCAGGTGGGCCAGAACGGCCGCCTGATAGCCCGAGCCCGTGCCGATCTCGAGGACCTTCATCTCCGGCGTCAATTGCAGCGCCTCGGTCATGAGGGCCACGATGTAGGGTTGGGAGATGGTCTGACCGTGGCCGATGGGCAGCGGCGAGTCCCCGTAAGCTCTGCTCTGGTAGTCGTTGGTGACGAACACATGGCGGGGCACCTTTCGCATGGCCTCCAGGACCTTCGCGTTCTTCACCGGCTTGCGGCCGTCACGCGGACGGGCGATCTGGGTTTCGACCATGCGGTTGCGGTCTTCGATTCGATCGCGGGCACCCGGAGGGTCCGGGGGGCGAAATGCGGAGGCAGGCTGCGATGTGGCCGCCGGTTCGTCCATCGGAGCAGACGAAGTCGCTGCCGCGTGGGCTGCTTCCGCAATGGGGTCGGGTTGTGATCCGCAGCCGATGGGGATGATGGACATGGCAGCAACCAGCAGCCCGGCGGCCGAATCGACTTCCCATCGTCGGTTCGCGCGCGGGATCATCATTCACCTCTCGTAGGTTCCAATCAGTTCGCCTTCGGCCAGCACATGACCCGACATCGCCTTGAGCAAGGCCTCCTTGAACAGCCCGGGCTCGACGCTGAGCGGCGCGTTCAGAGCGTAGAGCTTGAAGAAGTATCGGTGACGGCCATGGCCCCTCGGCGGTGCGGGACCGCCATAACCCACCTTGCCAAAAGAGTTCTTGCCCTGCATCAGAGCCGGCGGCTGCGAGACCCGCAGCGAAGGGGCGATCCCTTCCGGCAGGCTGGTGGTATCGGGCGGAATGGCGTACAGCACCCAGTGCACCCACGGCGTCGGCGTCGGCGCGTCCGGATCGTCCACGATCAGGGCCAGTTGTTTTGTCTCGGCCGGCGCGCCGGACCATGAGAGCGGAGGCGACTTGTTTTCGCCGTCACCCGTGTACGGGCGGGGAATGGTCTCATTGGGTCCGAAGGCCGCGCTTTTCAGGGTCATCTTGGCGGACATGGTGGCCTCCTTTGCAGGCTGGGACGTCGGCGGGGAGCCGGTCGGTGGGGCCGTGTCGCAGGCGGGAAAGGCCGCGATCAACAACAGTTGCGGAATCGCGAGAAGCCGTGACTGGCGTCGTATCCGACACATTGCCACACCTCGCTTTCAACCCAGAACTGGTAGGGTAACCATTATATCACGACCCCATCGCAAAGGGGCAAATAAGCCGGCGTCGCACCGCCCCCAGGTGGTGGCCGTGTCGTCAGATGGCCACCATGGACGCGAGGGCAGAGAGGGTTTATATGAACGGGAATCGGACCCGGATCCGCTGGAAGAAAGGGCGGTCTGCCGGAGAAAGGGGCGGCCAGAATGAAGTCGCGCAGAGGGAATCGACTGGGAATCGTTGTCGGCGGCGGCCCTGCCCCGGGGATCAACGGCGTTATTTCGGCAGCGACGATCGAGGCCCGAGAGAGGGGCTGGACGGTCATGGGTATCCTCGACGGCTTCCAGCATCTCATGAAGGGCGATATCACGCAGACGGTGGGCCTGGACATTGTGGCGGTTTCGAGGATCCACCTGACCGGCGGCTCGATACTGCGCACGTCTCGCGCGAACCCGACCAAGCGGCCTGAAGATCTGAAACGGGTGGTCGGTTCGCTCGGCCGCCTCGGCATTACCCATCTGCTGACCATCGGCGGGGATGATACGTGCCTGACCGCGAGCCAGATCGCCGGCGCGGCCTCGGGTTTGCGGGTGGCCCATGTGCCCAAGACGATCGACAATGACGTGCCGCTTCCCGAGGGCGTGGACACTTTCGGCTTTCAGACTGCCAGGGACGTGGCCACGACGATCGTCGCCAATCTGATGGAGGATGCCAAGACCACGAACCGCTGGTACCTGGTCGAGGCCATGGGCCGACACGCCGGCCACTTGGCCCTGGGCATCGGAAAGTCGGCCGGGGCGACCCTGACGGTTATTCCCGAGGAATTTGGCGACCGGCCGGTTACCCTCAAGCACATCGTGGACATCCTGTTCACCTCGGTTCTGAAGCGTCGGGTCAGGGGCAGAAGGCACGGTGTGGCGGTGCTTGCGGAGGGGCTGGTCGAACGGCTGGGGAAACGCGATCTGGCTACGGTAGGTGTTCCGCCGGCGGATGAGTTCGGCCATTTCCGCCTGGCGGAGGCCGATCTGGTCGGCACGCTGCGGGACAGGCTCAGTGAGCGAATGAAACAGTGCGGCTGGGGCTCGTCGGTGGTCGCCAAGGTGGTCGGGTACGAGTTGAGGTCAGCCCGGCCGATCCCCTTTGACTGCGAGTACGTGCGCGACCTGGGTTACGCGGCGATCAAGCTCCTGGGTGACCCGCAGCTTGCCGGCGCTGCGGGCAACGGGGCCATCGTGTGCATCCAGGGCGGGAGGTTGCGCCCCATTCTCTTCTCCGATGCCATCGGCCGGGATGGGCGCGTGGCTGTCCGAATGGTCTCCATCGACACCGAATCTTACGCCGTGGCCCGGTCGTACATGATCCGGCTGGAGAAGGCGGACCTGGCGAACAAGACCAGCCTTCGCAAGCTGGCCGGCGCGTGTGGCATGTCGCCTCCGAGGTTCACGAAACGGTTCGGATACCTCGTTCGGTGAGTGGGGCCGGTGCGAGGCTCTCTGACCAAACAGGACTGCACCAACGGAAAGTGGTTGCGACAGGCACACCGGCGGATCGTTCGATGTTTCAGGCGTGGTCGCTGATACCCAGATCCCTTGCCCCCTCAAGCGACCAGCCCTCTTGCGTCTTGGCCGGCGATCCATCCCAGTTGTGCGGCACCCCCCGTAACGAAAAGTGCCAGCCCCAGGTTCCGGGGCCGCCCTGCTGCCAGAACGGGAACGGCCAGCCTTGCCGCTGAGCGATCGACGCGTGCTGATGCGAGGACACGTAGCCCTCCGGATCGATGACCCGGCCGCCCAGTCCCTGGGCCTGATGTCATCGCGTCTTGTTGATCCCATCGTTCGATTCCACGGCCGGCCAGAGCGTCGAGCCCGTCATCCATTCGTTCCACGCCGTGGGCATCGGCTTGCTTCGTTTCCCGTAGTCCTTGCAGTGAAGCCAGTGCAAGCTTCGCAGGTTGGCCATCGCTTGCTCATGACCAGGAACAATGAATCGGGGGAAGTCCTCTGGCATTCCTCGTAGCGCACCGGCAGTCGCAGGGTTTGCCGCCCAAGCCAACCGCGCCATCAGCAGCTATTGGGCGGCATGATGCCGACCTGGCGGCGGGCATCGGCGATTTCGCTGGGACCACCTGTCAGTCTCTTCGGGAAGGCTCCGGCACCGGAAAAGCAACCGTTTATCACTGCGCATGGGTGTCGACAGTCTCGCACGTCCGTCGGCGCGTGGCTGAGGCGTACTCATCCGCCGGGCTGTTCGGGCTCAATTGCAGTGGGCGGACATGGCCTCTCTGGCCGTCGTGCGATCTGTATGGGGTGTGCCCGTGCGACCCGCCCGACAACCAGCCTGACAACTGTCTCAGACCGGCCCCGACCAACGCCGCGTCCTACCAGCCTCTTCGTATGATGTGGCGACGAGTCTTGGGTCGTCGGCGGAAGCGGTGTACAACCTTGCCAGCCCCGACCTGCGGCTGAACGCTCGGGGTGGGCGCTACCTGCGGATGCTGCTCGCTCACGGCAGGCTGCGTCTTACGCTCCGCAGGGCAAACGGCGCCGGCGCGATCGCGCCGATGTCCCTGGGGCGATTGACTTGCCTGCGCATGACGCGGCTGCCTGGGCACCGGCCGGGCCGACGGTTCAGGGAGCTCGGGTTTGTCCGGGCTGACCGGGATGGGCCTGCGGATCAGCCGCTCGATGTCCTTGAGATACGGCCGTTCCTGGCTGTCGCAGAACGATACCGCCAGGCCGGAGGCTCCTGCACGGCCGGTCCGGCCGATGCGGTGGACGTAGGTCTCGGGCTCGTTGGGTACGTCATAGTTGATGACGTGCGAGATCTCATCGATGTCCAGTCCGCGGGCGGCGATATCCGTAGCCACCAGTACCGGCGGGGCGCTGGATTTGAACCGGGTCATCGCTCGCGTGCGGGCATTCTGGCTCTTGTTGCCGTGAACAGCCTCGGCGCAGATGCCCGCTCGCGACAGGTGCCTGGCGACGCGGTCCGCCCCGTGCTTGGTCCGGGTGAACACCAGGACTCGCGTGATGGCGTTGTTGCTGAGGAAGTACTCGAGCATGGCCGGCTTGCTCGTCTTCTCGACGAAGTAGACGGACTGCTCAACGGTGTCGGCGGCGATCGATGCCGCCGCGATCTGCACGCTGACCGGCCGTCGGAGGATGGCATTCGCCAATTCGCGGATTTCGGCCGGCATGGTTGCCGAAAAGAGCAGCGTCTGCCGCTGTGTCGGGACCTTCGCGACGATCTTGCGGATGTCGCGGATGAAGCCCATGTCGAGCATCCGGTCGGCCTCATCGAGGACGAGTACTTCGACGTGTCTCAGATCGACTAGCCCCTGCTGCATCAGATCGAGCAGCCGGCCGGGAGTGGCGACGAGGATGTCGACCCCGTCCTGAAGGGCGCGGGCTTGGGGGATCTGGCTCACGCCGCCGAAGACGACGGTCTGACGCAGGGGGGTGTTCCGGCCGTAAGTGCGGAAGCTGTCGCCGATCTGAGCGGCAAGCTCTCGCGTCGGGGCGAGAATGAGCACCCGGATTTTGGGGATACGACGATGGTCCTGGAGTCGTGCGTGGCCGAGCCGTTGCAGGATCGGCAAGGCGAACGCGGCCGTCTTGCCGGTACCCGTCTGGGCGCAGCCGAGCACGTCTCGGCCTTCCAGCACGTGTGGAATCGCCTTGACCTGGATCGGCGTAGGGGTGGTGTAGCCTTCGGCGATAACCGCACGAAGGATGGGCTCTGAGAGCCCCAACTCTTCAAATCTCATCAAAAACCTTTACCAAATGTGGCGAGAGCGGATTGTGCCGGGGAATGAGGCGGTCGCACGTTGCGTCCTGATAAGCCATCGGTACCTGGCCCTGATCCAATGGCTGTTCGCCCACTGAATACAACCGAGTATACCAGGATCCCGTCGTCAAGTCCAGCGTCGCGTCTGGTTCACAGCGACTCCGCGACCTGGCTATGTCTTGTTGTTCTGACAAGGGTTTGTGGCATGGGGAAGGGGTATCCAACCCTGAACCTGCCCGGTCTGAGCGACGTCGGTCCTCAGCCGACGAACGTCCTCGGTTTTCTCACCGCGGGGGCGGGAGTATTTGGCAGGCCGGATTTCCGCTGGTTTCCGAGCGGTGGAAAAACGGGCCGCCCGCCGCGATCTGCCTCTCACGATTTCACCCATGGGGGCTGCGGTGTCATGAGAGACAAGTGGGGTCCGGACTCGCAGGTGCTGGTGTTCGACGCCGGCAACTTCGGCAGCGGCCATCAGACTGATACGCCCGTTGCGGTTTCGATCTCCCCGAGGAAGTTCAGCGTGCTTCTATGCAACACGGCATCGGGTTCCTACTCCAGGGGACCGCAAACTGGCTCTTCGCGTCCGTCTCAAACCGATCAAGCACGGGCGAGTAGGTCCGAATCTGAATCTCGTTGTCGGCCGGCACGAAGCGAATAATGCGCAGCCAACCGTCACCGCCGTTCTGGCGGTCCTGGTAGTCGGCGAGCATCTCCAGCACGTCGGCGCCTGCGTCGTTCCGCGAGATCTGGTGATATTCCTCGACGCTGCCGATGTGGCCGCAGAGAGCCATGAAGACCTGCGGGCTGCGGCGGATGAGCTCCTGCCATATCTCCTCGCCCGAGTTGCCATCCTTTCGACATTCTCGCTGCGTCTGCCGACCGACGCCGGCATCGCCTCGCAGGTAGCTGTGCGTGGTGATGATCGCCGACCGGGTGGGATGCCGGTGGAGAACACCTCGTGCCCAGTCGAGGGCATCGTCGGGCGCATCCAGTTCGAGATGCAAGATGACGAAATCGACCCCGCCCCCGGAGAAAAGCTGATAGGAATTCAGGCGGTTGGGCGATGCTCCACCGTACCACGGACGGCCCCGGAATCGCCGGTCGGGGTCGAAGTGTCGCAGATACATCGTCGCGATGCCCTTGCGTGCGCCTTCGTCGCTGTCATAGTCGTGGTTGCCGATCGCGATGCCATAGGGGACTACTCCGTCCAGGACCGCCATGGCCTCGTCGGCAACCTTCCACTCCGAGGGCTTGTAGCCATACCTATGGACGAGGTCGCCCACGTGCGTGACGAAAACGATGTTCTCCTTATCACGGTTCTGTTTGATCCAGTTGGTCTGGGCGAAAAACAGATCCGGCCGCTTCTCGCTGTATATCTGCGTGTCCGGAATCATCACGATCGAGAACGGGCGCCGGGCGTCGGTCTTGGCCGCCGGCCCCGAGCAACCGATACATGACAGCAGAGTCAGCAACGCACCGAACTGAAGACATCGCTGGCGCCTGGATGTCAGCTTGTGGTGCGGCAAGCGTACGACAACGTTCATTGTGCCTCCTTGCGACGGACTCCGACAGCATACCAGCTCAACTGCCATATTCTGCAGCCAGGACCGGCAGGTCTTCGTTACCTTCGGCGGCTCCGACCATGCCCAACCGTCTTCACAGACACTCTCAAACGTTCTGCGGCGCCCTTTCCGGCACGCATGCCAGCGCCTGCTTCAGGTCCTTCACGAGCTTGTCGGCCGGTTCGATGCCGATTGACAGCCGAACCGTGTTCTTGCGGACGCCAAAGCCCGTGCGCCGCTCCGGCGGCAGATAGAGCATCGTCGTCAAGTACGGAATGCAGATCAGCGATTCCGTGGCCCCGAGACTGACCGCGTGATAAATGGTTTTCAGCGCCGCCACAAACCGCTTGGCGTCCTCTTCGTCCTCGCCCAGAAATCCGGGGACACCATACCTCTTTTTTGCTCTGAAGTCAAGGTCTGTTCATGATGGCTCAACCGCGTTCTTACGCTACAGGCCATGCCGGAAACCAAGGTGAGCAGCGAAATAAGTATGGTGTCCCCCGATTAACGCGAGAAACGAAACCTGCTCCCTGCAACCGTGCAGATGCAGTCCTATCTTGGCGGCTTCCTGCTGGCGTGGATGGTGTTCGGCTGGTTCTGGACGGTGCTGGCTATCTCGCTGGACAACGCCAGGGTATTCAGAGGCGTGGGAAGAGCCTTCAGAATTGACGACGATGTCGTGGCGTTCCTCTTCTGGCTCTTGCCAACGGCCGGATCGTTGCTTCTCGACGTCGTTCTGGTCTGGAAGGGGACTGTGGCTGCCCGGTACGCCAATCGCCGAGATAGATGATGCCGCGCGTCACTGATAGGAGATTCGATTCCGCGAGGGGCGGCGGCGTGGCCCCGGGGGTGGGGGGTTAGACAGATGTAATGCCGAATGGTCGGTGCCGAATGAGGGACGGCTAGGGGCCAGTCTCCAAGGGCAGCTCGGGGTGGGAAACCCATTCTAACAGAGAGCCGTCGTAGACAGCCACGTTGGGATGACCGAGGTGGTGGAGGATGGCGAGATCAAATGCTGCAGCGTAGCCCGCCCCGCAGTAGGTGATAACCTGCTGGCCCCTGGTGAGATTGAGTGGTGCCCACACCGCCTCTAGTTGGGGCCGTGCCAGAATGGTGAAGGTCGTGGGGTCCAGATTGGCTAGGAACGGAAGATTGACCGAGTTGGGGATGTGGCCGGTCCGGCCAAGGCCGACACAGTCCCATTCGCCGGTGTGGCAAGTCGGCCAGAGAGCGTTCACCAACACGACCGCTGGGTCATTCATCGCCAGCTTGACCTGCTCGAGGTTGGCTATCAGCTCGTCCCGCACCGCCTTGACCTGAAACACCTTCGCAGCGGGCTGGACAACACCGGCTTGGACCGGGCGGCCCTCCAACGCCCACTTGCGGAGTCCGCCGTCGAGGATCCGCACATTCTTGTGGCCATAGTACTGCAAAGCCCACCAGAAGCGTGCTGCCCAGGTTCCACCATCATAGTCAGTGTCATAAACGACTACCATGGCGTGGTTGTCGATACCCAGACTCCCCATCAAATCGGCAAATGGCCCTGGTGGGAGAATCTCCAGGGGCACCGGGTTGTTCGGGTCCGAGAAACCATACCAGATGTCAACATAAGCGGCGCCAGGGATGTGTCCATCACTATACCCTGTGGTGGAATAGGGGGATCTGGCATCAACGACACGCAGCGACGGGCTGTTCAGGTTGCTGGCCAGCCATTCAGTGGTGACAAACACGTCCCAGTTGCTCTGAGCAGACCTCGCAGAGGTTTCCCCAATCTCATCATCGGTGCTGCCGGCTGCCCCAACCCAGATCAGGGTTCCAAATAGACAGGCACTTAGAAGCCGCATCGATTCCTCCTTTCGAGCTGACCAGGAATTCTCGAGAGAGCAACTCAGCACGCTCTCCATGTCAGCTATGGTACATTGTCATTGCACGTCACTGATACTGATAGGAAATTTGATGCCGCGAGCGGCGGCGTGGCCCCGGGGGCGGGTGGTTGGGGGGGCGGGGGCCGTTTGGCGACTCATGCACTCATGCTCGCCCTTTATCGTACCCGTTCCCACGGGTGGTCAGACGCTTGTGGCCCGTTTCGCGGAGTCGTCCCGGCACGCCGGGCGCTCGCAGACCGTCCACGTATATGGAGTATAACCCCTGAGTTCAGGTTTGTCAAGGTGGAAATTGAGAATGTTCCGATTGGATTCGGGTTCGCCTCCCGCAAAGTTGGTAGCTTTTTACGGCCCAACCCCTTAATCTGTCTCTTATACACATCTCCGAGCC
>JAUCQB010000162.1 GCA_030372985.1 Phycisphaerae bacterium
GCTCGTTCGGCACCTCTTGGGTGGCCAACTGGTCGAGGGCCGCCTGTAGCGCGCCTGCCCAGCCGCCCGTGCTGCAGTCCAGGCTCGATACGCCCGCCTGTGCGGCCAGGTCGGCCGCCGATTGCAGGCCCGATCGAACCTCAGATTTCTGCCCGCCAGCAGCCGTTGAGCCGAGACAACACCAGAAGGCCACAGACCACGGAACCGCACAAGAAAACACACGGCCGAAACTGCAACTTGACGAAAGCTTCTTCATCACATCCTCCGATGGGTGACATCTGTTGCGAACCGCGGTGGTTCAGTCAAACCTCAGAAAACGCCTCACTTGCGAGTTCATCTCCACCCCCAGCCTTGGACAAGCCGGGGTGATCGCGATCCCTCGTTGGCCGAGGTCGGGATGAAGTCGGTGGCAGTCGTGACCCGGGCCCGGACCAGATTAGCCGATCGGATGTGCTGGTTGCTTTCCGACCAGTCGAGGCTGGTGGCTCGGGCCTCGCTGCCTTGGACCGGATTGCCGGCTGAATCCGTGCCACGGATGAAGTAGAACGCTCCCGGCCCATAAGTACGACCAGTGCCGTCGTCTTTGCCGATGATGGCTCCCGAGACAGGGAGCTTTCCAAAGTGAGTCTTCTGCTCGAACGGTGGCAGCCAGTCCGACATGTCCCGGATGGCAACGTCGTAGATCAGCATATCGACAAAGCCGATGATCTCCCACGGCGCGGTCGGATCGACCACGGGATCCCAGTCCGATACCGGGCCGGGATCGGCATCGAACGCGCCATCCACATCCTGGCAGCAGGCCCCGCCAGACCCTCGCACTCCAATGACCGGTACCTTCACCTTCCACACCGGCGTCTCGTCATCGACGCCGTCGGCAGGCACCACGAACAACCGTCCCAACACGCCCTTCTTGTCCCAGAAGGCTTTGATCGCGTCCGCATAGTCTATTTTGTAAGCCAATTGCGGATCGGCGGGAACACAAGCGTCAAGACATTCGAAGTAACTCATCCACTCAGCGTAACACTCAGGATCATCGAAGTCCCAGCACTCGGGTTCCACGCATTGCGGGCATTGATTCGTTGGCTCCAAGTCCCACCATGTCGCCAGCCGTTCTACCGCGTCAGGCGCCTCGATACCGTTGCCGTCGATATCCACCCAATACCCGGCCAGTTCGTTGTCGTACCACCATTGAATCAAATCACCTGTTTCCGGGGCAGGCTGACCATAGACTACGTCGGCCCGCGCGCCGGAAGGCCAACACATGTGATCCCCACCGGCGGTGGCGCATTGCAGCTTGACGCGGCGCGAACTGCAGAGACCACGATCCCAGATGTACCATCCGGAAGCCCAATCATTTGCCTGCTGGTCCGGCGGTCCGCCGATCACACCATCCCGATTGGCGTCGATTCCCGAATGCGTTCTTGCATGGCCGGAGAGTGTTGAGTATGACGGCACGGTAAGCTCAACGTAGTTGTTCTCGATCGTGCCAAGCTCCGTGGAACCGTAGGCAGGATTCGAGGCCTGGGCTCCTGGGCCGAAGGCTCCGACGATTCGATTCCAGACGTCATCCTCGCCGGACGTCAGACCTGAGCCCAAAGGAAGGAAAGCATCGCCGATCCGCGCTGCCACCGTTCCGGGCCCGCCATTGCCAATGATGTTCAGCACCGCGGCCTGGTCCACACCACCACCTGCGGAACCGGCGGGTAGTCCGACGAGGGCGGCGTGATCGCTAGCCATTATCTCCGTTTTCCCAAACATGCCAGCGCCATAGTCGCCATACGGGTAAGGGTTAAACCAAGTGCCTACAGGTAACTTGCGGTCAATTTTACTGTCATATGTCTCGGCATCATGATGGAGCGGGTAACTACTCTCCCCTCTCCAGTAATTGCCCATCTTCATCCGATGATAAGCGAAATAGCCCGGAGCATTCGGATCCTCGAACGTACCCGTGAAGAAGTTCCGGAAGTAGTTGTTTCCGAACTGTCCCCCGAGATATCGCTCATCCCCATCCTCCCACAGGTTCTCATCATCCAGATCCTTGTACACCTCGCTGCAGGGCGTGTACGGAAAGGTGGGCATGTTGTTGCAGTTGGGGCCTTCGCCCTCGCAGTAGCGGGCGGCCTCGGTGAAGATGCGGTCGGTCACGGCCATCCGCGGCCCCTGGAACTCACCGTACTCGTCCAGCAGCGAGCAGACGGGGATGGCGAAGGGGGCGACCATGACCTCGT
>JAUCQB010000163.1 GCA_030372985.1 Phycisphaerae bacterium
CCGAGATCTACACCGTTCGGAACTCGTCGGCAGCGTCAGATGTGTATAAGAGACAGGCGCCGACGAGATCGCGGAGATGCTGGAAGGTTGGAAGAAGCGGCTCGCCGGCCGGCGATTTCGTAGAAGCGAGGCCCTGATCCGCAAGGACCGGGATCGATGAAGGCTTGTGTTGTCGATGCCAGCGTGGTTGCTGCGGCGTTCTTTCAGGAGCAGCATGGCGATGCCGCTGCATCGTTGCTGGCCGGCAAACGAGAGCTGCATGCCCCCGACCTCATCCTTGCCGAGGTCGCCAATGTGATCTGGAAACGTTGTGGTCGGGGCGAAATTGGCGAAGACGAAGCATGTCAGATGATGGCGGATGTGTTGCGGTTGCCGCTGCGCATCACGCCGTGCGCCAATCTCGTCGATCCCGCCCTGGAACTGGCCATCAGGACGCGCCGGACGGTCTACGACTGCCTGTACCTGGCCCTGGCGGTCAGGACCAGGTCCGTCATGTACACCAGCGACAAGCGTCTGGCGAACGCCCTGGCCGACGGCCCGCTCGACAAGCATGTTGCATGGATCGGTGCACTCGATGAGAATCAGGGGCGAGCGCGGTCGTATCGAAAGACGACTTCGCCGTCGCCGCGAGAATGTGACAAATGCGGTTCAAGATCAGCCAGACGAATATCGAGATCGATCCGGCTCCCGAGGGCACGCCCTTGGTCGTGTTGGCGCTGACCGAAATCCTTGTGCCCCGCTGGACTCCGAAGGTCTACTTCGCTACTCGCAAGAACGAGACCTATCCGGCTCTGGAACAGCGGTCAGCAGAATGTGGCGATCTGCGCGTTCTCGACCACAAAGACAGTTCCGCTCACATTCTTGACAAGTTCAGGATCATTGAGGATGACGATGGCATGTTGTACGTTGCCGACGCTCCCGGGCGACCGACCATCAAAGACCGCAAGCAGATCTGTCACCAACTCGCAGAATTGCTGCGATAGGCGAACAGCCTCGCCGGTTCCGATTTGTTCGGTCCCCATGCCCCTCCATCGAGGTTTGGAATCATATGAGCGCAAGATCTGTCTGTGGCAGGAACGCGACGCAACTGTCCGCGCTCGTTTGCTCCCTATCCGTGGCCGCACTGGCTCTCCCCGATTCTCTGTTTGCCCAGGCAACGTCCAGACCTTTTCTCCCGACGATCACATGGGACGCGAGCACCTTGCGACTGATCGAAGCAGGCGGCGACTACGCCCGCATGGCACGACTCAAAGATGGCAGCGTCGCTTGCGTCTACGACCGCGCTCGCAAGATGTGGATTCGCCACAGCACTGACGAAGGCATGACCTGGAAGCCGCCGATCCTGGTGGCCGAGGAGCCCGACTGCTGGTTGACCAATGCCGACCTGCTCCCCCTCAAAGACGGCACCCTGCTGTATTTCTGGAACGAACGGCCGCTGGCCGCGGTCAGGCACCGGCACGAGAAGGCGCCGCCCGGCAGCCTGACTCGACCGTTCCTCATTCGCGCCGCCAGCAGCAATGACCTCGGCCGGACGTGGTCGAAGCCGCAGACCCTCTACACGGGGGGCAGCTCATTCCAGGATGGCTGTTGGGAACCCGTGGGACTCCAGCTACCGTCAGGCGAGGTGCAGGTGTACTTCTCCAACGAAGCTCCGTTCCAAACCACCGCGGAGCAGGAAATCGCACTGCTGCGCTCCTTCGACAACGGCCGCACGTGGACCAAGACCGAGCGGATCGCGATGCGCAAAGGCCATCGCGACGGCATGCCGGTGCCCCTGCTGCTGGCCGGCGGGCGAGGAATCGCCGTGGCCATCGAGGACAACGGCCACTTCGGCGAACGATTCAAGCCGGTGATCCTCCATACGACGCTGGCGGACAACTGGCATTCGGGCGTGGTCGACGGCGACAGCCCACATCGCTGGGGCGCGCTGGCCGAGCCCCCGGAACCGCAATGGTACGGCGGCGGCCCCTTCCTGCGGCGACTGCCTTCCGGCGAGACGCTGCTGTCATATCAGGAGAGCGCCGACGGAACCATGGACCGCTGTCGGATGGCCGTGTGCGTCGGCAACGAGAACGCGAGAGGATTCACCAACAAGACCTACCCCATCCCCCTCGGCCCCGCGCAGAATCAAGCGTGGAATTCGCTGTTCGTGAAGGATGCCCGGACGGTAACTGCGATCTCCAACGCAACCATCAACGGCGTCCGCGGCATCTGGGCCATCGACGGCCGAGTGGCAAGGCAAGCGAAAAGCGAGTGAATCTGCTTCAGGGAGCCGCTCCTGTCCGCGTGTCTCTGCAGAGATTCCGATCTCGTTCGATTTCTGGTATGCCCCGGGCGGCATGCTGTGTCGGACGATCTGCCTGAGGTCGTTGGACGCCGACTCTGTCCAAATCACTCTGAAAGCCATTGTTTCAGACTTTCTTTGACGTCCTCGTGGGGTATGACCCGGCCGTTCTTGACATCATCCAGCCCTTTGTCGATGGCTGCCAGGAACTGGATCCGTTCTTCGATGTCAAACCAAGTGGCGGAATCCGGCAGTTTCTGGATCGTCTCAATGGCTAACTGTTTGCAGGTCATGACACTTGTTTAGCAGGCAGCCGTGGCGACTTCAGGCGATCGAGAAACCTCATGCTGATACGGGCGGACGCTGAAATCACCTGCTGCGCGCGCAGAACAAACCGCTCCTCGCCCGGCTTTCAGATCCACCCCGCCAGGTCCTTGGCGAAGTAGGTGATGATCAGATCGGCCCCCGCGCGGGCGATGGCGGTGGTGGTTTCGAGAGCGGCGCCTTTTTCGTCAATCCAGCCGTTGGCGGCGGCGGCCTTGATCATGCTGAATTCGCCGCTGACGTGATACGCGGCGGTCGGCAGGCCGAACCGCTCTTTGACCCGCCAGATGATATCGAGGTAATTCACGGCCGGCTTGACCATGATGATGTCGGCGCCCTCTTCAATGTCAGCCGCCACCTCGCGAAGGGCCTCATCACCGTTGGCCGGGTTCATCTGGTAGCTCTTGCGGTCGCCGAACTGCGGCGGCGACTCGGCGGCGTCGCGGAACGGCCCGTAGTAGCTGCTGGCGTACTTGGCGGCGTAGGCCATGATCGGCAGGTGGGCCAAGCCCGCCTCATCGAGGGCCCGGCGGATGGCTCCGACGCGCCCGTCCATCATGTCCGACGGGGCAATCACGTCGGCACCCGCGGCCGCATGCGACAAAGCTTCCTTGACCAGCAGCGGCAGCGTCTCGTCGTTGTCGACGTCCTTGCGGCCGGCCCGTTCGACGATCGCCCCGCAATGCCCGTGATCGGTATACTCGCACAGGCACACGTCGGTGATGACCACCAGATCGGGGCAGGCCTTCTTGATCTGCCGAATCGTCCGCTGAACGACGCCGTTATCGTGCCACGCCTCGCTACCCGATGCGTCCTTGTGCGCCGGGATGCCAAACAGCAGCACCGCCGGAATGCCCAGGTCGGCGATCCGACGGCATTCCTCAGCCGCCGTATCCACCGAGAACTGAAACTGCCCCGGCATCGACGTGATCTCGTTGCGAATGCCCTCGCCCGGCCTGACGAACAGCGGGCAGATCAACTGACTGACGGACAATCTTGTCTCGCAGACCATCCGTCGCAATCCCGGATTCATCCTCAGCCGCCGAAGTCGGTGTATTGGGAAAGCCATGAGTTTCTTCCATCAATGAAGATACCCGCGTCACAATCCATGCCATATCACAAGTATGATCGCAACCAGGATCGCGACCACCACCGGCCAGAACCATCCGCGAGCGCGGCGAGCGGCAGTCGAGGCACCTGTGAGCCCTTCGCCGCAGCTTGGACAGGCAATCCACTGCCCACAGTGTGGACAACGGCTGATCGACTCAGGTATCGACTCGCCGCAATGGGGGCAATCCTCGAGGTCCGGTTCATCGCCCTCTTCGAGGTCGATATCCTGAGGGTCGTCGATGTTGTCGTCCTGCCAGCTCATGCCCTCAAAGCTCCCATTCAGGCCCGTTGACGAGGGACCCCGCCAACAACCTCCGACGCTCTATCGGGCCCGGGCGCGAGTGCTCCGGGCGCGAATCTGAAAGGCCAGTTGCTCCAACTGAAGGCTCAGTTCGACCGGAACCACCGCAACCGGCTCCGGCATCGCCAGCGAGGCCGGGGCAAAATTCAGTATCCCCTTCACGCCAGCCGCCAGGAGCGCCTCGGCCACCTGCTGGGCCGCTTCGGCCGGTACGGCCACGATGCCCAACCGGACATCCTGCGACGCGACCACTTCCGGCAGGTGGTCCAACGGGAGGATCTCCACGCCGGGTGGATCGCCGATTCGCTGCCCGACCTTCGCCGGATTGTTGTCGAACACCCCGACGATCCGGAACCCTCTTTTCGGGAAACCCCGATAGGTGGACAGAGCCTGCCCGATGTTTCCGGCTCCCACCACGACAACGTTCCAGATCTTGTCTGTACCGAGAATCCCCCTGATCCGGGCGATCAGCTCCTCGACTCCGTATCCGATGCCCGGTTGACCGAAGTGGCCGAAGTAGGCCAAATCCTTGCGGACCTGGGCATCGGTGTATCCCAGCGTGCGGCCCAGATCCTTACTGGACACGGTCAGCCTGCCTCGCGCCAGCAAGCCCTCCAACTCGCGCAGGTACAAACAGAGACGACGCACCGCAGGAGCGGGAATTCCGTCCCACGCGGGCTGGTCCTTGGGGTCCGAATGAGAGCCGGCGGCTGATGCGTCGCGTGCCATGACACAAGGGACTTTACAGAAGCGCGGGCGTCGGCGTCAAGCAGCCGGCCCGTCAAAACGGTCATAAGCTCTTCTGCCACCGATCTTTGGCCAGGTGAGGAGGGCTCCATTCCTTGACTTCGGGCAAAGGGGCGTATACCGTGACCCAATCGCGGCATGGGTCCCGGTGCTTTCGGGCCGTATCTGCGGTGGAGCTCTGCCTGTAACGAGTCACCCGCCTCAGCCGCCGCCACCCCTGAGCGGGGGCATCCGCGCGATCACCCATTGGATGCCGTTGAAGGATCCGGCTTAACCATGGGTAACGAGACGATCTGGGAGCCGTGAGACCGATGAACAGCGCCATGGGTATACGAGGCATCAGCCGCGGAGTCTTGGTCGCTTGCCAGGTTCTGGCCTGTGCCGCGGCCGCCGTCGGACAGGAACAGCAACTCAATCTGGCCGACATCCGCAAAAACAACTTCACGAGCATCGACAAGCAGCGCGTGCAGGACTGGTGCCAGCAACGCATCAGGTTGATCATCGACTCCAAAGAGCCGCTGAAAGTCGCCCCCGCGTTCGTAACCGAGGTCAACTCGCACATTCAAGCCACCGACGCAACCAGCGCCTTCAAGGCCGGCATCGTCGAGGCCGTGGCGACCGCCTTCGCGGCCCAGTACAAGCCGGCGACCGACGCCAAGGACCCCGCAGCTCTCGCCAGCGTGGTGCTGCTGGCGTTTCTCAAAGCTTATGACAGCCCCGGCGCCCTGGCCTGCTACAAACTGGCCATCAACGACGCGTTTCCCGGCGTGCGATTGGTCGCCGCGGAGGGTCTGCTCAAGAGCAAGCTGTCGGCCCAGGACTGGGAAACACTGCTGCTGGTCCTGCAAAAACAGGCCTCGACCGAGACGGACCCCCCTACGATGGATCGGTTCTACCGCGTCTTGACCATGAACGGCGGACCGGCAGTTGACCGCGTGGTGCCGGTGTTGATGGCCATTCTGAACGCGCGCCTGACCCGCTTCGAGCAGAAGGGCGAATTCCCCGCCGTCGCCGACGCCAATGCAGCAGCCTGGCTGGCGGGCAAGTTCGCCCAGATCAACAACAACCAGACGAAGAACAACATCGTCCTGGCAACCGCGCGTTTGGTGGCTGACGCGGTGCACCATTACACCAAGACCGAGGCGGGACGCGAGCAGCGGGAACAATTGGAGCGCGTGGTCGTCGTGGCCGAGGCCCAACTCAAGGTGATGGTCAAACCCGCCGCCGGTCAGACGCAGCCCGACGTGACCACCGCAATGACCGACGGCGGAGTCGAACGCAACGCTAAGATGGAAAAGGCCATCGGCGCATGGATCGGTACGGATGAGGCCGACGGCATCCTGAACGCGGCTCCGTACAGCTTCCCGCGCGGCCTGGGCATCAAACGGCCCGCTCCTGCCAGCGGCCCGGCCGCGACCGCTCCGGCCGCAACCGCTCCGGCCCGTTGACGCCGCCGTTCCAGTGATTCTTCGCAGGAGCTGATTCCAGCCGGCTCGCGGAGGCCGACAGCCCATGCCCTTGCCGATGGTTGCCATTGTTGGACGCCCGAACGTGGGCAAGAGCTCCCTGCTCAACATGCTCGCCGGTCGGCGGATCAGCATCGTCGATCCCACGGCCGGAGTCACCCGCGACCGCATCCAGGTTCTCTGTGAAATCGAAGGCGTCTACTTCGACCTGGTCGACACCGGCGGCTATGGCATCGTGGACCGTGATGACCTCGGCGAGCAGGTTGAGCAGCAGATCCGCTATGCCGTCGATCAGGCCGCGCTGATCCTGTTCGTCGTCGACGCCCAGGAGGGTCTCAACCCGCTCGATCGATCCGTCGCCGACTGGCTCCGTCGGTGCTCGAAGCCCGTGATCGTTCTGGCAAACAAAGTCGACTCTCCCAACACCCATACCGAGTTGGCCGAACTGGTCCGCCTCGGTTTCGGCGAGCCCATGGCCATCTCGGCCATGCACCATCTCGGCCTGACGGACCTCAAGGCACGCATCGTCGAGATGATCCGGCCCTTCAGCGAAGGCCCCCCCCCGCCCGACCCGACGATGAACGTCGCCATTGTCGGCCGCCGCAACGTGGGCAAAAGCTCGTTCATCAACGCCTTGGCCGGCCAGGAGCGCGTCATCGTCTCCGAGGTGCCCGGTACCACACGCGATGCCGTCGACGTGCGATTCGAACGCGACGGGCACGTCTATGTCGCCATCGACACCGCCGGCGTACGCAAGCGCGGCAAGATCGCAGACGACATCGAGTACTACGGTTACCACCGGGCCCAGCTTTCCATCCGTCGGGCCGACGTCGTTCTGCTGATGATCGATGCGACCGAGGAGGTCAGCCATGTGGACAAGACGCTCGGCGGGTACATCGTCGAGCAGTTCAAGCCTTGTGTCCTGGTGGTGAACAAATGGGATCTCGCCAAGGGCCGGGCGGTGACCGCCGATTACGAGGAATACCTCTACAAGACGGTCCCCGGCCTCGACTTCGCCCCGATCGCCTTTACGACCGCGACGCAGAACCGCAACGTCCAGGCGGTCATTGACGTCGCCGCCTCCCTGTTCAAGCAGGCCCGCACCCGGGTCTCCACGAGTCGACTCAACGACGTCATCAACGAGGCGATGAACGCCAACCCGCCGAAGCCCAAGCGAGGCTCCGGACCGGTCAAGATTTTCTACGGGACTCAGGTGGCCGTCTGCCCGCCGACCATCGCCTTTTTCGTCAATGAGCCCGGCCGGGTGACCCCCGTTTTCGAGCGATTCCTCCTCAACCGCCTCCGCGAACGCCTGCCCTTCGAGGAAGTGCCCATGCGTCTCCTCTTCCGCGGACGTCGACCGCAAAAAAAGGTGTCAGGATGATTTATCAACCCCCAACCGCTCACCCGGTCACCGAGTGGTGAGACGTTCCCGTCAGCAAACGGCGCAGCCTGGGGTGGAAGGTGCGTGGTGGCGGCGGAGGGTAGGCGAGCTTGGCTGGGGCGGAAACGAGAACCAGAAGGCAGAACCGCCGGTTCCAGATTTCGGCCCTCGAGTCGGTCTCGACATGGGCGCAGACCGCTCTTGCGGCATTGCCATCGGGCCCGCGCTGGGGCACTCCCCTTCAACCAACCCGATGGAAGAGCCACGGGAGAACAGACGCTTTCCCGTCTAGCAGCACAAGGCCCTGATCCCTTCCGCCTAAACACAGGCCCATCAAGGCCTTTCGGGAACGTCCTATAACCAGGACGGGACACCCCATGGACCGGTCGCCTGCACCAGCAAAAAATGGTGAAAAAAACGCATGATTTCGATGTCCTGTCCAAGTATCGCACGCCCAATGACTTGTGATGGGCGTTCATCACTCACAACAGGAAGGCAAACGTAAACCATTGTCACACATGACCTTAAGGTTTTCATGGTTTCCGATTGATTCGCCGATGGATTCGTTGACATGGCCGCCGCGACAACGGTATAGTCGATCGGGCACAAGTGCAGAAATATCGTGTCGGCGGCTGGATCTCGTGCCGCCGGTACGTAAACAGAACAGGGTTTCACCCCAGATACTCGGCTGTCTTAGCCGTGGCGCACTTCCGGGACCGAATATGCATTCGTCCCGGAAGTTTTTTTGCGCAGTTCATGCGCGTTGGCTCCCGACCAAGGGTGCCCCACAACACGCTTATTGTCGCGACCGAGCGAAATGCGGATACTGTGCCGCATGAAAGTACCGTTGCTTGATCTGGCGGCGCAGTTTCGGACCGTTGAGCCCGAGGTCCGTGCGGGAATCGACCGGGTACTGAAGACCTGCGGCTTCGTCCTGGGGCCGGAGGTCGAGGCTCTTGAGAAGGAAGTCGCCCGGCTTTGCGGCGTGGCTCATGGGATCGGGGTCAGCAACGGCTCGGACGCCATCGTCGCCGCTCTCATGGCTCTGGACATCGGCGCGGGTGATGAGGTCATCGTGCCGGTGTTCACGTTCTTCGCGACTGCGGCCAGCGTCTCGCGGGTGGGTGCACGCCCGGTGTTCGTAGACATTCTCCCGGATACGTACAACATCGACCCCGACGCCATCGACAAGGCCATCTCGCCTCGAACCAAGGCGATCATCCCCGTGCACCTGTACGGCCAATGCGCGGACATGGACCGCGTCCTTGCGATTGCCGACCGCCACGGAATTCCCGTGATTGAAGACGCCGCTCAGGCCATCGGGGCAACCTACAAGGGCAGACCCGCATGCAGCTTCGGGAAAGCGGCCACGCTGTCCTTCTATCCGACGAAGAACCTGTCGGCGATCGGTGAAGCCGGCATGGTGATGACCAATGACGACAAGCTGGCGGCCGCGCTGCGGATCGTGCGTCACCAGGGACAAACTTCGGAGTACGAGCACGGACGCCTCGGGGCGAATTTCCGTATGAGCGCCATCCAGGCGGTTGCCCTTCGGGCGAAGCTGCCGCACCTGGTCGCCTGGAACGAAGGCCGATGCCGCCATGCCGCCCGGTATGATGCCGCCCTGGCCGGCAATTGCGTCGTCACGCCGCACCGGGACGCGGTCTGCGGACACATCTATCACCAGTACACCGTTCGCTCGCCCCATCGCGAGACGTTGCGAACCAGACTGACCGAGGCGGGTATTGGGGCCAAGATCTTCTATCCCATCCCACTGCATTTGCAGCCCGTCTACCGGAACCTGGGCTACCGCGCAGGCGACTTCCCGGTCGCCGAGAAAGCCGCGGCGGAAGTGCTCTCGCTTCCGGTGTTCCCCGAGATGACCGTTGAGCAGCAGGATTACGTCATCGAGACGATTCGACAGGTGAAGTAACGTCGGCCCGGGCTCATCCTCCCTGTCCGGCCGCCGCCTCGGATTGCTTGTCGAGCTCTTCCTGCAGGATCGGCGCGGGATTGCTTTTCAGCCATTGCTCGATGCCGCCAGGCTCGGGGAATGCCAGCTTGGCGTCAAGACCTTCCTCAGCGCATTCCTCACCCAGAGCCCCGAGCAGGCCGGGCATGTCAAAGTGATAGCAATACTTCCGGACCAGGTCGTCTTCCGCCGTTTCCTCGTACCGCCATACGAATGAACGGACGTACAGCGGGATCTGCGCGTCGGCCAGAAAACGGAACAAGGCGCCGGCCCGGATCGACTCGAATCTGGGCAGGCGCAGGCGATTCATCTCGCTGCTGACCGAGTCCTCCTGATATCGCTTGTAGATATAAGCTGCCTGGCGCACGGCGTTACCGAACTCGTCGCTGCTGCCGCCGGCCAGCGCGAGGTAGCCCTTGCGGAACAGATTGTGGATCAGTGCGATGGTCGAGGGCTGGGTGTCGATGATCTCGCCGATTCTGTCGTTCATGAACTCATCGACCGTCTTGAAATAGACTTCTTTGGGCTGGTTGGTATTCGGATCGGGGTAATACTGGGCCAGATAATCGAGATAGTGGCGGGCCTCGTCGTTTCGGCCGGCGAAGTGGAAGTCCATCACCGCTTCTTCGAGGAAGTTCACGTGCCCGTCTCGCAGCATCTCGCAGGTGCGGTTCTCGACGTTCTCGTCCGGCTCGGCATACTTCTTGCCCAGCTCGATGTACTTGTTGTGCATGGCCTCCACGAAGTGCAGGTCGGGACCCATTTCCAGAAAGGACTTGAACGGCTCGTCCAGGTTGTTGCGGAAGATGTATTCCCCCATCCGGGCCAGGTTCTGGAGAGAGAAGAGCATGAGCCGGTCGGTGTTCAGCGGATCGATCTCCTGAACGCTACGGACCCCTTCGCCCATCTTGATGCCATACATGGACCAATACATGGCGTGGGCCCACGGGGTGCGCCAGTCGAGCGGAATCGGCTTGGCCGTGCCGAGTTTCCCGGTCATGGACAGCATGAACGCCGGGTCCATCTTGTACTGTTCCCGGAGGACCTTTGCCCGCATCCACGCCAGGAGAGCATCGAAGTCCTCGCCGGCCGAGGCGGCAAAGAAGTCGTTCAGCCGGCGCTGCCCCTCGCTCATCTCCACCGGCCGGGCCCGCAGCCCGACCAGGTTCTTTTCAAGGAGGAAGCGGGCATACGGCTCGAAGAAAAGCTTCTCCAACGGATGAAGCACCTTGTCGCTGCTCGTCGTGCTCCGGACGTCGATGCCAAGATCCCCCAGCGTCTTCACGATCTCGGCCACCTGGGGCCGTTTGGCGATGACTTCTTCCAGTTGCCCCGGCGCCTCGGCCACCGGCCTGAACCAGTCGAGCATCTTTTCGTCGCTCACGCCGACCGGCGGCGCACCGAGCAGGTTCTCCATCGTCGCCGCCCATCTTCGCTTGTAGAAGTTGTGGAACTCGTCGATGCGGTCGCCGATCTTGTGGAAGATGATCCAGGCGAGTTCCCGGTACAGGCCCACCACCCGGTCGTTGTTTGGGATGCCTTCGTCGCGCAGCAGGCGAATGCCGTTGTACACCCACTGCCACCGTTCCTGAGGCGTGTGGGTGGCCACGGAGATGTTGTACGACATGTTCCAGGCCTGGAACACCCATACCTGCGCGAAACGGGGCTGGAGGGTGCCTATCCACCGGGCCAACTGCTGCGACTCGTAGTACTTGCCTTCCTGTTTGAGGTCCTCGGCCCGCTTCCACAGATAGTGGACCGCGACGCCGCGGAGGGCTCCGCCGAAAGCGCTGATCCACCCGTACTCCGGCGGCAGTTCCTTATAGATGTCCGAGTGCATGACCAGTTGGAGTCCTTTGCGCTGGCGGTTGATGGGATCCTTCAGACAGGCGGCCAGGGCGACGCAGACCAGCGCGCCCAACAGCGCCGCCACCTGAATGAAGGTGGCGGATCGCTGCGCCTTGGCACGCTCGACCACGTATTGACCCCTGTCGCTGTTCATCACCGACAAAGCTCTCCTTCAAATCAGCTAGCCCGTCACCCGGGCCAGTTCCCGCCTGGTCAACACCACGCATCCGATGATGACCAGCACCGCCCCCTGGAACAGCACCAGCAGGACCAGCGACTGGAGCACCCAGTTCAGCGTCACCAGCCGTCCACCGACAACGTTGCTCACCGCGTCGAAATAGCTGAAATCCGGCACCAGGTTGACGAAGATCCGGCCGATGAAACGCAGGGGAGGGCCGAAGATCCACATCGCGTCCTGGCGAAACGATCCGGAAGTCGTCCACTCGAAAGACTCGGAAAGCCAGTCCTTCATTGCCGCCGCCCCGTAAACCAGGAACGAGGCCATGCAGGCCACGGGGAAGGACAGGAAGCTCGACATCATCAGCCCCAGCGCCGCCAGAAAGGCCAGCCGGGACCAGGTGATCACGATGGCCCGGAAGGTGTTCCAGTGAAACGTCCCCAGCGGGTAGAGCAGCTCGAGGCTGTCGTCGCCCTCAAACGTAATCGAATCCTTGTCGCTCAGATTGAAGATCTGGACGTACAGCGTGTTCTGGCTGTTGACGGCGAAGGTGGGGACGGGGATGTCGTGGAAACGTTCGACCACGTAATCGGCAGCCACCTCACGGGTCATCGTCTGCGGCTCCCGCGGATCTCCGCACACGATCAGCGATTGCAGGAGCGCGTCTTCCGTGCCGCCCGGATGGCGGGGCTTGATGTGCAGGAAGACGTAGTCCTGGTCCATAGGGTTGGCTTGTCTCCGCTTGTCGACCAGCAGGTTACGGAACTCGAACCTGTGCCACTGCCTGGGCCGCAGCGTTTTCCATCCGCTCTTGGCTTCCTCGACCAGCCGGGTGGTAAGGGTCTGCTCCTCCTCCGGCGTGAGCTTCTCGATCGCGCCCGCTTCCCTGAGCTGACGAATACGATCCTGGGCCAGCCGGCTCCAGTCCGGCTGATGGAGCCTGAAGTTGTGGCGGACCCCCAGAACTTCTTTCTGAATAGCCTCGGCATCTCCCGGCACCGTCGTCGGCTGGTTCTTGATGTACCAGGTCGAGACCATCGCGGCCGCGAAGGTCACCAGCAGCATGATCCCGTTCAAGGTCACCACGCCCACCCACTTGCCCATGAACAACTGCCATCGCGGGATCGGCTTGCTGACCACCAGGAACAGGTACTTCTGGCTGATCTCATTGGACAGGGTCCCGCAGGACACGAAGATGGTCAGCAGGCTAAGCAGCGCCCCAACCGAGCCCAGCGAGTACGCAAGGTAGTTCTGAAGCCGGCTCTTGACTGTCAACCCGTCGCCTGTGACCGTGAACGGCGTGGTCAGCAGGATGACCAGGATGATCGCGATGAACAACAGCGCGACCTTCGTCCGGATGCTCTCAGCGATCATGTGGCGGGCGACGGCCCAGATGCGCGACATGCCGGGTCACTCCTTGGACGGACCGGTCTTGCGGTCGGCGCGATCCACGAGGTGGTCAATGACGCTCTCGTCGATCTGGGGGGTCGCAGGAGACGGCTCGCTCTCGACCGGCGGAACTGCCCCGGAAGCGACAGAAGACGAGGAAATCAGCTCTCGCAAGACGTCGGTCGCCGGTTCCGCAGGGGCGATCGACGTCGGGGGAGCCGGTTCGACTCGCTCCGGCTTGACCGCGGCCGCGACCAGCGATTCGACCACCGCTTCGCCGCCCGGCGATTCGGCCAGGAACTCGGCGATGCGGCCGCCCACCGTCGCCCCGGACGTCGTCTGGCGGAGCTGCTGAGCCTGTCGAACAATCCGCAAGAAGAATGTCTCCAGTCTGTCGGACGGCGCGGACACGCTGATGATCTGCCGGCCTTCGTCGCTCTCGATCACGCGGCGGATGCGATCGATGGTCTGCGGGCTCAACCGTTCCGCGGTGATCTGCGTCAGGTTTTGCTGGCTCAACAGCTCCCGGATAGGACCCAGGGCCTGCAACCGGCCGCCGTAGAGCACCGCCACGCGCTGACAGACGTCCTCGACGTCGGCCAGGAGGTGGCTGCAAAGAAGAACGGTCTTGCGTTTCTCGCGGTTCAGGAAGACGATCAGGTCCTTAATCTCGCGCGTGCCGACCGGGTCCAGCCCCGACGTCGGTTCGTCGAGAATCAGCAGGTCGGGGTCGTTGATCAGGGCCTGGGCCAGGCCGATGCGCCGGGCCATGCCCTTCGAGTACTCACCCACCCGCCGCCGGGCCTCGCGGCCAAGACCGGTCATTTCAAGAAGCTGCTCGACGCGGCGGCGGCGCTCCTGCCGCGGAATGCGGAACAGCCGCCCGTAGTAGTCGAGCGTCTCACGGGCATCGAGAAACTGATACAGGTACGACTCTTCCGGCAGAAAACCAATCCGCGACTTGACCTCCACGTCCGTCGGCGAGCGGCCCAGAACCTGGATGCGCCCCCGCGTGGGATAGAGCAGACCCAGCAGCATCTTGATCGTGGTCGTCTTGCCCGACCCGTTGGGACCGAGCAGGCCGAAGACCTCGTCCTTGTGGATGTCGAGATCCAGCTTGTCCACGGCCACCACACGCTGGCGGTGCCAGAAGTCCTTGAAGACCTTGGTCAGGCCGGCGGTCTGAATGACGGATAGATCGTTGCTGGACATAGCTGGTCCGCTCAATAGCGATGGTTTTCGTCCGGCGGGTTCACTTACCCGCGCCGACCCCCGTTCGTTGGCGAGTCGCTTCCTGCTGTGCTTTCTTGAACTCCACCGGATCCGGGTTGAGCCACACATCCAACTGCTTGTTCTCGCCCGCCGGCAGCATCCACTTGGTCACGCCCGGCTGGGCGAACAGGTCCTTGAGCCCCTCCGCCAACAACCGCTGGCGTAGCAGTGTCGGGTTCTTCCGGTGCTCCTCCAGCAAGGCCAGGAAGGCCTGTTTCCGGGCCAGTGTCGAGAGCACGATCTGCTCACGCTGCTGCCGGGCCTCCTGGATGCGCTGGCCGGCCTTGCCGGAGGCCTGAGTCGTCAGCAGTGTCTCGATTCTCGAGAGGACCTCGGCCCGCTCCTGGTCCGTGGCTTTCTGGTCGAGTTCCTGGATGGCGTTCCACAGATCCTCCCAGATCCTGCCGGCGGCTTCGTTGAGGGTCTTCTGCCGTTCACCATAAGCCGTCTGAATCTCCTGCTGCTTGGTATTCATCGCGGTCGTGACGTTGTCCACCGATGGCTGAACCTGCAAGGGATACCATCGCTGGCGCGCGACGACTTCGTCCAGCGTAATCCCCGTGTTCATTCGATCGAGGATTTCCTGGGCGCGGATCTTGACCTGGTTCACCACCTCGTTGGTTCGCTTCGAGACGGTCTCGGCCGTCATCCTGGCTGTGGTAGCCACACACGCGTTCTTCAGCACCGCCTTGAGGAGATCCTTTTCGGCAGTCCTGTCATTGCCACGAAGAACGACGTTCCTGACATACTGCTGGGCGTCGGTGACGCGATACTGGGCCTGGGCCTCAAGATGCATGATGCCACGGTCACCGGTGAGCAAAGCCCCGTCCACCGCGGGGTCAAGGCCTTCGCCCCGCGGGGTCAACTCACTCAGCGGTTTACCTTGCTCGGCATCACTGATCTGCAGCCAGAAGGCGTCCAGCATCAGCGTGTCTGTCGAAACGGGCACCTTCACAAGTTCGTCGATCGGATAAGGCAGGGCCCAATGGACCCCTTCACGGTAGGTGTTCTTCTGTTCGCCAAACCGGAGCAGAACGACCACTTCCTTGTCCCGCTTGACGATGAACAGGCCGCTGAGCAGGTAGAAGACCACCGCCCCGATCATGACCACCTTGAGAAATCGAAAACTGAGCTTCAGGGCGTCCACCAACGCCTGGTTCGCGGCGTCGAACGCCTCGGCGGGGGCGGCCCCGACCAACTCCTGCGGGATCGCGGGGTCATGCCCGTGATGGGCCTCGTCGTGTTCGTGATGAGGATGATCGTGAGCCACTTTTGTCACTCCGTGCCGGGCTGTCCGGCCCTGCAGATCCTCACTTCGGCTGAATAATGCTCGGCTCCACAATGCGCCCCGACGGCCGGGTCGCGGCTACCGGTTTGCTCTGCAGGCCCGCCTCTTTCAGCAGGTCAAAGGGCGGCTGCGCGTCCAAGACAATCGTCGAGCGGTCCTTCAGGATCTCGGCCAGGTAGTCCATTTCCAGCAGGAAGACCGCCAGCTCCTCGTCTTTCTTGAAAGTCTCGTTGTACGCCGCCGCACGGGCCTTGCCCTCCGCGATGATCTGCTCGGCCTGCCGGTCGGCGAAAGCCAGAATCGTGCCGGCGATGCTCTCCGCCTCGGCCTTGATGCGATTGGCCTCGGATGCGCCTTCACTGGTGTAGCGGGCCGCTTCTGCCTCGCGTTCCTTCTTCATCGCCTCAAAGACGGCGGTGGTGATCGTCTTGGGCAGCGCGAGCCCTTCGAGACCCACGTAGCGGACCTCGACACCGAGCAGGTCGCGAACGCTTGGCGGGGTATCCTGCACCGCCTTGAGGATTTCCCGCTCGATCTCGTCGTATTTCAATTCATCTTGATCGGTCGAGACGAAGTTCGCGAAGTCATAACGGGCGATCACCGCCGCTTGGTCGTTCCGGATGCGGTTGAGGAGCTTGGTTTCGGCATCCTTCGAGTCGGTGTTCTTGATATAGAAGGTGTACGGATCGGCGATCGACCAGCCGACGGCCGTCGTGACGATCACGTTCTTGCGGTCCCGTGTGGGAGTCTCGGTACCGACGGCCTGGCTCAGTTGGATCCGGTTGTCCAGAATGGTGACCTGCTGGATCGGCCAGGGCCACTTGAAATACAGGCCCGGCTCGGTCTTCACGTCGGGTGAGACGCCGTTGACCGGCTGTGTGACTTTGCCAAACGTCGTCACCAGCGCCACCTCATTGAACCGCACCTGATAGGTGACCATGTGCAGAACGAGGATCAGAACGATGGCGACTGCCGCGATAATGGAAGGCAGGCTGCGCTTCATGGGTCATATCTCTCCGAAACTCTCGACTCTGGTTCTCGATCTCCCCGCCGCTGTCCCGCTGAATCAGTCCGATTTCTTCTCGATGGCCACGCCGATCGGTATGTCCCGTGCATCCTGGAGGTTCAGGTGGAACGTTCGCAGGGAGTGTCCGGCCTCGGACGCGGCCAGAACGTATTTGCGAATACCGGCCGTGGCGTCGGCCAGCATCTCAAGGTACTTGCGCATGTGGTACACCTTGGGCGCCGCATTCTTCGTGGCGATCTCCTGGTCGAACCCCACAGCCTGGCCCTGAGCCCGGTTCTCGATGCGCCAGCGGTCGGACCGGGCCTTGGCCACCGTGTTTGCCGCCGACCCGCCCACCGGCCTGATGCCCTCCTTCGCATCGCCGAAAAACAACCGCTGGACGCGGTCGCTGGCAGCCTGAAGCTGGTCTTGCGGAACACGGTCACGGCCCTCCAACTCGTGGAGCGTGCGGATCGCCTCGTTCAGGTCTTCCGCGCGGGTGACATCGCCGGCAACCTCCGAGAGCCGCCGGTTGCGGTCGGCTTTGGCGCTCCGTTCGGCCGTGGTGCGCTTCGATTCGGCACCGATGACCGCCTGGAAAGCCTCGGCCGTCTCCGACGGCGGATGCACACCGTACAACCCCAGGAAGACGATCCGAACGCCGAGATTCTGCTCCGTCGCGACCCTCTGTATCTCCTGCCGCAGGTTCCGTTCGATTTCTCCGCGGGCGACGCCCATCAGGGCGGTCACTTCAACGCTCGCGCACTGCCGCATGATTTCCCGCTTGGCAATCGTCTCGAGCATGGCTTCCGGGCCTTCGTTTTGCGGCCCGGCATAGCGGCGCAGCCAGTCATACGCATCGAGGATCTCGTACTGGATGAACGTCGCGATCCGAAGCTGGCTCACGGGCACCGCCTGGCTGCGGCGATCGGCATCGTCATCTGTCGGCTGCGTCGCCGCCTCGCCCGGTTCCTTCTTCTCGATGTACTCCGCCAGTTTGGGAGTGGCCACGAGTACGTTAAGGTGTGGTTCCGAGGAATGCAGGTTGGTCCAGAGAATCAGCTCTTTTTCGTCTGCTTTCTTGTCCGTCGGCTCGACATCCCCGACGGTTAGATCGTGCACCCGGCGAGTGGCAACCTTGTAGGCTTTCTCGATCGGCCACGGCCACTTGATGTGCAGACCGTCCGCGACGACGCGGTCTTTTCTTCCGAATCGTTCGATCACCGCGACTTGATCGGCCCCGATAAACAGCAGCGACGACACCGCGAAAAGCATCAGGATCGCAAACCCGATCAGCGGCACCACCGATCGCTGCAGCAGCTTGTAGAACCAGGTCGAGGAGACTTCGAAGCCGAACTGGTAGTTGATCGCGTCGGCGATCGAGCGAGCGATGCCGCCGGGCTCGGTGAACAGGCCGAGCAGGCGGCTGTCGAACGCCGGTCGCGGCTCCTCGTCAGGCCCTCTGGGCCGATAGAAGTCGAGCACCAGGTTCAACAGCGTTTCCGCCGCCAGCACAAACAGCAGGATGCGCAGGACGTAGGCGACCACCCGCTCGAAAACGGGGGTCGCCCCCATGTAAAGCGCCCCCATGGCCGCACTGACAAGTGCGGCCGCCAGCGTCACCCCCATCAGCCAGGTAGCACCGGCGTGAAGGATCTGCCACTCGCGGTAGCGAGCCATACCGGTTGCGTATCGCGAAAACAGAAAACTGACGAACGCCGCCCCAAGTGTCATGAAGAACAAGAGGGGGACTTTGTCCTCACCGACCGTTGGCCAGACTTCGGAGGAGAGCGATTGCCCGATCGACCATTTCCATCCCAGAAGCCCGGCCAGGACCAGCAGCAGAATGATCAGGATCGAGAAACTCGGCAGCATCCACCGGTACATCCACTGCAGCCGCCGGCGAGCCAGAAGCAGCTCTTCGTCGGCGACGTCGAAAATGGCATCGGTGCCGCCCGCCGCCGCCCGTTCGCGCCGAAGTTGCTCGGTCTCGAACTTCTCTTCCTGAACCAGGACGCGTTGCTGGCAGACCATGACCAGGAACAGCCACACCGCGTTCCCGATGGCCGACAACAGCATCAACGCTCGCAGCGCCTGCGTCTGGCCCCACGACCAGAGAACGGCGAAAAAGACCGACAGCAGGATCTGAAAAGCCAAACCGGCGAGTGCGACGGTACGGGCTCTACGTTCAGGCCTTTGCGTTGTCATAGTGCTCTGATTCTCAGGTGAGCCGCTATGTCCATGGGCGACTCAGGTGGTTGGCTCTGCACACGTCTTTGCGAGCTTGATCCGAAAAACCGCCGAGCAGTGGACGGCCGAGCCGCGTACTCTACAATATGCGGCCATGCCTGCCAAGCCCGCAGGCAACCGTCCAAGAGGGCTTCGTTCGTTGCGTCCGATAAAGTGTAACCTCTGTTTTTGCCGATAGTTGGGTGCCATGTTCACCAGGTTCTTGGGTATCGCCACCAATAGTCTCACCGAGACGGTCCGACAGCCGATTTACGGAATCCTGCTGCTGGTGACCACCTTCCTGCTCATCCTCAACCTCAGTCTGGCGGGCTACACCTTCGATGACGACAACAAACTCCTGAAAGACCTTAGCCTTTCTACGATGCTGGTGTGCGGTTTGTTTTTGGCAGCCTTCAGTGCGGCCGGGGTTTTATCGCGAGAAATCGAGAACAAGACCGTCCTGACGGTGGTCAGCAAGCCGGTCAACCGTCCGGTGTTCATTTTGGGCAAGTTCGCCGGCTTGGCCGGGGCCCTGGCCATCGCCTATTACCTCAGCGGCATCGTCTTTCTGCTGACCATGCGTCACAAGGTCATGTCTCGCAGCTCTGACGACTTGGATGTGCCGGTGATCGTCTTCGGATGCGCCGCCTTCTTTGCGGCCCTGCTCATAGCTGCTTTCTGTAACTACTTGTACGACATGCAGTTCTCTTCGACGTCGGTTACCCTCTCGATTCCATTGATGACCCTGGCGCTGGTCTTGGTCTGCCTGATCGGCCCCAAGTGGCAGATACAGCAATTTGGCAAGGACTTCATTGATGGTCAAATCATCGGGGCGGTCGCACTGGTCTTTGCCATGGTCATGATCGCGACGGCCGTGGCAGTGGCGGTCTCGACCCGACTCGGGCAGGTCGCCACCTTGGGGATCTGCACTTTGGTGCTGATGATCGGTTTGGCCTCCGATTATCTGTTCGGCCAACTTCGCGATGCGAGCCTCCTTGCCCGATTCGCGTACTGGATCTCACCGAACCTGGCGTTTCTTTGGGTGGCAGATGCTTTGACGCAGAATAACCAGATCACCGCACAATACGTGGGCATGGCATTTGGGTACGCGATGCTGATCGTCTTGGCTTGGCTTCTGATTGCCGTCGCCCTGTTCCAGAAGCGCGAGGTTGGCTGACGGTCTTCTGACATGGGGTAAACCACATGCCGCCGGCCTGCCTGGTCTGCTCCCATCACGGATTTGAGCCTTTCCTGGAGATTCTTCTTAAGTGCCCGGTCTGCGGGTTTGCGACTGCCCGTCTCGACAGCCCCATCGACACCCGCCGGATCTATGAAGGCGCTTACTTTGCCGGTCAGGAGTACCTCGACTACCGCGGCGACGAGGCGTTCCTGAAGCGAAACTTCCGCCGACGGCTCAAAGAGCTCTTGAAGCGATGCCCGGGGGGGCGGCTGCTTGAAATCGGGGCTGCCTACGGCTTCTTCCTCGACCTCGCCCGGGCACACTTTCAGACGGTCGGTTTCGAGGTCAATCGGGAGGCGGTTGGCCACGCCCGAGAGGTGCTGGGTCTCGACGTGAGGACGGATGATTTCCTGCTGGCCGATGAAGGTGCCATCGGCGGCCAGGTTGATGTCACCGTGATGTGGGACGTGATCGAGCATCTCGAACGTCCCGACCGCTTCCTCGCCCGCATCGCCGAGTTGTCCAGACCCGGAGCCATCCTGTGCCTGACCACCGGGGACATCGGCAGCGTCTTGGCCCGCTGGCGGGGCCGCAAGTGGCGGATGATTCACCCGCCCTCGCACTTGCACTACTTTGACCGCAGCACCATCACCCGTCTGTTGGGCAATCACGGGTTCGAGGTCATCGACATCCGGGCGATCGGTGTGGCCCGCAGTCTTCGTCAGATTCTCTACTCGCTGCTGGTTCTCGGTCTCCGCCTGCCGGCCGCATACCGCGCCATGGAGAAGATTACGCCGGCCGCGTGGGGCGTGACCCTCAACACGTTTGACATCATGCAGGTCACTGCGTCGCGCCGCTGAAAAGCCGCCGACACGCGAGACCTCCAGCGCAATGCAGCCGACGCCCGATCGCCGGAACGCGAATACGGGGGTGCATCCCTGAAATAGCGGCACATGTGTCGGCGGCCGCCGAGAGTAGGGCAGTGTCGAGGTCGCCACAGCGACCGAGACCTGCCGAGAACGGCCGGAATCGTCGGCAGGTCTCATCCGCTGCGCGGATTTCGACCATGCCCTACCTTCGCAACGCCACCGAAAACGGGATGCACCCCGAATACGGCCAGAGCAGCCATGGAAGCCGCCACGTGCCTCGTTGGATGCCTCTGAGAGGTCCACTGACGTCACAGACGCAAAACGCCTTGTCGCTTGTTGCTGCCTGATCAGATGCCATTCGGAACATCGTGCTGTGTCGCCAGGTTGACGATTGGTCAAGCCGTCACTACACTTTTAAGGTCCGTCGTGACACCAACTTACGGCCATTCAGGGGCAGGGAATGCGGGTCCTTTTCATCTATCCGAACCTCAACGCCGAGGAGGGGTTCAACCACGGGGTGGCGGCCTTGTCGGGGGGGCTGAAGCTGCGGGGGCACGTCACCGGTCTGCTGAACATCAACGAGGCCATGTACGAGATCCCTGGCGACGAGCAGATCGTGGAGACGGTCCGCCAGTGGCGGCCGGACTTCGTGGCCTTCTCGGTCATGACCCAGCAGTACAAGTTCGCCCTGCGTCTGGCCAAGGCAATCAGGCGTGCCATACCGGCCGTGCCCATCGCCGTCGGCGGAGTACACGCCATCATGTGTACCCAGCAGATCGTCAATGACGGGTTCTGGGACTACATCGGCGTGGGCGAGTGCGACGCGGCCTTTCCCGAGTTGATCGACAAACTCGCAACCGGCGACCCGACCGCCGGTAAGGTCTCCAACTTCCTGATCCGCAGCGCCGACGGCACCTACCGCGAGAACCCGCTCGGTCCGTATCCCGACCCGGCCGACATCGCCCCGACCGACTACGAGTTGTACGACCTGCCGCACATGCTCCCTCGCAAGAACGGCTGGCAGAGCATGCTGACCTCGCGGGGCTGCCCCTACCGCTGCAGCTACTGTTTCAACCACGAGGTGTCCGACCGCTACTTCACCGAGGGCGGCCATTCGCGTCGCAGTTACCTCCGCAACTACCCGATCGACCGGATCATCGGAGAGATGAGGGATCTCAAGAACCGGCACCCGTATCTCGAAACGTTCATCTTCGATGACGACTTGTTCACGCTGAACAAGGACTACTGCATTCGTCTGGTCGAGGCGTACACTGAATCGGGCATCAACGTCCCGTTTGTGCTCAACGCCCACGTGCAGGCCTTCAGCGAACCGATCGCCAAGGCCTTGTCGCAATCACCCTGCATGATCGTCAAGTTCGGCGTCGAAAGCGGCAGTGAAGAGCTGCGCCGCAAGATCCTCGACCGCCACATGAGCAACCAGGTGATCATCGACGCGTTTGACCTGTGCCACCGGTACGGGCTGCACAGTTCCGCATTTCTGATGTTCGGCCTGCCATACGAGACGCGGTCGATGATGGAAGAGACCATCGACCTGATGGCCAAGATCAGGCCGGGGCGGTTCCGCTGGGCGATCTTCTTTCCGTTTCCCGGCACCAAGAGCTACACCATCTGCCAGCTCGGCCGCCTGATCGACTACCGCAAGATGGACGCGATGGACAACTACTTCTGCGCATCGTGTCTCAAGTTCGACGAGGCCACCGACCTGTTCATCCGCAAGCTCCAGCGAACGTTTCATTGGTACGTCAACGCCCGGGCGGGCCTGCCGCTGTCAGGCGAGTATCAGAAGATGGTGGACGAAGTCGAGGCGATGGACGCCGCTGCCTGGCACGAGGCATCAGAGACGCCGCTGACCCGCGATCGCAAGATCTCCAACGATCATCTGGCGAAGGTGAGCCCCGGCGACGCCGAGGCCATGGACCGGCTGCGCCACTATTCGATCCGCTACACAGAGGTCATGGCGGTCAGCAGTGATTTCGTGCTGGCCGAGAAGGGCGACTACAAGAACGAGGCCGCCCGCCGCTGGAAGGCCTTCCGCGAGCAGATCGATCAGGCCCGCGCCGCCGCGGCCGAGATGGCGACGGCCGGTGCCGCCGCCAAGCCTTCGCCCAAGGATGCGCCGCTACCCATGCTGCGGATCACGGAGTCCCCGCCCAGGTAGGGTCTCCGGCTGCTTTCAGGTGAAGGAAACACGATGGGTGTTCCGGGAAGAAGGCTCAAGGCGGAACGCGGAAGGATGAATCGGGGGACAAGAAGAGACCCGCCTCCGCGTCCCTCTGCGTCCACTGCGGTGGAACACTGCCTCCCCGGCCGCTGAAAGCTGATCTGAGGGCTGAACGCTTCATCTCAACCGCTGAGTATCGGTCTGTGACAAGATTTGCCCTGGTCCGCCGTGGCGACCGTGGCGAACGCCGAGAACACGGAAGAAGAAGCAGAGACTCCTTCAAAAACGAACCTAGCCCGTTTTCCGGTCATCAATCGGCTAATCCGGGCTAGCGAAACACTACACCAGCCTTCCGCTTGCATAACCATAGGACATTTTGGTACAATCCAATCAACGAGTGTCTGTAGACGGTGCGCACTCGTGGCGCCCCGGGCAGAAGACAATGACGTCGTTCTGCGAAGTTCTTGCGATTCGGAGGAGATCATGAAGAAGCGTTCCCGAAGCTCTAGTACCGGCCGTGTGTTCCCTTCAGTAGCTCAGTGGTTCGTGGTCTTCTGGTGTTGTTTGCCCTCGGCGGCGGTTGGCGGGCAAAAGGCTGAGGTTCGATCGGGTCTGCAATCGGCGGCCGACCTGGCCGCACAGGCGGGCGTATCGAGCCTGGACTGCAGCACGGGCGGCTGGGCAGGCGCGCTACAGGCGGCCCTCGACCAGTTGGCCACCCAAGAGGTGCCGAACGAGC
>JAUCQB010000164.1 GCA_030372985.1 Phycisphaerae bacterium
TTCGGAACTCGTCGGCAGCGTCAGATGTGTATAAGAGACAGAGCTTGTAGTCACCGGTGAGGTGCCACTTGCCGATGAGGCCAGTGGCGTAGCCCGCTGAGCGGAGGGCCTCGGCCAGAGTGTGATAGTCCGGTGACAGGAATCGTTCGTCTTCCGGCCGCAGATAGTCGGTGATGCCGACGCGGGCCGGATACTGGCCGGTCATCAACGCCGCTCGAGTCGGCGAGCATACCGGTGCGGCCGCGTAGGCATCAGTGAACCGTACGCCTCGCTCGGCCAGCCGGTCGAGATGGGGGGTTTCGTTGAAGCGATTGCCATAGCAGCCCAACTCGGCCCAGCCGAGGTCATCGGCCAGGATCAGCACGAAGTTGGGCGAAGGCTTGGGCACGGTGGCGTCACCCCCCCGCAACGGCGAGGAGCATGAGAGCGCCAGCAGGCTTGTCGCTGTGCAGGCGAGCCAAAGGCTTGGTTTTCGTGACAGTGGTCCCCAGACGATAGAGATCCGCTCACACGTGCTGCCTAATGCTCTGTTCAGAGGCGTTTTTGTTTTTCGCATCAGCCCATTCCTTTCGCCGATGTGCTCTTGCCCGTTGTCCCGCGAATGTCGACGGCAGGCTCAGTCCTTGAACACTTCGCGATGCCAGGCATCGTGCTGCTTGAGAAGGCGGTCGGCCAACTCTCGGTGCTGCGCGTAAAGGTTTGTCGACTCGCCGGGGTCCGCTTCGAGATCCACCAGGAAGACCAGATCATCACCTTGCATCCGTTCCATCTTACCCCTCGGTTCGGTGACGATTGCGCTGCGCATCACCTTCCACTTGCCCTGGCGGACGGCGTGCTGCTTGTTCCATTCCCAGAAGAGGATGTCATGTCCCGGCGCGTTTCTATCCTTCAGCAACGGCAGCCAGCTCATGCCGTCGATCTTGCGATCGGCCGGCAATGCGGCGCCGATCGCCTCGGACACGGTGGGCAGGACGTCGGCGGCCATCACCACCTGGTCACGCGTCTCGTTCTCGGGCAGACGGCCCGGCCAACTGATGATCGCGGGCATTCTGATTCCGCCCTCCAGCAGGCTGAATTTGTGCCCGCGGTGCGGCCCGGTGCTGCCGCCGCTGCCGTTGGCCCGAATCTCGGCCGAGGGGCCGTTGTCGCTGGAGAAGACAACCAGAGTGTTCTCGATCAGTTTGTGATAGGCCAGGCGGCGCACGATCTTACCGATGGCCTCGTCCAGGCTGGCGACCAGGGCGGCATACTCACGTCTCTCGTAAGGCAGATGGCGATAGAGATCGGCGAATCGTCGCGGTGCGTGCATCGGGTAGTGCGTTTCGTGAAACGGCACATAGAGCAGGAACGGCTTGTCTTTGTGATCGTCGATGAACGCCGTCGCTTCGCGGATCAGCAGATCCGTGAAGAACACGCCGTCTTCAAAGACCTCCTCGCGGTTTCGGTACAGATCGTGGTAGTGAGGATGATTGGGGTCGTAGTAGAAGAAGTGCGACCAGAAGTCGATGCAGACGTGGTAGCCATAGAAGTAGTCAAAGCCCTGCGAGTTGGCCTGAGTTGCATAGTCCGAACCGAGGTGCCACTTGCCGACCAGGCCGGTTGTGTATCCGGCGCTCTTGGCACACTCGGCAACGGTGTACTCCTCGGCGGGCATGCCGGCCTGATTCATCAACGATCCGACGTTGGAGGGGACACCGGCGCGGGCCGGATACCGGCCGGTCATCAGTGTCGCTCGCGAGGGAGAGCAAAGCGGCGCCGCGGAGTAGTAGTTGGTGAATCGCACACCCCTGCGGGCCAGGGCGTCGATCTGCGGTGTCGTGATGTCGGTGCAGCCGTAGCAGCCGACGTCGCCGATACCCATGTCGTCGGCGTAGAAGATCACGACGTTGGGTGTTCGGGCCTCGCCGGCCGCGACGGACAGCAGGACAAGAATGGGTACGATAAGCGATCGTCTCATGACGTTTCTCCTGAGCCGGCAAGCCGGTCCGGCGGAACTCCGCTGCCGAGCGGTCCCATGGTACAGGCTGGTGCGGGCCCAGACCAGAAAACGACCGCATCCGATTCGGGCGGTGACGGTGTGCAAGCGGGGCTGCACCCGGCGGCGATGTCTGATAGGATCGTCGCATGAATCCGCTCGATTCTGCGGAGACAGGTGAAATTTTCCTTCTCAAAGGAGGTAGCTGTGATGACAACACGACGCGATGTTCTGAAAGCGGGAAGTGCCTTGGCGCTGGCAGGGACGCTGGGTGCCGAGGCGATCCTGGGCGCGCAATCCGAGAGCACCCCGTCCAACGGACAGTCCCGCCGCTTCCGCACAATCACCTACAACGTTCTGGCCTGCATGGGGTATCGCAACAAGAAGGACGACAGGCGAAGCTATCGGCCGGCCATCCCCCGAGAACAGATGACGACGAGATTCGCCCTCGAATTGGCCCTCTATCAGCCCGACATCGTCAGCTTCCAGGAGTCGCCCGGCGAGCGTGTTGTGGCCGAGATCGCGGAGAAGGCCGGACTGCGTCACCACTGCTTCTTCCCCAGCGGGCAGGCATGGCCGGGTGCAGTCATGTCGCGGTATCGGATTGTCGAGTTCACGAATTGCCCCTTGAAGTCGTTCAAGGAACGACCGGCCGAGTTGTTCACGCGACACTGGGGCCGGGCCGTTCTGGAAACACCCACTGGCGAGTTGACTGTGTACAGCGCTCATCTATTCCCCGGGGGCTCCAACCCCGGGCGACGTGAACCCGAAGTCAGCGAGATGCTGAAAGTGATGGCTTCCGACATTGAGGCGAATCGGTCGATATTGCTGCAGGGGGACCTCAATCACAGGCCCGACGGCCCCGAGTACAAACGCTGGGTCGAGGCCGGCCTGGTCGACACGTTCGCCGCCAAGGGGGTCGGTCAGCCTCATACCATTCCCTCTGACAACGTTCAGGCCCGCATCGACTACATCTGGGCTCATGGCCCTATCGCGGGGCGCTTGCGAGAGTGTCGCGTGCTGTATGAGGGAGCTTTCCGTACAAACCCGGACGATCCGGGCTCCATCGCCCTGAGTGACCACGTCCCGGTGATGACGACGTTCGAGTGGTGAGGGCCGCCACGCAACCCGGACCGCCCGGCAGACCGCATCTGCCTGGTCCCCGGCCGCGTGGCGACGTCAGCACCGTCTTCTCGCCAGGCCCCGTTTCGAGCCTGACCACGATTCAGCTTCGCGAACGAAGCATCTGCTTGAGTTTCGCGACCGTGTCGGCATAAGCCGGGTCGTTTGCCAAGTTGCGGTATTCCTTGGGGTCGTTCTGATGATCGTACAGCTCGGTGCCCTGTCGGCCTTCATCCCATTCGGTGTAGCGCCATCGCTCCGTGCGCACACTTCGGCCCATGAAGCCGCGCCGGCTTGGCTGGGAAGCGGCCGTTGTCCCGAGACGGGCGCCTCGCAAGACTTGCGTGAGCGCAGGCTTGGACCAACTTGCCTGGGGGTCGTGCAGTAATGGCAAGAGGCTCGCTCCCTCAGCTCCCTTCGCCTCGATCCCGCAAAGTGCGGCCAGGGTCGGGTAGACGTCCACCAATTCGACCGTCCGCAGACAGGCTTTCCCTTTGCCTTTCGCCCCGGGGGCCACGATGATCAGCGGCACTCGCGCGGATTCCTCGAACAGGCTCGTCTTCTGCCATTGGCCATGCTCGCCCAGCAGCCAGCCGTGATCGCCGAAGAACACGACGACGGTGTTGTCGGCAAGGTCAAAGCGGGTCAGCGCGTCCATCAATCGGCCGACCTGGGCATCGATAAATGAGACACAGGCGTGATATGCCTGCAGGAAGTCCGTGAGTTGCTGGGTCGTCAAGCCGTAGTTCGGCGGCCTGACATGAAGGGCAGCCTCCGGGATCAAGGCGCGGTGGCCGGGGGGTTCTTGCGGCAGAGACAGCGTTGAGAGCGGGTGTTTCTGGAAATACGCCTTCGGCGCGATGCAGGGAACGTGCGGCCTGAAAAAGCCGCAGGCAATGAAGAACGGGCGGTTCTTGTTCTCCTCCATGAGCCGGATCACCTCGCTGGTAATCTTGCCGTCGGTCTGCTCTTCGTCGGGCCCCTCGGCGGCAAGAAACGAGATCGCGGCCCCCAGCGAGCCCTTCTGTCCGGTGTATTGGATCACCTCGTCTTCATCATCCTTGTCGCGTCCGCGGGGGTTGATTCGCAGATCCCACGAGGGCGTGTCATCGAGACCGTCGGTACCGATCTGGGCGGGCACGCCATAGTGGTAGATCTTCCCCACACGGGCGGCAAAGTATCCGGCTTGCTGGAACAACTGCGGCAGCGTGAGCACGTCCGGCAGGTTTTCGCGGAAATGCGTGCGATTCTCCAATACACCGGTCGTGTCCGGCCGTCTGCCGGTCATGAACGAAGCCCGGCTCGGGTTGCACAGCGGATACTGGCAATAGGCGCGGTCGAAAAGCACGCCCTGTGCGGCCAGCCGATCGATGTTCGGCGTGACGGCGACAGGGTTGCCGTAGCAGCCCAGCGAGTTGTTCAGGTCATCCGAGATGATCAGCAACACATTGGGGCGGCGGGTTGGGCCAGCATCCGGGGGATCCTGGGCCGTGACGACTCTGCTTGCGGCCCCGACGGAGGTGTCGACGCGGGCACCTGTCAGTTGCGAGCACGCCGATTGGAGAAGGATTCCGCAGAGGCAAATCATGGAGGCGACGTCCGCCGAATGCCGCTTCATCGTTTGCTCCTTGTTCCGAAGGTGCCCATGATCATAAGGCCGCCGTTTCGTCGAGGCCAGTCCGGGCACGACGGCTTCACACCGGCCGGCGGCGCTGCATCTCCGACGCCGCAGCCATGGCCACTCGCGCTGAGGCCGGAGATCCGTTGTCAGAAGGCGGCGATCAAGGGGGGCAGATTGAATCCGTTTGATCTCAACGACGACGGCGTGACTCATTTCCGAACTCGTTACCCCGGCCGCGGCGCCGTCCGATAAACCTGGTCGTGCGCGTCGAATGGTCGCGGACACACCTCCGGGACCGCCCGCCGGCCGTCGAGCAGGCATCATACGCGGCGATCCGCCTGATGCCTCCATCCTGATGTTCAGGCGCGCCGTCCAGGACCCGATATCTCTAAAGGCGAGCGGCCGGAACGGACGGGAAAGCATCTTCTTTAGAAATCCGGCATACGGCATTTGCCAGTCCGTAAAAATGAATCGTACGATTCACGCGGGGTATGCAGCGCGAGGCGAGAGATGGATGACGCGAGCACCAGCCTGGAACGCAACGAGGCCCAACCGGGGACACGCTCCCAATGGCGAATGTTCATTCGCAGCCTGCGGTTCAAGGCATTTGTGCTCATCGTCCTCATCCTCGCGGTGGTGACCAGTATCAGCTCGACGCTGACCACACGGGTAACCGGTCAGGTCTTCTATGAGAACGAATATGCCCGGACCCGGGAATGGGCCCAGTCATTGGCCATCAGCACGGCCGAAGCGGTTCAGGCGCAGGACCAGCAGTCGCTCGGTCTGACCGTTCAGGATCTGATCAAGACCAACTCGGTCGCTTATGTGGTGTTCTCGGACGCTGCGGGCGAGGTGTTGGTTTCGGGGGAAGTGAAGTCCGGTCTTCTGCAATCCGTGCTTTCTCCCGACGGCCAGACGCTCAATCTCAAGGCGATGAACGTTCCTCAACTCGTGTGGAACAAGGAGTTGGGGTTGGCCTGCTCCGAGGTGAGCGTGCCGGTACTTTCCAAGAGCACCATACGACCGACCGGGACGTCCGGTCGAGCCATCGTCGGATACCTGCACCTGGCGATCGATGTCACTGCCACAAAGGCGCAGCTTGAGCAGGTGAGCCGGCGCGTTCGGCAGATTGCGTTGTTCATGGTGTTGCTGGCGGTGCCCTGCAGCATCTTTGTGACGCGGCGCGTGGTGGCACCCCTGAAGGAACTGGCTCAGACAGCCTGTGCAATCGCCAAAGGCTCCACCGACGCACGGGCGCACATTCACACCGAAGACGAGATCGGCGACCTGGCCCAGTCCTTCAATACCATGGCCGACCGGTTGACGGAATCGCGGATGGAGTTACTGGAACTCAATGCGGAGCTGGAAGGACGGGTCGAGCAACGGACGCGCGAGCTCCAGGAACTGGCTGCGCGGGACCCGTTGACCGGACTGTACAACCGCCGGCATTTCGGCGAGGTGATCGCCCGCGAGTTTGCCGCCGCCGAGCGTTATGACGCCGACCTCGCCTGTCTGATGCTGGACCTCGACCGCTTCAAGGAGACGAACGATCGTTTCGGTCATCGGACCGGGGATGAAGTGCTGGCGATCATGGCTCAAGTGATCGGCACCGAGCTGCGCGGTTCGGACGTCGCGGCGCGTTTCGGGGGCGACGAATACATTATCCTTTTGCCACAGACCTCCGCGGCGTCGGCAGCCGTCCTGGTGGACCGCATTGCCGACCGATTCAAGGAGGAGGTGTCGCGCAAATTCCCTGACGCGCCGGTCGGCGTGAGCATCGGCGTCGCCAGCCTGCGAAGCACGCGTGCCTCCTCGGCCGAAGCTCTGATCCACGAGGCCGACGTGGCCCTGTACACGGTGAAAGATGCCCGCAAATCGGGTCTGCTTCGCGACAAACGGCCACGGCCCGCCCGCCCCCGCTCGTAACACCCTCTTGCCCGACCCAGCGTGCGTGTGCCGCCTCAGTCCGGCTTGCGGCCGGCCCCGGGGCCCCGCGAATTGCCGATGGCGGCCGCCAACTCCTCGGCCCGCCGCGAGCCGATCAGCAGCCGTTGGCCGCGGGCCAGCACCAACTGCACGCCTTGGTCGCCGCTGACGTTATAGGCCTTTCCCCCCGGGCCGAGGCGGATGCCCCAGCCGCAGTACTCCCGAATGGGCCGGTAGGTTCTTGGCCAACACTCCGTGATCTCGTCAAAGCGGATGTGTCGCCACGGCAGCGGCCAGAAGCGGACATGGAGGCCGTCGGCCCGGACCTCGGTGATCAGTTCTATCGCATACAACAGCCAGGCCAAGACCAGGTTCACGAGCAACGGCACCGCAAAACCTGCGATCAGGGCCTTTGTGCTCCACGCCGCCGAGCCGTCCGCGGGAAACCCGGACAGCAGCCGCCGGAACAGGACATAGCCGAAAACCGCCGTCATGCTCCCCGGCCAGGCCAGCACCATGGCCCACAGCCAGACCTGGCGGAATTGCTGAACTTCTCTGAAGACGACGTCGTCTGACCGGCCGGCGGGCATGATGGCGAACCCCGTGAACCTTCATCAGCTCGTATCGAGCTTCGACACGAGGCGGATTGTACCTTTTGTCTGATCGTGACGCGACCGCGACGGCCGGATCGAAGTGCTGAGGGATCGGCGAAGTTCTGGGTTGTTTTTTCGGAACCCGAAAGCTCGCCACGGCAGAACACGGGGGCAAGGGTAAGCCGAGCCGGCAGGCGGGCTGAGGACGCCAGGGGCGTTCTTTTTCGGCTTCGCCAGTGGGCCGCGCCCGATGGCCTCGGTTGCCTTGGCAGACCGGGGTCGCGGTTCGAAAAGAAGTTCGTGATGGGACTCGGGACGTGGGATCTGTCACCGAACAGTCTCAGCAGCCCCCTTTTTTCGCCGTGTGTGGAGATGTCGCGGCTGATCGTGTACAATGAGCCTCTGCCCCGACAGGCGAGACTGCGGAGGGACCATGAACAGACGACAGACTCAAACGGGACGGGTTCTTCATGATCTGTTGCTGGCTTTCGCGGTGCTGCTGAGCGTCCTCACGGGCCGACCGGTGGCGGCTGATTCAGCTTATTTGTATGGCATCCACTGGTGGGGTTACACGCCGGGACAGGCGATTGACACCGGACCGGCGACCATGCTTGACTGTCCAGCCTTCGGCGGATGGGATGTTGAGACGATCATCACTCATTCCGCGAGCTGGTGGCAGGCTTCGTACTTCACGGGGCTGTATCAGGATCTCTACACCAACAAGAACATCACCATCATCACGCGCATCGACTACAACTGGGGCGAGACGGTTCCCTCGCCGACCAACCCGGATTATGCGAGTTGGCCGACCAGCGTGGTCAACACCGTCAACACGCTTCGCAACCACTGCCACATCTGGCTGATCGGCAACGAGCCCAACATCGTCAGCGAGGGCAATAACTGGCCTGACAACCACGTCACACCTGCCGGTTATGCCACGATCTACCGCAACGTACGAAATGCCATTCACACCTCGGCCCAGGCCAGCCCGGCCGGTGAGCACATTGTGCTGATAGCCGCCCCCAGCCCGGGCGGCGTCATCGCCGGTGTGCGTTGGATGGATGGCAACCAGTGGCTCGGGCAGGTCATCGACAACATCCCGGCCGCCGAGATCGACGGCATCGCCCTGCATGCCTACGGAGGCAGCCTGACGGACTTCCACAACAGTTACGTCTCGCAACTGAACCTGATCGACAGCAAAGGGCTTCAGGATCGGCCGGTCTATATCACCGAGTGGAACAAGGTTTCGACGGAGTCGGCCACAGCTCAGTTCGTTCGCGACTGCTATGCGGATCTCAACACCTGGAACCAAACCCCCGGCAAGCACAACATCCGCTGCCTGTGCTGGTTCATCTATGATTGGGGTCAGCAGAATACGAATTCGGATTTTCAGAATATGTCGATCGAGTACTGGAAGAACAACGGCGAGCCGGCGGGCAGCCCCAGCGATCTGTACACCGCGTTCCAGCAGACCGTCGACCTTCGTTACCTTGCCGGTCTGGTCGGCACGCGGCCGATGGGTCGTTCTATCGGCCGATCGCCCGAAAGCTTTGCGCGCGAGATCTACTATCGCGACGAATTGGCGAATGACACCTTTGAAGTGTGGAATGCCGGAACCGACACACTCAACTACTCTATCACAGACGACGCTGTCTGGTTGAGCGTTGATCCGTCGAGCGGTTCGTCGACCGGCGAGCACGATACCATCGCTATTTCGTACGACACCAAAGACCTGGCAATCGGCTCTTACTCGGCGACGATCACCATCAGCGATCCCGCGGCCTCGCCTCCCACGACCACCGTGACCGTCTCGCTGAGCGTTGTCGACTCCCCGTACGCCCCGGCCGACTTCAACCGAGATACCATCGTCGACCAGGCCGACCTGTCCATCTTTCTAAGCTGCCTGACCGGCCGAGATGCCGGCCCACCGGCCACCGAGTGCGATCGCACCGACATCGACTGGGACGGTGACGTCGATCAGGATGACTTCGGTCTGTTCCAGCGGTGCATCAGCGGCACGAGCAGCCCGGCCGACCCTGCCTGTGCCAAATGACGGTGCGTCCTAATGGTCGTCGCTGCTCGTCTTCGAGGTCGTTGCAGCTCCCGGCGAGCTTCCTCGACGAGCGAGGGCCGCCTGGAGTTTGACGCGAACATCGGGTGGTACCTCATCAAGCATCCTGGCGATAGCGGCAGTGGATGCCTGGCCCGGCATGTGATTGAGGGCGTTCTCAGCGGCATCGCGGGGGGGGCCGGCCGGCCCCGACAGCACCCTTACCAGCACCGGCACTCCCGCGGCCATCCCCGCGTCTCGAATGGCCCTGATGGCGGCCAGCCGTACGGACCCGTCGGCATGGCCCACGGCGTCGATGATCTTCCCGGCCGCGGCGTCGTTCATCCACCGGCCACGTCGGCCGAGAATCTCGAGCAGGTCGGCCTTCAGCGGGGTAGCGGCCTGGGTCATCTGCTCCGCCACGCTCGTGGTCAGTTCGCCGCCCGGCAGAAACTCGCACGCCTGAACGGCGGCGGCTCGAATACGTGCGTTATCATCCTCAAGGCCGGCAAACACCACGCCGACCGCCTCCTTGGTGGCCAGTCGACCACAAGCATGCAGCAGGCGACACCGCTCGGGGATGGTCAGCGACGACGCCTCGGGAACGGTTTTGAAAACGTATTCCGCGGCCTGGAACATCTCGACATCCATCAACGTTTCCATAAGGCGGATCAGGGCTGAGGCAGCACCGGGTTTGCCGGCCCTCAGCACCTTGATGAGGACGTCGAACGATTCAGGAGAAGGCAGCATCGCAAGAGCCTCGATCACGGCGCGGGCGGTCACCGGATCGCCCTCGATGGCACCAAGCGCGAGGTAGGAAGCGGCCGCAGGGTCGCCCCGCAAAGCAATCGCGGCGATGACGCCCAACCTGGTCTCATCATTCGTGATCTGGACGGCTCCGATGAGACACTGACCGGCTCGGCGATTCGGGATTCGAGCCAGCGCCTGCCGGGCTGGCTCGGCTAATGCCGGGGTGTTGATCGCCATATACAGCGCGTCGACGGAGGTGTTTTCTTCGGCGATGAAACCGAGCAACGCACAGATGTGCCGCTTTGTCTCGACCGGGTGGTTGGCCTTCAGTTCACGCACCAGGGCTCGCTCAACATCGGGAGCACGATCGGTGCCCGCGTAGACCTGCACCATGCGAAACAGGGTCTCGCGGGCCATTTTACGGGCGGTCGGGTTGTCGGCGGTCTGGCCGAGCAGTCGGAGCAGCGTTGGCACGGCCGGAGACCCGACCGCGACCAGCTCATGCATTGACTTCGTCTGGGCGTCAGGGTTGTCGATTCCAAGAGCGGTGATGCGCCCGTCGTCGGCCGGAAGGCTTTGGGCCATGACCGGGGATGCGGCAAGAAGGAGTCCGATGAGCCCGGAACCAGTTGTGATCCTCATGTACACGTAGCTCCTGCGATGGAATCAGCGTGCTGAGCACGCCCTGTAGTCTCACACCGACCACGGGGCACGATAGGGCCTGTCCAGCCAGCGGCCCAGGGCCGGGTCATTGACGATTTCCTCTTTCTCGGGGTCCCATTGAATCGTTCGTCCGGTGCGAATGGCAATGGTGCCCAGGTGACAGATGGTCACCGATCGGCAGCCGATTTCCACGTCGCAGATCGGGCGCTTGCGTGTCCGGACGCAGTTCAGGAAATCTCGCTCGTGGCCGAGGGCATCTTCGCCCGGCGAGCGGTATAGGTGCACGTCTCCGGGGCCAAGCGGGTCGTTGAGAATCGCCGGATTGCCGGCTTCGATCCAACCTCTGCCGACCTCGATCCAGCCGTCGGTGCCCTGGAAGCGGACGCCGTTGCGCCCGTGGCTTACGGTTTCGAGCACGACACCGTTGGCGTACGTGTGCCGAACATGGAAGCTGACGGCGGTCTCAAACAGCCCGCGGGTCGGGAAGGCCGCGGAGACCGGCTCGGTCTTGACCGGGCCGCTGTTGTCCATGCCGAGGCCCCACTGGGCGATGTCGTTGTGATGGGCTCCCCAATCGGTCATCTTGCCGCCGGAGTAGTCGTAGAACCACCGGAAATCGGAAATGCAGCGCTTTGGCGTGTATTCCGCCCAGGGGGCTGGGCCGAGCCAGAAGTTCCAGTCCAGGCCGGGCGGCGGGGACGTGTCAGGTTCCCAATCACAGACCGGCCCGCCGCCGATCGTCGCCCGCACCGATTGCACCTTGCCGATACGGCCGCTGCGGACCAGCTCGCAGGCCAGCCGGAAGTTGCTGCACGATCGCTGCTGGCTGCCGACCTGGAACACGGTGGCGTTGCGGCGGGCGGCATCGACCATGCGGCGGGCCTCGCGGATGGTATACGACAGCGGTTTTTCGCAGTAGACGTCCTTGCCCGCCTCGCATGCGTGGATGGCGGTGAGGGCGTGCCAGTGGTCGGGCGTGGCGATGAGCACGGCGTCAACATCCTGGCGGGCCAGCAGGTCGCGGTAGTCGCTGTACGCGGGGATGTCCTGGCCGTAGACCTCGCGAACCATTTTTGTGGCTGCGTTGCGGCTCTGATCGAAGACGTCCGCGACGGATACGACCTGGACATCGGGAAACTGGAGGAAGTCGCCGAGGTGCCCCCGGCCCATGCCGCCGACGCCGATGAACCCCATGCCGATGCGGTCGTTGGCCGGGCGGGTTTCAGGACCGCCACGGGCAGGGCTGGTCAGCATGTAAGGGGCGACGACTGCCCCTGCCGCCAGGCCGACACCGCTCTTGAGTACTTGCCGCCTGGTTACCGATTCATGTCGCTTCATGCAACGCTCCTCCCTTGGGACGCCGCCGCTTTGCCATCGGCCGTCACTGCCTCAGCATATCAGATTTGGGCCGGACACGGGAAAGACCATCGATAGCGGTGGTAGTTTGCGGAACAGGCCCTATCGGGCTTCCTGCCCCAGCCTTCCTTCAAGGATGCCGAGTACCGAGAGATCTTCGTCGAGGTCGGGCCAGTGCAAGCCGGTGCCCCCGCAGATGATTTCGATGTTGTTAATCTGTTCGTCGGTGCCGGCCGCAAGCCGACGGTTTTCGGAGGCGGGGAAGCGGATCTCGCGCTGGTCGTCGAGTAGCAGGCAAATCGACCGGCCCTGGGCCCAGGCCTTCGTCGCTCTGGTCTTCAACTCAAGTACCGAATACTTCATGCCATCGTCTCCGGATCAGGTCCGCGTTGTCGGCGATCAGTTGCTCGGCCCGGGCGAGTTCCTGAGTTGTCATCCCGCAGGCAAATTCAAGCTCAAGAGGCTCGATCCAGAACTTCGCGAAGCCGCCGCCTCGCCGAGTATGCACGTGCATAGGCTCATGTCCTTCATTACTGTAAAAGAAGAACACAAAGCCTTCTGCTCTGAACAACTCTGGCTCCGCCGGCCTCCTTTCAACAGTTGTCTATCATTGTACACACTACGCCGTCACAGGCCCAGTGGCATGGGCCGCTGCAGCCCAAAGGGCTTGACGGACCACGCAGCATCTATGTCGCGGGGGCAGCATCGTTTATAGTGTGTGCCTCCGCTGAGAAAGGCCGGCGAACGGCCGCGTTACGAAATCGCGTTTTCCGGGGGTATCAGCCATGAGCAGAGCGGTTCTCCTTTGGACACTTGTCGGATTGCTGACATCCTGTCATCAGGCTCTGGCCGAGCCGCCCAAGGCCGTAAATGAGAACACCGTGTCGTGGCAGGGCAAGAACTGGCAGTTGATCGATGACGAGGGTGTGTTCGTATTCGAGCCCGAGGGCGGGGCAGGGCGTCAGGTGCTGCCGCCGCCGAATCGGCCGGCCGGCGAGATCCTGGAGCGGCGTGGCTGGGCGACGCCGGTGGCCTGTCGGCTGGTGGACTTCGTGGACTGCACCCAGACGGATCATGGTTTTGAAGACGATGGCAAGTCGCGGGTGTTGGACCTGCCGGGCGGCAAGTTCCGGGTGACCAGTGCGGCCAAGGGCTTTGACCTGACCTGGTTCGCCTACACGATGCAGACGGCCGACAAGGCGGGCACGCCCCACCTGTTGGTGGTCGAGACACCCAACGACCGCGAGCGTTATACCACCGTGTCGCTGACCATTCCGAAGGGTGAACCCTGGTCGCCGCCGTTTACCGGCCAGGAGGCCGTCAAAGTCAATTCGATGGAGATTTCGCAGGAACCGTTCTGGTATGAGCCGGACGTGGGATTAGCCGTTTATACGGGACGCGAGCTGCCGATCGACGACAAGCCGTTCACGTTTCAGTACGTCTTTTTCCCGAAGGCGGCGAAGATACGCGTGGCGGTCAGCTCAAGCGGCTGGGCCAAGCCCAACACTTCCGAGAGCGGTGGGGCGGTCTCGCGGATGTGGGTCTTCGAGATTCTCGACCGACTGGCCGACCGGTTGCCGAAGATCGACCCGCCGAACGGGCGGCAGCGTCGCGTGGGTCTGTACGCCACGCATCCGTGGTATTTCCTGGCTCACTACGGCGTGCCGCCGCACACCCCCCAGCAGCGACGGCAGTCGTTCGAGAACATGTGCGACCTGCTGGCCTTCTGTGGAATGAACCTGATTCAGTTCAATGCCATCAACGGGTCGGACCGCGCCGGCCGCGCGTGGTACCCGGGCAGCTACTACCGGCAGCTCGGGGCCAACCTGCTCGCCGAGTTGCCGCCGGTGGCCGCGACGCGGGGCATCGATATCGTCCCGGTCGTCACCTCGATCACCGCTCCCGGCAAGATCGAGGGTAACAAACCGAACAAGTACGGCTTTTCGGAGCTGTCTTTCCAGAAACACGCGAACCCAAAGGCCGATCCGAGGGCGTTTGAGCATCGGCCGCCGGACCCGCTGCGCGCCGAGACGCAGCGATGGCTCATCAGGCACCTGCTGGAGATCGGCCGGCACTGCAAGCAGCACAAGAACGTGACCGGCATCGGCTTCCGAGTCAACGGCAAGATTGGCACCTGCTACATCTCCGGCGAGGACAAGTCCGGCGGTGAGACGAAGGTGTACAGCGCCGAGATGATGGGCTACTCGTCGTGGAACCTGAGCCAGTTTCGCGGCGAGTCGAAGCTGGCGGTGCCCAATGAGTCCATGGAAGCCTACCAGTGGCTCAAGGCGGACCCGAAGCGGTGGGACCAGTGGCTCAACTTTCGCTGTCGGCACACGCGAGAGTTCTGGATGAAGGCCCGTGATGCGATTCGCAGCGTTCGGCCGGACTGGACGCTGTATGTGCTCACCGATCTGCCGTCGGAAGTCACGGGGACCAATGTCGAGTGGCCGGGCGCGGACTCGCCGGATGCGGAGAAGATCACGCTGGACCTGTTGCGGGCCCACGGCTATGACCCGCGGATGTTCAAGCAGGACGAGGGGATTGCGATCCAGCGGGTGATGATGGTCGACATGGAGCGATTCTTCGGCAAGTGGGGCCCGCCGTGGGGCAGCAATCCCGAGCGTTATCGCGACTTTCACGAACAGGAGTTCCTGCCGGACTGGTTCCGGACGCCGGCCGGGTCGGCAACCGAGTTGTATCACAACTATTGGGAAGAACCGTTCCATCCGGTGGGCTGGGAGTTCGGTCCCGACGATCGCGGCACAGGCATGCGCACGTCAACGGCCACGGCCAAGGGGCGGGCCTTCTATCGGCCGGCGACCTTTACGCTGCGTGCGGGTGACACCGACATGATTACCATCAATGGCTGGCAACGGCCGGTCATGGGGCACGAGCATGACCTGCGGCGGTTCTGCCAGGCGGTCAGGGCCTTGCCGATCGGCGAATCGAAATCGTTGAAGACGACGCCTGTTGACCCGAAGGTGTCGGCAGCTCGGTACGCAGACCGCATCGCGGTGATCAATGATCGCGACAAGCCCGTGGTAGTCACGGTGAAGCTGGATGAGGCTCTGTCTCCGGGCAAGCGGTTGCGAGATCTGGCCACGGGGCACCTGCTGATTGACGCGGGAACGAGCAGCCGGGACTCTTTCGTCGTTCGGATGGAAGACTATGATGTTCGGGCGATGGCGGTTGAATAAGAGGGCAGGCAGTCGGTTCATCGCGTGGCGGCGAGGGAGTCGGCAGTGCAGGATCGAGAGAAGTTGGAGCTGTTCAAAGCGGCATTGGCGGTCGCGGCGGCGGACCGGACGCTCAAGCGGTCTGAGCTGGGCCTGATCCAAGGGCTGGCCGTCAAGGTCGGCATCGGAAAAGCGTCCTTTGATGCCATGACGGCCGCCGCCTTGCGCGGCGAGCCTGTTGCCGCGGGCGTGTGCATCGCCTCGCCCGATACCGCAAGGTTGGCGCTCAAGCTGCTTGTGGCCGAGGCCCGTATTGACGGCGAGATCAGCGACGCCGAGCGGGGTCTGCTCGTTACCATCGCCGATCGGCTCAAGATCGGTGGCGACGAGTTCCAGGCGATCTACACTGAAGGCCTCAGGCAGGCCGATGAGATCCGCCGCCGACGTCAGCCATGATCTTGACAAACCGTGCCGAAATCCGGGAGAGGAACGTCTGCTACACGTTGACCGCGCGGCGGGGCTTCTGGCCGGTGCTGCGGGCGGCCAGATTGGAGTACACGCAGGGGGGCGGTTTGCCCCGGTCCGGGATCTGCATCGAGTCCGGTAACTGCACGTGTCTGCGACACCTTGTTGCTGTGATCGGCAGAGTTGCGACAAGCAGAGGCACCGGCTTTCCTGCCGCGATGTGACCGCTCGAAACAGCCAGACCCAGGCAGTCTCGGACAGGACTGGTCTGCCCTGCTTGTCTTGTCGATGAATAGCCCATCGATCGAAGGGCTGGCCTCAAGTCAATGTCAGGCGTTATTGGACGTCTGCTTGGCGGCTCACGACCGGACAGGTTGACGAGTGGTCCATGGGGCGTCAACCTATAGGCACAGGCAGGACCGACGTGATCGATGTGACGGGCACAGGATGACTGGAATAACCGAAATGTTCGGAGCCGGCGCACACCGCCGAGATGTGCGGATACTGTTCACTTGCGCCGGCAGGCGAATCGAGTTGATCAGCGCATTTGTGCGAGCGGCCAAGTCGCTGGGACTCCGTCCAAGCATTCACGTGGCGGACACCGAAAACCACTTCGCGGCCGCCCGCATTGCCAATCAGGCTCATCGCGTGCCGCCGACCCGCTCGCCCGACTACATCCGTTCGCTGTTGAGCATCGTGAAACGCCGCAAGATCGATATCCTTGTTCCCCTCACTGACATGGATCTGGTCAAGCTGGCCGGAGCTCGGGAACAGTTCGCCCGGCTGTCTTGTGTGGCTCTGATTTCACCGCCGGCGGTGGTGCAGACCTGCCGGGACAAGCTGCTGACGTACAGATTCCTCACAAGCCACAAGATCGACACGCCGGCCACATGGACTCCACAAGAGGCCTTGGCGCGGCGGCGCCATCGGTTCCCCTGTTTCCTGAAGCCCCGGCGAGGAAGCGCGAGCAAGGGAGGATTCGTGATCCGCCATCGATGGCAACTCGAAGCCATGGTGCCGTGGGTGCCTGAGGCGATTGTTCAGGAGTTCGTCCCCGGCGTGGAGCATACGCTCGACGTCTACGCCGGCTTCGACGGGCGTCCCCGGTGCGTTGTTCCCCGAGAGCGGATAGAGGTCCGAGGAGGCGAGGTCACCAAGGCCCGGACGGTCAAACACCCCCAAATCATGGCAACGGGCGCATGCGTCGTGGAAGCACTAGCCCAGTGCGTAGGCTTGATCACGATCCAACTGATCCTTTCCCCAGAGGGAAAGATTCGGGTCATCGAGATCAACCCTCGTTTCGGCGGCGGAGTGCCGCTAGCGATACACGCTGGCGCGGATTTCCCGAAATGGTTGCTCACCGAATGGCTGGGCCGAAAGCCGAGAATCCGTCTAGATCAGTTCCGCGACGGAGAGATCATGCTCAGATACCACCAGGCTTTCTTCCTAAACAGCGGCTGACCATGAGTCGGCCCCAGCCATGGCCGGGATGGCAGCCAAAGACAGACAAGATCCGAACGGACCCCGGATCTCCGCGTATGCCCGTAAAAACAAGTGAAACAGCTCCGACCGCCCGAACCGAGGGCCCAGCCGGATGAACACGAGACTCATCAAGCTGACCGGTATTTCGGTCGTAGTTCTCGACCTGGACGACACCTTGTACCCGGAACGAGAGTTCGTCTGGAGTGGGTTTGAGGCGGTGGCCGTTTGGCTGCGAGAACGCATGGACTGCCCTGTTGACCCGGCTCGCCGAATGCGCGAGCTGTTCGACAGCGGATCGCGGGGACGGGTATTCAACGCACTGCTCGCCGAGTGGGCATGCCCCCACATCGCAGACTGGGTTCCGCTGATGATCGACTGCTACCGCAGCCACCAACCCATCATCCGTCTGTATCCTGATGCAAAAAAGGCACTTACAGCTTGGCGAAAGACATTTCAACTATCATTGATTAGTGATGGGATGCTGAAAACGCAGCAGAACAAGTTGAGGGCGTTGGGGCTTGAGTCTGTTCTTGAGCCCATTGTGATCACTGATCAATGGGGAGATTCTTTTCGTAAGCCCCACCCAAGAGCCTTCGAGTACGTGGAAAGTCAGACAGGTCATCGAGCTTCACAGTGTGTCTACATTGGAGACAACCGTCTCAAAGACTTCGTTGCGCCGAATCAGCTTGGCTGGCGATCCGTCTGCGTTTGCCGCGGTGACGGCCTCTACGCTGCCGCGGAGGCATCGGAGGGAGGCCGTCCAGAGTTTCAGATCGAGACCCTGAGTCATCTTCTTTTGTGCAAGTAAGTAACAGAGGTTTTCCGAGAACACCGCGAGATAGCGGGGTGTGTCTCTGGACGAATAACCGTCTCTCTGCTGCGCTGGGAACTCGGTGTCTTAAGGTTAATTGTCGTCACCGAAACCGCGCCGGTAACATGAGGCCGCGAACCGCAAGCCTTGGAGATCGGTACAGTAGTGTGAGTGGATTGTCGGGAGGGGACGGTTCCGAGCCATCCTTGCCAGCTCATCCTCAACCGACAACTGCCTGTGTGCCGATAACTTACGAGTCAGTCTGCCTGGTAATTGCACGACAAACCAACAGCAGACAGAATTACGGAAACGTTTGGGCATGACCCGGCCGGGGGCATCGCCGGCTGGTGTGTGTGTCCAAGCCTCAGACAATCCCGAGGAGCGGGGGGCTCGAAGGCCTCACCCTGTTTTGGCGGGCAGGTTATCCGGCCCAGAGTCAGGACGGACTCATATGCGATTAAATCTTAAATGCAGCCTGACCGTTTGGAGCTTCGGAGCAGTGGTGCCCTTGCTGTTGGCGGCATTCTCCTCAGGCTGTGCCTCACCATGGTGGAATGGGTTCCTGGACCCGACGCAGGTCGGGAACTTCCGCGGCAATGTCATCACGGAAATCCAGGACACGGTCAGTTTCGAGGACAAGCCTTCCGGTATTCCCAACGCAGTCGACCCGACACCCGACGACTTGGTTGCCACGGTCGAGGACTACCGTTTGGGCCCCGGCGACGTCTTCCAGATTACCCTTTTGGATTTCATGGCCCGCGGGGCGCAGAGCGAGTTCGTCCTGACCGTCGACGACCTGGGTTATGTTGACATCGCACAACTTGGACGGATCCACGTGGAGGGGCTCTCTCTTCCTGAAGTCAGAGACGAGGTGGCCCGACAGGCGAAGGCAAGAGGCATCTATGCCGAAGAAAGCGAACCCACCATCACGGTCATCATGGGTGATCAGCAGAACCGCACCTTCAGTATCGCGGGCGCGGTTCAAGCGCCGGGCACCTATCGGATTCCTCGCGCTGATTTCAGACTGACCGATGCTCTGATCATGGCCGGTGGGTCGGATGAGATGCTTCAGCGGCTGTACGCAGGCGGCCGGGTCAGCACGATCTACGTCATCCGAAACGAGCAGCGTCCCAAGACGGTCAAGGAGTCGCCGGCAAAGGCTGGCCCGAGTCATCATGAGACCGCGCTTCAACCCGCGGCGACCACCCCGACAGAGCCGCCAACGACCATGGCACCCGAGCCGGCTCCTTCTGAAAGCCAGTCGGCCCAGCCGCCCACGCGACCACGAGCGCCGGGACCGGCCTTGCCCACAGAATCCGTGGAACAGGATCTGATTGACGCCATCGCTCCGGAGGGTGCGCCTCCTCGACGCGATGATTCTCCCTCTTCCACGCCGCAGTCCACCAACGAGAACCCGGCTCCGCTGAGACCTTTCATCTTCGTCAATGACAAGCTGATCGAGGCTCCGGCCGGCCAGGAAGCCGAGCGACCGACGCCCCCAACCGCGACTGCCACAGAGACGACCCCGCAGATCCAGCAGACACGCCAGCCGGTCGATTGGAGCGAGCTGGCCGGCGAGGGGCAGCAGAGAATCATCCGCATCTCCGCCGAAACCCTGAGAACCGGGGACAGCAGCTGCAATATCGTGATCCGGCATCAGGACCTGATTCGTGTCGATCCGGGACCGATCGGAAGCTACTACATGGGCGGCCACGTGGTCATGCCGGGCCAATACCCGCTGGGCGGCGAGCAGGTGACCCTGACGCAGGCGGTGATTGCCGCGCGAGGCCTCGACCCCCTGGCCTGGCCCACGCGGTGCGAGATTCGCCGGCGAATCGATCGTGATCGGGAGCAAATCACGCAATGGGACCTGGCTCGAATCATGGGTGGCCAGGACCCGGACGTCTTTCTCCGACCCAACGATGTCGTGAATGTGGGCACGCACGCAATTGCCCCGTTTCTGTACACCATCCGCAATGCCTTCCGGTTCAGCTATGGTTTCTCGTTTTCGTACGACAGAAATTGGGCCGAATACGACACGCTTTCGGGCCAGTACTATCGAGCCCGGACCGAGGCATCACAGAGAGGTCTGCTGGGTGCCTTCGCCGACTGAGGCTGAGGCCATTGGACAAGTATGAACACCAAGCCTCGATCCCTGTTGACGCCGGCCAACACGCTGCAGGCGGTGGTATTGACCACTCTGCTGGCCCTCCTCTTCTGGCATGTCCTCCATCGACTGGTGCTCAAGTGGCTGTCCAGCGAGGACTGGTCGCACGGGTTCATCATTCCCCTGTTCAGCCTGTACTATCTCTACATTCGCAGGGACATGATGCCGGCCGGGCTCTTGGATCGCAGCTTGATCTCCCGCCTGGCCGGGGCGGCACTTCTGACCCTTGCCTTCCTTCTCTATCTGAAGGCGACCATCGCGCGGATCGACTATCCCAAGAACGTGGCCCTGGTCATGAGCATCTTCGGGACCCTGCTGATGGTCTGCGGCTGGCCGCTGACCCGATGGAGCTGGTTCGCCGTTGCCTTCCTCATGTTCGCGATGCCGCTTCCGGACAACATCTACGGACAGATCACCAGCCCGCTGCAGCGAATCGCCGCCCGCGTCTCGGCCGGCGTTCTGTCCATGGTCCCGGACATGTTGACCGAGGCGTCAGGAACGATCGTCGAATACAGCTACCGGGGCCGGACGGGCACGCTCGATGTGGAGCGGGCCTGCAGCGGGATGCGGCTGCTTATGACCATGACGGCCCTTGGAGTGGCCATGACCTTCGTCAACGAGCGGTCACTATGGCAACGTCTGATCATGATTCTGGTTTGTGTGCCGATTGCCGTGTTCTGCAACGTCATCCGGGTTACCACGACGGGCTTTTTCGTCGTTTTCGGCCGCCAGGACCTGGCGCAAGGTACGGCGCATACGCTGCTGGGGCTGATGATGCTCGCCGTGGCCTTTTCGCTTTACGGCGCAACCTCGTACGTTTTGAATCACTTGTTTGTGGACAATCAACCCGAGCCTGAAAACGGAACGGCCGCGGGAGGTATTGCGGGATGACTTCGTTACCCATGACGGTTCAGGAACGGATCCCCATGCCAATGGGACCCATCGTTCGTCCCGAAGGCGCAGGAACGAGCATCACGGTGCAGGACGTGGTCCGCATTCTGAAGCAGCGGATCTTTCTCATCCTGTTCATCTGGATTTTCGTTTTCAGTCTCACGATCGCCGCTACCTATCTTTGGGCGAGGTACTGGCCCGGCTACGCCGCCATGGGACAGGTGATCGTGGAGTCCCCGTTGCCGAAAGCGCCAATGGAGTTTACGAATCCGATCGTGCAGGTGGATCTGCTCGACCGGGCAGTGGCTGACCAGATGGTTCGACTGAAGAGCGAAGGATTACTCAGGGACCTGATCACCAACGACGCCCGAATCCGTGATACGCAATGGTTCAAATCGGGTCGCGACGCCAACGAACGCCTGCAGGCGCTTCAGGGCGGTCTCGGCGTAAAGCAGATACCGGAAACAAACTATATTGTTGTCAGCTTGTCCACGAGGAACCCGGAAGACGCCCCCGTCATCCTCAACCAGCTCATTGACAAGTACATTTTCGAGACCACCAGCGGCTCCCAGAGGAGCTACAGAGAGGAGCTCGACACCTACGTCAAAGAGGAGGAGGCCATCAAGGCCCGGTTGCAGAACCTTCGCGATCAGCAGGCGGACTTCTTGAAGATGGAGCTGACTGAGCCGGGCGTGATCAAGGGAATCAATGTTGTGGGAGAAACTTGGCGCGTGTTGGCTCAGGAAGCCGCCCGGATCGGCACCGAGAAGCTGCAATACCAGGCCCAGTACGAGAACCTGGTTAACCGCGATCCGTCTCAGTCGGCCATTACTCCCCAGATGCGGATGATGATTGATCAGGACCCGGAAGTTGTGCAGTTGCAGAACGCCAGAGTCATGCAAGAACAGCTTCTACGCGCCCGCGAGCAACAAGGGCTCGGCGAAAACCATCGTGAAATCCGCGAACTGCAGAGTCAATTGGAGTCGATCGACAAGCAATTGGCGGACGCCAGGGCTCGCAAGGAACAGGCGGTTCTGGAGGCGGAGATCGCCCAGGCACAGACGATGTACTTCAATGCGATGCATGCCGAGCAGCAATTGCTGGAGCAGATCGACCAGGAGAAATCCAAGCAGCGGGATCTCGACCGGCAGATCGCCGAGTACGAAAACCGCGAGAAGGAGTACGATTTGCTCGAGGAACAGCTCGGGCGGGTGAGCGATTACATTGCCCAGTTGAACATGCTGATCCGCACCAGCAGCGCCATTCGCGTTTCGGGCGTGAAGGCCATGGTGCCCCTGGAGCGATCCACGCCTCGATGGGAGTACAACCTGCCGGCCGGCTTCATGCTCGGCCTGCTGTTGGGTGTCGGGCTGGCAATGCTTCTGGAGTTCATCGACACATCACTGAAAACGGGCAGAGACGTCATCCGGCATGTCCACGTGCCGGTGCTCGGCACCGTGCCCGATCTGGATGATGAAGAGATCCCGATCGACGCGATCGAGCTTGCGCCGCACGTCGCGCCTCGTTCCATGGTCGCGGAAGCGTTTCGGAACATCCGGACGAACCTGCTGTTGACCTGTCCGGCCGACCGACAGCGGACGGTGCTGATCACGAGCCCCAGACCCGAGGACGGCCGAACCGCGGTGGCGGTCAACCTGGCGATCTCGCTGGCCCAGAGCGGCCGGCGGGTGCTGCTGGTCGACGCGAACTTCCACCGACCTCGGCTGCGCAGCATCTTTCCCAAGGCCAACGCGGATGGCCTGAGCAACGTTCTGCTGGGCCGCGCTCGCCTGGCCGACCTGGCCTCCAAGACCGAACTGCCGAACCTGGACGTCCTGACCACCGGTCCCATCCCGCCCAATCCGACCGAGCTGCTTGCCGGAACCTATCTGCAACAGATGGTTGCCCAGGCCACGGAGCAATACGATCAGGTGATCTTCGATGGCCCGCCGGTGCTGCTGGTCAGTGACGTCCTGGTCATGACGCCAAGCGTGGACGGCGTCATCCTGGTATTCCGGGCAAAGACCAGTTCGCGAGGCGTTGCCCAGCGCGCCCGCGAGCAGATCGAACGGGTGGAAGGACACATTTTCGGTGCAATCCTGAACGCGGCACAGGTTACTCGAGGCGGGTACTTCCGTGAGCAGATTCGCAGCTACTACGATTACCAGTCCGATCAGTTGCTTGACGCCGAGAAACGGCACGAGCTGCCTGAAGACAAGGGCGAGAAGGCTTGACAGCGACTGTTTGACATGAGAGCCTTACCGGCAACGGCCAGCCCCACGGCTGGCCGTCCTGTTTTCGGTCAACCAACGTTCAGGCCGCCGCCGCGTGGCACAAGTTCAGTCGGCACAGTGCTCGTCGGCTTCAACACCGGGTCCGCTGAGGCATCCCAGAAACAAAGCGAAGTCTTCCGGGTCTACGTCTCCGTCTGCGTCCATGATCGCGTCAGCACAGGCCGGAGCCGTCTGAATGATCCCGTTTCCCGAGTAGCAGGTCTGGAGCAGGCCGAAGTCGGTCTGGTCGACGTCTCCGTCACCGTCGAGATCACCCCATGTCCAAACGGTTAGATCCACAGGCACGGATACCAGCGGATTGGCCGCTGCCGGATCAGCAACGGTGATGCTTGTCTGATAACGTCCCACCGGCAAATCGGCCGTGTCGTAGAGAACAACGATGGCATCGGTTTCCCCGGTGCCCGTACCGGCCGAAGGCAGGTAATCCAGCCATCCGGCTTCGTCGGTAAGGGTGTAATTCAGGGTCCCACCGCCCACGTTCTGTACCGAGGGAACGTCGCTCTCGGCGTTCTGCCCTTTGAGCACCCTCTTTTCGAAGGAATTCGGAGAAACGGATATCAAGGGCGGTCCCGGGGATACCTCGGTGACGGAGATGTCGTCATACCACACGTCGCCGTCCGTATGCCGGGTCAGGAGAACCGCGATGCGGTTTGCCTCCGCAGGGGCAACGACGGTCCAGGCGATCTCGCGCCAATCGTAGTTGAGCGTCTCCTGCTGCGGCATTTTCGACTCGCCGATCCGCGTGTCGTCGTCAAAATACCACGCGCCGAACACGTACCAGCCCGCCGGGTTATGCACGTTGGCGGTCTTGATCCACCCGCTGATGCGGTACGTCTTGCCGGCGGTGATCGAATGGTAGGGTGTCAGTTGGCGGACCATGCCCAAGTCCCACGTTTCGTGGGCTTTGAGCCATTGTGAACAGGAACCCGAATGCCGCGTCGAAGTCGTCAGAACATCGATGTCCGGATGCGGCTGGGCATCATTGGTTTCCCAATGCAGCCCGACACCTGGATATGTGGGCGATTCGCCTTCCTCGAAGCCGGGATTGCGGATCAGGTTCGGCCCGCCGCGAGTTGACGCCACCGCCGCAACGGTCCAGCCGAAAGCGAGCACGATTCTTGTGCGATATCGGGTCATATGGTACCGCCGCCGTCCGAACGGATTTCCGCGACTCACCGAGGCTCACCCGTGCGGTGAGGCCTGCCTTCGTATTATATCCGGGCGGCGCGGCAAAGAATGAACGGCCGGAAGACGGCCGGTCTTATCCGACGTTGGCTCGCAAAAACCTCAGAGCGCGTCTGGCCAGATCGTCGCCGTCCTTGGCCAACGGCCGCCAGATCGCCGCGGCAGCCGCCAGTTCCTTGATCGCCGGCACGAAACTCTCAATGGTCATCCAGCGGTCGTACTTCAACTGCTTGAGAGTCTTGAAGAAGGCCCTCCAGGGCACATGGCCGGTACCGGGAACACCGCGATCATTCTCGCACGCGTGAACGTGAAACAGCCGCTTCCTGCCGATTCTTTGAAGTGCGGCCGTGGGGTCCTTTTCCTCGATGTTGGCATGGAAGGTGTCGTAGTGGACGCCGACGTGGGTGCTGCTGATCTCGTCGCACAGCCTGACCGCGTCCTCGCAGGTGTTGAGGAAGTAAGTCTCGAAACGGTTCAGGGGCTCGATTCCCACGTTGATGTCGAGGATTTCGGCGACGTCGGCAATCTTGCGAAGGCTCGCGACGGCATGTTTCCATTCGGCGGCGTTGCGGCCGCGGCCGACGAGTTTGCCGACCGGCGAATACAGCGGCCCGGCCACGCAATCGGAACCGAGTTCTTTGCTGACCTCCAGGACGCGGACTACATGGTCGATCGCCGCCTGACGTTCCCTGGCGTTTGGGCTGATTGGCGAGCCGGTCACAATGACGGTGCAGACCGTGGAACCGAGGCCGTTGTCTTGCAAGGCCTTGCGAGTTGCCCGAACGTCAACCGCCTTGGGATCGAACATCGGGAACTCAACACCGTCGAAACCCAGTTTCGCCACCCTGTCGATCAACGGGATGCCTTTGCGCGTGAAGCAGCCCGTCCAAAGCATCAGATCACAACCGATCTTCATGTCGAACCTCCTGACAGTAATACTCCTCTTAGGAGCAACAGAGACAGACGGCGAACCCTCCAGCCCGCCAATTCCTCATTCACCTACCCAGACCGACAGCACCGAATCCTTGCCGGGCTGCAGACATCATACCCAGCCGGGGGCTCCGATGCGACGGCCGCCATCGCGCCTCGAGGTTATCGAGACGACCACCCGTGAAGCACGGCCTGGATAGCAGCAACGTTCGGCGATCCGGATGGGAACGCTATCCGCGAGCAGAGGCTACGGCCTGTTCCATTCCTCGCACATCGGGCACAAGGGCATGCCGTCGAACCTGCCGTCAAGATGTGAACGCCGCACCGCGGTCATGGCTGGACCGGTCCATAGCGAGGAGAGCGTCGAGTCGGTCAGCGAGCCAATCGCGTGGCTGCCCTTGTAGTCCTGGTCACAGGCAGTGACCCGGCCGTCGGCCAGCACGAGGGTACGGCTGAAGATTCGATGGCAAGCGGCCCGCGCGGGCGGGGCCATGGACATGACCGCCAGTTCGGGCCATTGGCGGGCATAATGGCTGGGGCCGGCGATATAGACTGAGCCGGTCTTGGCGATCCAGTGGTCGAAGAACTGCTCCATCTCGCCGATCGTCGCCCGCGTCTTGGCCATCTCGCACACGACGAGCGGCTGGGGCTGCTGGCGCTGGTGGTTGGCGGCACAGACAGCTTCGATGTTGGCCACAACCTGCTGATGGCAGTCAGCCTTGTGGACGGCGCGGTAGGTGGCCGGAGTCATGGCGTCGACGAGCACGTTGAGCACGTCGATGCGGGAGGTCATGAGCGCATCGATTGCCTGCGCGTCCAGCTTGACGCCTGAGGTTCGCACCGCCATACCGAAGATCCCAGCTTGGCGGGCGTGGGCAATCATCGCGGGCCATTCGGGATGCAGCAGCGGGTCACCAAAGCCGCCCAGGATGATTCTCGCGTCGTCACGGCCGGCCAACTCATCGATCAGCCGCTTGTACATGTCCATGCTCATTGTTTCGCGCCGGGCGATGGCTGGCCCACGCGGCCGAAGCGTCGTGTTCGGAAGCGAATCCTCGGTGGTCAGTTCGATTTCGACTTCCTCGGGTAATGCGCCGACCTGTTCATATCGGTGGTCGATCAGCCAGCGCGAAACAGCCGCGGCATCAGGCGTCTGGCCGTCAGGGGCAGTGTCACGGAAAACTCGGGTAATCCGGTCAACGGCGCATTGCGTATCGGTGATACAGCGGCCGATGGCATGGCTGATCTCGGCCGGAACGGCGTAGTAGGCACTCTGGTTCGAGAGATCCTTGCGCGGCTCGTCCGGCCGATAGGCCATCAGCCGGCAGAAGGGCTGGTTGGCCTTGGCCAGTTCGCCAGGCAAGGCGGCCTGGCACACGATGGCAGACAGGCCGGGAGCCGTCTGGGTGAAGGCCAGACGCATATCGGCACGCACCTGTTCATAGTGACCGATGAGCCGATCCAGCAGATCGGGATCCAGCAGCGGTGCGGCCGGCGGTACGGCCACCACTGCATCGGCAGGGTCCGTCCGACAAACGGCGTCGATCACCCATGGATTGAGGCTCTCGTCGAAAACGGTGGTACCTACCAGGCCGCCGCGCCAGGCGTCGAGCGACCACTTGCGCCCGCTGGCCACCATCTCACGCCACGGCACCGATCCGGCGTCATGCGTCTGAACAACAACATCCAGGCCGGCAACAGCCGCATCGGCCTGAGGCTTCTCGCGATGATGCACAACCAGGTGCACGCGGTCGATTCGCTTGGCCGCCAGCACGCGTTTCAGCGTCCGGCGCAGGACCGTCTCGCCCAGCAGATCATCATGAAGGCGAGCCCGCGTACCGAGCGCCCCTCGTGCGAAATCAGCTTCGATGACAGCAATGGTCTTCATGAGGTCGTACCAGGGTTCGGAAACAAAGGATGAAGGATGAAGGATGAGTCAAGATGGCCCCATCGTCGGTTCTGGCTGATCGCTGATTGCTGATCGCTGACAGCTCCCTACCCATATCCTTACTCCTTGGTCATCGCGGCGTCAAAGCGGGCCAGGCACTCGGTGAGTATCTCGCGGGTGACACCGGCCCCCTCGATGATCGACTCAACAAACTGGATATCGCGACGCAACTGGCTTCGGGCACGTGAAACGTCATCATGATCGCTCATGGCGATGCGGCGGTCGGCACTGAACCGCTGCAATTCCGCACGCTGCGACACCGCGCTGACCATCTCGTAGGTCCGAATCATTTGACGAATGCGGACCCGCAGGGCATCGACCTCGACGATCCTCCGATTGAATTCGGTCGGCCGGTCGAGCAGGCCGGCAAGCTCCTTGAGCACCGCGAGCATTCGGTCGCACGTCTGTCGCATCTCGTCGATATCCTGCAAGCGCTTTTCGACCTCAGTCCTGCCGGCAGCCAGGCGTGAACGGTCGTTCCAGTTGAGCTTGCTGAGATACTCGAACGTCGCGGGCGGGATCGGACGGGTGCAGTACCGCTCGGCCATTTCGGAGAGCTTCATCACCGTCGTACCGGCCTTGCGAACGCCGCCTTCGGTGGCATCGATGACCCGCCCGGGCGGCAGGGCGGCGAAGTCACCCTCGAACTGCTGGAGGTAGGTGAAAAGCTGCTCGTCGGTGTAGATGTCGTTGCCATGGATGTCCTTGGTTTTGATCAGAATCTGCCGGGCCCGGACGATGCGTTCCCACTCCTTCATCTCGATGGAGTAGAAGCGGTTCAGCTCCGGTCGCCACAAGTCGTGAATGGCCACGCCGGGCAGGTAGTACACGTGGTCGGTGCAGCCGAGGTCCTGGCCGACGAAGGTGATGGGATCGCAGCCCATGTAGACGGCAAGGTACAGTGACAGGTGTGCGACCGTGGCCCCGGCCTTGAGACCGTCGCGGGCAGCGAGCTCGTGACCCAGGACGGCGGCGGCAAAGCTGTTGGACAGAATGGAAACCGGCCCCTTGCAGATATCGAGCACGCCCCAGTTGACCTTGGGCTCGGCGACCATGTGCGTGCCGCTGAAATCCGCCACGCCCTCGAAAAACCGCCTGGTCAGCTCGTGGTAATCCAGGACGGTGACAAAATCGGGGGTGATGCCCCGATCCAGCAGCGTCTTGTAGATCGCGTGTACCGCGATGATGACGGCTTTGCCCTTGAGCGATGCAAGCCGGTCGATATTGCGCCGCAGCGACGGGCCGGCTGAGACGACGATGGCCGGGTAGCCGGCGAAACGCTCGCGGAGGACATTGATCGGCGGCGTGCTCAGGAAGCGCGGGAGGTTGTTGGCGATGTTGCGGCAGGTGATCCGTGAGTTGGCCACCAGCGTGACCAGGCTCATCCGGCAGTAGGTCATGTGGTCGGCCAGAAGCTTGCGGATCGCGGCCTGGAACTCAGCGGCAACCCGCTCAGAGGGGGCGTGGCTGACGAACTGGGCGCCCATCATCATGGCGGTGTTGTGCGGCTCCAGGCGCGTTTGAATCTCGTTCTTGTCGGTTCCGGTCAGAATGATGCAGCGGTCGGAACGGATGACGTCGGCCAGGTCCACGGTTTCCATCGCCGCCTTGAGCAGCGGCAGGTTCGGCTCGGTCACGATGATGAAAGCTTCGCCTTTGAGCCGCGAGAACAGGGCCCGTAGATGGTAGCCCAGACCGAATCCGCTGATGATGTAGCACAAGGAGTCGCCGATCTCGACGGAATCGGCCCATTTCCCAGCCTCAGTCTCGGGGTCGATACGACTGTGAAGATAGAAAGGCCGATCGGAGCCGGGCAAACGGACCGCAACGGTGGGCACGCCGGTCTTCGCTTGCTCGATGACCACCGAGTTGTCATCGGCGCACTCATCGATGCGCTGAGCCAAACGCAGGTCGTTGCGGAACAGGGCGGCCATGTTCCGGCAGTAGACCTCATCGCAGGCCAGCATGTTTGTTGCTGGTACAGATCCTGACAACAGTCTTGCTCCTCAACAGGACGGGGACCACAGATGCCCGTCAATCGACGAAGCTCGCTTTGACCCCCAGGGCATTCTTCAGGCGTTCGAGGTACTCATCGCGGGGAATCTCGACCGCCCCAAACCGCTGAAGGTGCGGCGTCATGAATTGTATGTCAAGCAAGGCAAAACCGCGACGGCGCATCCGCTCGACGAGAGCAACAAGTGCGACTTTGGACGCGTCGCGCTGACGCGAGAACATGGATTCCCCGAAGAATGCTCCGCCGATGGCCACGCCGTAGAGCCCGCCGGCCAGCTCGCCCGCCTGCCCTTGACCGACCCCTGTAAGTCGGTCCAGGGTCCGCCAAGCTTCGACCGAATGGGCCAGCCCCAGCTCATGCAGGCGGCAATACGCCCGTACGATTTCCTCGGAGATCCAGGTTCCATCTCGCCGGTCGGCGCAGCCGCGCATGACCTCCTCGAAAGCGGTGTCGATGCGAATCTCAAACCGCCCGCTGCGCCAGGTCTGCATGCACGTCTTCGAGGCGTGAAAGCCGTCCAGCGGAATGACGGCCCGCGGATCGGGGCTGAACCACTGGATCTGGCCCTCGACATCCATAGGGAAGATGCCGTTGACGTACGCGGCAACAAGAACCTGAGGCGTGAGGGGGAGCGTCTTCATGCCTTGAGTATACAGGGTTCAGGGTTCGGAGTTCAGCAGGGCCGACCCGGCGACGACACGGCTTCTCCTTGGGCGGAGCAACACGGTTCGCACTCGCCGATTGATCTGCCGGCGAGCTACGGCAACCACATCGTGTCGCCGTGGCGCGCCCTCGCCGGCCTTTCGGCATTCACGGTTCATTGATGGGGAACGAGGAGCACAGGGGCGTTGAGTACCGGCGATGGCCGGATCTCACCACCAGCCGCAAGCCCCGCCGTTTGGACTCATGCACCAGTGCCGGCGGTCGCCCTCGTGAGGTGGATACATTTGGCGGCCGCCCAGGCAAGCTCACCAGGCAAGGGGGCTCCGGTGGCGAGATGGTAGAGGACGTCGGGACAGATGTCCGCGCCGTTGGGCCAGACGAGTGTTTCGGCTTCAGGATCGATGAGCACACGTGCAAAGAGAGCGATGTCCTTCAGTTCTGCGAAGAGACCGCCCCTCTCGGCCAGGGGACTGAAATCCAGCTCCGCGCGCACGCCGTCTTCGAAAGCGACCTTCAAGCGACCGTCGCCGAGCATCTGAACGTGTGTCGGTCGCGGATACATATCGTTGTTCTCCGTTCAGGCCAACGGCTCGATTCCCGTCGGCAATTGCCCCGCCTGTGCGCGGTTCCAGGCATCCGGCAAATCGCTTGCGTGGATCCAGAATCAACGACTTCGCCGTTTTGGCTTGGGAGCGGGAACGATCTCAGATGAAGCCCATCGGAGAACCGCTTCGGCGGTCCGGACCAGACGCTGGTATTCCTTTTTCCGGACCGGACCAGCCAGCCCCGGGTACCGAATCTCGACCGCAAAACGCGTCAGCGCCCCCGCTCGCCTGACCACCGCTGGAATCCGGCAGCCGCCCTGTTCGAGCAGAGAGAGTAATCGTGCCAGGTCGTGGATGTAGGGAAAGCGAATACCGCGATGAATAAACACGGCCTTGACCGCCTTCTCGGCGGCTTGTTGGGCATCGAAGCACAGGTCTTCGAGATAGGCCCCCGCGACCTCTGTTTTCGCTCGAGCCAGGTTGCTCCGGGCCCGGTTCAGCCACTCCCTGGGATCGTCCGGTGGAAAACGCTTAAGCGGCATAGACCACCCTGCCTTCCGCCAGCGCCGGCGCGATGACCAGGCAATGGGTCTGGCGATATCGTTCAACCTCCTGCGGGGTGGCGATGATGACATCGACGGCCGCGCCCGCGCCGTGCAGGCTCAGGTAGATCCTTTCTGCCAGCCGGCCCCGGTCAAACTTACCTCGCTTGACCACCAGCAGATCGAGATCGCTGTTCGGCCCCATTTCGCCGCGCGCGGCGGAGCCAAACAGGATGATCCTGTCGGGGTGGGCCACGCGAACGATGCGGCGGATGATTTCCTTGAGAACCGCGGGGGCGGGTGTGCCCCGACTTGGCGTGCGTCCTGACACGCTGGTGCGACCGGACTTCGGAGAGAGCGGTCGAGTTGCGTCTCGCCGGCGTGGTTTCAGAGTTCTGGGATGCACACCCAATCGTTTTGGCATGGTCGATTCTCCTGGGTGCCGAGCCGTTAAGCGATTCGTTCCGGCGCAGGCGTAGGCAGAACGGTCACGCCTCCCCATGATACCACAAATGGTCATCCGCTCATGCTGTCGAGCTTCTTCCCGATCAGCTCCCCCACCATCTTCGGATCCGCCTTTCCGCCGGAGATCTTCATCACTTGGCCGGTGAGGAAGCCGCGGGCCTGCTGTTTCTTCTTGGGGTTGGCCAGTGCGTCCTGGACGGCCTTTTCGTTGGCGGCGAAGGCCTGGTCGACCCAGGCCCGCGTCTGGCCGGTATCGCGGACCTGGATAAGGCCCTCGCGCTGGGCGATGGCGGACGGTGCGTCCGCGCAGTCGAGCATCTTGCCGGCGACCGATGCGGCAGCGGTGGCGCTGACCAGGCCGTCGGCGGTGATCTGCGACAGCTTACCGAGCCGGGCGGCGTCGACGCCGAGTTGGGCGATGGTACACCTGCGCTCGTTGGCTTTGGCCGACCAGAAACTGATGAACTGCTTGCCGAGTGTCGGTGGATGCCCGCAGCCGGCGGCCTCCTCGAACAGATCGGCCGTCGCCTTGTCGTTGAGAATGGTTGCGGCGTCGGCGGAGGTCAGGCCGTATTCGCTCTCCATCCGGGCTTGCCGCTCCACGGGCAGCTCGCCGACGCTGGCCTGCAGGCGTTCGAGCCACGCATCATCCACTTCCACCGGCACCAGGTCGGGATCGGGGAAGTAGCGATAGTCGTGGGCCTCTTCCTTGCCCCGCTGGAACTCGGTGACCCCGCGGACATCGTCCCAGCCGCGGTTCTCCTTGGGGCTCTTGCCGATGACATAGCCCGGGTCGGCCATCCAGTCATTGATATGCCGCTCGATCTCGTAGGCGATCGCATCGCGGACGGCCCGGAAGCTGTTGAGGTTCTTGACCTCGCAGATGGGCGTGCGGTACTCGCGGCCGTCGTACTCGATGGCCACGTTGATGTTCGGCTCGAAGCGCATCTGCCCTTTCTGCATGCTGCCCTCACTGACGCCCAAATAGGTCACCAGTCGCTGCAGCTCGATGCAGAAAGCATAGGCCTCATCGGCCGAGGCCAGGTCCGGGCGGGTAACGATCTCCAGGAGCGGCGTGCCGGTGCGGTTGAGATCAACCAGCGTGACCGACGGGTTGTCGTGGATGTTCTTGCCGGCATCCTCTTCGAGGTGGGCCCGGATGATGCCCACGCGACGGGTCTCGCTATTTGCGGCAGGCACGTCGAACGCCCCGTCGAAGCTCAGCGGCAGGTCGTACTGGCTGATCTGGTAGTTCTTGGGCAGGTCGGGATAGTAGTAGCTCTTGCGGTCCCACTTGGTGAAGCGGGCGATCTGGCAGCGCAGAGCGATGGCCGTGCGCATCGCGTGTTCGAGGGCCGCCCGGTTCATCACCGGCAGCACGCCCGGCATCCCCAGGCACACCGGGCAGACGTTGCTGTTCGGCTCGGCCCCGAACTCCACCGGGCAGGCGCAGAACATCTTGCTCCTGGTCGCCAGTTGCACGTGGATCTCCAGGCCGATGATGGGACGGATCTTCAGTTGGCTGCGGTCCATGACTTCGTCTCGCCAGTTGGTGCTCGGATGACAAGCATGTTTTACCGTATTCGACGCGGGGCTGCCAGGGAGAAGGGGAGCTGTCGGTGCTCAGTGCTTCGCGTGCCGTGGGTGCGCGAGGCGACAAGGTTGCGCTCCGCCCGGACGGCAGTTCCGAAGCCTTGTCGGTTGCGGCATGGTCGACGGCCGTCTAGAATGGACACCCCAGTCGGCTGACCATCGGATTGAGGCAGCGCAAAATCAGAGGGATAATCATGAGCATCGAGCGGAGCATGGATCGGCGGGGTTTCGTGAAACTGGTGGGTGCCGGGCTGATGGCCGCAGGAGGAGCACGCCTGGCGGTTGGCGCGGAGGATGCGGCAGCCCCGACGGCCAAGTCGGCGGCGAAGTTCAAGAAGGCCATCGGGTACGAGATGGTCGGCGAGAACCTGTCGGTGCTCGACACATTCAAGATGCTCAAGGAGCTCGGCTTCGACGGCGTCGAGGTCGCCAGCGGCGGCCGTCCCGATCGCGAGGAATTCCTCAAGGCCCGCGACGCCACCGGCCTCGAGATCCACAGCGTGATGAACCCCGATCATTGGAAGAAGCCACTGTCGCACCCCGATCCCAAGGTCCGCGAGGAGTGCCGCAAGAGCATTCAGGGCTCGCTTGAGGATGCCAAGTACTGGGGGGCGAGCGCCATCCTGCTCGTCCCGGCCGTGGTCAACAAGGAAATCGCCTATGACGAGGCCTACACCCGCTCGCAGGCCGAGATCCGCAAGCTGGCCCCGATTGCCGAGAAGCTCGGCGTGGCCATCGGCATCGAGTTCGTCTGGAACAACTTTTTGCTCAGCCCGCTGGAGTTCGCCCGCTACCTCGACGAGATCAACTCGCCGATGGTCAAGGCCTATTTCGACTGCGGCAACGTGGTCCGCTACGGCTGGCCGGAGCAGTGGGTCCGCATCCTGGGCAAGCGGATCTGCAAGATTCACATCAAGGAGTACAGCCGTAAGAAGGCCCAGGACGAGGGCGTCTGGGCGGGCTTCGACGTCGAGCTGATGGAGGGCGACTGCGACTGGCCCTCGGTCACCAAGGCCCTCCGCGAGGTCGGCTACGGCGGATACATTACCGCTGAGGTCAAGGGCGGCAAGAAAGCCCGTCTGGCCCAACTGGCCGGGCTGATGGACAAGATCATTTCCGGCTGAGGCGTTTGCCGGCTTGAGGTCATCGGTCATCGACGTGGGCTTTGCGCGCCCCACATCGGCTCAACATGTCCCCGCTTTGTCGCACAGTTCGGACAATTCGTCTCGCCTGCGGATCATTTTCTCCTTTCGCCTATCGCATTGATGTGCCATTTGGCTCCGGCTGCCCGCTGGAAGTGGTCATTGGTCGGACCGAGGCCTAGGCTGGTTTGGTTGCCGCGACGGCGCTTTTTTGCGAGGCCGCGCGGCTGCTGACGATGAGGAGAAGACAAGCGGGCTTCGAAGGACTCAGACAGAACTCCAGCTCCAGTGGCGACAAGCTGTTGTACCGACAAGAAACGTGGGACTCGTCGCTGACGTTCTGCTGGTGACGGTCCGGTTGGCCCGTAAACAGAATCCAAGCCGCCGCCTCAAACAGGGACTCTCGGGGCCACACCCGACGGTCCGGTCTGGGGTAACACCTCCGCAATTCGCCGCCGGGTCAGGGCCGGCGTCGAATCTATCCCCCAGTGCCCTGGAACATGACGACCGGCCACACCCTGGTCGCCATGCATTCCAGGGCACATTTCTTTGCGCTGGCGGCCCCTGCTTCTTTCACTCGTGACCTGTGTCCGCAGGGCCCCGCGCAGGAGCCGAAGGCCGGCCGGCATTGAACTGACCCGGTCAAGCGGTTAGTCTCATCCGGCCCAGAGGCGGCGGCGGCAAGTCCGGCTGCCAGACACGGTTTCGTCATTTTTAGGGGTGGATTATGCACAGCCAAGACAGGTCGAGCAACGGCACCGACGCGGTATCGCGACGGAGTTTTCTGAGTGGGACGATGGGCGCAGCGGCAGGACTGGCCGCGCCTTATGTCATGAGTTCTCGGGCAACGGCGGCCGAAACGCGGCCGGCCGCCCCCCAGGTAAGTCCCAACGACAAGATCCGGATCGGGCTGATCGGAGCCAACGGCCAGGGCAACTACAGCCTCGACCAGTTGTTGCAGCAGCCCGACGCCGTGATCACCGCCGTCTGCGAGGTGTTTAAGGATCGCCGCGACAAGACCCTTGCCAAGTGCAACGGGACTGCCAAGCCGTACAACAATTACCGCGACGTGCTCAACAGCAAGGACGTCGACGCGGTGGTGATCGCCACGACACCGCACTGGCACGCGCTGATGGCCATCGAAGCGGCCGAGGCGGGCAAGGATTTCTACCTGGAAAAACCCATGACCCTGACGGTGGGCGAGTGCCTGGCGGTTCAGCACGCGGTCCGCAAGCACAGACGCATTACGCAGGTAGGCACACAGGTCCATGCCACGGCCAATTACCGGCGAATCGTGGACGTCATCCGCTCCGGCATTCTCGGGCCGATCAGCATGGTTCGCGTCTTCCACGTGCTCAACCAGGGGCCGGAGGGCATCGGCAAAACACCGCCGACGCCTGCACCTGAGGGCCTGGACTGGGAGATGTGGCTGGGGCCGGGACCTAAACGGCCGTTCCACCCGGTGCTCTTCGAGGATTCGGCGCATCACCCGTCGTTTATGGCCTACAGCGGCGGCTGGACGCCGGGCATGGCCCCGCACCTGCTGGACCTGCCGTACTGGGCCCTGCAGCTCGACCATCCAATTTGCACCAGCAGCACGGGCGGGCGCTACATCATCGACGACGACGGCGATGCGTACGATTTCCAGCAGATCCAATGGCAGTTCCCGAAATTGACCGTCTGCTGGTGGACCTCTCTGGTCAACAGCTTCGGTTTCGACACGCAGGGGCAGCCGGGGACGCATCGTCGGCGTGGCATCTACTTCCATGGCACCAATGGCACGCTGATCGCCGATTACGGCTACCTGAAGATCGTCCCCGAGGGCGACCGCATGGAGGAGGAGGACGTCGAGAAGGTTGAGAAGGTCACCCCCGACTCGCCGGGCCACCATCGCGAATGGCTCGACGGCATCCGCACCCGCCGCCCGCCGAGCTGCCACGTCGGCTATCATTACAAGGTGGACATGGCCATCAACCTGGGGATGCTTTCGCTGAAACTCGGCCGTTCGGTGCAGTTTGACCCGGTGACCGAGACCATCCCGAACGATCCCGAGGCCAACAAGCACGTGAATCCCGTGTACCGCGAGCCGTGGAAGTTCCCAGCGCAGTACGTGTGAACTGCGGGGTGGCCCAGGTTCGTCTTGAATCTGGGTTCGCACATTCCTTTGGGCCGAGCGGTTCGTTGACGAGTAGCTGTACGCGTCGGCCTACCGGTCGGCGGTACCTGGGTCATCCGCCAGTGTGTATCTCCGTTACCTTGTCGTACAATCAAGGCAAGGAGATGCAGGTCCTGGATGACCAGCAGTTCATCGTCCGCGATCCGCAGGTCTGCGGTGGTCAACCGGTGATTCGGGGCACAAGGGTGACGCTCCAGACCGTGCTGGCGAGCCTGGCGGACGGAGATGGGATCGACGACATCCTGGCGGACTTCCCCACACTTGCGAGAGAGCAGGTCGAAACAGTCATTGCCTTCGCGGCTGCTTCCGCCAGCGAAGATCTGCCCACTCCTGGCGTCCCCCACCTGACATGAGGCTCAAACTCGACGAGAACCTGCCGGCCCGGCTTGTGGGTGAGCTTTCCGCGTTGGGACACGACGTGGATACTGAGCCCGAGCAGGGGCTACAAGGGTCTCCAGACCCCCGCGTCTGGAGCGGAGCCCAGGGGTCGGGACGGTTCCTGATCACCCAGGATCTCGATTTCTCCGATCTCAGGGTTTTCAGGCCTGGTGCGTACCACGGCATTCTCCTTGTCCGTCTCCGCGAGCCCTCGCGTCGATACCGGATCGAGAGAATCCGTGACATCTTCAAGAATGAGGCCGTCGAGCGATGGATTGGTGCCTTCGTGGTCTGCACCCAGAGCAAGGTTCGGGTTTGATGGCCGGCCTCAAGGGGCTCCTGAGCCCAAGTATCACCAGAACGAATGCGTGTTTCCGCCGCGAGCATGTCGTGGTATTGTCTTCGTGTTGCCGAGATGCTGATTCGGCCTGTCCCGCAAGGGGATTGGCCTGTCGCTGGGGTAAGACTGCACCGTGCTGATAAGCGAACTGCAGTATGAGCTGCCGCCGGAATTGATTGCTCAGGAGCCGGCGAAGCGGCGGGACGCCAGCCGGCTGTTGGTGCTGGACCGGTCCACGGGCGGGCTGCGGCATGAGGTGTTCTCCAGCCTGCCGCGCCTGCTGCCCGCCAAGGCGTTGCTGGTCATGAACGACACGCGCGTGCTGCCGGCGCGACTGTACATGGTTCGGCGAAGCGGCGGGCGGGTGGAAGGCTTGTTTCTGCGGGAGGCCGAGGGGGGAACATGGGAGATTATGTTGACCGGCTCCGGTCGTCTCAAAACGGGCGAGGAATTGCAGATCGACGGCTCGACTCGCCGACTGCGGTTGATGAAGCCGATTGCGGGAGGCGTTTGGCTTGTCGAGCCTGTACCCGGCGGAGCAGCGGTGGAGATCTTGGCCGAGTGCGGTCACCCGCCGTTGCCGCCGTACATCAGACGAGGCCGGCACGACGGCAATACCGACGTCAAGGATGAGCGGGAAGAACTGGATCGCGAACGATACCAGACGGTTTACGCCCGACAACCCGGGGCGGTCGCCGCCCCGACGGCCGGTCTGCATTTCACCCCTGAAGTGCTGAGCGACCTGCGGACCGCGGGCATGGAGACCGCCTGGGTGACGCTCCATGTGGGCGTGGGCACGTTTGCTCCCATCCGCTGCGACGACCTGGCCGAGCACAAGATGCACGCTGAATGGTATGATTGCCCGGCGGCAACCGCCGAGGCCGTCAACGCAGCCCGGGCCGAGGGCCGCCCGATTGTGGCCGTGGGCACCACCAGCGTCCGCGTGCTCGAAACCTGTGCCGACGAGAGCGGCCACGTCATTGCCGGCAGCGGCTGGACGCGGCTGTTCATCTATCCGCCATACCGGTTCAAGGTCGTGGACGACATGGTGACCAACTTTCACCTGCCGGGCAGCACGCTGCTGGCGATGCTGTTCGCCTTCGCCGGGCGCGAGGCGATCCTGAATGCCTACAATGAGGCAATCCGGGAGCGGTATCGCTTCTACAGCTATGGCGATGCAATGCTGGTTTTGTGAGGAACGTGATGAAGGAAGCGTAGGGCATGGTCGAAGCCGCCGAAGGCGGCGCAGACCTGCCAACCCAGGTAGAACAATGCGGCAGGTCTCGGTCGCCTTGGCGACCTCGACGCTGCCCTACGGCGCGGTCTGTCGCTTTTCGCATCCGTTCAAGGGAGTTGTGATGAAGTCGCGCGATTTGATCAAGATGGGATATCCGGCCGGTCCGATCCTGCATCTGGCTTTGTCGGCAGCGGGCGAGGCCCGCGTCTCGGGTCAGCGCAAGTCGAGAGTCGTGCAGACCCTGCGCATGCTGCTGATCGACGCCCACTCCTACGTGGAAGACCCCTTGTTCGGCAAGATCGCCAGGGCGTTGATCGCCGCCGGTCTGGTGGCCCAGCCCAAGCCGACAACGGCCGACTACAAGCTCAACGAATCGCTGCAATACCAGGTCTGGGGCGACGAGATCGACGAACAGGCTCACCAGCAGATGCGAAACGCCTGCAAGCTGCCCATCTCGGTGGCCGGGGCGCTCATGCCCGACGCCCATGTCGGTTACGGCCTGCCCATCGGCGGCGTACTGGCAACCGATAACGCGGTCATTCCGTATGCCGTCGGCGTGGACATCGCCTGCCGGATGATGATGACCGTCTTCGATCTGCCGCCGCACCTGGTGCGCGATCAGGACGACCGCTTCGAGGCGATTCTGGAGAACAACACCCGCTTCGGTATCGGGGCCGAGTGGAAGCCGAAGCGCGAACACCCGGTGATGGACGAAAACTGGAACATCACGCAGGTAGCCGCCCGTCTGAAAGACAAGGCCCACCGCCAGCTCGGGACCTCGGGCTCAGGCAACCACTTCGTCGAGTTCGGCGAGGTCACGTTCCTGGAGCCGGTGCGCGGCGTGCCGCCGGGGAGATACCTCGCCGTGCTGTCTCACAGCGGCAGTCGCGGCCCGGGCAATGAGGCCGCGGGCTTCTACAGCAAGTGGGCCATGAGCCGGCACGGCTCGATGCCCAAGGAACTGCGTCATCTGGCCTGGCTCGAACTGGACGGTCCGGGGGACGAATACTGGGCGGTCATGGAACTGATGGGCCGGTACGCCTCCGCCAACCACCACATCATTCACCGGCAGATCGTCAAGGCGGTGGGGGAGCAGCCCCTGCTGCAGATCGAGAACCACCATAACTTCGCCTGGAAAGAGCAGCACGGCGGGCGAACGGTGATCGTTCACCGCAAGGGCGCCACGCCGGCCGGCAGGGGCATGCTGGGCATCATCCCCGGCTCGATGGCGAGCCCGGCCTATGTGGTCGAGGGACTGGGCAACGAGGCGTCGCTGGAGTCCGCCGCGCACGGGGCCGGCCGGCTGATGTCCCGCGGCGAGGCCATGCGGACCTTCAAGTGGTCGCAGGTCAAGCAGCTCTTGAAAGAAAAGGGGGTAACGCTGCTGTCCGCCGGCCTGGACGAGGCCCCCTGGGTCTACAAGGACATCGATAAGGTCATGGCCGCCCAGGAATCGCTCGTCCGTCCGGTGGCTCGGTTCATGCCCCGTCTGGTAAAGATGTCGCCACCAGGGGACCGCCCGGAAGACTGACCCTTCCACGGCCCCGAAGCCCTTCAGCGACTCAACTCATTCACATCCTCCTCTCGCAGGTTGCTTGGCGCAAGCCCGTTATCCGGTCCCCGCCTCCGCGACGCTCTGCGTCCACTGCGGTAAAACACCACCCCTTTGACTGCTGATAGCTGATCGCTGAATGCTTGCCCCGAGCTCTGTTGAGGGGCCCACAGCTCTCCGAAAACTAGCTACGTCCCCGTTTCGAGACTTG
>JAUCQB010000165.1 GCA_030372985.1 Phycisphaerae bacterium
CGCTGTCTCGTGGGCTCGGAGATGTGGATAAGAGACAGCCTTATCAGCGATGGTCTTGATTGCCTCGGCGAGCCGCAGCGTGTGCTCGCGAGACTCGATAACACAAGGGCCGGCGATCAGAACCAGCCCGCGGCCGGGACCGATGCGAATGCCGGCAACTTCAACGCTCTGGACGGGGCTGAGATCTGTCATGGTGTGGATTCTACAACTTTGTCGCGTCGGGTGGAACAAGCACGCGGAGTGCCCCCGGCCGGACGCCCAACTCCAACGGCAGCCATCCGGCGGCCTCACCATCAAGCTCCACGGGAACCGGATCGTCTGACTCGACACGGATCCTCCGGAGGCGACGATACAGCACGCCGTCCTGCTCGACGTGCGTGCGGAGCAGAGTCCGCAGCGAGTGCCCGATGAACCGAAGTCGCCCGCGGCAGGGAAGAACACAGAGATCCAGGAATCCGTCGTCACAAACAGCGTCGCGGAGGACTCTGAGACCAAGTGAATACCTGGGTAGATTGCCGACGAAGACCAGACCTTGCCCCTCCCAAATGAGTGTGTTTTCGTCGTAAACGCGAAAACGCGGGAAACGATGCTCCCAGAAGGTCCGCCAGAGCGGGGCACTGTAGGTCAGATGGGTGATGTGTCCGGTACGCCTGCCGACGAGCCGATGCACCACTTCGGCGTCAAAGCCCATCCCGGCCACGATCAGAAATGTCCGGCCGTTGGCCTGGCCGAGATCGATGAGCCGCATTTGGCCTCTGAGCAGGCAACCCAACGCTGCCCGGGGCGCAGCTTGGAAGTGAAAGCTCTTGGCGAAGAGGTTCTCGGTGCCTGTCGGCCATACCAGGAGAGGCAAGGGACCGCCGGCCAGCCCATCGGCGACCTCGTGGACGGTGCCGTCGCCACCGACGACCATGACCGCCCGGATCGAACCCGTATTCTCCAAATCGGCCGAAAGCCCGGCTGCGAGCCGTCGTGCGCTCCCCGCACCGTGCGTAAGCCGGTAGTCGATCTCGATACCCGACTGCCTGGCCAAGGCGATCATTCGGCTCAGCAGGCACCGGTTTGCCCCAGCGCCGGCGATCGGATTGACGATCAGGACGACCCTCATTTATACATAAGTCCTTTCCCGATAAGATCTTGCGACCTAAGGCTTGTCCCTGTCGCCGGGACAGCGGCGTTGCGGGCGCGTCGCCAGAACCTCAGGCTGCCTACGCCGGGGCCCATTGTTGCCGCAAGGATGGGCAACCGGCAAGATCCGGCGATTTGCGACAGTCTTCTGGCCGGCTGCATATGGGGCCTGCGGGCGAATTCAAGAGGGTCATCCGGTGCCGAGAGCCGGCGGTTGCCGGGTGGCCGGCGTCAGACACTTGCATCACGACAGAACCTGGCTACACTTCCTGGGTTTCCCCGATGGTCACGGTTGGTTGGCGCCGGGGGCCGACCTTGGAAAGTGCGCGCTGGTTCTCAAACGCGACAATACGGGACAACAGGAGAGATAATGAACAACGTCCTCGCGTTGATTCGTGAAAACAGGCTCGACGAGGCGGAGGCGGAGCTTGGCCGCAGACAGCCCGGCGACGCCAACTATCACTGTGCTCGTGGTTTGCTGCTGGAGGCCAAGGGGATGCTGCAGGAGGCACTCGATTCGTTGGAGGCGGCTTGTCAGATGGACGCCACCAACATCGATGCGCTTTTTCACGCCGCCCGTATGCAGGACCTGTACGGCGACGACGACTCGGCCATCGAGAACTATCGTAAGGTCGCCCAACGTCCGACGGCCCCTGTCAATGCCTTGCTGAATCTGGTGGTCTTGCTGGAGGACCACGGGCAGTATGAGGAGGCCCTCAGGTACGTCGAGCGCGTCCTGAGGGAGCACCCCAATCATACCAGGGCTCGGCTGTTCCTGAAGGACATCAAGAGCTCGATGAACATGCTCTATGACGAGACCCAGGAGCAGTCGCGGGAACATCAGGGCGCGCTTCTGGACATGCCGATCACCGATTTCGAGTTGAGCGTCCGCAGCCGTAACTGCCTCAAGAAGATGAACATCAACACCGTCGGAGACCTCTTGCGAATCACGGAGGCAGAGCTGCTTTCCTACAAGAACTTCGGGGAGACGTCGCTCGAGGAAATCCGGGCAATGCTCCAGCAGAAGGATCTGAGGATCGGAATGCTCAGGGAAGAGGCTCCGAAGCCGCCCCGCTTGACGCCGCAGCGTCTGTCGCCTCCTCAGGGCGCTCCCGACGTGCTCAGCAAGCCGCTTTCGGAGATCGAGTTCTCGGGTCGTTCCCGCAAGTGTCTTCAGCGGTTGGGGCTTGCGACTCTGGGCGATGTCGCGCTCAAGACCGAGGCCGAACTGCTGGCGACCAAGAACTTCGGGCAGACTTCTCTGAATGAAGTCAAGCACAAGCTGTCAGAGTTCGGATTGTCGCTCCGCAAGTGAGTACCTCCGCACCCAGGCTGGTGGTCGAGCTTCGCGCCTCGATACACGAGACTCTCATATGGGCGGCGTGGCCGGCCGACGATACAACGCCAACGAGAGGTGTGAGTGATGTGCCGGTTCAACGGGCGACTGGGGGTGTTGTCCCTGCTGACCTCCGCTCTGTTCACGGCGGGGTGCGACAGGCCGACCTCGGAGCCGGCTGTCCCGCCGCCGCGGTCCGCGTCGACGGCCCGGTCTCTCGCCGGACTTGACCGCGACATCCGGGTCCTGCTGGCCGCCGATATCCCGAGTTGTGAGATCAAGGTGCCGGGCCTTTTCGATCTGGTCGATGCCGACCGGCGGGACATTCTCTATCAGGATGCCGGCGTGCCCCAGTTGACGATTCAGTTTGGGCCCGGAGCGATTGCCTTTCCAGAGTTGGATCGGGTGTTCGAGGTGGAAGCGGTCGAGATCGTGCCTCACAGCCCGGAACCCATGGCGGTGTCTTTCGAGGACCAACGTGCGAGCTACGCGGGTGCGCTGACCGTGTACCGCTACGGCGAGAACACGGGTGGGCTCGTCAATATCGTGGACGTGGAAGACTACTTGGTCTCGGTTGTCATCTCTGAGGTTCCGGCCAGCTTTCATCCCGAGGCTCTTCGCGTCCAGGCCGTGGTGAGCCGGACCTATGCCTGGTATCAGAAGCGCATGGCTCCGCCCAACCGACGTTGGGATTTGATGGCCACCGAGAGTTCGCAGATGTATACGGGCATTCCGTGGGGCGATGGCGGGCGGCAGGCCATGGAGGCCGTTCGGGACACCTCCGGGGTCGTGTGCACGTGGAATTCGCCTCACGGCGAGCGAATCTTCTGTTCGTACTTCAGTTCGACTTGCGGTGGTCACACGCAAGCGGCCGGGCCGGTGAAGAACGAGTCGAGCATCCCGCCCTTGTCTGGGATCGCCCGATGCGATTACTGTGCCGATTCGCGGTGGTTCTCGTGGGGGCCGGTCAGGACGAGCAAGAAGGTCGTGACGGAGCGGTTGCGACAGAAGTATCCCAGGTTTCAGAAACTTGGCCGGATCGAAGACATCCAAGTCGTCGATCAGACGGTGCAGGGCCGTCCGGTTCGGCTTCGATTGCTCGACGCCAAAAAGCGGGCGATCGAACTGGAAGCCGAGAACCTCCGTCTGACGGTCGATCCGACCGGACGCGAGTTACGCAGCACTTTTTGCACGATCCGGTCCCAGGCCGGCTATTTTGTTTTCTCGGAGGGAAGGGGCTTCGGTCACGGTTTGGGTCTTTGCCAGTATGGTGCCGATGGCATGGCCAGAGCCGGGGCCAATGCGGCGTACATCCTGAGGTACTACTACCCTCAGTCCCGCCTCAAGCGCGCTTATTGATCGCCGTCGCCGATGGGGGGAGGGCGATCGCACGTGACGCGAGTCGCGTTGAGGGGGCATGGGACCGTCGTTGACGCGGCCAGATCGCCTGGCCCGCAGGAATGATGACATGACAGCCCGGGCTCGACGCGCTCTCTCCACGCTGGTTCGCATCTCGATCTGCGTTCTGGCCGTCTGCTGGCTGGTCCGCACGACGCGGTGGGATCAGTTCAAAGAGGCCATTGCGACCGCGGACTGGCGACTCGTGTTGCTGAGTCTCCTCGTGCTGAGCCCGAACCCTGTGGTCCTGGCTCTGCGTTTGCGATGGTTGCTGGTCGTCCACGGCGTGTGCTTGTCTGTTTGGCAGGCGATGAAGGTGACGTTCGCGGGCAACTTCATCATCGGTACAACGCCGTTCGGGACTCACGGCGGGGACGCGATGAAGGCCTACTACATCGCCCGCGACACGCCTCACAAGCACGAGGCGGTAACGACCGTGTTTGTGGACCGGATCATCGGGGTGGTTTCCCTGGTCGGCCTGGCCGGAGTGGTCTGCCTGCTGAACTGGCAAAATCCTGCCTTTTCGAGATGGGGGCGGATTATCGGGCTGACGGTTCTGGCCATGCTCGTCGGAGGGGGAGTCTATTTTTCCGGCCGTCTGCGGCGACTGCTCTGGATCGACCGCCTTCTCCTTCATCTGCCTCTGGGTGCCCACATTCGCAAAATAGACCAGGCGGCGTTCGAGTTCCGGAACCGCCCCGGCCGCGTGGTGGGGGGGCTGCTGCTTACCGTTGTTCTCCAGGTGATCGCCATCATCTCCCATTTCCTGATTGGCTGGGGGCTGAACATGGTCGGTGAAGATCCGTGGGCAACATTTCCGGTCTATCTGGCGTTTGTGCCGATCTGCTTCCTGGCCGGAGCCTTGCCGATTGGGGCGATGGAACTGACCTACGTTGAGCTCTTCGCATACAGTGCCGGCCTGGGAACGCCCGAGACAGCAACCTTCCTTTCCCTGCTCAGCCGGCTCGTCCAGTTGTTCTGGGCGATGCCTGGTTTGCTGGTGATCCTCAAGGCCGGCAGGCCGAAGCCCGCCAGCGACCCGGAACTGATCGATACGACCGTGGCGGCCGAGAGCCGCCCCCACTAACAGGTTCGTTTTCGTTGTCGCGAAGCTGCCTGCCGTGGCTATATCCAGCGGGGACCCCGTCTTGTCGAAGCTGTCGCAAAGCCTCCGGGCGGCGTTTGCCGAAAAACGGGACCCATGGGCTACCGGGAATCGGCCGCACCCGATAAGCAGCCTTCGCACGCTGACGCTGATGTTTGGCACCGTTTCCAGCCGATTCGCTTGAATTCCCGCTTGGTGGCTTGAACAATCTATCAGCCCGGATTCTCGGCAAGTCCGGGCAGGGATACGCAGCTCTTGGAGTTGCGGCGGGGAGGACGGAAGCGGTTATCGGCCACACGATTGCCGGCAAAGCCATTTCCAACCCTAACGCCTGCGTTGACAGGAACCTTGGTGTCCACGAATATACGGTGCAGACACATCTTGGACTGCTGGCAGCCCAGGATGTATTCCCGCTGTGGGAGCTGCCTCGGAGCGACACTCCTCGATAATGATAAGTATCTGTGGAGTATGAATTTATGAAACGCCATTCCCGATCACCTTTGGGCTTGCTTCTGATCGCGGGGCTGTTCTCCTGCGTCCCGTTCCTTGTCGGGCAAGGTTGCGTGCCCGACTGGGACGGGTGGAAGCCGGTTGTCTCCCCGCCGATCGTCAACGTGATCGCACCGTCCGTCAACCGGACGGCCGTGGCCGGGGACACCCTCACGGTGCTGTACGATGCGCTGAACCCCTCCACCGGCTCTGCGGGGGCGATTGAGGTGTGGGCGTTTTACGACCACGACGGCGTTTACGATGGAAATGAAGAGGTCTTTGCCACTTCCTTGCCAAGCGGGCAGGGCAAGTTCACCTCGTTGAACACCAGCAGCATCAGCCCGGGGACACTCTATATCGGAATCGCCGCCGAGAATCAGGCGGGCAAGACCGTCGATTACGCGCCGGCTCGGATCACGCTCGGTGCAAGCGCCGCGGTCACATTCTCATCCCCGCAAGGCACACTGACGGTCGGGCCGGGTGCGACCGTGCCGATCGTCTTCAGTGCGGGTACCGGCGTCACGAGCTTCAACTGGAGTCTGTTCTACGATCTGGATGGTGTGTTCGACGGCGATGAGTTTGTGATCAAAACCGGTGAGAGCACCGCCTCATCGGTGGTTGCCACGGAATGGACCATTCCGCTGGACACGCCAGTCGGCACGTACCATATCGGTGCTCGCGTGGTGACGGCCGACCTGGGAGAGAACGTGGGCTACGCGGATGGCACGGTGATCATCACCCTGGGACCGTACCTGCAGATTCTGCTGCCGATTCCCGACACGGCCGTGGCCCTCGGCACGCCGATTCCCATCGTTTTTGCGGCCGGTAATCCTGAGGGCGGCGATCCGATGATCAGGTTGTTTGTCGACCCGGACACCGATCCCGCAAACGGCAACAGTACGGATCTGGCCACGGTGGCTGCAAGCACCGGCGGGTTTGTCTGGCGATCCACTGGGGATTTTGACGCCGGCTATTACTACATCGGTGCGGAGATGATCGGTGTGGCCCCGAGTCTTTTTGCCTTCGGCGGTCCGGTTCAGTTGCTCGGTTCCGGCGACTACGTGCCCGGCGGCGGCGGTGGCGGCGGCGGCAGTGGTTCCTCGCTGCTGCTGAGTTTCCGCGCTCCCTCCAGGGACGAAATCCGGTTCTCGGGCGAGCAGTACAAGATCCGGTGGTCGACGAACCTGACGATCGGGCAAGGCACGATTGAGGTCTTTCGCGAGCCTGACGTGAATGATGACGGCGTGCCTGACGGTGCCGATCGAAGAGTTGTGATCAGCCCGGCGGGGCTCGACGCCAGCATGATGCAGTGTGACTTCGACACCACCGGCGTTGCGGGCAGGTACTTCATCGGCGGAACGGTCCTCCCCGAGGGCGAAGAGGCGGTCACCGCCTACTCCAAGGGCAGGTTGACGATTCTCCCGTCCACCTTCTGGGTCGGCGATCTTCGCACGCTGGGAGTTGACGAAGAACCCAATGCTCAGAGTCTTTACTTCAAGGGGGCTACCTTCAGCGGCCATAACACCGGCGATAATCTTGGCAGCGACATGCTCGTCGCTGACGACTATGACGGCGACGGTGTTCAGGAAATCGTTCTCGCTGCCCAGTTTGGCAAGCCCTGGCTGATGGCCCAGGGCGGGCGCGGGGCCGGCGAAGCATACATGATCTACGGTTCGGCCGGACGACAGTATGTGGGCAATTACAGCGTGAACTCGACCGGTTCGGCGAAGCTGCCCGGTTTGGTCTTTTCGGGCATCGCTCCGAACCCCCACCAGCCGAATACGCCCCAGGGATTGGCCGGGACCAGCATCCCTTACACCGTGGACGGCCAGCCTTGTCCGCCTTTCTCGACGGAAGGCCTACGATCATTGACGCTCATTCCCGATCAGGATGGTGACGAGAAGAAGGAGCTGGTCTTCGGCTTCCCCTTCTGCAATTCCTACAGCCTGTGGCACCAGATGATGGACGGAACGCATCCGGCTCCGGAGCAGGCTCTCGGGCGCCTGGAGAACAACGGACACTTCCTGCGCGGCGGCGTGGTGATCGTGTCCAGCACCAACCCGCTCGTGGCTTCACGCGTCCAGTTGAGCCGGCACTTCGATCGCGTGATGATGCTGCAGGAAGTCGGGCAGGTGTTCAACAACATGGGTTACGTGGTGGAGGGTAATGACCGGTTTGACCTCCCCGCGGTCGAGAATTTCATCCCCGGTTGCTGCACGGATGAACACGACCCCTCCGACGGCATCATCGATACCGCCTTCTTCCCCGGCGAAGGCTTCATGCAGGACACCATGACGCAGACGGTGTTCCCGATCTTTGGCCTCAGTTGGTCGAATGCAGGCAGAGGCATCGACCCGCCGCGTCTGGCAGATCCCATACCCGTTGGCGGACTGATCTATCCCGATCTGGCGTTGATGATTCCTTATGGTGACACGCTCAGCCTCAGCCAGATTGACTCCCCGCCGGGGCCGACGAGCGGTTACTTTGTCGGTGGTCGCCTTCTCAGTTGCGGTTCGGTATACACCGACGCCAATGGCGATCCGGTCCATCCGTTCGGCTATTTCCCGGACGCGGGCTATATGCGGGTCCTCGGAAGCGGCTTTTACTACGACGATCTGCCCGATCTGGACGCTCCCGAGTGCGGCCCGGGCAATGTGCTGGGTCAGTACACGGATTACTGTCCGACCACGCGAATCGCGACCGCGCTTGAACCGTTCGGCTGCCGGATTCTGGGGCAGACGACGACCCAATTGTTCACCGATCCTCCGACGACGGCCAACCGCTTTGCCCACTCCGTCTCGGTTTCGGGCGATTTCCTGCTCATCGGAGCACCAAATCGCACCGCAGAGAAAGCCGACATCACCACCTTGCGTCTTGACCCGCTGGCAACGGATCGGCCCGACTCAGGAACCGTGTACATGTTGCAGCTCAAGCGGCCGGGCGTGCCGGACTACAAGCACCTGTGGAACTCGCAGGGCTTCACGAGCACCGACGACGACGGGAACGTCACCGTTGCTGACAACTCCTCCGCTCCGGCCCCGCACAACTACATCATCCAGGATGTGGGTTACAGCCGCTGCTTCTATTCAACGAGTCTCTACCTGCAGCCGGGCGACGTGGCCTTTGAGATGTCCCGGCCGTTCCACATCATCGGTATGCCGGGCGATCACATCGGCGACGTCACCGGCCTGCTGGACATCAATAATGACGGAGTGGACGACTTCGCGGTCGGCGGGGCGGGGACCAACGGCGATCGGGGCGCGGTGTATGTCATTTACCGCCGCCAGCCGGAGATCGAGTCCGACTACCTGCTCGAGCGGCTGCAGTTGAACCCCGGCAATCTGAACCGGCTGAACGGCCTGATGATTCTGGGCCGGCCGGGTGAGCGGCTGGGTACCTCGATTGCCGGCGTCGGCCCGCGAATCGATGAGTTGAAGGATGACTACAACGCCGACGGTTATCCCGATCTCCTGATCGGCAGTCCATACATCTCCTCGGGCGGCCACTATGGTGCCGGCGAAGTGTTCCTTCTCTTCGGCGGCCAGAACCTGTTGAGCCCGCAAGGCGGCGTTACCATCCCGCAACTTCGCGACCAGGGACATGGCATGGTGATTTCCGGCATCCAGGCCAACGGGCATGTCGGTAGCGCGGTCGCGAACGCCGGAGATATCAACAGCGACGGCGTCGCAGACATCATGATTACGGCCCCGGATGCCAGTCCGATGTTTGACAGCGATAGCGACGGCGTCCTGGATTCGATCGGTCTTGACCTTGACGGCGACCGGGCCGCCGATGATCTCGACGGCAACGGCACGCCTGACGACCTCGCCGGGGCGGGCCTGGTGTACATCGTATTCGGCGGCGAGCATCTGACCGGCACCATCAGTCTGGATCAGATCGGCACCGAGAATCTGCCTGGAATCGTCGTCGTCGGAAAGAAGGGCGGCGACCATCTGGGCGGCGGCTCAACCCAGGACGGTCTGCTCGCCAGCGGCATCAGCAGTGCGGGCGACATGGATGGCGACGGATTCGACGATATCCTGCTGTCTTCCGTGCTTGCCGATCCGGATGGGAAAACCGACGCGGGCGAAGTTTACCTGATCTACGGTTTCTCGAGTCCGATCACGCCGAGGAACTGATGGCGTAAGTGAGTGTGCAGGGGGCGCCGACAGCCGTGGGGTGATCGCCCCGCACAGCGATGATCGAACCGTGTATGACTGACAGGAAACATGATCATGTCGCAGAAGACAAGCAGCAGTAGCGCGAGGATGCGAGGGTTGATCCTGGTATCAGCCCTTGCGACGGCGTTTGGCGGATTCTTCGCCGCCGCGTGGGCCAAGGAGGTGCCGACGGGTTTCCCGCCGGACTCTCCGTTTGGACGTCCCACGGGGCCGTTCCCGCCGGCGAGATTGTCTCCTGACCTGCCGTGGTGCCGGTATCCCTATCGCACGCAGGCTCCATCTCAGCTCAAGACCGAGGCTCAGAAGGAGGTGGTCGTGGACCTGCAGGAGATCGAGCCCAACGCGACCGCCTCGGAGGCCCAGGTGGTGCCAGTCAGTTCATCCATCGGCAGCGAGGTCGACGCGACGATAAAAGGGAGCATCGAGCAGGGTGATGACGTCGATTTCTACCGCATCTTTGTGAACAGAGGCGATGTCGTCGGACTGGCGGTGACGACCAACCGTGATCCATATGATTTTCGCCCGGATCTGGGCCTGGACTCCGTCGTGGCAGTGTGCGATCTGACGGAGGAGGTGCTTGTTGAAAACGATGACGACGGCGGGAGTACCTCGATATATCCCCCCGCGTCTCCACTGCCGCGGATCGAGACGCCCTACTACTGGTTCTACCGGTGGGACGCAGCCCTGGCGTGGATCGCACCGGAGACCGGCGACTATTTGGTCCGGGTGACTTCGTCCGAGTCGAGCCGCAGAGGTGACTACGAGCTGAACATCGTGCTCAGGCGGCCGGCCCACGAGCACCAGGCGGTCGGTGCCACCCAGATACTCTTTCTCGATTTCGATGGCGTTGAGGATTTCAATGCCGTCGAGGTTTTTGGATACGGCTGGTACCTGACCACGCTTTCCCCCATGCGTGATTTCCTGACCGGCTGGGGCCTGACACGGGCCGACGAGGCGGCCGTGGTTGATGCGGTGGTTGCGAACTTTCAGGAGCGACTCGACAACATCCGCAGGGCGGACCTGAACGGCGATCGGGATATTGATCTGATCGACGGTCATATGGATTTCGAGGTCCGCAACAGCCGCGATCACGTCGATCCCTGGGGCCAGCCCAACGTGAGCCGAATCATCATCGGCGGTTCGATGTATGAACTGGGTATCGCGACGCTCGGGATTGCCCAGTCGATTGATCCCGGCAATTTTGCCCCCGAGGAGACGGCCGTGGTCCTTTTGGACTATCTGAGTTGGCCCGAGCCCGTGGACCCGGACGACCCGTTTGATCCCTTCTTCTGGGATTCCGTCAACGGTATTCCGCGCTCGCCCAATTTGAGCATCATCGATGCCGTCGGCCGGGTGGTGGGCAATATTGCCGCGCATGAGGCCGTTCACACGCTCGGCTTGTGGCACACCGACAACTCGAACGACGTCGCCTGTTTGATCGATACCGGCGGCAATGGAGTCGCAGACGAGGGGGGCGTGGGCTCGGATGGCGTCATGGGTACCGGTGACGATGAGTTTCTCGAGCTTGTGCCAGATGCATACGACCCGTACGAAGGCGTTGGGACGGCGGGTCTTGAGTTGACCGATGTCCGTGTGGCTTTTGCCTTGTCGACTGGCAAGAGCCTCGATATTGAGCCGCCGCCGCCGGTTACCGACGTGGCGAAGGTCTCGATCTCGGTGATGCCCAAGATTGGTGTGGCGCCGCTGCTGGTGGGGTTTGCCGGAGGTGGCGTCGACCCGTCCGGCGGCCAGTTTGTGCTCTTTAACTGGAACTTCGGTGACCAGACAACCGGGAACGGTGCGTATGTGACCCATACCTACGATGAGCCCGGCACCTACGTGGTGACGCTCTCAGGTGTTACGGACAATGCCGAAACCGCTCAGGCGGTGGCGGAAGTTGTCGTCCTGTCTGAGCCGAACCAGTTGCCGACGGCCCGCATCATCGCCACGCCGACCAAGGGTGACGCTCCATTGATGGTTTTGTTCCAGGCCGACGCGGAAGACCCCGACGGCGAGATCATCACCTATGGCTGGGATTTCGGCGACGGCCAGGGCGGCAGCGGCCAGGCGATCGACCATGTCTACTTGGCCAAGGGCGTTTATGTGGCCACGCTGTCAGTGACTGACAATCTCGGTGCGACCCAGCGGGTGACAAAGACCATCACGGTTACCGGGCCGTCCCCGAGCGCCAGCGCGAACGATCCCATTGGGGGCGATTCTCCCTTGCCGCTTCCGTTGGTCGGCACCTGCGGTGCCGGCACAGCTTCGGCCCTGGTGGCCACGCTGGCGGGTCTGATGGGCATGGCCCTGATGCGGCGACGACACTGATACTCCGCCGGGTCTTCGGCAGGTTGTGAGGGGCGATAGTTTACCAGGCGCTACCGCGCGGCCGACTTTGTGCGGGTCGGCCGCTTTCCTGCGCCGGCGATGAACACTGACAGAGTGGTGCAAGGGCCTGCCGTTCCGATCATTCTCAATTCGGCATCTCCGACTCGTGATGCGGCCGCGAGATCTCACCCATTGTCCGGCCGCGGGCCGACCCGGCTCGTGAACTCGCCTTGTGCAGTTTCGGTGATGACGTCGTCACCGATGGAGACCTGGTCTGCGTTGGTAATGACTTGCCGATCCGGCCACCGCCGGGTGATGGTGAACCCGCGTGCCAGCGTACTGCGGTAGCTGGTGGCCTGCAGGCGGGTTTCGAGCGAATCGAGCCGATCGCGAATGTTCTCCAGGCGATGCCGCACGGCCTGATCGAGGGCGTGTTCGAAGGCCTGCAGGTCCTGCCGATGCCGGCCGATCAGGATGGCCGGCGTCGCGGCCATGAGAGCCTCGCGAGCCTGATCCAGCCGCCGTTCCGACCGTCGGACCTGCTGCTGCAAGGCCCAGTTGAGCCGGTAGGCGATGCGAACCAGGCGGGCATGCTCCTGTTGCAGAAAAGCTCTCGGCTGGATCGAGGCCAGCAGTGCCTCCAGTTGGTTGAGTCGGCGATGTGCATCGGCGGTTCGCCGTGACACCAGCAGTCGCAGCCGCGAGGCGATTTCGTCAAGCCTTTGTTCATGACGATGAAGAATCGCCAGCGGATCGCGGAACCACTCCAACCGTTCAAGGCCGGCCAGACGCGATTGAGCTAATGCCACCCGATGATTCATTGCCCGGCCAAGCCGTCGGGCCACGTCGTCCAGGCCGTTGAGAATCTCCGGGGCGGAGGGCATCGCCGCGACGGCCGCCGCAGTGGGGGTTGGGGCCCGAAGGTCGGCCGCCAGATCGCAGATGGTCGTATCCACCTCATGGCCGACTCCGCTGACGATCGGGATCCGGCTGGCGACCACCGCTCGGGCCACGATTTCCTCGTTGAAGGCCCACAAGTCCTCCAGTGAGCCGCCGCCGCGTCCGACGATCATCACGTCGATACCCCCCAGGGCCGTCGACTGCTCGTTCAGACGGCGGATTGCCGTTGCGATGTCCTCGGCCGCTCCTTCTCCCTGCACCCGCACCGGATGGATGAGCACCCTGATGCATGGGAAGCGGCGTTGCAGGGTCCGAAGGATGTCTCGGATGGCCGCCCCGGTCGGGCTGGTGACCACAGCGATTCGTTGTGGGAAGCGAGGCAGCGGCTTCTTGCGGGCCTGGTCGAACAACCCTTCCTTGGCGAGTCGGGCGTGCAATTGGCGGAAGGCCAGTTCGAGGGCCCCGGTTCCGCGAGGCTCAAGCTTGCGGATGATGAACTGGTATTGCCCGCGCGGCTCGTAGACCTCCACGTGGCCGGTGGCAATGACTTCCAGGCCATCGGCCGGCTTGAACTTGATCGCGGAGGCCGCCGATCGCCACATGACACCCCGGATCTCGCTGCGATTGTCCTTGAGAGTCAAATACACATGCCCGCTGTCGGCCCGCTTGAGGTTGCTGATTTCACCCACGAGGTAGATGGTTCCCGGCAGTGAGTCCGCCAGGATCAGCTTGATCAAGGCATTCAATTGCGAGACGGTGACTTCTCGCGGGACCGCCGGCTTGGCCTTGGCGACGGCCATGCGATCCGGATCAAACGCAGGACGCGGCAATTCCATCACAGAGGATGGTATGGCTTCGCATCGCGCCCCGCAAGATCGGCCGGCCGGCATTCGCGCACGACCTATTCCTCACGTCACTCAGGACGCCGTCCTGGATTGTACCGCGAGACGAGACTAGGCAAGATGCCGCTGCCGCTTCAGCCCCGGGGGCACGCACTCAGTCGTCGCCGGCGGCGCCGGAGTCGGAAACAGACGCGTCGCTGTTGACCTGGATGCGTTCGATGTGCGTGGCCCGACCGGTCGCCGAATCGACGCTGACCAGCAGCCCGCACAGTCGTATGTCGTCGGTGGCCACATCAAAGGGAACATGCAGGCCGGTGAGCAGGGCCTTGAGCACGCGGTCCTTTCGCCGTCCGAGCACGGAGTCGTAAGGACCCGTCATCCCGACGTCGGTGATGTAGGCCGTTCCATTGGGGAGAATACGCTCATCGGCCGTCGGAATGTGCGTGTGGGTGCCGAAAACCACGCTGACCCGGCCGTCGAAGTGCCAGCCGATCGCGATCTTCTCGCTGGTGGCCTCCGCGTGGACGTCGATCACGATGATTCTCACATCCTGCGGGATCTGGCTCAGGGCCTTCTCGATCGCCAGAAAAGGGCAATCCGTGGGGGGCTTCATGTACAGGCGGCCGAGGACGGTAATCACCGCGATTTTCGGTCCCTGCCGCGTCTCGTGGACGGCCCACCCCTTGCCGGGAGCGGCCTGGGCGAAGTTGGCCGGCCGGGCGATGTCCTGGGCCCGTTCCAACACGGGGATGATCTCCTGGCGTCGGAAAGCATGGTCGCCAAGCGTGATGAGGTGCACGCCGTAACGCCGGAACTTCTCGTAAAGCTGGTGGGTCAGGCCGGAACCGCCGGCCGCGTTTTCGGCGTTGCAGATGATGCAGTGAAGGTCGTATTGCTCGACCAGTTTGGGGAGCATCTGCGATAGAACGAACCGTCCGGGCCGGCCGACCGTATCGCCGATGCACAACAGGTTGACCTGCATACAGATCTTTCTAGCCGCGGCGTCGGTTGGGTGCCCGCGGACCATTCATTCTAGCGGTACTCCGCTGATACGGCAAGCGTCGGGCGTGACCGCGCGCCCTCGGACACGAGATCGTGCTCGGCATTGCCCTCTCATGAAGTTCTATTGTCGGGTCAGGGCCTCTTGGGTTGCGGTGCTCGGACGGCAGGACTCAAGCCAGCGTATCAAGTCGTCCGTGGACGGCGGCGGACTTTTCCGCAGTAGCGGGGTGAGTCTGTCGTGCTGAATCGAATGAACCCGCCGGTCGGAAGCGAGGGCGACAATCACATCGGCGGTCGCCCACGTAGGATCGGCGGGGGCGGCCGGGATCGAGGCCCTGTGGATGGTCTTGAGGCGTATCGTGGGCTGTCCGGCCACGGACACCAGCGACCACGTGGCAGGGGCGCTCGCGGCGTGCTGGAGAGTGGCGATGATGGTCGCGATGGCCTGACGATTCATCCCTTTCAGGGTCACGTCGAGCACGATTTCACCGTCGGGCATCGTGAGCGAGGCCAGCCGGCTCAGCCATTCGATCGAATACTCGGCCCAGCCGTCCGTTCTTGCGCTCGATGGGCCCTGCTGGTAGACGAGGTCGTAGAGTTCGTGCTCGAGCCGCAACGCTCGAAAGGCAGACGCGTCCAGGAATCGCGTTCTTCCCGGTAACCGGGGTCGAATGCCCCGGACCGGTCCGGCCCAGGCGTTGGGAATGATGTCGACCCTCGCTTTGCCAAGCCCAGCCCATCGGGCCGAGGAGTCGCCGTCGACGCCGACCAGGCAGATGCGCCGCGCTGAAGGCAGTTCGGCCGCTGCTAACCAGGTCAAATCGGTTGGCAGGGGTGGGGCCACGCGCGCCGCTTCCCATCGGTCCCATCTCCGTGTGGCCGCCGGGAAGAGAATGATGGCAGCGGCCAGAGACGAGAACACCAGGGCAAGGCGCTGGTGACGGATGCGGGCGGGGCGGTCCTCCTCGTAGATTTGAACGATGCCCCCCAGGGCCATCATGATAAGGGCCCCGGCGGTCATCATGCCCACCGGCCCGAGGGCCTCCAGCGCCCACCATCGCCCGGCGATGACGCCTACGGCCAGCCCGGCGAGTACGGCGCTAACGAGTTGAGCAAAACCCTGGGTCTCGCTGCCGGAACGTGCCAGCCAAGCCAGCTCGGCGTAGTGAAGGGCGTATCCAAAGGTCAAACCGGGGAGGAGAAGCTGCAGCAATTCAGACCACGGCCTGCCGGGGTAGAAGGAGGCCAGGACGGATGCGGCTCCGGCTCCCAGGCCGGCGGTCCATGCCGCCATCCCGCAACCCGAGGCGGAACGGGTCTGATGTCGGGCGTGTTGCCAGGCGACCGCCGTGCCGAGCCCCAGCACCAGGAGATACCAACCCCATTGGGTGTGAGCCGAGGGCCAGTCTCGGGCGGCGATGTGTCGGCAGGTCACCCAGCCCGTTCCGGCGAGGGCCGTGGCAATTCCCCAGACGACCAGCAGCACCCAAATCAGCCCTTCGGCTCCTCCGGGCAACTCGGGTGCTGTCTCAACAGGAGGAGCCGTCCTGGGCGGCTTGTCGGCACGCTGTGACATCCTGGCAGCCATGGCCGCCACGATGAAGAGGGGCAGCACGCCGACCATGAATTCCTGGGCGCCCGAAAGGGTCTCTGCTCGCCATTTGCTGATCAGCAGCAGAGCCAGACCCGGTCCTGCGACGATCGCGGCGATCAGCCCCTGTCTCTTATACACATCTCCGA
>JAUCQB010000166.1 GCA_030372985.1 Phycisphaerae bacterium
CGCTTTGCCTCGTCAACTGACGACCGGCCGTCTGGCCTGGGATCTTCCCAGCAGTGCCCAGTCCTGCCGGGCCGGCAAAGCGCGGAGACAAAGGGACTCCGCGGGGCGACAAACCTCCGAATGGCTAGGATTAGCCATAAATGGTTTCAAATTAAATCTTTTCTTGACTCCGAGCATGGCCTGGATGGATAATGAAAGTGAACGAGGCCGATCGGGGGTGTCCTGCTTGTTTGGGTGTCTGCCCTTTCTGTATGGCTGAAGCGGCCGTGGTAGAGGCGCGCGTCGCCATGAACGAGCCCGCTCAACGGCACGAGGCTCCAGGAGCATCAGGGCCGTCTGGAATTGCCTGGTCGCACCCCACACGGATGGGCAATCCCCCCTTGCCCTTCTACCCGCGACCAGGCCTTTTTTGTGCGCCCTCCTGCTCGCTTCCGATTTCCGATGCCATCAGGGAGGCCGTCGGGGCAGACGTCCGGACCACGCCTTGCAGGAGGAGGGGACGCGGCCATCACCCGTCTCTGCGAACTACGCATCGTGTGGTAGAATCAGGATGGCGGAGTGGGCGAGGCGATCGCTCGGCCGGCGCTGTGGCGTCGGTCGGGAGGAAAGTCCGAACTGGGCAGGGCACGGTGGTTGCTAACGGCAACCCGGCGCGAGCCGAGGGAAAGTGCCACAGAAAACATACCGCCCTTGACATGCCGCGTCTCGCTTCGCGAGACCGGCCGTGCAGCGGTCTCAGGCGAAGCCTGATTCGGCATGTCAAGGGTAAGGGTGAAATGGTGCGGTAAGAGCGCACCGCGTTGCGGGTGACCGCGACGGCAGGGCAAACCCCACCGCCAGCAAGCCCCAATAGGCAGCGAGAGGCGGCCCGCCTCGTTTGAGCTGCGGGTAGGGTGCTCGAGCGGTCTGGCAACAGGCCGCCCAGACGAATGATCGCCGCCCTTGACACGTGACTCGATGCTTCGCATCGCGGCCGAAAGCCGGCGGGCGAAGCCCGCGGTCACGTGTCAAGGGTAACAGAATTCGGCTTACTCGCCCGCTCCGCCGATGATTGATACAGTTGTTGATTCATAGCCGGGAGTGGTCTCTCGTGCCTTATTCATTCTCTATCATCTTTGATCATTCCAAGGAGAGATCCCATGGTGCTGCACGTGCTTCGATTCATCTTTGTGGCCCTGGTGGCGATCGTGGCGATGCGCGTCGCCGAGTATTGCTGGCGGGTCATGCCGGCCTATGCGATCCTGTCGTTCGCA
>JAUCQB010000167.1 GCA_030372985.1 Phycisphaerae bacterium
ACGAGGTCATGGTCGCCCCCTTCGCCATCCCCGTCTGCTCGCTGCTGGACGAGTACGGTGAGTTCCAGGGGCCGCGGATGGCCGTGACCGACCGCATCTTCACCGAGGCCGCCCGCTACTGCGAGGGAGAAGTGTCCACCTGCAACAATTATCCCATGTGGGCGTATACACCTTGCAGTTGTCAGTACGAACAACACGGGGACGAATACCTCTGGAGCGAAGAGGATCTGCGCCCGCTTGGGGCGTCTTACTACGCAGACTACTACAGCCCGTCTACGGACCCGGACGACACCCGCGGCACCTATCTTGGCGACTTCGACGCCAACCCGGGTGTGGACTACTTCTGCTATCATCGCATGCACTGGGGAGGCTTCGGGTTGTATTGGGACTGGTCCGGCATCATGGTAAATGATCTCGGCAACTATATTCCGGGGCTTCCATTCAAGGAATGGTTCTCGTCAAACACGGAACTACCGTTCCAGGGTGGAAACAACGACTACCCCACTTACGGGATCGGTTGGTTTGGCAAAACGGAAATCATGGCCAGCGATCATACCGGGGTGGTCGGGCTTCCCGAAAGAGCCGAGCAACTGCTTGGCCTCAGCGAGGAATCGGTTCTGTCCGTGATCGACGGCCCGGGAACGGTCCAGGCGAGGCTGGGTGAAGGATATCACATCCTGCCGTCAGGCATCACGCAGGCCACCGCCCAGGAACGCGTATGGAACCAGATCAGCAACAACGGAATGGCGGATACCACCCATCCTGCCATGGATCAAACCGAATTGGGAACCATCCAGAAGAACCACGTTGAGGTCACGATCTCGTCAAGAGTGCCAGAAGGTGGAATGGGGTTGCATCTGACCACGCACGTGGGCTTTCTCGGACACCCCGACCCCGCAGTTGAGGAACAGGAGTGGGACTGGGTAAATGGTGATTACATCTGGGACTATGGCCTCTGCCCCTCGCGCAGGGTCAAACTTCAATGCGCCACCCGCGGCGATGATCTTTGTGTGACGCCCAAGCAGGGCAGACTCGACGTCGAATGGGGCGCACCCGCGCCGGCGGCGGCAGATCTCACGTCGTGGTGGGATGAAAACGAGATGGCGAGGATAGGGCTTGACGGCGACGAGGATCCGACCACCTGGGAATGGTCGCTGAGCGATCTTTTCGAGATGTTCGGTGCGAGCGATCCCAGGCCGGAACTGCAGGACTACGCCACCTACGAAGAATGGGAGCCGGCCAACGCGATCTGGGAGTACGTGCAAAGCATCCGATGGCATTGGGACAGAAACGGAGTTGTGGCGCGGCTGTTTGTCGTTCCCGAAGACGATGTGACCGACCAGACGCCGGTATGGAAAGTGAAGGTGCCGATCATTGCGGTCAGAGGGCCTGACGGCTTGCGATGCCAGGATGTCGATGCCAACCACGAATCACCGCCCGGAACCGTTGCCTGGACCGATCCCGTCGTCGATCCTTCGGCAGATTGGGAGGTCATCGGCTTCGTGGACATGTACGTGTACGATGTTTCCATCGGCGGTATCTCCGGCGATTCGGTTTCACCTCTCAGTCAATCGGGGTACTACGATCTGCCGGCCGACACTTTCCCGCCGCAGAATGCCCCTGGCAAAGATGGCTACGGTCCCCTGCCCTTCTATTTCTTCAGCGAGCCCGGCCTGGACATCGGCCATCTGAACAACGGGGAGGCAAACATCAGGCCTGCCAATGCGGTGCGTGCCCGCGTCACACTGAGCACCGACTTCATCCCGACCTCGGCCAACGAGGGATCGCGATCGCCCCGGCTTGTGCAAGGCTGGGGGCGGAGATGAGTGTCGGAGCGGATCGAAAAAGGTGATCGAGAAAGGTCAGGATGATTTATTTAACGAATCACTCTGACGCCGTTCTCTTCTCGCTCAGTTTTCCTCTCGTCTCCTGCTCTATCCTACAGATGTAGGGAATGTAGACGAAGGATTAGCAGCCGTCAAGTTGTTTTCGGGACTGTTCTGCAATCTTGACGACTTCCTTGCGAGGCACTGAACCCCAGCGTGGCATACGGCAACGCTGGGGAATGCGGAATTCTGAATGTAGAATTGAAAATGGGCCCTGTTCTGCCGTCGCCCATGAATCTCGCCGCCGGTGAACTCCCGAGACAGCGGTGATTCGGCGAGAAACGCCCGATCGAGACACCCTGTTCTCGACACCCGCGTTGCTTCTTACGCAACTGGGGGGATTATCATGCGACCGAACGCCGAGCTGCGTTCCAAGATCCTGCTGGTCACCCGCCTTCTTGAGCGGTTCCATGGTCCGCAGCGATGGCGGTCGTGGGGTCGGCCGCTGGACGGGCTGATCGAGACGGTGTTGTCGCAGCACACCAGCGACGTTAACTCGGGCGCGGCGTTTCGCGGCCTCAAGCGTGCATTTGCGACCTGGAAGGCGTGCATGGACGCCCCGGCCGAGCGCGTTGAGCGGGCGATTCGCTCGGGTGGGCTGGCCAGACAGAAAACCCGCAGCATTCAGGCGATCTTGCGGTTCATTCACAAGGACCGCGGCCGGTTGTCGCTCGAATTCCTTCGCCGCCGGCCGATGGAACGGGCCCGGGCGTACCTGCTGGACCTGCCGGGCGTCGGGCCGAAGACCGCGGCGTGCGTGTTGCTCTTCAACCTCGGCAAGCCCGCGTTGCCGGTCGACACGCACGTGCATCGTGTTTCCTGGCGGCTTGGGCTGATCCCCGACGATGCAACGGCCGAGGATGCCCACAAGATCCTCGAACCGGCTTGCCCGCCGAAGCGGGTTTACGCATTTCACATCCTTTTGATCCGCCACGGCCGTCAGGTCTGCAAGGCCCGCAATCCGCGCTGCCGCGAGTGCGTGCTGACCGACATTTGCCCGTCGACCCAGTTGAGGACGGGAGACAGGCCGCTGAAGTTCAAACAACGAGGTCAGACAGGCGTCTAAATGTGTGCGAAAACCGACCGAAACCTATCGGGTGCCCCACCTGCTGTGGAGGCAGGGGAGCGCCAAGACCGGCAGGTCTCCGCCCCCTTCGGTGGCTCCGACCATGCCCTACGGTGTCCACACACACCGCGAGCAGGAATGAATGGGAGATGATCTGATGCGAGTCGCTTTTGAGGTCTTTCGAGGGTCGTTGGCCAGTTGGCAGCATCTGTTTGAGCAGGCCGCCGATTTTGCCAGTCAAGTCGGCCCCGAACACCTGATCACCATCTCGCACTCCTGTGATAAGAGTGATGGAGTGGTGACCGTGTGGTACTGGACGCGCACGTAACGGCCTGATCAGATACCGCCGCCTGACCTCGGGCGGGGGCCATCCGGCTCGCCCGGGGGTCCGGGGCGGCGGGGTGGACGAAGAGCCGCTGACTTCTGCTCGGCTTCTCGTGACAGATCCTCCTTGCCCAGGCTGCGGTACACGCGGGCGAGTTGCTCATAGCACTGGGCCGCCAGCATTCTCACGTGAGGCTTGTGCCCCTCGGTGGTTGTCAGTTGATCCAGGCGGCGCACCGCCGATTCGAGCAGCGTCCGGGCCTCATCATGCCTGGACCGTTCTTGCTGCCACTGGGCCAAGGTCAGTTCGGAGAATGCCGTGGCCATGGCGTAACTCGGGACCGACGGATACCGCTTCGCCAGATCAGCCTGCAATTCGATGCCCCGTTGCAGGTTGGGCAAGGCCGCGTCCGGGCGACCTGCCCGCATACATTCATCCCAGAGTCGCAGATGCAGCCGTCCGAGCGAGAACTGGTAGCTCGGCACGTTCGGCCATTGACTGACGAGGGACTGCATGATGTCCACGGCCTTCTCCAGTCGATTTGCCGAACCATCCCATCGCGCTTGCATGGCGTAGGTTTCGCTCAAATCGAACTGGTACTGCGGTATGTGCGGATACTCGGAGGCCAAGTCCTCGAGGATCGCCACGGCCTGCTCCACAGGTCCGTTGTCGGCCGGCCGCGAAGCCACTCGTCGGGGGCCGGGTGGTTCACGCAGGCACAGCGCCAGCAGATGGCGGTATTCGGGAACCCGCGGCTTTTCCGCGATCAGGCCGGTCAGAAGCTCGATGGCCTGCTGCAAACGAGCGCGGCTCTCGCCCCCGTCGCGGCGTCGATCTCCTCGATCCGGCGGTTGACTCCTCGGTGGCGGGCCTGGTGGGAGACGACCTTCAGGTTCGGGCGGAGGCGGCCCGTCCGGCGGAAGCAGTTCCGGGGGCCTGCCGAGTCCGCGCGGCGGACCGTCAGGGCCTTGTCCGGCAGGATCAGGTCGCCCGTCGCGAGGGCGCTCGATGGGGTGAATTGGCACGGCGGCGCCCATGGGGTTCGTGAGCATGTAGCAGGCCCGGGCAAGCTCAAACCGAACCTCCTCTGAGGCGGACCCGGCGTCGAGCTTGCTTTGCAGGATTTGGCGAGCCGCCTCATATGGCTCCTCGGCCTGCGGCATCTCGTCTTCGGCCGCGAATGTCTGTCCCAGTTGGATCTTGACCCGTGCCAGAGCGACGTCGAGACGGCCGTCGTCGGAAGCCGTCTCACGAAGCCGTTCGTACTGAACGGTTGACTCCTCGTATGCGGTCCTCGCGGCTTCATATTGGCCGAGCAGGCTGTAGATGTCGCCCACGCGCCGCTGGGCGGCCGCCATCTTGAGAAGGAGTGCAGGCGCATTGCCTTCCTGTCGTGCGAGTTCCTGATAGAACGACAGCATTCTTCTCAGAAATGCCGCCGTTTCGGGGGACAGCACGGGTGGGACCTTGACGACCAGAGTGCCATCCTCCGCGCCATCCAGGCTGAGTTCCTGTGAGACCGCCGGGCCCACCGGCGCGAACTCCTCGAAGATGGCGTCGATCGCAGCCACGGCCAGGTCGGCCGTGGATTGGGCGCGCTCCATCTGCACGTGGGTGACCTGGTTGGCCTTGTGGACCTTGAAGTAGGCGGTGGAGCTGATGGCGGCGATGGAGACCAGCAGGACAAGAATCAGGCCCGCGGCGGTTGCCAGGGCCGGGTTCCGCCTGGCCCAGCGAAACAGCCGCTCCGGTGCCGAGATCCGCCGGGCCTGGATCGGAAGGTCGCTGACGAACCGAAGAAGGTCATCGCGCAATTCAGCGGCCGACGAATAACGGTGCTGCGACTCGCGGGCGGCGGCCTTGAGGATGATCGTCTCCAGGTCGCGGGGCATGGTCGGACACAGGCGGCGAGGCGGAAACAGCGGCTCTGACAGGATCGCCTTGAGGCCGCCGCCGTCCTTCTCGACGAACGCCGGTCGAAGCGTCGCCAATTCATACAGGCTGATGCCCAGCCCGTAGACGTCGCTGCGCACGTCGCAACGGCGTTCGTGCTGCTCCGGAGCCATGTACCTCAGCGTACCCACGACGTCGTCTGCCTGCGTCAGCTCCGCGAAGTCCTCGGTCTTGGCCAGGCCAAAGTCGGTCACCCACAGCATGCCATCTGCATCGAGCAGCAAATTGGCGGGTTTGATGTCGCGGTGAAGGACGCCCTGTTGGTGGGCAAACGACAGCGCATCGGCCGCCTGGGCAAAGAGTCGGGCGAGGTTGTTCCAATAGGCCATTGGGCCGGACAGAGAAGAGGCCGGCGAGCCATTGGCGCTGCGACCGGCGGGCGCACCGGCCGGTGACACGGGCGGGCACGCCGACGGTTTGCCCGTTGACGCGGCCGCGCGTCCAGCAGAATCGGTTTCCGCGATGATAGCATCCGCGCTTGCTGGAGCGGTCAGTGTCCGCGAGTCCAGCAATGCTCGTGCCACTTGGATGAGGTCCGAACTGGCCAGGCTGGGACCGGCCTGCTGACTGCCGCTCGAACGCGTGCTCATATTCCGGGTTGCCAGGCTGCGGAAGACGGCGTCAAGCCCGACACCGCGTATGTACTGCATCACGAAATATGGATGTCCGTCGTGCTCGCCCACACCGAAGATCTGCACGATATTGGTATGGTGCAGCCGTGCGGCGGTTCTTGCCTCGCGCTCGAAACGTCGGCGGCGGGATTCACTGGACAGATACTCCGAGGGAAGAACCTTGATGGCCACGCGTCGACCGAGCGACTCCTGCTCGGCCTCGTAGACGATCCCCATCCCGCCTCGTCCCAGTTCGCGGATGATGCGGAAGTCGCCGAGTTGCCGCGGGGCCGGTTGGGTGCCGGCCGGCCCGGGAGGCGGCTGTCCGGTGCCGGTCGTCTTGGCGTGCTCGACCTGGACGATCATCGAGAACAACTCGCGGATGTCGGCGGCCAACTCGGGATGCCGCTGTGCGTACTCTTCGACGGAGGGTTGTTCACCACGCCGGCATCGCTCAGTGAACTCGGCCGCGAGCTCCTCAAGGGGGTCTCGTTCGCTGTTGTTTTCGCTCATCATCTGGTTCCGCCGCTTTCGGCCCCTGCTTCTTCGGAGGTCGCCGCATCAGGTCCATGGGTTCACGCCCGACACTTCATCCAGGATTGCCTTGAGCCGGCGCAAGGCGCGAACGTATCGAATGCTGGCCGCCTTTTGTTGAATGCCCAGTACTTCCGCGATTTCCTGGTTCGTCAGTTCCTCAAAATGGCGCAGTGCCAGCACTTCTCGGTCCAGGGGGTCCATCCGATCGAGAGCATGATGCAGTTGTTCCGAGAACTCCGACCGGCGCATCGCCAGGGAAGGTGAGGTGACGCTGGCCGCGAGGTATCTGGTCATCGACAGGCAGGTTGACTCGGAAGGCGACCGCTGATGCAGAGGGATCTCGCGCCCCGCGTCACGCATCTGCGCGCCGAGATGACGCCGGTGCATGTCGACCAGAGTCTGCACGACGATCAGCCGGAGCCAGATGAACAACGCCGACTCCGTGTCACCTTCGACGTGGGCGCAGCGCTGAGCGGCGCTGATGTAGGCCTCCTGCAGGACGTCGTCGGGGTCCAAACGCCCGGCCAGGCGCTGATCCAGCCGGAAGAAGGCGATTTTGGCCAATCGAAGACGATACTCATCGAACGCCGCGACCAGCGCCTGGGTGTCTCCGGCCCGCACTCTTGCGATGCGGCTGCTCGTTGTTTCATGCTCGGTGTTCATAGCCGCTTCCGCCCGCAACGGGGCCCCTTGTACAAAGGCAAGGAGGTGCCAAGGCCAGCCTGCCTGCTCGAATGGCAACCGCCGGGCGGCCAACTCACCTGTTCTCCTCCAATTGTAACGCATGGGAATGACGAAAGTTGCGATCAGGCTTTTTTTCTACGGCGGCAAAGTCCGCTTGAGGAGGCGGGACTCAAGTTGTGCAAGGTATGCGGTGGGGTCTCGACGGAAGCGATAGCGGAGCGACCGGGCCGACCGTCGCTGCTCAAGGCCGGCACGCAAGGCGCG
>JAUCQB010000168.1 GCA_030372985.1 Phycisphaerae bacterium
GAACCTGGAGTTGCTCTGTGCCTACATGGAAGAACTGCCCAATGTGACCACCATCCCGGCGAGGAATGGGATGGAGGCCCTGGCCATCGTCGCCCGAGAGCAACCGGACCTGATCCTGCTGGACGTCATGATGCCGAAGATGTCCGGGTTCGAGGTCTGCCGGCACCTCAAGAGCGACCCGCAGACGCGGGACATTCAGATCATGATGGTCACGGCCCTGAACGAGTTGGGTGACCACGAGCGGGCGGCCGAGTGCGGCACCGACGAGTTCCTCAGCAAGCCGGTGAACCGCGTTGAGTTGACCACGCGGGTCAAAAGCCTGCTGCGCGTTCGCCACCTCAAGCAGGAATTGCAGCGGACGCTGGAATCGATGGACAAGAAGAGTCAGGCATGAGGCTAAGGAGACATTTCGAGACGGAGCTGATGCCGGCTGTGGGAGCCGCCGATGAGCGCTGACAAAGACTATCTGTCGCTGCCGTTGCGGGCGTTCCTGACCGACTTGGCCGCCAAGACGCCCACCCCGGGGGGAGGGAGCGTCGCGGCCATGGCCGGACTCCTGGCCGCCGCACAGGCGAGGATGGTCGTTGAGTACACCGTCGGCAAGCCCAAGTTCGCCGCCTATGAGGACAAGCTGCAAGAAGCGATTCGGGAGCTGCATCGGGCTGAGGTGGTCTTCGCGGAGCTGATGAGCGAGGACATGGCCGCATACGAGCGGCTGGCGGCGTCGCGCAAGGCTGGCGGCCCGGCCGAACAGCAGCAGGCAACGGCCACGGCGACGGCCGTTCCGATGGAAATCGCCGCGATGGCCGGAGCGGTACTCGCGCTGCTGGATGGTCTCAAGGAATGCGTCAACCCATACCTGCTCGGCGATTTGAAGGTGGCGGCGGTTATGAGCCTGGCCGCCGCCCAGTCGGCGGCCGTCAACGTCGAGGTCAACCTCCGCGATTTCGCGGATCGGTCCGAGGCAGACCGGGTGAATAAGGAGATGACCCAGCTCCTTGAGAAAGCCGACGACCATCGCAACTCGGTGCTGAATCAGCGGGCCTCGTAGGAGACTCGCCCCGATGATATCCGGCTTTTGGGTCATCACAGTCTCGGTCGGAGTGGCGTGGGCCGTTGCCTTGTGGCTTAATCGTCGAGATGTGCGTCGCTTTGCCGGGAGCGGCGATCCGAGTTGCGGCATCGTGGTGTTCGCTGAGCCGGTTCGCTGGCTATTCATTGTCTGGGGCTTCAACTCACTGTGCCGGGCGCTTCGGCGTGCGGGGCGAACAGATGCCGTGTACTTGTATCGCTGGAGTCGCGCGGCCGGAAGTGTTCTGGTTCTCCCCGATCTGATGCGACGGCATCGACTCGACGCAAAGGCTGTCCGACTGTCGCGATTCATCGAACAACTGAGCCGTGAGCATCCGGCATCGACGATCCATCTTGTCGGATATTCCACAGGTGTCTACATCGCGTTCGAATCGCTCAGACAGATGTCGCCGGCCACGACAATTGGACAAGTTGTCGCGCTACACGGCACCGTGTCACCGGACTACGACATAACCGAGGTGACCCGGCGGGCAAAAGGTGTGCTGACTGTACATGGGCGACCCGATTGGCTCATCAACGGCCTTGGACCGCTCCTGTTCGGGACCAATGATCGCGTGCACACGGCCGCTTGCGGCATGGTCGGCCTGCGAAGCACGCCGGCCAAGGTTCAGCAACGTGCCTGGCAGATTGGCGATGCCCGAGCAGGCTACCTGGGCGACCATTTCACAGTCATGTCCTGCGCCTGGCTTCGGGCGAACATCATTCCGCGACTGACGTGACGCAGAGCCCAACTTTACGACGGGACATGATTTACCCTCCAGCAGCAACATGGTTGCCTGCGAGCCGCTTCGTGGCCCCGTGAAGTCATGCCACCCTCGACGGTAACTGTCGTCAAGCCGCAGAATTGGAGTGAGGCCTGTCTTCCGGCCGATGAGAAAGACGATGGCCAACGAACCGCCCTATTACCTGGACATCAAAGGAATCGAAGGCGAGCCGCCCGAGCCGGAGGGTCCCCAGCGCGACCCGCGACGGTGGATCGGCGTGCGGTTCGAGTGCTGCGGGGTCTACACGCGGATCTACAAGAACAAGGAGGGCACGGCCTACGAGGGCAACTGCCCCAAGTGCCTGCGGTCGGTGCGCGTTCGCGTCGGTCCGGGGGGTACAACACACCGGATGTTCAAGGCGAAGTGAGAAGCTGTCAGCATTCAGCGGTCAGCGAACCGGGGAACATGTCCACGCAAAGCCCTGGACATGCCACCCGGCGCCAGCGGCTTATTCTTCGTCGGTCTTGAGTTCTTCGACTTCCGGGAGATCGTCGAGGCTGGAGAGGCCGAAGACTTCGAGGAAGCGCTTGGTGGTTCCGTAGAGCATGGGGCGGCCGACGTCCTCGGCCCGGCCGACGATCTTCACCAGGCCCAGCTCGCGCAGGCGATTGAGCATTTCGCCCGACTGCACGCCGCGGACGGCCTCGATCTCGGCCCGGACCACCGGCTGCTTGTAGGCCACGACCGCCAGCGTCTCCATGGCCGCCTGGGAGAGCCGCGAGTCCTGCTTGTTCTGCCGCAGCCGCCGCAGCCAGGTGTTGTACTCCGCGCGGGTGAGCATCTGGTAGCCCCCGGCGATGATCTCGATGCGGAAGGCCGACCCCTGCTCGTCGTAACGCTGATTGAGGGCATTGATGTGCTTGCGGACATCGCGGGCCGAGCCGACGCCCAAAATGGACACGATCTTGGCCAGCGTCAGCGGCGCATCGGTGGCAAACAAAACCGCCTCGATCACTCGTTCGGTGGTCAGCTCATGCTGGTCGACCTGCGGCGCGGCGTCTTCCGCCCCTGTTCCTGCGTCTGACTGGTCGGCACCGGCATCGGCAACCTCGTCCGCTCCCAGCGAAAGCCCGGCCAAGGCCTCGGCCAGCCTGCCGGCCGTCGGGTCTGCGGCCGAATCATCGGATTCGTCAACCAGTCGGCCGCCCACGATCTTCCTCAGCCTGCCTCCCGGATCGTCCGCAGCGAACTCCGGATCAGGAGCGATCTCGGTCAGGCCCGACTCGGCCCAGGCAGGATCGGAGTCGGTCGTCAAGGCATCGTCGGCCACCTCGGGGGCAACGGCCTCGGCGGCCACATCCTCCCGAACGGGCTGCTGGTCTGGCGTCGGTTCACGTTCTGCACTCATGAACACCCAATATACCGTTGCCGAACGAAATTCTCCAGACCGCCCCTGGCACAAAAGGGCCTGGGGACTGGAGCCTGAGGGGCTGTGGGCAACGACCCTGTCACCGTTCGAGCATTCGAACCCAAGGGCTGGTCACTCGAACATCTTGAGTTGATACCGTTCAAGGGCGAATTTGCCGATCTGCTTATCGACCGGCATCGGGTACTGGCCGCTGAAGCAGGCCGTGCAATAGTGGCGGCCGGGGTGCTTCACGCAACTCAGCATGCCTTCGAGCGACAGGTAGTGCAACGAGTCAACCCCGAGGTAGTCGCGGATCTCGGCGACCGACCTCTCGTGGGCGATCAGCTCCGTCTGAGTCGGAAAGTCGATTCCGAAGTGGCAGGGGTGGCGGATGGGCGGGCTGGCCACGCGAAGGTGAATCTCCTTGGCCCCCGCCTGGCGCAAAGCACCGATCTTGCCACGCGTGGTCGTGCCGCGAACCACCGAATCCTCGACCACCACGAGACGGCGTCCGCGGACGTTCTGCTTGATCACGTTCAGCTTCATTCGCACCACCAGGTCGCGCTGCACCTGCTCGGGCATGATGAACGACCGGCCGACATAGTGGTTGGTGGTATAGCCGCGTTCATAAAGGATGCCGCTGACGCGGGAATAGCCCATGGCCGCACAGCGGGCGCAGTTGGGTATGGGGATGACCGCGTCAGCCTCGACGGGGGCCTCCCGGGCCAACTGGGCCCCCATCGCCTGCCGAACCTTGTGGACGTTCTCACCGAAGACGTCGCTGGCAGGGTCGGCGAAGTAAATCTGTTCAAAGATGCAGTACGCCGGCCGGAAGGCGTCTGCCGGCACGATCCGGGAACTTTGCATCCCCTTGTCCGTGATGGTCACCACCTCGCCGGGCTCGACCTCGCGAAGGAACCTGGCGTTGATGATGTCAAAAGCGCATGTCTCACTGGCAACGGCAATGCCACCGTTTTCCAGCGTTCCCAGGACCAGCGGCCGGAATCCAAACGGATCCCGGGCGGCCACCATCCGGTCGGGAAACAGGAACAGCAGCGAATACGCCCCCTGCAGGTGCCCAAGGATGTGGGGGATGACGTTCGCCCTGTCCAGATGGGCCGGCCGGGCCAGCAGGTGAAGAATAACCTCGGAATCACTGGTGGTGTTGAAGATGGCCCCTTGTTCCTCGAACTCCTTGCGAAGCAGGCCGGCGTTGATGAGGTTGCCGTTGTGAGCCACCGCGACCTGCCCCCGGGCGTAATTCACCAGGATGGGCTGACAGTTGATGTTATGGCACGAGCCGGTGGTCGAGTAACGAACATGCCCGATGGCGTGCGGGTTGCGCAGCTCGTCGAGAATCCGCTTGTTGTGGAACACCGTGGTGACCAGCCCCATGTTGGCATAGCGCTGGATGGGCCCCCCGCTGCCGACGCTGCAGATTCCCGCAGCCTCCTGCCCACGATGTTGTTGCGCGTAGATGCCGAGGTAGGTCAACAGGACGGCGTCCGGATGACCGTAGACACCGAACAGCCCACAGTGGTGTTTCAATGAAGGGGATGACACGCCGAGTGAGGTTCCTTCTTTTTCAGGGTAATCAGCGTTAAAAGCTCAGGATATTGGATGGCGGTGGACAAGTCAAGGGATCGACGGTCCAATAACACCACGAACGCAGTTTGTTCCGAACCGGGGACGTTTGTCCTATCGACACCGCGCAACCGCCGGCAAGGAGACGTCATCCGATGGCCTCAAACCCCATTATCATCGTCGGCAGCATCAATATGGATCTGCTGGTCCGCACACCCTGCATTCCCGCAGGAGGCCAGACGGTTTCCGGCCGGGATTGCGCGACCATCCCCGGGGGTAAGGGGGCTAACCAGGCTGTCGCGGTGGCCAGGCTGGGCGAGCAGGCGGTGATGATCGGCCGGGTTGGCGGCGACGCCTTTGGGGAAACCCTGTTGAGCGGCCTGAAGTCCAACGGGGTGGAGTGCACCTGGGTCAAATCGACCCCGGGAGTGGCCAGCGGCGTCGCCGTCATCTCGGTGGCCGACAGCGGCGAGAAAGCCATCACGCCGGCTGGGGGTGCCAATCTGATGGTCACCCCGGCCGACGTGGATGCTGCCGAAGAGGTCATCCGAAAGGCCAAAGTCTGCCTCTTGCAGTTGGAGATCCCGCTTGAAACGGTCGAGCACGCCATTGCGCTGTGCCGGCGCCATGACGTCGAAACCATCCTGGACACCGCCCCGGTACCCAAGAACGGCTTGTCAGACCCTCTGCTCAGGGCCGACGTGGTTTCTCCAAACGAGAGCGAAGCGGCGCAACTGACCGGCCTGTCGGCGACCAAGAGCCCCCAGGCCGTTGCGGCCGCCTTGTCCAAGCGAGGCTGCCGGTCGGTGGTGCTCAAACTGGGCCAACACGGCGCCTATGTGTTCTCGCCCGAAGGCGAATCCGCGGTGCCGGGCTTCGCAGTCCCCGTTGCCGACACTACCGCGGCGGGCGACGCTTTCACCGCTGCCTTGGCCGTCACGCGAAGCTGGGGTTGGAAGCTCACCGAAGCTATCCGCTTTGCCAACGCGGCCGGCGCCCTGGCTTGCACTCGGATGGGAGCCCAACCGTCGATGCCCACGCTCGCCGAAGTGGAAGCGCTCCTGGCCGGCCAACCGTAAGGCCGCAACGGCAGATCGCGTTTTCGGACCTTGATGCGGCCGGGGACCCAACTGCCGTGCCGGCCAGATCCGACCCGTTGCACTGAGCATCGTGCCGCATTTGCCGGGCAATCGGTCTGCATCTGCCGCAAGGGATTTGCCGATCCTGCGAAACCTGGCGTCTGTAACGGCCGACATATGCTGTGGCAGAAACAACAAGACCGCTTGGCGCCTCGGGGGATTCAACGATGGGCAAACCCAAGGATGTGCTTACCACCGGCGATGTCGCCAGGATCTGCAATGTTGCTCCTCGCACAGTCTCCAAGTGGTTCGACACCGGGCAGCTCCGCGGCTACCGCATCCCCGGAAGCAAGGATCGCCGCATCCCGGTGCCGCAGCTCATCCGGTTCATGAAAGCTCATGGCATCCCCCTCGACCAACTGGAAACCGGCCGTCCCCGCATCCTGATTGTGGACGCTGACGCGGATCTCGCCAGGCTGCTCGAGAAGACCCTGGAAGAACGCTTCGACTACGAGGTGGTGGTGGCCGCATCCGCCTTCGAGGCCGGTGCGATGATGGAGCAGTCCAGGCCGGCCGTTGTCCTGGTTGATATCGACGTGCCCGGCATCGAGGGCCGGGCCCTGTTTCGGTTTATCGCGGCCCGCGGCGAACTTCAGGGAACCCAGGTCATCGCCACCGGGGCCTCCATCACTGACGGCGACCGCCAGAGCCTGCTTCAGCAGGGCTTTCACAACACCATTGCCAAGCCGTTCACCGTTCAGCAGCTCGCCGCCCTGGTCGAGGAATCGCTGGCGGTGATGGCGTGAAACGGGCTTTCGCTCACGGCTGACCGGCCGTCCTGCATGCCCGGCCGAAATGGGCTGAATTGCACCCAATATGAGTACACCGACGTCATTGCCAGAAGGCAGATCATCGCCGATGGTCGGATCCTGAGGGCGGAAACTCCGTCGACCACGTTTCTCTTGGCCCATCCGGCAAACCCGATTTGCAGGCCGGTGTCGCGTTCACTTCGACGCGACGGGGGCGACCGACTTCTTGTCTTTGCGCAGGTCGTACTTCTCGCCCAGCCCGACGTCATCCGGCCCGATGTTGATCGGCCAGTCGCCCGGTTCGGCAAACGTCCGGCGGATGGCTTCCAGGTCCTTGAATCCGAATTCAGCGTTCGGCTCGATGTATGAGCCTTCACCCCACTCGTTCCAGGCTTCCAGAATGGCCATCCGCTCGCGATTCATGTCCAGGTCGACCTTCAACCGGCCGAGGGCCTCCGCGAAATCCCGGGTGCGACGGGCAAACCTGCTGTTGGTCCGCGGGCCGTGCCACGGACGGGGATCCCAGCCCACGGTCAGAAGCGGCACATAGGGCGGCACTCCGGGCTGCCGCATCGCTTTCCAGATCGACTCGTGGCCCAGAAGGAATGATCGATAGCTGGATTGGGGCATGGTGGCCCCGGCACCCGAGTAGTTGTAGGCGGTCATCGAGTCGAAGCCGGCCGTCTGAACCGTCTCGATGCTGTGCGAATCGTTCCCGGTGCAGGCGGCAAGATGCAGGCCCGCCAGACCGGCATCGCGAACGCGCCGACGCATTGCGTCGAAGGCCACCTTGGTCTTCTCCGGCCCGCCAAGGTCGATCAGCAACTCATGGACACTGAAGAAGCTCACGTAGGGCTTGCCGTCGATGGTCAGGTAATTCGGTTGGCGGAAGTAGTGTTTGAGCCAGTAGTCGGTAACGGCCAGCAACTGGTCGGGCGTGTGGCCGGCAAACGGCGGGTGGTTGGCCCACATCACCGCGAACTTCATGTAGTCGCGATAACGGGCCTTCAGGAAACCGTCATTGAGGCCCTGGCCCAACTCCTCTTTCCCGTCGCGCCAGTACCAGTCGTACACAAAAAAGGAGATGGCGTTTTCGACCGCCCACTTGATGTGCCAGTCGGCGACTTCCGGAAGACCCTCCTTGTACCATCCGAGCACCGGGTCGCGTTCGGGGAAATCGGCCTGTTTTTCCCAGCGGCTGAGCTGATCCGGCGACCAACCCGGGAAGTAATAGATGCCGATCTGATAACGCGTCTTCACCGGCCTCGGCTTGGGGACTTCGTACCTATCAGGCCCGCGATCCAGAAGCGTCGGGTCCGTGATCGGCTCGTCAATGCGCAGAAGGCAAGTGAAGGCCTGGCCATTGGCGTGCAAGGTGACGCCGGTCGAGCCGGCCTTCGACGGGATGATCTGCGTGCCCACTTCCGCGCGTTTGCCGGGTTCGATGGCCGGCATGCTTGTGGAGGGCTTCTCACAACGGGCGTTTTCATCGACCGTGAACGTCGCCACACCGGCGGGGATCGTCGGACCGCCCGCATGCTCCAGAATAGCTCGAACGCCGGCCACCTGGCCCGGCCGATTGACCGGACGTTCGAAACCCATGTGGCGCAGCCGCAGGAACGGACGTGTCGCGTCGTTCTCGTCGATGCGCATCGATCGCAGCGTAAGGGTCTCGCGTCCGTGCGTGCCGAAAGCCAGAGCCAGGTGAGTCACCCTCCCCTTCCACTCCGGAAAACAGCGGAGATCCAGTTCGATCGAACGAGCGTCGCCGCCGGTGATGGGAACGGGCCGGCCGATCAGGCCGGGCTGGTCCTCGGTCGCCCAGTAGAGACCCAACACGTCCTCGCCGGGGCAGCGGGCGTCCAGCCGCAGGATGGATCGCCGTTCGGCAGCAAAAGGCGCGACCACGACCGCAATGCTTGCCTGCGGAGCGGACGCCCGCACAACGAGGCCCTCACCGGTCCGCTCAACCGTGGAGGCGCACATCGGCCGCCACGGGTCGCCCGCGTCGTGAAACGACCATACCGGCGGGCCTGCGGATGGCGACGCATCCACGATCCGAATGGACGACAACCGGCATCGGACGCCTGAGGGCGGATCGAAGCGGATCCGAATCACCTTCTGCAAGACGCCCCAGAACGGCCAGATGGTCAGGCTCTGTCGCCCCGCCGACGGCACGAACGCCAGGTTGACCCACTTGGGCTCGAACCCGCCGTAGAGGCCCGTTGTCTTGTTCGTGAAAAAGAACTCAGCCCGGCCGGCGGCCGAACAGTCCAGATCGATCACCACCCACTGCTGGTTGGTGGCCGGCGTCAACTCAAACTCGGGCCCCACGATGATCGGGTCGGAACCAAGAGCATCGAAGCTGACGCCGTCGGGCCCGAATTCAACGTTCTTGATGGTGCCCCCGGGCGACCATCCGTTCCATTTCGAGACGGAGTCAAAATCCCAGCGGAACAATACTCGCTCGGCCGCCCCGCGAGCCGGAACCACAATCGCCAGAAAAGAAAGGCCCAGCAGGCCAACGGTAGAACAGTGCCGATGTGTTTTCATATCGCCATCTCTCGCGACTTCTTTCAATGAACCGCGTCCCGCTCCTATCCCGCGCAAGAAGCGGGTTCGCCGTCAGAATGACCGACCCTATTGTACAACAAGGATTCGCCTGAGGGCGGGCACGCAAGGTACCTTTGCGACCCAGAGGCAGCCACATGTTCTCTGTTCGGCTGACTTGGTAAGATGCCTGTTCCTGATCGGGACCGATCGTTGACCTGCGGCAAGAGGAGTCACCGCTCATGAGAAGACGCGTTTCTGTCGTCGGAATCCTTGTCAGTCTGTCCGTGGCGGCGGCGGAACCTCCTCCCGCTTCTCTGGAGCGGTTGCCGACCTATGCTCGGATTCCGAGCATCCTCGGCCAACCCAAGGCTGGCTTTGTGGAACTATACGAGTTCGACATGTGGCTCAGCGAGCAGGGCCGCAGCGAGGCTCACGTCCGGCGTTGCGGTGCCCCGCCGTACGAGGCTACAAGCCATGACGGTCATGCACTCTTTGACGTGCTGCCCGGCAACTATGCGATCCTGCTCCACCAGCCTGAGTGGTTCGTCCGTCCGGCAGTTGTTGCCGACGTGAGGGTCAGACCCGGCGAGAACGTGCCGAGAAACATCATGCCGCCGCTCGACTACTGCTGCGTCAGCGGCACCAAGCTCGGGCCGTGGGAAAAGCCTGGGCTGCCCCAGCCTTGGGCGACCGCCAAAATCTTCCACCAGACCTTCGTGGCCAAAGGCACGTCGATCACACACGCGCATTACAAGCTGGCAGGCCATAAGGCAACATCGATGCGGGTCTCGATCCATGAGGTGCGCGAGGGCATCCCGCCCGCGAACTGGCCACGGGTCGGCCCGGAGCGAATAGACCCCGAACTCGGCCAACTGAACGACAACTGGGTCGGCTGGCGCAGCGGTGAACTGCCCACCGTCCCAGGCCGCAAGTACGCCTTGCGCCTGGAGGGCCTGGCCAAGACCGGCGGCGAGGACACGAGCATCACCATACTGGTTCACCACGATGCCGTCGGCCCAGGTTACCTCGCCGGCACGGCCTATGCAGACGGCAAACAGCAGAAGTACGACTTGTATGCGAGCATCTCCTCGGACAGCGACGGAACGGTGGTCCCCTATATGCGCATATACGACATTAAACCCGGTGAACTGGCCGGGGCGGGCACGTGGTCTCAATCGTGGGTGGCGCAAGGCCGGTCTCTGGCGGCCGTGGATCTCCTGGTCGCCTGGGGCGAAAAAGAAAGGGGCGTACTCGCGGAAATGCGCGTTCACGAGGGGGACAGCCCGAAAGGCAGAGTGATCGGGGTTACCAAGAGAGCCACCACTGCCTGGTGGGGGCCGGGCCACGGATTCCTCGGGGCGGCCTGGCAGCCCGGAGAAGTCGAGCTGCAGCCGGGCAAGGCCTACTGCCTCGAGTTTGTGACTTGCCCACCTTGTAAAGGGTACAACGTCTCGGCGATCAACCACCCCGCCAACGCTTACCCGAACGGGCAGGCTTTTCGCGACGGCCAGCCGGTCGCGGACAAGGACCTTGAGATGACCGTTGTTGAATATGTCGAGGCGGCCAAGCCCCGCGTCCCGAAGGAACCCTACAGGCCGGAAGGCAGGGACCTTCTGATAAACGGCGATTTCGAGCAAGGGACGGCAAGCCAGGAGAATGCCCAGGACCCGCCCGGCTGGAAGCGGTGGAGCACAAGCCCAACCGCCTTCTGGTACGGCAAGTACGGCCGAGACGGCAGCAATGCCTCGCGTGTGATCGGCGGGAACATCAACGGTACCAAGATCGATGGCGGCTTCGTCCAGCAGGTGGTCGGGCTCAAGCGCGGAAAGAGCTATTGTCTCTCCGGCTGGACCGCCAGCAGTGCGATGTCGGACAAACGCTACCTCTCGGCCGTCGGGTACGATCCGACCGGGCAGACCGACGACCCGAAGGCCTCGACCATCGTCTGGGGCCTGACCGGGCGGCGAAGCCACCTTTATGACCAGGTCGTTTTCCCTGGCATCAAGCCACAAGGCAACACCATCAGCGTCTGGACCCGCGGACACAACAAAGAGATCGGAGACCTGATCTTCACAGTGGACTTCGACGATGTCTCGCTGGTCGAGGAGGAAACTCAATGAACGAGGGCATCACCAGAAGAATGCTCATTCGAACGGCCGCAGGCCTGAAGCCCTCGCTGTCCGCGCCGTGCCTGTCACCCCTGGTCCGCGCTGTGTCACAAGAGGCCATATGCTTGCCCCAAGTCGGTCGATCGCGTGCGATACCCCGCTCTTCAGTTATGCAGCAAAAGAGAATGGGCTCTGCCTGCGTTCCGTGCCACCCCTACTGAGATGGGGGGTTCACCGGGGATCGCGGGCAGAGCCCATCAGGCTCAATAGCTGACTGATCCTGGGGGATCAGAAGGGCAAATACTGTTCGAGCAAGGCCGTGGTCGTGGTGGTCGTGTAGCCGCTTGCAGCGATGTAGGCGGCCCACAGATCCTGAACACAACCCGAGGCAAACAGGCACGAGCCCATTGCACTAAGCACAAGCACGAGTCGCTTGATCACTGTCAATCCTCCTCAACAAGGAAAACTCTACGCCGGTACCACCTGTTCAAGAGGAACCACTTCCCAAGATCCCCCGCGCGGCAACCGCGCTGAGCCATCTTGGGAATCCTGCTGAAACCTTGGTACTCATCCCACAATGCTTGCCGCGCCCGGACGCGCCTGCGTGACCTGGCGCGTCACTTCGCACCCGGTCCAGATTTGACCGCCGCGCCCACCGCATTTGGGAGATCCTGATTCAACCACATCTATCGGCGGATCAGGAAGTTGGAGCTTAGGCATATCCGAAACGCGGGCCGAAAGCAAGCCCCGGCCTGGCAGAAGCCACCTTGCCAACGATACAACGCGATGCAAGACCACCAAAACCACTAGACGAATTTACGTCTATCGGGTCTTGATCTACTTATCTGACAATGGCTTATCGTGATCAGAAAGTCTTCTGACTGGCAACCTATCGCCGCTCAGGCAGGGGTAGCCCAAGTCGCACCATGACCATCTGCAGGTCGTTCCAGGCCTTGAGCTTCTCCCCCGGATCTCGCAGGAGGTATGCCGGGTGATAGGTGGGCATGACAGGGGTCGGCGGGCCGATCAAGGGCGATCCGGACAGGAAGCACTCATGCCAATGGCCGCGGAGTTGCCCGATCCCCTCGGTGACCCGCAACAGCGTCTGCGTTGCCGGCTTGCCGAGGGTCACAATCACCTCCGGCTGGATGATGCGAAGTTGCTCCTCCAAGTACGGCCAGCAGGCGGATACTTCGTCAGGAGCAGGAGCGCGGTTGTTCGGCGGGCGGCACTTGACGATGTTGCAGATAAACACGCGGTCCCGTGTCAGACCCATCGCCTCAACCATTCTCGTCAGCAACTGGCCGGCCCGCCCGACGAACGCCAAGCCCTGAGCATCTTCATCAGCCCCCGGGCCTTCCCCCACGAAGACCAGCCGGGCGGCCGCGCTTCCCTGCCCGAAGACAGTCTGGGTCCGAGTCTGGGACAAGCGGCACTTCATGCAGCCTCTGACCTGTCCTTCGTC
>JAUCQB010000169.1 GCA_030372985.1 Phycisphaerae bacterium
GTCCATCGGGTTGGCGCCGGCGGCGACGGCCTTGAGGCCCTCGCGCACGATCGCCTGGGCGAGCACCGTGGCGGTCGTCGTGCCGTCACCGGCCTCGTCGGAGGTGTTGGAAGCGACTTCCTTCACCATCTGCGCGCCCATGTTCTCGAACTTGTCCTTGAGCTCGATTTCCTTCGCGACCGACACGCCGTCCTTGGTGACGGTGGGGGCGCCGAAGCTCTTCTCGAGCACCGCGTTGCGGCCCTTCGGGCCAAGGGTGACCTTGACCGCGTTGGCCAGGACATTGACGCCGCGGAGCATCCGCGACCGGGCGTCATCGCTGAAACGTACGTCTTTCGCTGCCATTGCAGTAATTCTCCGGAATTCAGTGGGGTTGGGCGCGATCGAGTTACTTCTCGACCACCGCCATCACGTCTTCTTCGCGCATCACGAGGTACTCGCCGCCGTCGACCTTGACCTCGGTGCCGCTGTACTTGCCGAACAGCACGTGGTCGCCGACCTTGACGTCGAGCGGACGCACGTCGCCGTTCTCGAGGATCTTGCCCTTGCCCACCGCGACGACCTTGCCGCGGATCGGCTTCTCGGTCGCCGAGTCAGGGATCACGATGCCGCCGGCCGACTTGGTCTCGGCCTCAAGGCGCTGGATGATCACGCGGTCGTGAAGCGGACGAATCTTCAACTTGTCTGCCATTGCTGCAAACTCCGTTTTGGTTTTCAGCGGATTGGGAATTCGGCAGGGGCGGACGGTGTTAGCACTCACCCCTGGCGGCTGCTAATAATAGGCGGCGAATTCGCGATTTCAACCCCCGGAGCGGACTTCCGTAGCAGAATCTGTGGTCGCCGCCCGGTGGACTATCGGCGGCCAGTTCTGGCTTATCCATATGAAAAACAAAGATTTTTTCGCCCTACTGAGCACTTGCCCTGATGCCGCCACGGCCGAACGGCTGGGCCGGGCACTGGTCGAGGCGTCCCTGGCCGCCTGCGTGAACGGGATGCCCGGGTTGCGGTCCAATGTGGTCGCGCAGCCCGTCGCCGACGGGCATCATCCCTACCTTTCGTGGGTCGCCTCCTCGACCCGGGCCCCGTGACATGACCCG
>JAUCQB010000170.1 GCA_030372985.1 Phycisphaerae bacterium
TGCAGGCCGCGCGTCCGAGTCCGGGTTCCTCGTCGAAGGTGAAGGTGTACAACATCACCGCCAATAGCGCGTACACCGTTTCGGTGTGGATCAAGTGTCCGAGCGGCTCGTCGTACTGGGCCGAATGTGCGTACAAGCTGGGCAATTACAGTGCCCAGGATTTCGACGGCAACTCGGGGACCTGGACGATGATCCAGAAGTTTGCCAGTGATGGGACCAACGGCAACGGGAACACCTGGGTGCAGTACAGCAAGACGTTCAACAGCGGCAGCGCCACGCAGATCAGCGTGGGCTTCAAGCTGGGCTCGTCCAGCGGCACCGGGCCGACAATCCAGTGGGACACGCTGAGAGTCCAGTAGCCTGCCGTATTGAAGCGGACTGAAGGCAGCCCGGTAGGTGTAGATTGGCGCCCGGCTGGGGGTCGGGAGTCGATTCGCAGGTCGTGCATTTGCACGGTCGCGGATGAGCTCCAGGTCCAAGCCCGGCCGGTCGAGTTTTTCCGACAGGAAAGAAGAAGGCGGAAGGATGCGCGGCGACAGCGTGTTGCCATTCGAAACGGCCACCTCGTAAAGAAAGGAACAGTTATGAATCCCCCATACTTGAGCAGATGGTTGCCCGTGACGCGTCTGATCAAGGTTGCGGTCGTGCTGGCGGTCACCGTCGGCACCATGGCTCAGTCGGAGCCGCTCCGCGTACGCCGCAACTTTCTTGGGATGCACAACCTGAAAGGCGGCGGCGTGACGCCGTTCCAGACCGGCATGGACTGGACGAAGACGCTGGTCGGCAACGGCCTGATCATGGACTGGGTCACCGATTATGACCCAAACGCCCCGGACCACTGGATCGCCGAGGCCATCGCCCGCGGTCTCGTGCCTACGGTTCGAGTGCAGGACTGTCAATATCCATGCGGCCCGAGTGCGGGCTATCCCGGAATCGTGGCCGAACAAATCATGCAGTGGAAGGTCGCCCACCCGCAGTATGCCAATCGATATGTCTACATGGCGATATGGAATGAGCCGGGTGATGCCCGTGATTACGTGCCCATGGACGAGTTCGCCGATTTCATGGTGGCGGCCTACAACAATGTCCGCACCGTTGAGGCCAACTATGCCAACGCCTATCCGGAACTGGACATGCTGGGAACGCTGGTGGTTATGACGCCCGGCCAGAACGGCGGATGGGATGAAGCGTTCAACCACAACCCACAGGCCAAGTTCGCCTTCGACGTCTGGGGCACCCACCCCTACCCAGACATGACCCCGCCCTGGTGGAACATCCACGACAGCGACTTCGACAGCGGTGCCAATTACCTCAAATGCATCGACAGCTATATCCAGGACCTCGATGAGGTCGCTAAAACGCACAATGGCGTGGCCGGCCGGCGCGGCTTCCCGGTCATGATCACCGAGACCAACTACGGCTGGTTTGTCGGCTTCTCGCCCGAGGGTTGGCCGAAGCTGACGCAGGAGGCCCGGGCCCCTTATATGGTCGATGCGTACTTCAACCGCTGGTACCAGTGGCCCGAGATCATCGGCGTCCACCCGTTCCTGCTCAACAACGTGTCCTGGCCGGGCTTCGAATTCGTCCACAACTGGACCTCGCAGGACATCGAGGCTCCCTTCGGCGTGCTCGAACCGGCCGTCCCCCTGCCCATCTACACGGCCGTGAAGCAGGCCCGGGCCGATCATGAGGCGGCTGGTACGCTCGCCCCGGCACGCCTGAGCCCCTACCGCGGCGCGGTAGGCAGCATCGCTGGGACGGTGACTCGAAGCGACACGGGTGCGCCGGTCCCGTACGCGACCATCTACACCGACGGTTACGAATTCGGGCACCTCACGCTCTACGACGGCGTCTACGAGGTTCACAATGTGCCCGTGGGGGCATACACGCTGTCTGTCCAGAAATACGGCTACCGTCCCGCCAGCCAGCAGATTACTGTGACGGCCAACCAGACCGTGGTCGCCAACTTCAACGTGGTCTTTACCGGCAAGACCATGGAGAAGTTGTACTTCGTGAATAACACCATGGGCACCTGCGACGGCTCCTGCTCCAACCAGTGGGCCGTCGATCACTGGCAGTCGTTCTGGACCGGCCCCAACACCGGCTTCATCAAGTTCGCCTCCTGCCACATCGCAGGCGACAACTACAGCGTGAAGTTCTTCATCACCAAGGACAGCCCCGCCGGCGCTCAGGTCGGCGTACCCATGTACATCACCAACCCTGCGACCGCGGGCGACTCACTGATTGGCTACGAGTGGCCCGACGGCCAGGAACCGGTCGTCCTGCCCAATACCAAGTACTGGCTGCATTTCCAGCGGGCGGACGGACAACCGTTCTACTGCTACGCCTCGATGAACAATCCCTATCCGAGCGGCGAGAGCAGTTCCTCGACCAACGTGGACTTCTATGGCTGCATCATGGGCATGACCCAGGCGGTCAACCAGGTCACGGGCACAGTTGCCGGAACCGTCAAAGACACCAGCAACAACCCGCTGTCCGGCGCCACCGTCGAGATCGATCCGGGCGCTAACTCGACCACCTCGGCCGCCGACGGCACCTACACGCTGGCTAACGTGGCCGTCGGAACCTATAGCGTACAGGCATCCAAGGCCGGCTATCAGACGCAGACCATTGCGAACCAGGTCGTCACCGAGAACACGACGACGACGGTCAACTTCAATCTGGCCTCGTTGCCCCCGACGATCAACCAGAGCCCGACGTCTTTGACCGCCTCATGCAACCAGGGCAGCAGCCCCGCGAACCAGACGTTCGAGGTCGCCAACACCGGCGGCGGCACCCTGAGTTACTCCATCAGCGACAACGTGACGTGGCTATCCTGTTCGCCGACCAGCGGGACGAGCACGGGCGAGGTAGACACCATCACGGTGAACTACTCGACGGCCTCTCTCACGGCGGGCACCTACAACGCCACGATCACCATCAGCGATCCGAATGCGACCAATAACCCCCAGACCATCGCCGTGACCGTGACGATTAACCCGTCCGGCACTGCGGTTGCCGAAGACTTCGAGACGATGCCTTCGTGGTCGTCGAGCTTCGACGCGGCGTGGGGCAACGCGGCCAACTGGTCGATCGTCGCCGGCGGTCAGGCGGGCAATGGCCTCCAGGCTCAGCGGACCGCCCCCGGCTCATCGTCGAAGGTGAAGGTGTACACCATCAGTGCCAATACCAACTATACCCTCTCGGTATACATCAAGTGTCCGAGCGGCTCGTCCTACTGGGCCGAATGCGCCTACCGACTGGGCAGCTATACCGCCCAGGACCTCGATGCCAACGCCGGAAGCTGGACGATGATCCAGAAGTTTGCCAGCGACGGGACCAACGGCAACGGAGGCACGTGGACGCAGTACAGCAAGGGCTTCAGCAGCGCGAGCAACACGCAGATCAGCGTGGGCTTCAAGCTGGGTTCCTCCAGCGGTACGGGACCGACCGTTCAGTGGGACACGCTCCGGGTGACGCAACTGGCTTCCGTTCCGACGATCGCGCTGTCGCCGACGTCGCTGGCCCCCTCGT
>JAUCQB010000171.1 GCA_030372985.1 Phycisphaerae bacterium
CTTGTTCGGAACGGGTGGCCGCCCGCCCTTGGGCTTCGGCTTTGGCGGCGGCAAGAATGGTTCGACTCGTTCCCATAGTTCATCCGTGAGTAGCGGCTTGGCCATCGCGGTATCCTCCACGATACGCGTATTGAATCGGTCAAGCCCCTGCTCGATCAGGAGGTTTTGTTAGAAATCCTTAGTCAAACAAACTCTGCTGGCCGGGGACATCGCTGTGGCTGCTGTCGTAGACGCTCTTGGCTTCGTCGATCAGTTCGCCGAGATCGGCAAACCGGCGATAGACGCTGGCGAAGCGGACGTAGGCGATCTGGTCGACCTCGCGGAGCTTCTCGGCGACCAGAGCTCCGATAGCCTGGCTGCTGACCTCGCGGTCATACTCCCTGAAGACCGCGTCCTCCACGGCGTCGACCAGCTTGGCCAGTGAGCCGTCATCGACCGGCCGTTTGTAGCAGGCCCGCTGGAGGCCAGCGAGGACTTTGGATCGGTCGTAGGGGACGCGTGTGCCATCGCGCTTTACGACCAGAAGCCTGACCTCGTTCTCAACCCGCTCCTTGGTGGTGAACCGTTTGCGGCAGAACTGACACACGCGCCGCCGACGAATGACTTCGCCACCCTCGCTGAGACGCGAGTCGATGACCTTATCCTGGTTGATTTCCTTGCAGTATGGGCAACGCATGCTCATGTGCCTAAGGCGGATTAGCTTCGTGCGGGCCGCCGTCAAGGAGCTCTGCAGGCCCGAAGCACCCCTGCAGCCCGCAAAGCTTTCCGGCCGTATGGTTCTTTACCTGCCGCCAGAGCCCGTTCTGTCCGCCGAACCGATTCGAGCCGACCAGCCGGTACCCACCCCGGACAAATGAGCGGCATGATTCGGGACAGGCACCAGATCTGGAGTATAACCGAAACGCTCGGCACCAGATATAGCCGCCGCCCCAAAAAACGCAATCCGGCGGGGGCCCCCCTTGGCAAAACGGGGTTTTCTGGACATAGTGACCGAATGGCTTCCAGACTGATTGAGAAGACGGTTGGCGGCGTTCGTCTCCAGGGCTTCAGCCTGGCGGGCGAGGAGACGATCATGATCGTGCCCGAAATGAACGTTGCTTTTGACATCGGCCGGGCCCCTCGTGAGGCCATCGGGATTGATCATATCTGCTTGTCCCATGGGCACATGGATCACGCGGCGGGCCTGGCTTACTACTTTTCCCAACGCAACTTTCAGGGCACTCCCCCTGGGACAGTACTGGCTCACCACAAGCTGGTGCCGGCCATCGAGGACCTCTTGCAGGTCTGGGGGCGCATCGAGGGGCATGTCTCGCCGGGCAGGATCATTGGTGTGGACGAGGACGAGGATTTTCAACTGCACCGGTCGCTGGTGATCCGGCCCTTCAGGGTCTCCCACCCGGGGCCGACGCTGGGTTTCTCGCTGGTGGAGGTGCGCAAGAAGCTGAAGCCCGAGTTTGTCAGCCTCTCCGGCCAGCAGATTGCCGACTTGAAGCGGTCGGGCCAGATCGTGGAAGACCGGCTCGAGATTCCGAGAGTCGCATTCTGTTCCGATTCGGCTATCGGCCCGTTCCTGGACCGAGACCATGTCCGCAACGCCGAGGTGCTGATTGTTGAGTGCACTTTCTTTGAGCCGGACCATTTGGACCGCGCTCGGCAAGGCCAGCACACTTACATTGATGACTTGCCTCAACTGTTGGATCGCGTTCGCAGCCCGCACATCGTGCTGATGCACATGAGCCGCCGGACCGGCATCGGAGCGGCGAAGCGATATCTTCGCAGGCTCCTCAAGCCCGCCGATCTGGAGCGATTGACCATTTTCATGGACCTGCCGGCGCCACAACGCGGTCACCGGCCCGACGACAAGGCATGACGGTCAGCGAGGCGGGCACACCGCCCGTCCTGAGACTGGTCCGCTGTCGGCGCCGTGACTGCATCGGTGGCAGGATCACATGAGAGGCTTTCGCTGTTACCAGGCCGGGCGCCGGGGATAAACGAAAACGCGGCGGCTCGCCACGTGCCCCGGAGCATGGCGCGCCGCCTGTTGGGTATTGGGGTTGATGATCAGACTTCGACGACCGAGTTCAGTTCGCCGAAGGGGTTGGATTCGACGTATTCGTTGTTCGGGTCGCTCTTCCACTGGCCGTCGATGACGTAGCGGTAACGATAACGGCCGGGAGGCAGCGGCAGGAGAGCCACGAAGCTGTTTCCGTCGCCGTTGCGTTCCATGAGCGTCGCTCCGGGCTGCCAGTTGTTGAAGTCGCCGGCGATGGCCACATGGGTGGCGCCCGGCGCCTGTGTCGCGAACAGAACTCCCTCGTTCGTCTTGCGGACGCCGTAGATGCACTCGATCTTCTGCTGCACTTCTTCAGGTGTGGCCGGCATCTCGTTGGCGAGTTCGTTGAAGCCGTCTTTTCCGAAGAGCGGCTTGCTGGTGGCCAGAAGCTTTTCGGCGCGTTCGGCCAGGTCGTCGGCCTGCCGTAGAATCGCGGTGGGGACCATCTCGGGGCCGCCGGAGGAGATCAATTCGCGGGCCAGGCGGGCGAAATCGCGATACCCCATGCTGTTCGGGTCGTACTCGGTGATGGGCTGTCCGAAACTGGCTCCTTCACGCAGCTTGGTGTTGAAGTTGATGAACGTGTGGCACATCACATGTCCGTACTTGCGCTTCAGCTCGTTGAGGATCTCGCGACCGAGCTTGGTCCGAACATCATAGAGATTGGCCAGAACGCGAATCTCAAGCGGGTTCTGGCGACTGGCACGAATGGCATCGAGGGTCTCGAGCTGCTTGGTCAGGCCCTGAAGCGAGAAGTACCCGGTGTCGACAGGGATGATGACCTCACCGGCGGCATGAAAGGCGTTCAACGTTAACAAGCCGATATGCGGCGGGCAGTCGACGAGCGCGAAATCATATTTGTCGCTGACCGACACAAGGGCATCGCCAAGCCTTTGCTCCGCATCAGGCAGCGTCGGCCCGACGAGTTCAAACTGCGATAGAGCGGTGGTGGAAGGGGCCAGGTCGAAGTTGGCAGTGATCTGCCAGATACAGCGGCTGATGTCGATGCGGTCGCCGTTGTTACGGTGCATCATGACATCGTGGACGCTGACTTCGATCTGGTCTTCCGGCACTGCCAGGCCCAGAGCACAATGACTCTGGGGATCCATATCCACCAACAGTGTCCGGCGACCCTCCCGAGCCAGGCAAGCGGCCAGATTGATACTAACTGTGGTTTTCCCACAACCGCCCTTCTGGTTGGCGATGGCGATGGTTCTCATGGTCCTAGCAACCTTCCAATGTGTACGGATAAGACTCTCTGGGCATCCACCCTGCCCTGAACTGCAGTCGCAAGATTCGACTCTGCGAACCAATACCTGCGCTTTTATCGGTCGCGCGTTGCGCAAAACTTTATCATCCGGTGAATCCGCCGGAAGTTTTCTCGGACTAAGAGGTTAGGTTAAGATAGGCAAGATCAAAACACAGAGGTTGCGGCAGTTTTCAGGACTTCGAGACGTCTTTCTGGCATGTGATCTGCTAGGCATCGCTGCATGGCCCTGGCGGTCAGCTTTCGCCGGTACGAGGAATCGTCGAGCAGACGCCGCAAGGCGGGGATCAGTTCGCGGATTGCCAGGAACGTCAGCATCTCGCGGTCAGGGGTGAGCAGCGTGTCGAGCCCGCCGGGCAGCGCGTTCGACGGATGTCGACGGGCGACGACGGCGGCTCCACATCCGGCGGCCAGGAGGGCATCGCCGGTGAGCAGGCCCGTCACGTCGGCATGGATGACGACCTTGGTGCGACACAGGACGTCTACCTTTTGGCGGATTGTCGTCAGGTGCTCGCCGGCATGGTCGGGGAACACACTTGCCCAACCAGGTCCGTAGATGCGGAAGCTGAGGCGGCTTGCTCTCAGTTGTTCGGCCAGAAAACGGCAGATGAGTGAAGGGGCGAGGCAAAAGGCCAGGTTTCGCGACATCTCCTCGCGCGTCTGCGGGTCGTCGATGCGGGTACGTGCCTTTTCTTCGGTCCGGCTGAGGATTGCCTGGGCCTGGTCGCTTGTGAAGGTATCGATTCGGGTTGCCAGTAGATCGGCTGACGCCTTCCAGATCTGGGCGTAGCTTGGCAGACGAGGGGTGAGAGCGGCAGCATCGAGGGGGGCGGCGCTGGTGATCAGAGCCACGTCCAGCGGTCGCTCGTTCTCAAGTGACTCAAGATGAACCGGGGCCAGACAGGGAAGTGGGCAGACGGAGAGTCGTCGCTGGTCCATCCCAACGTTGGCAGCTCTGGCAGCCAGTTCGGGGCCGGTGACGGCTACGGGGTCATGCCCGATGCGATGGAATGCGTCCGCCCGATGGCTGAGCCAGCAGATGGCGGGAAGTCCAGCAGGAAGGACGTCGGCGACCTGCTCCCGCACCAGATCGAGCAGTATGGAGAAGGTTGCGGCACCATGCGGCGATTCCACGACGCGGCCGGCCCGGGCCAGCGAGTGCATGTCAGCGGGCGATCGGATGTCGGAAATCGTGGCCTGCCAGCCGAGTCTGGTTGCCGCCGCTGACAATGCGTCAGCGGTGGACCATACCTCGTCGAGGGCATGGAGAGCCACAATGAGCAGATGAGTTGGCGTGGCCGCGGCAGGGTCTCGTGGCGGCGTTGGCTGCCAGTGATCGCGGACCTGCGTCAGGGCAGTCCGTCGATCCTGCTCGGTCTTCTGGTAGGCCTGCTCGATGGCCAGACGAACGGGGGCGATGTCGGCGGGTGTCTGCCAGGGGAACATCATCATCTGGTTGGGACAGAGGTGGCCCGGGTTCTTCTTGAGCCATTGGCAGAGACCATCGGCCAGTTTGTCCGGCGGGTCTGTCACCAGAACAAGCCGTTTCGCTGAAAGGGCGTCGGCGAGGTCATGCAATCGCAGCGTCAGCTTCAGGTGTACTAACTCGGGCTCCCAGACGAAGAGCGCGCGATGAGGCGCCAGACGATGCAGCAGCATCTCGATCTCAGTACCCTCGGCGGCTCCGGGAAAGAAGACATTGGCCTTGCCCGCGTCGAAGCGGTCGAGCAGGGCGGCGGCCCGCACGCCGGGTATGGACGTCCGGCCGAACCAGGCGGTGGTGCCGTCCCGGGGTGTCAGGCGGAAATTGAGCCTGCCGTCGCGGGTGCGGGCGAGGACCGGGGCGGCGCCGGCCGGATCGGGCAGATCGGCCAGTCGCCGGGCGAGTTCGGGATCGACATGGCGCAGGGCGGCCAGGTTGTGATCGAGGATCAGTGGGTCGAGGTTGGGAATATCATCCTTGACCATCGACAGCCGCCTGCGAGCCTTTCGGGCTACGCGTGGTATGTCATCCGCAGGATCGTCATGACCAATAGGAAGATCAGCCAGCAGCCATAGGCCACGGCGGTGACAATCAGCACCCCCGGCGGGCGGGGGGGAGAGTCGCCCACGGGCAGATCGTTGTCCCAGATGGATCTGGGCTCACGCTGTTGCGCGTCTTTCTTTATGGTATCGGGCATGGTCGCTCAACCTGTCTATCACCGGTCGGCCGGCAGGACTCTCACGTTTGCCTTGCGCAGGGTCCGCGGCAAAGTTACGCCGGTGCCCGTCGAGGGGCCAAGTTACCAGCATCGACCGCGCGTGGCAAGGATGGTTGGCCGGCTTGCCCGAACACCGCCTGGATGGCTTCCAGATAGCCATGCCGTTTACTGTGTTCGGATCGAGGTAGCTATCTTGAGTCCAGGGGTTCCAGGCGTTGATGGTGAGGATCCGGTCGGGCGGCTCGCGGGCATCGAGCCGGGTCTTGGCTTTGGTCAGTGTCGTCCGAAGCGCCTGCCGTGTTGTACCGCTCATGGTGGCACACAGGGGTAGCCGCGGTTGGTGAACCATTCCAACTGGACTGTTCGCCGGCTTGAATCTCAGCCCATGGTGACGTTCGGGGTAGAAGGGCAGGCTGAACTCGCCGGCTGCCTTGGCCTTCTCGCGGATTTGTTGGAACCGTTCGCATTGTGGCAGGCGATGGGACGCTCATCAAATAAGTGGCTTGAGTATTCTGGCGGCCTCTTTGCGGCGGCCCGGATTTGTGGCACAATCGTGGCGGCTGGTCATCTTTTACGATTTCAGGTCGCTCAACTGGAGTGTGTGCCGATGATTGAACTGAGCGAGCAACAGAAGGCCGAGTACTTCCATCGCAGCTACACCGCGGTCGACGGCTTGTGGTTCATGAAGATGGAGGAGCGATATGGCTTCGACGCGGCCCTGGATGTCGATGTGGAGGTCTGGAAGGTCATGCCCAAGATTCAGGCGCGGAAGCTGAAGTCGCTGACCGGCCTGGAGTCGGGGATGGAGGCCCTCTGCGAGTGCTTTACGACCAAGCTGACGATCGAAGGATTTGACTTCCAGGCGAGCCGCGACGACGACGGGGTTACCATCTCGATGGCCTGCTGCCCGTGGTACGACCTTCTGGCCAGATCCAATCGTCAGCACCTTGCCGGCAAGATCGGGCACTGCATCTGTGACACGGAACATGCCGTGTGGGCGACGGAATTCGGGCCGGGCATCGTTTCAGAGTTCGGCGAGCGGATCTGTGACGGGTGCTCGCGCTGCGTGGTGCGGTTCAAGCCGTCTCGGTAGGGCAGCGTCGAGCCGGCCGCAGCGACCGAGACCTGCGGTACGATCGATTCCCGGGTGGCAGGTCTGCGCCGCCTTCGGCGGCTTCGACCGTGCCCTACGTGCTTCGACCATGCCCTGCCTTCCCAGATCAGAAGGTGCTTCCGGGCGCGATGATTTCGGCGACGGCCAGCCCGACAAAGCCCGTCGTTCGGACGAGTTCCTTGACGCCATAAGCCTTGCTGTTGGACGGATCGAGCAGGAATCGGCAGTATCGGCGGACCGATTCAGCGATCGTCGGGTCTCTTTCGACCGTGTGGTAGTACCAGGTCAGCAAGGACACGGCCCGCGGGCTTCGCTGCTGGTCCTGGCTTCGCAGCTCGCCCCATGAGCCGTTGGGATGCTGCCCGGCGAGCAGCCATTGAATGGTGGGCTGGAGCCGGCGGCGCAGCAATGACCGCAGCTCATCGTCCTTGAGATGCTTGTCCGCAGCCACGAATGCTTCGGTGCAATAGCTGAGCGTGTCCAGCGGCCAAATGGTGAGGACTGCGCCGTCCAGCGTGTAAGGGATCTCGCCGTCCTCCTTGCGTATCTGGAGCAGCCATTTCGTGGCTCCCAGGGCCACCTCACGGTATTCGGGATCGGCTTTGACCGAATAGAGTGTCGAGAAGAACGCGCCGCCCGTCGTGGCCGTCGAGATGGTGTAGGGCTTCATGCTCAAATGGCCCGCATAGTAGCCGCATCCCAGGGCGCCGCGATCGGGCCCCTCGGCGATGATGAAGCTGCGGGTGGCGTCCCTGCCTTTTTTCTGCGGGTCGGCTTGTGAGCCGTGTATGACGAATCGGGCCATGCTCTCCATGGCCTCCATGTACTTGCGTTTGCGAGCGTCATCGGCGAAGCGATAACCGATGGTCAGAGCGGTGGCGGCGGTGCCGGCGTCGCCGAAGTAGATGTTGCGGCCGGGGCCGAGGTCCGACCAGAATCCCGCCGGCTCGCCTCGGGACGTGGTTGTCTTCTCCTGCTGGGAGCAAAAGCCGTCGCACCAGCGGAGAGCCTCGTCGAGCCAGGCCTTGTTCGGGGTGATCGTGTGCGAGGCCATCAGAACCCGTGCAAAATTGCCGTTGATGAAGATCGATGTTGCGGTGTCCTTGGTGTTTTTGAGCGTCCCGCTACCCACGTCGAGGGTCATGATCCACTGATTGATGTCTGTAAGGTAGGCGATCAGTCGCCTTTGCGTGTCGTCATCGACCAGATCGCCATCGTTGAAGCCTGACGGGGCCGACGATGAGGCCGCGAAAGACATGCTTGCCGCGAGGGCGGTCACCGAGAACATGAGCATGAACGATGAACCGCTGACACGAGAGTGAACGGCGTTGTTTGCGGATCGAGCGAGACGCATCGTCACGGCCTCCTTCACATGACATCGGGAGCATGATATCCCATCTCGCCGTCTCGGGACACAAACAAGCGGCGGGGGCACAGGCGGCGCGGTGGTTCTCCATCGGCCGGTCTTGTGCGTGGTCGCGACCGGGAGGGCAGGGCAGGTATGGTCGAGTCCGGGGTGGCAGGTCTGCGCCGCCTTCGGCGGCTCTGACCATGCCCTACGCGCTTCGACCGTGCCCTACGTGGTGAGGTCACAGGTGCGGCGTCGCGGGCGGGTGTGGATCGATCGTCTCATGGCGACAAGACCAAGGATGGTGAGAGTCAGCGGTGCCGAGCCGATCAGACCGCACAGGTGCCGGGTTGAGCCCGGCGTGTAACGAGGCATGGCCATCGCATTGTTTGTCTCGTTCACTTCCGTGACGGCGTCGGCGTCGTCGAGGCGGGCTTTGAGGACGAAATCGGCACCGGGCAGCACGGTCATGGGCACGGAGACGCGGAAGGTTCGGGTGTGCAGCCCATGGGTCTTGTCGGCCGGGTTGCTGATCGTGTAACGCTCGATTCGGATATCATCCTCGCTGACTGCGTTGTCGTTATCGACGGAGGCATAGAAGGCGATGATGAAATCCTCACTGACCGGCATGTCGCTCAGTTCGTAGGACACTTTGACCTCGAAGATGCGCTCGTGCGGTGCACGCACATGATCGAGTGCCGAGAGCGCCAGGTCTACAGGGTAGCTCATGGTGGCCGACTGGAGGTTATCTGCGAGAGGCTCGCTTTCCAGCCACTCCTGCTGCGGATTGAGCTGGGCCACGAGCGAAATGGTCTTACCCGAGGCGATCGGCGTGGAGTCAAATGCCGATAGCAGGCTGACGCTGAAAACGTGGACGCCGGGGGTCAAATCCGTTGCCTGGCAGGTGCTCTCGGCGATCGCAGCGTCCATGCCCCCGTCGCCGTCGTTGTCCAGGCCGATGAGGATCTTGAACGGCCAGACGTTGACCGGGCTATTCACAACGTAGGTGACCTCGGCGGTCGGGTCATCGCCGCGGGGCCTGAGCTTCAGCAGTTGGTTGACCAGGTTGACCGTCGGCGTTGTCGAGTCGAGGTTGTTGTCCTCCCTGGTTTCCGACACCGAGTCGTCAACGTCGATCTGCACGACGATCTGGTCGCCGAGCTGCAATCGTCCATTGAGGTAGGGTCGGACGTCGCCGAGCGGAATCGTATGCATGGTGGGTTGCAGGTAAGCCTCGTCCGTGACGAGCATGCTGTCGAACACCTCGTCGATAGCCTCGGCGTTGGTCATATCGCGTTCCAGCCCCCAACGAAGGCGGAAGGGGACCACGGCCGACATGCCTGAGATCGTGTAGGTCAACAGGAGCTCGGTCGTGCCGGATTCGATCATCAGGTCGACGCTGTTGCCCACGATGTCGGTTCCGGCCGTCACTGCAAACGGATTCGATTCGGCGCCGGTGAGTCCGGTGGCGGCGGCCGAGAGCCGGCAGCCGTCGCAGGGCTGCAGCACGCGGATGTCGAAGGTGGCCAGTCCCAGAAAACCTGACGCGATGATCGTGCCGTCAAGGAGGGCTGGGCAGCCCGAAGGCGACAACAACGACAGGCTTATGTCGCCAGGGAATGACCTTCGGTTGCCTATTGCATCGGTGATTTCGACCATCACCGTCAAGGAGGCCCCGACGACGGTATTGACCGGCTGCTGCGTAAAACGGAGATGTGCGGCCGGCCCGGCCGACACACTGAATGGGTCGGAGATGCCCGTGGAGAGCACGTCTCCATCAATGCTCGTGGCCCTGAGGCTGATGGTCTCGGCGTAGTCGTAGATGAGCCCGGAGACCGTGGTGCTGTGGCTGCCGGCGGTGATGACGCCGGTGGACGTGCCCCGGAGCCTGCCGTTGCCGCTGTTGAGGGCGATCAGGACGGTGGTGTCGCTGGAGACGTTGCCGTCGTTGCCCGCAAGGTCGACGGCGACCACGGTGACGCTGAAGGGTGAGGCGGCGGTCACGAGACCGATGACATCCAGTCGAAGCCGGACCGGCGAACTCGGGTCCACGGTGAATACATTCGAGGTCGCGGGGTTCAGAACGTCGCCGCTGGTGCGATCGATTCGCAGGCTGACGCCCGCCTCGGCGGTGTCGTATGTGACACTGAAGACGATTGAGCCGTTGCCCGTGGGGATCGTTCGCGAGAGCGCGCCTTTCAGCGTGCCTGTGCCCGTCGCGAGGCTGATCATGACATCGGTGTCGGCGGTCACGCCGACGACGTTGTCGTAGTCATCGAGAACCTGGGCCGTCACGATAAAACCCACATTGACCGCCTGGTCACCGATCAGCTCGAAGGTCAGCTTGCTCGGCGTGCCGGGCGAGACGAGGAAGGCATTGGAGTCGCCGTCGGCAAGGATGTCGCCGCCGGTCCGCCCGGCCCGGAGGACGACTGCGGTCTGCGAGGTGTTCAGTTCGACGCCGCTGATGGTGATCGAGCTTGTCCCGGCAATCATTGTGCCCGTGATCGTTCCTGACAAGACGCCGACGCCCATCAAGAGCTGCAGGTCGATGTCGGTGTTGTCGAGGACACTTGCCTCGTTGCCAAAGCCGTCGACGGCTCTCACCGTCACATCGAAGGGTGTGCCGGCCGTCTGGCTGGCGATGGTGTCGATTCTCAGGGCCACGGGCGCGGCGCCTGTCACGGTGATCGGATCGGAGGTGCCGGCAACCAGGAAATCACCGTTGAGACGGTCGACCACCAGAACGACGTTGCTCTCGGCCACGTTGTAGGTCGCGCCGCTGACGGTCGTACCGCTGGTGCCGGCGGCGATCATCCCGTCAACCGTGCCGCCGAGAACTCCCGTGCCTGCCGACAGCCTGAGCCTGATGTCGCAGTCTTGCGTCACATGGGTCAGGTTTTCGAACTGGTCGGTGACGTAAACATCGACGTCGAATGGCACGCCGGCCACGGGTGTGCCGGGCGATACGATATGCAGCAGCAGCGGGAACCATGGACTCCAGCTCATGGCCGGGCTGGTGCCGCTGACCGGGGTAACGGCATCCTGCGCATGGACGGTGATCGTTTCGGCTCGGCGATTCGTGATGTCGAGGTTGACCCGGCCGCCCGCATCGAACGTCGTACCGACCGCGAGGTCGGCCGTGCCGTCCGGATGATCGGTCAGCGTGGCCGGACCGTTGTCCCAGTCGACGTTGGTGCCGTTGCCGGCGGTGGTCGAGGTCAGGCGCACGGTTTGAAGGGTGACGTAGTAGGGAATCGCGTTGCCGTATACGTCGCGGGCGGTGATGGTGAGGGTAATCGGGTTGTTGACGGTCACCGGATTGGGCCCGGGGACGACGGTGAAGGAGCTCAACACGGGGTCGGCGGTGATGTTGAAGGCGCTGCTTTCGACATTGTCGGAACCTGAGAACACGCCGCTGCCGGTGGCCCGCAGGGTATAGCCGGTCGCTGCGTTGGTGATGTTCAAGGTCTCCAGGGCCGTCCAGGCGGCGACGCCGTTATTGCTGAGCAGGGCGGCCGTGCCATGGAGGGCTGCGCCGCCGGGATTGGCCGCGATGGTCAAGGTTATCGTGCGATTGTCGGTGTCGCAGGTGTTGTCATAGGCATCCTGGATGGTCACCTCCGGAAGAAGGTTCTGACCACTGATGGTGTTGACCGGCTGGGCGGTGAAGGCCAGGTGGTGCGGCACGTTATGGGTGATGGCAAAACTGGCGCTGTCGGCCGTGTCGGAGCCCCCGAAGGCCGCTCCGTCGTGTGATGCGCGCAGGTAATAATCGATGCCCGGCGTGGTGACATTCATCGCCTGGCCGACGGTCCATTGAGCGACGCCATCGGTGGTCAGAAGCGATGTTGTGCCGTTGAGCGTGGCCCCGTTGGCGTTCATCAGGAGCAGCGTGATGATTCGCTCGTCGCCGGTCACCGTGTTGCCGTACGCATCTTGAATGGTGACCGCCGGAAGCAGGGCCTCGCCGGCCATGCTGCTGACCGGGTCGGCGCTGAACTCCAGGTGGTGGGGTGCCGTCGCGATGATGTTGAAGGCATTGGAGTCTACGGTATCGGGACCGGCGAAGCTGGCCCCGTCGTGCGAGGCCCGCAACCGGTAACCGTCGGCCGCAATAGTGATATGAAGCCCTTCTCCCGCTTCCCAGCTTGCGATGCCGCCGGCGGTGGTCTTTGAAATAGTGCCGTTGAGTGCCGCTCCGCCCGGGTTGGCGGCGAAGGAGAGCGTGATGGTGCGGTCGTCGCCGGTGACTGTGTTGTCGTACGCGTCCTGAATGGTCACGGCCGGGAGCAGGCCGGCTCCTGCGGCGGTCGGGTTGGCTGGATGAGTTGTGAACGCGAGATGATGTGCGGCTCCCGCGGTAATGTCGAAGACGTCGCTGTCCACCGTATCGGAACCGGCAAAAGCGGGCCCATCGTGCGAGGCCCGCAGCTGGTAGCCGTTCGCCGCCACGGTGATGTTCATGAGCTCGTCGCCGCTCCATGCGGCCACGCCGGCAACCGACAGGAGCGTTACCGTGCCGTTGAGGGTGCCGCCGCCGGGGTTTGCGGCGAAGGCCAGCGTGATGTTTCGATTGTCGGTTGTACAGGTGTTGTCGTAGACGTCCTGTATGGTGACCGCAGGCAGAAGGGCCGCCCCTGCGGCGGTGCTGACCGGGTGAGTGGTGAACGCCATGTGGTGGGCGACATTGTGGGTTATGTTGAATGGCGCGCTGTCAACGGTGTCGCCACCCGGCAGGGCGGCGCTGAGATTGGTTGCCCGAAGCTGATAGCCGACGGCCGGTACGGTGATGTCCAGGCTCTCGACCGCCGTCCACGTCGCCACGCCCGAGGAGGTCGTCTTAGTGGCCGTGCCACTCAGGCTTGCTCCGCCTGGGTTGGTGATGATCGAGAGCTGGATGGATCGATTCGGGGTTGCAGTGCAATCGTTGTCGTAGATGTCCCTGATCCTGACGGCCGGCAGCAGGTCATTCCCAGCCATGGTGTTGGCTGGCTGCGTGCTGAACGCCAGATGGTGGTGGGCGGCGGGCGTGATGTTGAACAGGTTGCTTTGGACCGTCTGCGATGGCCCCGCCAGGGCGGGCCCGTCATGAGAGGCAAGAAGCCTGTAGCCGGTGCCCGTCCTGGTGATGTTCATGGCCTGGACTGCGGTCCAGGAGGCAAGGCCGCTGCTGGTTGCCACGGTGACCGTGCCGTTGAGCGTCGCACCGGTCGGATTCACCTGGAAAGTCAAAGTGATGTTGCGTGGGGGGTCGGCGACGACGGTGTTGTTGTTGACATCCTGAACGGCGACTCTTGGGAAAAGGTTAACGCCGGCCACCGACGAGGCCGGTTGTACAGCAAACACAAGTTTATAGGGTACACCTGGGATGACGGTGAACAGATTGGACACAGCGGGTGCGAGCAGGTCACCGGCCGTTGCGGTTGCCCGAACCGACTTGCCGGCTCCGGCCGTGGTCCATGTTGCGGCCGGGTAGGTGACCGAACTCGTGCCTGCGGTGATGGTGCGGTTGCCGCCGCCGCCAAGTGCGCCGGTACCGCTTTCTCGGGTGAGGGACACCGTGGTGTTAACCGCCACAGGGGTAGGAACGCCGCTGCCGTCCACGGCCGTGACGATCACCTGGAACGGAACGCCTGAGGCCTGATCGGCGATGGCGCTGATCTGCAGGGCGGTCGCCTGAGCGAGGGCCGGCTGCGCGCACGCCAACGTTGCCAGAATCGCCGAAAGCAGACCAAGTCTTGCCGCACGGGGCGCTGCTGGCTTCCTGGAACTCCGGAACGCGATGTCGTTCGATTCCGCTGTCATCAGGCTGTCAATGAAAGCAGTTGGTTGGACGACTCTCCTTCCGTGCTTGGGAGGTTTTTTCTCATACCCGTACTGCCGTCCCCTTCGAGTCGGTGCGGCAGCCAGGTCTTGCCGGGTCGATGACCGGGCTGCCTGGCGGGAGCACTGTCGGTCGGTTGCTACGCCTGGTTTGCCTGCCCGGCCTGCTTCGAGGCTTTCTCAAGGTGCTCAGCCGAGAGTCGCAGCGCAACCTCTTGAAAACATGGTGCTTACTTATCGGCATCTGCGGGTGGGCACTTGTCTTGGCTGCTATTGGCGGACCAAGGGTTCAGGCGGATCTTTTCCGAATCGATCAGGTCCATTGGATGGTACAAGGCGGCTTGGGTGTCATTGAATCAGACTGGGGGCGGGCGGACTTTATTCCCGCGACTGGGTGAGTTATAAGTCTGTGCTGAAAAAGGCCTTAGGCATCCCCATGGGGCCGGGGCCGCTGCACCGATCTGAGGCCACGATCCGCTTGGAAGGCTTCAGGACGGGGAAAGGGGAAACGGCTTCCAGAGCAGGCGTGACCGTGCGATCAGGCAGACCGATCTGGCAAAAAAATCTATGGCGAAGTCCGGTAAGGCGCGGCAGCGATGCGCGACGTGTCGGTCGGTGCTGCCGCATGAGGAGTTAAGGAGTTGTTGCCGGCCTGTATGAGGAAATGCTGCCTGCGTGCGTCGGTGCTGACGGTGGCGTTCGCGGTCGGGTGGTGCGGTTCTGCACTGGCCTCAGAGGGCATTGCGACCACGCGTCCTGTGTCTCGGATGGGTGACCCGTGGGGGATGATTTATGGCGGGTCGGGATGGTGGGAGCATGACAACCCCCATCGGACCAACATCGGAGAGCGGGCGGCCGCGGGTGCCAGAGAGATGGCGAAGTGGGGCGTGCAGGCCTCGCGCGTGGGCATCTGCTGGCACGATGTCGAACGGGAGCGAGGTACGTATGACTGGACGATGCCCGACGCGGTCATCCCCGCGGTTGCCAGGGCGGGTATCCGTGTTGCACTGTGCGTGGCCACCACGCCGCGCTGGGCCTGGCAGCACCCCGGCGTCGAGGCGATGCTGATCGAACGCGGGCAGGAGAACCTGGCCGGTTGTCTTCCGCACAAACCGGAGTTCTGGCCGGACTACGAACGCTATCTGGCCAAGGTCGTGAAGCGCTACGGCGGCTTTGTCAAGCACTACGAGATCTGGAATGAACCGGACGGCATGGCCGGCTTTCGTTTCATGGAGCCCGAGCCGGGGCGTCCGATCGGGTTCCAGCATGGCGGCGATCCGGTCTGGTATGTCGAACTGGTCCAACGCAGCTATCGGATCATCAAGTCGCTCGATCCCGAGGCTCGCGTCTGCATCGGCAGCTACGAGCACAAGAAGGCGATGGAACCGTTTGTTCTCGACGCATCATTCACCGCCTGGCTGATGGAAGGTCGCGTGTCGAATGCTCTCCGGAGGGCGTTCGTTGAGCATCCGGATGCACCGGTGTCGACCTCGGCGACGATCAGGATCGAGGTGCCCGATCGGCGTTGGGTCGTCAACGACGATCGTAACGGCCGGCGATATCGGATTGTGAAAGAAGACGACCGCCTGAAGGTGACCGACTGGAAGACGTGGTTTATTGAACGGTTGTACGAGGACGGGGCCAAAGATTACTGCGACGCCATGAGCGTTCACGCGTACGGCAATCCTTTCGGCCGCGAGTGGCTTGGCACCGTTCGCCGGCTGATGGTCGAGCACGGTGATGCGAACAAGCCCTTGTGGGTCAACGAGTACAGTCTTCACGGCTCCGGGACCCGGCTGGCTTTCAACACGGTCCGCCAACTGCGTCTGCTGCGCGAAACGCCGTGGATCAGCATGGCCCAGCCGCTGGTGTTTGCCAGCCATCTTGACAAGAACATCAGCCCGAGCGGGCGTTCGTTGCGGGCCCACAAGCGAATGGCAGAGGAGTACGGCCCCCGCAGCGAGATGGCGTTTGATTTCGAGGGTCCGGTGCTGAGGCTGCTGGACGAGTGGGAGTGGGATGCGACCGGAGCGGGTAAGGACGACATCGACGGACCGGAACTCAGACAGGAGTTTCCGCACGGGGGAGAGCGCTGCCTGACGGCTTCAACGCCGGGGAGCATGGTTCGCATATGGTTCAGCCCCTATGTGAAAGCTCCGGATCGGTGGCTCAAGGCTTTTGTCCTGGCTGAGCCGCGGGAGAGGGATGCTCAGCTCTCGCTTTCCATAGGCGTCGAGAGCGGAGACATTCTGCAGAACGTTCGTGAAGTCCGGCCTTTCATGGCCGCCATCCCGGCCGAGCGGTGGTTTGAGGTCAACTTCCCGATCGACGCGAGTTTTCCGGAATGGAAGGATTTGACCACGGTGACGGTCTATGTTGAGATTGGGTCAAACAAGCCGGGTCTGACGGTATCGGTGGATGATGTTCGCGTGGGCAGAGGCCAGGCTGCCGGGGCGCAGCAGTAGGAGATCGCCGGGATGCACAAGCGGAGTGTCCAGATCGGGTGCTCGCTGCTAGCGGCCTGCCTGGTCGTGGCTGTTGACCGGTCCTGCCTGGCTCAGGCCACGCGGCCGGGTACGCCGGGCCCCGTTTTTGTCCCCGCGCTTGAGGGGCAGAAACGCGTCCTCGCAGAGCTGAGCAGGATCCTCCAGGAAGAGAAAGTCATGCTCTCCGACGGGGCGGTTCAGTTGGCCCTGGAGACGCTGCTGGCGGATGAGCAGAAGCAGGCGGAGGGCATCCGCGAGCTGGGCAAACGCACGCTCGGTCGGAAGGCAGAGGAGTTGGGCGAGCTGGATCGGGCGGAGCGAGACCGGCTGTCCGACGGCCAGGACATCCTGACCGATCGCTACCGCCGCCTTGAAAAGGGGATGGAAAACAAGGCGACCATTAAACCCGATTCGGTCTACACCAGCCTGCTGGCCAAAGCCGCCGAGTCACAGTTGGCCCAGACCATGGAGGAGGCCGGAAAGCAGGTCCGCGCGAACCAGCTCAGTAACGGCTTGCGTTCGACGAACAGAGTCATCGATGTGCTTCGCGAGATGGTCGCGATGGCCTCGCAGACGGCCGGCAGCGCGCAGGACATGGACAAGACGACCGGCGACGGGGGTTTCATGGCCCCGTCGCTGCGCTATAAGGGTGCGGCCGAGAGGCTGGCCGAGTTCAGTTGGATTGGTGCGACCGCCGACCCGTTGGGGCACATTCTGCGAGCCCTGCATCTGCTGGAGGAACTGACCGAACGACAGCGTGCGGTGGCCGCGGCGACCAAGGCCCAGGCCTCCTCGAAACAGACGGCGGCCGATCTGGCCAAGACAGAGGCCGACATTCGGCGTCAGGCCCTGGAAGTCGGGGCGAAGCTGGCGTTGCTCGATCCGCAGATCGACCAGCTCATCCGCAAGGCGACGGCGTCGATCGACAAGGCGAGGCCCGTGATGGAGCAGGGGCCACTCTCGGATGCAGTGGAACCCGCCGCCCGCGCCGCGGAGGAGCTTGCGTCCGCGACCGAGTATCTCCGCAAGTTGTGGAAAGACATCCTCAGCCGGTTGAAGCAGTATACGCAGGAGGCCACGGCCATCGAGGGCGCCGGCGGGGGGGTGCCGCATGGCATGTCCAAGGCTCAGGTGGAGCAGATCCAGCAGATGGTGACCATGCTGCTTCGGGCGACGGCCGCGCTGGCGAGGGCCGCGGATGCCCAGACCGCCATATTGGATCGCACCCAATCAGCCGCGGGTGAGCCTGAACTGGTTTCCCTGAAGCCCGATCAGGAGGCCCTGGCCGGCGCGATCATCAATGACGTGGTCCCGTTTGACGTGAGCGCGTCGCAATTGCCCAGGGACATGTTGCCGCAGGGAGTCGCCGAAAGCGTCAACCCGGTAGGAGATCTGCTCAAGGACGCCGTTGATCGAATCGGCAAAGCGGGCGAGGCTCTTGGAAAGCCCGACCGTGCCGAGGCGGTCAAGCGGGAAAGCGAGTCCCTGGAGGCCATGACCACGGCCATGGACCTGATGATCCGGGCGCTTCAGAAGCTTCTCGGCCAGCTTGCCCCCTCGGCGATCACGCCGAGCGGCTCGGGCGCAGCGGGAATGGCCCTCGATCCCAGCGGCGGCGGTCGGCAGGCCAGCGGCTGGCTGTTCGGCCTGCCTTCGCAACAGCAGGAGAGCGTCCGCCAGGCCTTTCGTGAGACCTTCCCCCGCCGCTATGACCGGGCCATCAAGCTTTATTATCAGTCGATCGCGCAAGAGCAGGGACCAGACGGCAGCTAGTAGCGAATTCACTGAGGCAATTCAGCTTTGGGCGTCGTCGACTGGTCAGGGCTGAGCTGGCGCAGCGCTGGGCAAGCCCTCATGCCGGTCGTTCACTCGCGTTCCGGAGCCATCAGCGAGTGGAAGAAGTCCATCATGGTCTTCTCCTTATAGTCCTTAAACTCGCTGGCGTCGAAGAAAGCCCCGTGACACACCGTGCAGCTTTCATACCAGATATGTGGCTGCTTGAGGTCGACCATTCTGATCATCTGGGTGTGGCACACCGGGCAGTTGATCCTTCCCAGCTTGTTGAGTTTTTCACCTCGGTCCGGGTCTCCGGTATCGATCCGCTCCGAGCCTTTTTGTGCCTTGAGTTTCTCCCTCTCGCCGACATCAAACCACATTCCGCCGCAGTCGGCGCAGCGGTCGACTCCGACCCCGCCGTACGTGACCTTCTCCATGGACGAGCTGCATTTCGGGCACTGCATGATCACCGCCTCCTCGTAAACAGAAATGGTGGCAGGCACTTCGATAGAGTAACCCCTTGCCGGCCGGCATGCAACGATGAGCCGGCGCCCTCACACCGCGACCAGTCCGAGGATGCCGAAGAGCACAAACAGGATACCGGCCGGTATGAGGTCCCGGCGTTTGAAGGGCGGGCTGTCCTTGGCGAACGGCCTGGTTGCGAGAGTCCCGGCTCCGAAAACGATCAGGATGCACCCGACGATGTCGAAGCCCCCCGAATTGCGGAGCACGATCAGGATGCCTGTGGAAATGAGCAGCAGCATCACTAAGCCAGCCAACGCATCGCCGATGCTCGCGCGCATCAGTCCTCGAACCCAGAAAAACAGGCTGAGCACGGGAAGAAGGACCATGAGAATGACAGGTGCAATGTTGCTCATTCTGTCTTTTGCCGCTTGTGGCGGTCGTTTCGGCCGCTACTCTTATCTCATAACAGTCTATCCGATCCGCGACCTTTCCGCGAGAGCGCCGACCGGCCTGAGGGGGTGAGAAGTCTTGGGCCTTGTCAGTTCGGTAGAGCGTGCTCTGCACGCCGCCCCGTCGCTCGCTGACTGTCTCTCTCCCTCTTCGCAAGGGGGAGCCGGAGGGGGTTATCCTTACACCTCAGCTTGCCCCCGAACGCCTCCGGCGCTCGTCCCGTTGCCGCTCACTTTTCCTGCTGCCCCGCCGGTCTGTTGCGTGCCCTCCGTGTCCCCGTGCTGAAATCACCGAAAGCTTCTCAACCACGGATCACACGGATCTCACGGCTCCGGCAAGGCGACGCCGACAAATCAGTCACTCGCTGATCGAACCCGTTCCTCTCTGCGGTTCTCAACAATCAGTGATGTCCCCTGTACTGCCCGCCAACAAACGCGCCAACAAACGAACCTGGCCCGCTTTTCAATCTGCTGCCAAGCATATTCACCACAGCGTCTCAGATGACAATCAGCCCCACGAACCCAAGTGCCATAAACACTGCAGCAGCGAGAACGACCTCCTGCCGCTTGAACCGCTGATTGTCTTTCACAGCGAAGCTCGTTCCGTAAGTGACCACGCCAAAGAAGATGAGGATGTATCCCATCCGAGTGAAAACGGCCGAACTGCCTGTCAGACAAGTCAATACGAGCCAAGTGACTATCAGAATTGCCAGTCCGGCCACCAAGTCCGCCGTGCTGACACGCAGCAGGCCTCGCGCCCAAAAGAACACCGCCACGAGCGGTAGCAGGAACATCGTGGCAAGGGGTGCGAGGTCGGTCATCGTCCTCACCTCTCGTGGTCTGACGTGGTCATTCTGCCAACCACCATCCATGTGCACCAGTTTATCCAATCCCCGATTTCCCCGCGAGGGCCGCAGTCAGAAATCAGGACGAATCTCTCGAGTTCTGTGGGTTCAGCGGCCGCGCGGCTTGCCAATGGTGGAAGGCCTCCGAACTGAGGATGGCCGCCCCGGTAAGTATGGCTTATCGCTGGTAAATGGGCAGGTAACGGCAGGGGATCGACAGCGTGAGCACCATCATGGTCGTGCCGTAGGCCGGCCCGTGTTCGGAGTCCCAGTATGCGCCCTCTTTCTGCATCGACAGCACCTGCTCGCGGATCGGCGGAAACCACTGCTGCCAGCGGCGGGGGTCTTTGGCCTGGTACACCGCCTGAGCGGCGTAGTAGATGCCATAATGGTAGTTGCCCTCACTTTCCTTGTCTGCTCCGAGGTTGGCAATGAGGTAATCGAGCCCGCGTCGCGTCTCGTCGCAGTCGAACTCGCCGCAGACCTCCAGTGACGTGACTCCGGCCCCGGTGCGGGCGTATCCCGGCTTGCCGGACCGCGTCTGGTAGTAGAAACCGCCGCCGCGGTCGGCGCAGAGCTTGACGTATTTGATCGCACGCTCGATGGTTTCGGCCGGCACGATCATCCCCGCGTGCTGTGCTCCGCGCAGGGCCAGGATCTGCATGACGGTGACCGAGATGTCCGCGTCGCGGCTGTGAGGCTGATATCGCCAGCCGCCCTCGCTGTTCTGGGCGTTCACGATGACCCGGACGGCCGCCTGGATCGCCGAGGCGATCTCCGGCCGCTCGCTCATGCCGTAGACTTCGCTGAGCATCAGCGTCGCCGCGGCGTGCTCGTACATCGGGCCGTGTGAGGACCCATCGGCGTAGTGGATGAACCCGCTGGGCTGAGCGTTGGCCAGCACCCACCCGATCCCGCGGTCCAGCACCGGGGCGTATTCGCCTTGCTCGGGGACGTTTCCGGTTGCCAGAAAAGCCAGAATGGCCAGCGAGGTCACACCCACGTTCGGGCCGACCTTGCCGTACATCCACGCCCCGCTGGGCAACTGGCATCCGGCCAGGAACTTCAACGCGCTGCGGATCGCCTCTTCCGATCCAGGTGTCATCTCCACGAACATGTCAGGCTGTTCGGGCGACTGGACGGCCTTGTTGGCCTGCGCGAGGACCGTTCTCGGCAACACAAACGTTGCCAAGATCAGAAGCTGGAGGATCAGGCGTCCGTTGCTCATCAGCGTGCCTCCGTGGGTTGCGTGGCGGGCGGTTGCTCGCCGCGAATCGAGTTCAAGGCATCTTCGAGTGCCAGCACGATCGCGGGCATGTCCGTGCCGCCCAGTCGCGCAAGCCGCTCGGCCGTCGATTGCAGTCGCAGCCATCGCTCCTGCTGGCCGATGCGCGACGCGGCGTAGTCATCGGCTACTCGACCTATCGACTCGGCAAGCTGACCGGCCGTTCGGGCCAGACGGTCCTGCCGCCATTTTTCGGCCCGCGTCCGTTCCTGTACGGCCGTCGATTGACCCGGCTGTTCGGCGCTTGCGATACGGCCGACGGCTTCCGCGCACTCGGCCTGCAGCGACTCCAGTTGCGAGAGCTTATCCATAAGCTGTTCGAGCTCGTCGCTCAGCGCTCGGGCCAGTTCGACCTCGCTCATGATCTTCACTCTCCGCGGCCGCGAGACGGGCCAGTCATGCTGAGCGGCGTGCTCACCTTCATCGCGGGCCTCGATCCACCAAGTGAGCGAGTCCCCCGGCTTGAGATCCAGCGGCTCCAGTTGCCAGTTGTATTGCACGGCGGCCCGCTTGCCGGACTTGCTGAGCGGGAGTTCGACACGGCCGGTGTCGGTCGCGGCTCCCTTGCGATACAACAATGTGACCATAGCTGCTCCATAATCGTCACCGATCTCGGCCGAGATGGGCAGCACGGCCGTCGGGGTGGCGCGACGGTCAATGGACGGCATGACCCGGTCAAACTGCGGATATTGGTTGTCCGTCATTTCGATGCGGTAGATGACCGGATCGGGGTTGTGGAAGCCGTCCGCGTCGGTCAGATGGACGCGGTACGACTGGCTGTTCCGCACGACGAAAGTCGCCTCCGCACCCGGCACCGGCGTCAGCGTCATCTGAGCCGAGGTGCCGTCCTCCCAGGCCAGTCGGCCATCGGTGATGGCCTTGCTGGCGGTGACCACGAGCCTGAGTTGTGTCCCGAAAATGGCCTGGACGTTGCCGTCCTCGGTCTGTAGCGGGGGCAGGCGCGTGTATTCTGGGAAGGTGCATTCCGTTCGGATTGCGACGATCTCCGGCGGCGGAATCATAACCACCCGGCTGGGCGACGTGGTGTTGTCGCCGATCTCCAGCCAGACCTCGAGGTCCTGCATTACCGGCCGATATTGGACGCGGAAATCGCCGGTTTGCTCAATCTCGAAGTAGGCACGATCTGCCGGGCTCCGTCCGGCCCGAACGCACAGTGTTCCGTTGGACGGGACAGCGCCGGTTACCCGGCCGATGAGAATCAGCGTTCCGCCGCGAACCACGCGCTCGCTGAGGCTCGATACGTGTATGTACGTTCGTTTCGGCCAGTTCACTTGGGCCCACGGCAGCAGCACACGCCTGACACCGATGGAAGCGGACTCGCGGTTGAATCCCGCGACGGCCAGGACCATGGCGACTCCAACCCATGCCGCCGCACACTTCCTGACGATCGATGTGCCGGGTACCACGGTCTTTGGCGCCAACTGCGGTGCCGCGGTTTCGGCGGCGGCGCGGACCCGGCCGTAGAGGTCGGCTGACACGCCGCTTCCTGCCCGGCGAGATGCGTCCGCCAGTTGAACCGCAGTCACAAGCCTTCCGCGAAGATCGGGGTAGGTCTTCTCGATGAGGAGGGCGGCCGAATCGAATGACAGGTTCTTCCATAAAGTGATGATGCTGCGCCGCAGTACCAACGCAATCGACGTGCCGAGCATCGCAAGGAGCAGCGCCCGCCACCAGCGCGGACCGCGAATCCATGCGTCGAGGAGCACCGCGGCAGTCAGGGTACCGGTTAGCCACACCGCCAGCGTGCTGACCGCCAGCGTCCGTCTCAGCCATGCCCATCGGCGCCGCACTTGTGCAATTCGAGAAAGGCAGGCCTTGGGCGTCGCAAGCTGCGATTCGTCGTTCACGGTTTGTACCGCTGCTGTGCTCATCTGATCGTCACGGCAACTGCCATAGCCTTCGCAGAACCCAATCCGCCGCGAGAAGGCTCACCAGGATCAGGACAAGGATTGGCTTGTCCCACAGCCGATAGTCGCGCTGTTCGCGGATTGACCGCGGAGAAAGATCGATTCCCGCGATCACGCTGTCGATGTCCGCGGCCTGGCCGCTTTGTCCGCCGGTGTTGTCGGCGATTTCTTTCATCAACCCCGGGTTGGCCGCGGGCTCCGCCAACTCGAGTTGTGGTGCCTGCACCTCCACGATCGCGGAGGCATCAAGGGCGTGTCCGTCCACCCACAGTTTGTGCAGGCCGGCAGCGGTCAGCGGCACGCGGGCTTCGTACATGTGCTCGGCGCCGGGCGATGGAGTCAGCGGGAGCTTCTGCTGACGGCCGTCTTCGCTCTCGGTCACCAGTACCGGCAGTTCCGTCCCAGCCAGTTCCTCGGCTCGCACCGTGACCAGCGCCGTGTCGTTGCGATTGTAGACGCTTCGATCGGTCCACAGGTGGATCTGACGGCTCTCTCCGCCGAGGTGGGGTGCACCGAGGTATTGGATCACCTGCCCCCAGAGCCGGTAGAACACCCGGTCACCCTGCTTGAATCGCCAGCGCCAGGTCTCGTCGATGCCGCAGAAGAAGCTCTTGCCTTTGCCGGAGTTCTGAACCGCCATGATCGGCATGCGCTCGTTCTGTCCGGCCTGAGCCATCTCCGTCGGGTGGACGGCCAGCACCAGTGCTCCCGGCCGGGCTTTTCGGACGGGGACGAACCAGTAGACGCCCGGCAGGGCCTTCCACTGCTCAAGGTTGTTTTCCATATCGTCGCCAAGCTGGATGGCGGAATGTGTCTGGCCCAACGGGGTCAATTCCGGCACGAACAGGTCATCTTTGCCGCTCCTGGGTCTGCGAGGCGAGGGGCCCACCTCCTCAGTTGCCTCGATGGGGAACAGGTCGGCAAACGACGTCTCGGCATAGGCCTGCGGATTGAAGCTCGGCCCGGCCAGCAGCATCATCCCGGCGCCTTCATCGCGGACCATCGCCCCGATCCACTCGATCTGCTGGGCCGTCAGAATGCCGGGGTCAACATCACCGATGATGAACACGTCATAGCTCTTGAAGGCGTCGCGGTTGTTCGGCAGGGAGGCGATCAGCGGCGGCGGAGGATTGGCCACCGGCTCGGCTCCGGTCAACAGAACTTGCAGCTTGAGCCTGCGGTCGCGATTCATTGCATCGCGCAGGAAGCGATATTGCCATCGAGGCCGGCCTTCGAGGTAGAGCACACGAATCTTGTCGGTGGTGACGCGGGCGACGAAGCTGCGATGGTTGTTCTGATGGGCGGTTTCATCCGGTTGCGGTGTGACTTCGACGCGGAACGTATGTTCGCCGGCCTGACGGGGTGTAAACGTGATGGTCACGTTGATTTCGCCGGCGTTTTCGTCGAACACCGCATCGGCGCGGCCCAGTTCCTGCGAGCCGCTTCTCAGAATGACCGGTACGCGCCGCGTCTGGTAGCCTCGCTGTCTGAGTCGAACGATGACCGTGGCCGGGTCATCGCTGAACAACAGATCATTTGCCAGGACCTGCCGCACCTCGATGTCCCGCGGGTCGGCGTCGCCCACGGTCACGGTGTGTATGGGCACGCCGGCCTGTTTCCAGCGTGGGCAGGCGGCCAGGGGTGAGCCGCCGGTATTGTTGGCTCCGTCGCTGAGCAGCAGCACGCCGGCCGTGGGCCGGCCACGCAGTCGCTCAACCATTTCGTCGATGCTCGGCGCGAGGGCCGTATAGGGTGCCGAAGCATCCAACTCGCCGAAGCTGGGGGATTCGCTGTTGATGCCCGCGGGGCGTGCGGTCCTATCGAAAGAGAACAAGAGCAGTTCGGCTGATCGCGACAACTGCTCCAGTCGTGAGCCCTGCCCGTCTCTCTCGGCAAGCAACAGTTGCCTGGCGAGGTCGATGCGGGACACGCCGGCAGGGGAGGACGCCGGTGTGCCGGCAGGTGCGGTTGCAGGTGGCGATGTGCCCGAGCCTCCGGCGGCATAGCGGTCCTGGAGCGACATGCTCTGCGACGTGTCGACGGCCACGGCGAGTGTGGGTTTGAGTTGGCGGCTGACCTGGATCTGCAATGAAAGGTCGAGCAGCATCGGCACGAGGCAGGCGACAGCCGCGATTCGCAGCGATGCCAGTACCGTCCGCTTGCGAAATGAGAGATCCAACCCCTTGGCCCGCGAGATCCAGATGGCCAGTATGACCAAACCGATTCCGGCCGCGATCGTTCCCGCCGTTCCGAGGACCGGATAAGCGCGCAGAGCCAGATCGCTCGACTGCCCATCGAGTTGTTGAGGCCACAGCAGCCATTTCAGCCAGATCGAGCCGTTCATTGCGCGTTACGCTTCCGTCAACGTGACTACAAGTCCATCGCTTTCTTCAGCATTGCCTGCGTATCCACCTGTCTGGGAGCGAACAACCTAACCAGCAGCAGTTCAGTGGCCAGCAGGATCAACAGTATGATGATGCCGGTCGTCGAAAGTTCCGCCTCGCGCTTGGCCGCGAGCAAGGCCGTCCGGATCGAATCGGCGGGGCCGATGACCCGCGTCTTCGCCAATGCCTGTTTCTCTCGCAACGGCGCCAAAGCGAGCATGGCCGGATCGAACTCGTCGGCGTGCAGGTTCACCGCTTTCTTTGCCTGTCTCGGAGTCCCCGTCGCATCGTTGTACGTCAGCGTGTACACGCCCGCGAGCTGCGCCGAGGGGAGGAGAACGCGGGGTTGTCCTGTGGCCGGGTCTTCGGCGACCATGGCATCGGCCGGGGTGCTTGTGCCGTCGGGGTAGGTGAGATTGATGCCGTCGGTTGTGGCGAGGTGCCACTCAAGGGCCTGACCGGCCGGTTGCTGAGGCACGTCCTGTCCGAACGTCAGATGGAAGGCCAACTGCTGGAAGAACGGCACGAACGCCGGCGAGAGCGGGAACTCGCCGCCTTGCCGGTCGGCCGATCCGCCGAAATACACCACACCTCCCTGTCCGAAGGTGTTGGCCACCAGGGCGGCTCCGCCTCGCGTGAAGCGGGCCCAAGTCTGGACGTTCTTGCCCTGCACGCTTGCCACCGGCCGCACCGTTTGGAAGGTTGCCGTGGACAACGCCCGCATCAGGATCGGGTCGTCAAACGCCGACAGGGCTGGAACAAGCGGTTCATTCAACACCAATCCGACCGGCGGATCGGTGGGCTGCAAGTCGATCGGCGGCCCGAGTTGCACCGGCAGGAGGCCGCTGCCCCCCTCGAAGAACATGGCCGCAAGGTTCGAGGCATTGACCTGTGGTCCCGCGATGATCAACAACCCCGAGCCGTCGCGCACGGCGGCCTTGATCTGCCCGATCGCCGCGCTCGGCAGGGCAGGCACGTCCGCCAGGATGATCAGTGGAAAGCTGCCGATCTGGACTGATTCCAGGTTGCCGGTGGACAGCGTTCGGACATCGAAGAACGATACGCTTTCGGGTTCCTGGGGATCTGTCGGCCAGAGAGCGATGCGGATGAAGCCGCCGGCCGACATCGCCGGGTCGTGTCCTGGCCGTCCGTCCACCAGCAACACGTTGATGCGCTCGCGCACCTTGAGCAGCATCGACCGCTGGTTGTTCCGCTCATACAGGTCGCTGTCGCAGCGGGCCGCAATGGTATGCTCGCCCGGCGAGTTGAAACGATGCTCGAAGCTGATGATCAGATCCTGGTCCGGCGGCACGCGGACCTGCTTGCGGGTGACTTTTCGGCCGTCAACGAACAGGTCGATGCCCGTGTCCAGCGGTTCTTTCGTGTTCAATGCGGTCAGTCTCACGCTGATCGACGTGGGCCACAATGTAGCCGCCAGCGAGGGGGTGAGGGCGTCGGGGCCGCCCGAGATGGTCAAATCGGTCACGGCCGCATCTCCGGCAGGGGTCTGGGGGACGGCGAGGACAAAGACCTCGGCCATCTCGCCGGCCGTGGCGAAGGCCTCCCGTTTCCTGGCATCATCGTCTTGCCAGCCGGCCGCCTGGCCGTCAGTCACGATCACGATTTCACGGTTGGGGGTCTTCTCCTCGCGGAGTCGTTCTGCAGCGGTGATCAGCGACTGTTCAATCGCCGATGCGCTGTCGCGAGGAGCGAGTTTCGACAGTGTCTGACGCACGTAGCTGATGTCTCGCGTGGGCTGACGAATCAGGTCGGCGGGCGGATCGGCCGCGAGCATGACCGCCACGTCGCTCCCGGCGGGCAACTGGTCGAGGTACTCTTCGATTCGAACGATAGCTCGATCCATCCGGGTGCGAACCCCGTCGGAGGCCGCCATGCTGGCTGAATCGTCCAGCACGATGATGCTGACCGTTCGCTGCCGCTGGCCGCTCAGCCATTGCCAGCCGGCGCGGGCCACCGGCCGCAGAACGACGAACACAATCGCCGCGACAATGGCGGTCCGCACGATGAGCAGCAGGATGGTCTCGAGCAACAGGCGCCGTCGGTTCTTGCGCAGGGCCCTCATCAGGAAGGTCATCGCCGCCCAGCGAACGCGCGGCAGCCGCTGCCGGATGAGAATGTGGATCAGGATCGGCACCGCGATCAGCGGCAGAAGCCACAGCAACTCGCTGTTGAGCAGCTTCATCGCCGGCCCTCCCGGATCTTGCCGCGGGCCGTCAGGTACCGGACCAGCAGGTGGTCGACCGGCTCGGCCGTGTTCACCAGCACGTAGTCCGATCGCGTGCCGGCGCAAGCCATCTTCGTCTGGGCGAGGAACCGCTGGACGATGTCGACGTAGTCGGCGCGGATCTTATTCGGTTCGGCGACGGCGGCAGGCAGCGACTCCATCCCCTCAAAGCGGATTCGCCCGCCGAAGTCGAAGCTCAGCTCCTGCGGGTCGAGAACGTGCATCACCACGACCTCGTGCCGCTGGTGGCGGAGCAGTTGGATCGCCCTGAGAATGCCGGCTGTGTCGTCGTTGCCGTCGGGCGAACCGACATCGAGCAGGTCCGAGATGATCACCACGATGCCGCGCCGGCCGATCATCTCCACCAGCACCGGCACCACTGTTTCGAGTTTCGTGCCCCGTTCGGGCCTGATCGTCTCTAGGCTCGATGCCACGAGGCCAAGCGAGCCGAGCGAGGTTCGCGGAGGCAGGAAACTGATCAGCTTCTCATCGAACAGGGCGACCGAGACCGCATCGGCCTGCCGAAGTGCCAGATAGGAGAGCGAAGCGGTCAGCAGGCAGGCATGGTCGAGCTTGCTCGCGTCGCCCGATCCGTAACGCATCGACTCGCTGCAGTCCACGATGAAGGTCACCACGAAATTGGTTTCTTCCTGGAACTGCCGGACGTAATATCGCTCGGTTCGGCCGTAGACCTTCCAGTCGATATGCCGGGTGTCGTCGCCGGGTACGTAGGCCCGATGCTGGGCGAACTCGCTGCTGGCGCCGAGGTAGGGGCTGCGCTGCAAACCGGCCATCGTGCCCTCGACCAGGTCCCTGGCCCGCATTTCCAGCGAGGCAATGTGATCGAGTACGTCGAACACGACGTACTTGCGGTCGGTCAGTCTCTCTTCTCGTCGTCCGGCCATTCCTCGGTGTCCGCCACGTCAAACCGGTTGCGTTGGCATACCCCGCCCCGTCGGCAAAACCCCAATGACGAACTCCGAATGACCAATGAAGCCCGAAACCCGAATGTCGAAGACACGCCGAGGCGGGACGAATGCATCACCCTGGACCACTCCTTTTCGACATTCGGAGTTCGTCATTCCTTCGTCATTCGTGCTTCGACATTCGTCATTCATTGGTCATTGGGGCTTCGACATTGGTCATTCCTGGACTTGGGTCTCGGGGGATCTCAGAGTCCGCACTGACCCCGAACCCTGAACCCTATTCCTTCTCCCCCACATGTGCCACCAACTGCTCGATGATGTCGTCGGTCGAGATCCGCTCGGCCTGAGCGGCGAAGTTCAGGATGATCCGATGCCGCAGCACCGGCTTGGCCACCGCCCGGATGTCGTCCCAGCTCACGTGGGCCTCGCCGTGCAGAATCGCGCGGGCCTTAGCGGCCAGGATCAGGTTCATCGATGCCCGTGGGCCCGCACCCCAGGTGACCCACCTGCTGATGAAGTCCGGAGTGTCTGCTTCGGTTACGCGGGTCTTGCGTACCAGCCGCTTGGCGTACTCGATCATCGCATCGGCCGCCGGCACCCGCCGCACCAACTGCTGAAAGGCCAGAATCTGCTCGCGCTGCAGCACGGCCTCGGCCTTGAACGTTGCTGGCGAGGTCATCCGGCGGACGATCTCACTCTCTTCGTCATCGCTCGGGTAGCCGACCTTGACCAGGAACATAAACCGATCGAGTTGGGCCTCGGGCAGCGGGTAGGTGCCTTCCTGTTCGATGGGGTTCTGCGTGGCCAGCACGAAGAACGGGTCGTCCAGCTTGTAGTCTTCGCCGCCGACGCTGATCTTCCGCTCCTGCATCGCCTCCAGCAGCGCCGATTGGGTCTTGGGCGGCGTGCGGTTGATTTCGTCGGCCAGGACGATGTTGGCAAAGATCGGGCCGCGAAGGAACTTGAACCGCCGCTCGCCCGTGGTCGCATCGTCCTGAATAACCTCCGTGCCGGTGATGTCCGTTGGCATGAGGTCGGGCGTGAACTGGATCCGCTTGAAGGTCAGGTTGAGCGTGTCGGCCAGCGTGCTGACCAGCAGCGTCTTGGCCAGTCCCGGAACGCCCACCAGCAGGCAATGCCCGCGGGCGAAGATGGTGACCAGCAGTTCCTCGATCACCTGCTTCTGCCCGACGATGACGCGCTCAAGCTGTGAGAGGATCGTCTGGTAGCCACTGGAGAGCTGGACGGCCAATTCCCTGTCGCCTCCGGCGAGAGTTGCTGCAGAAGTCACAAGAGCACCTCCAATATCTTGGGTCGTGGACACCGGTCAGTCCCGCGTGTTTCGCCTTTCACACCAATTGATTTCAGCTTCGCAACCGGCGGCTCAGCATACTGGCTGTCGCGAAACGCGTCCATTCCTGCGCAGGGTTCGGATTCACATCTCATGTCGCGGGGACAGGTCTGCCACCGAGTGGCTTTCGTCGTTTCAGGGCGGCCACCGGCGGCTTGCCCGCCAGTACATCACTCACTTCTCAGGAACGGCACTGGTCCTGTCTTGCAGGACGTGGATTCGCTTTTTGTGCCAGGATCTGGCGGGCGATGCCCTTGGTTCCTTTTGTTGGGTTGCGGATTGATCTGGTATCCGCGGGACAGTAGACTACTTCCCGCCGAAGTCGGCGGCCGATTGTGGGGTTGCGTCCAACCGACCGGGTATCTCGGTCACTTCGACAGGAGAACACTTCGTGACGGGTTTCACCGATTTTCAGGCGGACTTGCGGCTGGGGCCTGACGGGCGACTGGACATGGATATCGCCTGCGTTTCTTGTGGGTACAACCTGCGCGGGCTCTCCCCGGACGGTCGCTGCCCGGAATGCGGCACGGCCATTGGCCGCTCGACGCGAGGTGATTACCTGCGCTTCTGTGATCCTGGCTGGGTCGAGACTTTGGCCAGCGGCATGAACTGGATCGTCGCAGGTCTCATCCTCGCATTCGTGCTCGGCCTGTTTGCCGGCGGTGTGGCTGGACTGACGAATAAACCGGCCTATGGTATGCTTGGTCTCGTCGGCAGTCTCGTGACCCTGATCGGCTACTGGAAGGTGACGACCCCGGATCCCCGCGAAGCAGAACCGCAAGGCGTCGATGTCCGCGCTGTTATTCGCTATGGTTCAGCGTTGAATATCGTTCTCGCCGTGGCTTCCCAGATTGTCACACAAATGTCCCTCTACTGGACGCTGCTCGCGTTTCCTTCCGCAGTGGTCGGTCTTATGGTCACGGTGTGCATCTTCGTATACGCGAAACGAATGGCACTGCGGATTCCTGACGACAACCTTGCATCTCAGACCCGAATCGTCATGTGGGGTTTTGTCATCATGTCTGTTCTGGGCATGTTGTTCCTGGCGACGACGATGGCTCTCGGGCCGGCCTTTGCGACGATGACCGTTCCCGCTGCCGGTACCGGGGGAGCAGGCGGTCCCGGCGCCGGCGGAACCGTTGCAGCGTTTCCCGTCGGGTTGATAGTGTTTGGCACGCTGGGGTGTGTGACCGCAGTCGTGTCGCTGGTCTTCTCGATCTGGGCGCTGGTGCTCCTGGTGCGCTACCGCAGGGCCTTCATCCAAGCCGCGCGGGATGCACGTGCCACATGGGCTGTCGAGCCGGCCGGTCAGCAGGGGATGGGCTAGCGATACGCCAGAGGGGAATCAGAGCAGATGCAAGCCTCCCGCGGCAGGTGGTGCCGAGTCGACACTTTGCCCCACCGACGCAGGGCTCGGCATCTGACTGCCATCGCACGTGCCCCGGCCCCGGCGAATCGACTGTTCGTCATGGCGGCGGCAGTTCGCTCGCTGGATTCATTGACAAGACCATGAGAAAGCCGTTATCCTGCCAATCCTTACGTATTGACGGTTGGCCGTCGATCGGACGGGACACTGGGAACTGAAATGGCGAAAACAACTGTTGTGGTACGGGCCGGCAAGGGCGATCTGAGCAGATTGGTTGCCCCGTTCGCGAACGCGGCCTGCGTGGATCGAGTGATGGCACTCGTTCCGCCGGGCGCGAAAACGACCGGCGGGATTGAGGCCATCGCGACCGACCAGCCGGACAGCGGCCCGGCCCTGCAGTCGGTCATCGAAAAGCTTACCGGCGACTACCTCTTGTTCGTGGACGGCGACAACGAGATCCGCCTCGGGCAATATGCCCTTGAGCGGATGATGGACGTGGCCGAGCAGACCGGCGCGGGCATGGTGTATGCCGACTACGCCGTCTCGGGCAAGTCGGGCGTCTCCGACCATCCGAATGCTGATTATCAATTCGGCAGCATCCGCGACGACTTTGCGTTCGGCCCGGTTCGTATGATGTCTCGCAAGGCACTGCAGAGTGCCGCCGGGCGCCATGGTTCACCGGCCGATGTCCGTTGGTCCGCTCATTACGACCTGCGGCTCAAGTTGTCCATCGATCATGCGCTGCTGCGTCTCCCCGAGCCGCTCTACACCGTCATCGAGAATGAGAGCCGCAGTCAACACGACGAGCATTTCGCCTACGTAGACCCCCGGAACGTCGACGTGCAGTTGGAGCGGGAGCAGGTTGCCACCGGGCATCTCAAGCGGATCGGTGCCTACCTCGAGCCACAGTTTGAGCCTGTGCCGCAGCCGTCCGAGCGGTTTGAAGTCGAAGCCAGCGTGGTCATTCCGGTTCGCAACCGCGAGAAGACCATTGCCGACGCCGTCAAGAGCGTTCTGTCGCAGAAGGTTCCTTTCGCGTTCAACGTGATCATTGTGGACAACCACTCGACGGACCAGACCACCGAAATCCTCCGCGACCTGGCGGCGGGCGATCCGCGGGTCGTCCATATCGTCCCGACTCGGACGGATCTGGGTATCGGCGGCTGCTGGAACGAGGCTGTTGCCTCCCCCCGTTGCGGGCGCTACGTGGTGCAACTCGATTCCGATGACCTCTACGGCGGCGACGATGCCCTGGCGATCATGGTAAGTGAGCTCAAAAGGGGCCCCTACGCGATGGTTGTCGGCTCGTACCGGCTTGTGGATTTTGACTTGAACGAACTGCCTCCGGGCCTGATCGATCACCGGGAGTGGACGCGGGACAACGGTCGCAACAACGTGCTCCGCGTCAACGGCTTCGGGGCCCCGCGAGCATTTGACGCGAGCCTGCTGCGGCGCCATCCGCTGCCGAACGTCAGCTACGGCGAGGACTATGCGGTCGGCCTGCGTTTCTGCCGCCGGTACGAGGTCGGGCGCGTCTGGGAGCCGGTCTACCTGTGCCGCCGCTGGTCGGGCAACACCGATGCCGCCCTGCCGATCGTCAAGGCCAATCAGTACAACACCTACAAAGACCGGATACGGACCATCGAGATTCTCGCCCGCCAGGAGCTGAACCGGCGGCGCAAAGCCGCCTCATGAGAGACGGCGATTGCGAGGTGTCGTGAAGACTGCGAGGTGCCTGACCTTCGAAAGCATGGTCGTCAGCTTATTCGCTGCATTGTCTTCGCCTGTGTGGGCCGCGTCCGATGGAGAGCCCGGGCGACCGTTGAGTATGGACGCCATGCAGGTGGCGTGTGTGCAGTTTGAGAACACCGCGGATGTGGTCGAGAACGCCCGCAGAATGATCGCGATACTGGAGGATGAGTCGGCCGCCGGCACGCGTCTGGTCGTTTTTCCGGAATGCTCGCTGAGCACCTACAGATCTCAGGTCGTCCGCACGCTGACGGCCGGGCAGATCGACGTCGCTTTGGAGACGGTGCGGGAGGCCTGCGGCAGAATCGGCATTTACGCGGTTGTCGGCTCGGCATATCTCGAAAACGGGAAGCGCTACAACGGCGCGTTTGTGTTCGGCCCCGACGGCCGCCTGGTCAAGCGTTACACCAAGATGCACGTGGTCAAGCCGGATCTTTTCGAGGAAGGTGACGCGCCGGCCATCTTTCGGATCGATGACGTCCCCTGCACGATCATGATCTGCCACGACGAGCGTTATCCGGAGATATTCCGGATTCCCGTCCTGGCCGGGGCGAAGGTCGGCATCTACATCAGTTGCGAGTCGAAGACGCAGGAGAAATGGGATAACTACCGTTGCCAGGTCATCGGCCGGGCGGTGGAGAACCAGATCAGCGTCATCCACTGCAACTCCGGCGACGGCGGGGCGGACGAGGGCTCTCACGGTCACAGCCGGATCATCGCCCCGAACGGAAAGGTCTTGGCCGAGGCCTCAACGGCGGTCGGCCAGGTCATTCGTGCGACCATTCACCCGAAAGAAAGTTCCTCTCGCCACGCGCAGCGGGGCGCGGCGAAATCGTCGCTGTCCGGCTTCTGGCAGGAAGGCTTGCGGGTGCTGCGCGAGCAGAATCCGGAGTACTTCAAGGCTGCGGCCACTCGGCCGGCCGCCGATCCGCCTGCGCGATGAGTGAACACCCCGCGGGTGCTCGCTTCAACGCAAGAGACCCTGCCCTTCGAGAATCGCCTCGGCCAGCCGGGTCCTGAAGTCGATAACCTCCTGCGGATCTCGCGTGTAGTTGATCGTGGTTGTCACCACGCTGTCCGGCACGGCCAGCAGCGCGGCGGCGCGGTCCAGGAAAGCTCGGTTGACGGCGGTCTGCGGCCGCTCGCCAACGCGTTGAACGGTGTCTCGCAGCAGCCAGAGGTATTCGTAATCCTCGAAGCCGTCACGGATGTTTTCCAGCCGGATGGTTGAAAGCGGTCCGTCGGGACCGGGGCACAGCAGGCTGCCGTCGCCGTTGGCCGTGTACTTCTTCTCTTCGTTGATCAGACTACCGGGATCCCAGTCGGCGTAAGGGCCTTTGGAGATCGGCTTGTTGTTGCCGGTCCACAGGTTGATCAGGTAGTAAAGGAACCCGCCGACCTCGTACTTGTAGCTCATCGCCCCGGTCAGCAGGCGGGCCTCGATGGCCGGGTATTCGATGAACCAGTTCGCATACGGATGAGTTGGCACCACGCAGATGTACCACCACATCTCCCGGCGTTCGCGTCGCAGCCGGCGTGCCTCTTCGATGTCATAGCTGTCGGTCAGCGGCACCCAGATGTCCACGACGCCGCGCAGACCACTCCCCTTGCCGAATGACGGGTCGATGGCGGTGGTCATGGTCTCCAGCCCCGGGAAGCGTTTGCGGATCTCGCCGAACACCTCTCGGATTTCGGCGAACTTCTCCTTCTTCACTTCGTCGAAGCCGTAAACGTAGGCGCTGTCGAACAGTCCGGCCTTCTTCAACTGCTGCACGTATTGAGACAGTTTCGGGTCGGCCTTGCCCCCTTTTCCCTGTCGGAACACGCCGCCGACGTTGAAGGCGTTCATTCCCCGCCTGGCTCCGTACTCGAGCAAACCGATTTCAGGCGATTCCCGCCGATAGAGATGATCAATGTTGAGCCGGTGGTCGAGGATGAAGTCATAGTAGCGATGCCTCATCTCGTCGTTCCATCTGCCATTGTAGAAGTTGCCGGTGGGTCCTTCATTGTAGGTGAAGGCGTTACGCAGATGGGTGCCGTCGGGCAGGGCAAAATCCCAGACCTGAACCTTGAGCTTGAGGCGGATGGGTGCGGTGCCGCGAGCCGTGACCGTCAGCGTCCCCTCGTAGTCGCCGGGTTTCGTTTCCGCGCGTGTGGCCACGTCGATCCAGAACGCCACGTGCTCACCTTGCTTGACATCGCTCTTCTGCAAGAAGCTGAGGAGCGGGTCCGGCCACCAGCCCTTGTAGTCGACGTCGTAGGGCGGGTCGTCGGCGACGTCAACGTGTCCGACAAGCGAGACCTCGGTTTTTCCGTCGAACGCCTGTCCCGATGCCGACCTGAGCGGTCCGGCGCTGACCGTCACATCAACCAGGTCGCGGGCAAACGGAATGACCACCACCTGAAATCCCTCGTGCTCGTTTCGTGCCAGTGACAGCACGTATTGATCATCGAAGCGTCCCGCGAACGGGTGGTCTTTGATCATCACCTTCTGCATCGAGCTCTCAAGTCCGACCGCGAATTCGGCATCCGGCAGCTTCGCGACCATGCGGGCATGGCAGGTAACGCCGTCGAGCTGCATGGCTGCGTCGTTTGTCATGGAAGCGAGGCGCTGCCAGTCGTCGGCGGAACTGGTTTCCGGCGAGGAGGCCAGCTTCGTGGCTTGCTCGACAAGCGGCCGTGCCCTGGCCAGGATCGGCTCGGCCTTGGCCCGAGCCTCGGCCCGGAACTTCGGCAGCATGCGCGTCGCCTCATCGAAGCGGGCCGCGATGACCCTGGCTCGCTCGGAGACCCGAGGCGAGTGCATCGGATAGACGCCGCGAAGCAACTCCGTGCCGGCGCCGTCGGCCACAGCCAGGCTGACGGAGCGGACGCGATCTTCAGTCAGAACAAACTCAAACCGCCCATCCGCACCGATCGGCGCATGCTGGTCAAGGATCGGGTGCTCTCGGTCGTCATAACCGATGATTCGCGCGCTGCTGCCTGCCGGGCAGACGATCGAGGGCCTGTTGCGACCGATGTTCACCGGATCGAGTTGACGCATCTGTGCGGCCGAGGTCCGGCGACCGCCGAACACCAGCCGGCCGTAGCGAGCGGGTTCGACATACGACTTCAGAACTGGCGCCCAGCAGGTTAACTGCCGTCCCGAGGTGCTCCGGCAGAAACTGACGGCCCATGCGTGCCCGTCCTTAGGCATGGCCGCGCCCAGGACCTTGAAAGGAATGCCGATGACGGCCGACCACCCCTTGCTGTCCCTGGCCGTCTGCACAGTCAGATCAGGGTTCCAGGAAGCGTCGCCGCCGAGAGCGTCGTACACCACGGTAGCGCAGTTGACGGAGATATGGGCCGACTTCTCCGGGTCGCCCAGATGGTTAAGGATCACGTCGACACTGTCGTCGCGCCAGACCTTGTCATCGCGTTGGGTAAACTGCGCCTCGAGCTGGTCTCCAGGCGTTCCCTCACAGCGGAAACCGACCCACAGTGTCGAGGGCGTGTAGTAAACGTGCACCCATGTCGGCAGCGAGGACATCCTCAGCCCGCCCATTTGAAGCAGCCCGCTGACGATCGCGGCGTCAGCCCACGGCCCTTGCGAAAAGTCCGTTCCGGGATTGTCGCGCCCATCGGCCTGCGGAATTCGGACCAGGCAGCGGCTTGCCTGGGCAGCGTCAGCCTGGCGGCTCGGCGCCGACGCCGTTGCAGCGCTTGTCACAACCAGGATGCCCATCGCCACCAGAGACCGCAGGGTTCGCCGTCTTGGTCGACGGGCTTGCCCTTGTTCGGTGGACGTCCAATCGGGGGAAAGCTCATCACAGTGGTGTTGGCTCGCATGCCGCATAGTCAAGGAGTCCTCGCTTCGTATCGGCGTGGCTAGTGCAATCGGTTGGCAACCCGGGCACACGCCGGTCCGGGATTGTACCTCAGATAGTAAACGCCGACACACACGAGGACCAGGATCAGGTCGATGGTGCCAAACAGGAACAGGTAGTGTACGACCGCACCGGTGCCGAATCCGTAGCTGTGCAGACCGGTGCCGAGAACAAAGTTGACGCCCACGTAGGTCATGATGATCAGCCAGAAAGCCAGGATGCTCTTGACGGCGTCGCCCAGCGGTCCCCTGACCAGCGCGCACACGACCACGGCGGCCGCCGCCGAGCCCAGACCGAGCCATCGCATCATGGTCAGTGGAGCCAGCCTCGCCCCGACAATCCCGAACACCGCCGCGCCCAGCAGCAACGCAAAAACATACATCCACGCCGGTGTTTTCTCACGACTCACGCGAACGTGAAGAATGGTCAGATAGGCCAGCAGTGCGATCAGCGACCAGACCTCCTTGGGGTCCCACCCCCAGTAGCGGCCCCAGGACGATGCCGCCCACATGCTCCCCGTGGCAATCCCGATGAGCAGCAGAAACGCGCCGGCCAGGACATAGAGATAGTGCAGGCGATCGATGGTTTTCACGAGTTGCGAACGCTCTGGGGTCGCGGCCATCACAAACATCTGTCCGTGGGCAATCAGAAAGGCAATCGCCAGCACGGCATACGAGACCATGATGACCGGCACGTGGATGGACATCCAGATGGTGTCCATCAGGACCGGCGGAGTGGGGCGGATGTACTGGTCCAAGGGCAGCTTATCCGCCAAAAACAGCGTCAGCGCGCCGATAACCGAGGCGGTCACAAATGCCGCTCGGATGCGCATTTCGGAGCTTGTTGGCGCCTCGTCGGATGGCGGTGTCAGCACGCGAGCGGGTCCCAAGGGATCATCGCCGTAGGCATTCGGCCCCGTCGTACCTCTGAGGAAACCCAATTCGACGATCGCCCAGATCCAGCCGATCACAGGAATCATCATGACGAGGGCCATCCACCCGGATTTACCTCGGTCGTGCCATCTTTTGACCTGGGCAGCCAGACTCACCCAGAACAGCGGCAGCAGGAGCAACAAATACAGTGTCATGCAGGCAGAGATCGTGACCGCATTGGCGGAGGCATCATGACAGACGCCCAGCAGATCTTCCGCAAGCATGAGGTGAAGGAGGTCGCCGATCAGGCTCGCTGTCAAGGTCGTGTACCAGTACTCCATTCGGCGGATTCGACCCTTGAACGCAAACAGCGATGCTCCGGAAGAAGAGGGCGATGGCGACTCCTTGACGACAGCGATCATCATGGTCAGAAGGGCGAACGCCGTGGCTCCCCAGCCCATAAACAGCAGCGACTCGAACATGTTCGAGGCGGGAATTCGCCCGGCGATCTGCCAGCGAAGCCACATGCCGTAGCTGAGCACCGCAAAACCCGCCGCCAGGGCTGCGATGGTCAGCACGTCCATGACACGGTTGCGAAGGATCAGGGCAAGCAGGCCGCAGATGGCGCCGACCAGCATGATCTTCCATGACATTCCCAGCGGATGCAGCCGGTTGGAGCGCAGCTCGGTGGCGATCAAATCGGGCGACGGCCGATACGCCGCCGGCAGACCTTCGAGCACCGAACGAAGCTTCTCGCAGGCTTGAGCAAAGGCGCGATCATCACCGCGCAGGAAAGCACCGCCGACCGACAGCCAGGCTTCCTCGGGAGAGCCACCGGCGGCCTTCGCCCCCGGAGCCAACTCGATGGGCTTCCAGGCGCCCAGCGGATCACTCGGATGAGGAATCAGGTGGATGGCCTGCCCGGCCAGAATCGTGTCCAGCCAGGTCAGCCGTTCCCGGATGTCGCGAACCTTGGATTCCAGCGGGTCGAGCTTGCGTCCCTGGACCATTGCCAGGTCGTCCATGAGCTGCCGCAGGCGTTGATGGCGCAGCAGCATCTCATACGAGAAGACGGTCTGGTCTGCCGGAAGCTGCAGCTCCCTGCGGAGCTCTGCGTTGCCGATCTCGATCAGCGGCTGCTGCATCCACCTCGCCGAGTCGAATGTCCACGCCAGCAGCAAGGCCACCGGGTCATGCCTCTGCCAACGGGGTGTTCCGGTCACCGATTCAACCATGTCGAGGGCCAGCGTATCCAGGGGCATCCAGCGGCCGTCATGCTGGACCGGAATGGCCCTGACGATGCTGAAGTCGAGCGAGTCGGGGATCGTCGGCGAGGCCGGGGCCGTCGTCTGCGTCAGCGACGCGGCAAGAAGGAGCTGCAGCACATGCATCACAAGGCCTCCTTCCCATCGCGGCTGGCGGTCTCGGGGGCCTGACCGGCCGTGCTCTTGAGCCGGTTGATCAACACCAGCAGGACGCCGAACATCATCAGGCCGTATCCCGCAAAGACGATCGGCTTTCCCGGGTCCCGCGAGACGCTGAGCACGCTGGCCGTGTGCTGACCTGTCTGGCGATAGCTCGATTGGTAGAAGGTGTACCCGCCATAGCTCGTCGGGTGATTCATACTGATGACTCGGCTCTCCACTCGTCCCGAAGCCGGGTCGGTGATGGTGATCCGGCTTTCATACGAGCGAGGCCGGTTGGTGCCGGGGTAGTTGCCGATTCTGAAAGCGTCGAGCGCGACCTTGAAGCCGAGCGGGATGGTTTTGTCGTCGTATTCGAGACGGTAGGTGTGCCCGCTCAAGACCACCGGCTGATCGCTGTATTTCTGCAACCAGATATCCGTCTTTTCCTGGCCGGAGGTCAGCCGCACGAGGATCGCAGGGCGCGGCTCGGCATGGGAATGGGCGGAAGGCGATACGATTCGATGCGGGCGGGCGTTTTTGAAGACGCGCGACACCCCGAGCTTGCGCTGCGGCCAGGGCGTCTGAAGCGGCGTGCCCGCTTGCAGCTTACTGAAGAAGCTGTCCCGTCCACTGGTGAATCTTGCATGCAGCTGATCGTCCGGGCCGACGAGGATTTCGACCGGAGCATGGACATCTTGGTCAACCGTGGCCACCAGGATCAGCTTGACGTCCTGGTTCCTGAGATTCCCGTGCATCGACTGGAAGTCGGGAAAGCGGGCGAACGCAAATCGTGTCTCGATTCCCTGCGGGCCGGACAGCTCGGCTTCAATGGCCGGATTCACCGGCTGGTTGGATGCATTGGTGATCTGGCCCCGGCCGGCGACCGTCGCGTGAGGCAGGTATCGCAGGACTCGCAGGGTCATGCCGGTGTTACCCACGGGCTGGGTCGCGGCGATGCAGTCATCGACGTTCAGTTGGTAAGCGGTGCCCTGGTATTCAACCCTTACCGTGCGTGTCCCATCCCCCTCGGCTGCCGGAGCGGTGGACGCGCGTTTTTCCAGTTCCTGCTCGTCGGTGATCTCGATGCACGCCACCTGGACTTCACCTACCGTTCCGGCCTGCCCGGCCGGCACCCACGCCGGTTCATCCGTGCCGGTTTCCGAGAACGACACCTCAATCGCCAGGCTCGCATGCGGGTTGTCGTTCCGCATCTCCGTGCGCGCGGTGCTGTCGAAGGCGAATTCAAGCACCTCGGCGCGCACCGATTCGGCGGAGACGGCGGGTTGTCCCGGAACCTTCACCGTGCCCGCGTCCAGAAGCGGCGGGGGGTTGATCTCCATCGAGGACTTTGATGATCGGCTTTCGAGCACAAAGACATCCTGGGGAATGGTGAGGTCGGCGACGGACTGACCCTCGACGATGCTGACCCGGCCGTCGATGCCGAGTTTCTGAGTGACCCACGCCCCGGCCAGGATCAGCAGGATCGAGCCGTGAGCCATCACGAAACCGATTTGGTGCCTGGAGAAGGGATATCTGACGGCCAGAGCCGCGCCCGCATTGACAGCCAGGAGCCCCAGAAGGGTCTTGAACCACCAGGACTTGTAGAAAAACGCAAGGGCTTTTTCGCTGCCGTGGGCCGATTCAAACACCGTCGCGCAGGCCATGGCCACGCTGAGCAACAGCAGGATGACGGCGGCAAACCAGAGCGACCCGATGGCCCTGAGGGGAGACAATCCCGGTCTGGGAGGGCGTTCACTCTTACTCATGGTGCAGTTGCTTGTCGAACGTCCACGGGACCCGCCGGCCGCGTCACAAGAACCTTACCCGGCTCCTGGCCGACCTTTCGCCCTAATCATAGTCCACCATGGCCGGAAACAACAGAAGGGGTACCTCCGGCGGCGGTGGGCAGCGCCTTGGTTGCGGGTTATCCTATGTGCCACTTGGAGGGTGCGGTTCCTCAGAAACCAGGCATGTGGTGTCCTGCTCGGGCGCTTTCCCCTCGGCCGGCCGAACGACGCGGGTGCCAGGGACACTTTCGACCTGCCCGAGCGGCGCCGGCATGGAAACGGGCGAGGTCATTCGTGGATAGAGCCAAGGAGCGCGAGATGAGTCGATTTCCCGTCGAAAAGAGGGCAGGTCTGTGGCAGGGAACACTGCTGCTGCTCACGTCGACAACCGTGTTCGGCCTCGACTTCAAGCCTGCGTCGACGGACTGGCTGGATGCCCTTGATGTCGTGCCGTATGCGGCGCCGCAGCCCGATCGCGAGTTGGTCATGCAGGTCCTCCGGCAGGACGCCGAGAAGCTGCAAGTCGGCAAGTCGGTGATCGGCACCCCGCTGACGCTGGGTGATCGCGTCTTCGAGCACGGCCTGGGTACGCACGCGAACAGCCGTATCCGCATCTTCTCCGCAACGCCCATCGTCCGGTTCACCGCTTGGGCGGGTGTCGACGCCAACGACCGGACCAGGGGCGGCCAGGGGTCCGTGGTGTTCTCGGTTTCGCTGGGCGAGATGGAGCGGTTCCGAAGCCAGGTGATGAACGCCGCCTCGCAGCCCGTGCGGGTCGACGTGAACGCCAAAGGTGCGCGCGTCCTCGACCTGGGTGTGGACGACGCGGGCGACGGGATCATCTGTGACCACGCCGACTGGGCTGACGCCGAGCTCACGCTGCAAGGGGGCAGGACGATCAGGTTGGATGAGATCCCGCAGGGCGTGGTGCCTCACATTGCCTCACGGTATCCCTTCTCGTTCAACTATGATGGCCAGTCGAGCAGCGATCTCTTGCAGACATGGAAGAAAGAGACTTCTGCGTCACCGCCGGCGGCGGCGAGGAACAGCAGTGATCCCGCAGCGCTGCAATGCGAGGCGACGACGTGGACCGATCCGAAAACCGGGCTCCGCGTCTGCTGGGAGGTCACCCGGTTCGCGGACTCTCCGGCCATTGAGTGGCTGCTCACTTTCGAGAACACCGGCCCGGCTGATACGCCGATCGTCGAGAATATCCAGTCACTGGATGTCAGCCTCAACACCCCGCTCAACGAGCGAGGAACGTACCAGCTGCATCGAACCAACGGGGCCCCGTCCAATCCGACCGATTTCGAGGTTCGCACGGTTGCCATGGCCCCCGGCCAGACCCAGACCATGGGCGGCGGCGGGGGGCGATCGTCAAACAAAGATTTCCCGTTCTTCAAGGTCGAGACGGGCAAGGGCTCACTGATCGTGGCCGTCGGCTGGTCCGGGCAATGGGCCGCTCAGGTATCGAGCCCACAGGTTCCCTCGCTGCGTATTAGCGCGGGGATCGAAAGGACCCATTTCAAGCTCCGACCCGGCGAGAAGGTGCGCATGCCGCGCATCCTGGTGCTCCATTGGGAGGGTGATACGCGGGAGAGCAACGCCCAATTCCGCCAACTCATCTACAAGCACTACGCGGCCGTGAGAGCCGGCAAGAAACCGCTGCCCACGCTGTTCTGCAATACCTGCTTCACCCGAGGCGGCGGCTGGCTCAACGAGTGCAATGCCGAGAATCAGATCTCGCTGATCAAGGCGTATGCCCCGCTGGGCTTGGAGGCATTGTTGACCGACGCCGGCTGGTTCACCGGCGGCTGGCCCAACGGTGCGGGCAACTGGGACCCACGCAAGGACGCCTATCCCGACGGCATGGGTGCGGTGGCCGCGGCCGCCAAGGCTCACAACATGATCTACGGTCTGTGGTTCGAACCGGAGCGCGTGGTCGCGGGCACGTCGCTGCACAAGGAGCATCCCGATTGGGTGCTGAGCCCCGGCGGTGCGAATCCGGGCACCTTCCTGGCCGACTTCGGCCGCAAGGAGGTGCAGGACTACTTCTTTGACATCGTGAAAGGCTTCATGGCCTTGCCCGGCTTCCGAGTCTATCGGCAGGACTTCAACATGGACCCGCTGGCCTACTGGCGGCACAACGATGCCCCGGACCGACAGGGCATCACCGAGATCAGGTACATCGAAGGCTTGTACGCTTACTGGGACCGTATCGCCGACACCTGGCCGGACAGCCTGCGAGAGGAATGCGCCAGCGGCGGCCGTCGGATCGACCTTGAAACGGTCATGCGCATGCACATCCACCAGGACAGCGATTACTGGTTCGACAACGACGTGGACCAGGCCCAGATCTGGGGGCTGAGCCAGTACCTGCCGAACAACGTGTTCGTCGGGCACATCAACCGGCTGGACGACTACTCGTTCAATTCGGTGATCGCCACGTCGTTGTGCATGGGCTGGATCGCCGACGGCCCTGGTTTCGACCAGGCCCGCGGGAAAAAACTGCTCGACCGCTACCTCGCCCTGCGGCACCTGCTGATCGGAGCGTGGTATCCTCTGCTGCCGTATTCGCGGGACGGCCACGAATGGATCGCCTCGCAGTACCACCGGCCGGACCTCGATGAGGGCATGATTCTCGCGTTCCGCCGGGCGGAGAGCCCGTACCGCACGGTTGACGTGTCGCTCGGCGGCCTGAAGGCGGACGTTATCTATGAATTAACCAGCGAGGCGACGGGGCAGAAAGTGCAGGCCAAGGGCGCTGACCTAATGAGGCAGCATCAGTTGACGATCCCCGAAAAGCACAAGTCGGAAGTGATCAGATATCGGCCGGCGAAGTAGGGCCGATGCCCCCGTCGGCCCCCTCTGTTTCCGTGTCTGTCCGGATACACCACGGGGGCACGGAGGACACGGGGGTGAAAGCCGTTAGCTGTTAGCTTTTGGCTCTTAGCCAGGCGGGCCGAGAGGGGGCCTGGAAACGACTGGCAACTGCCCTGTCGACCCTTCCGGTGCCCGTCAATCGCGTGCCAAAAGTGGTTTGACGGGTTGCTGTGCTGTCATTCTGGCACACGCACATATGGTGGCCTGTCTAGGCATGTCCCCCATATACTGGGGCATTTGGTCCCACAAAACGTTGTCATCACAGCATTTGTGCCCATACGGCCTCAGAATTGCTACAGCGTGCCTGAACTGGCACGCCGGGTGCAACTGGGACCGGCAACTGCTGCCCGTCTTGCGGCAGCGAGCGCGGAATGCCGTCCGAGGCGGACAGGCCGCCCGGGGCGTTCGGCTTGGCTCCGAAGGCGGGCGAGTCGCAGTTTCGACGAAGGGATTCGGCATGGCCAAGAGACCAGAGAATGAGAACAAGCATTGGACTCCCCAGGACATCCGGCAATTGGAGAGACTGGCGGACCAGAACACGCCGACCCGGCTAATCGCGTACAAGCTCGGGCGGAGTGAAGACTCGGTTCGGTCCAAGGCCAGCGAGGAAGACATCTCGCTCAAGCCGACAAACCAATCGCCGTACAACCGGATCAAGCGTTGAACGGGTGCCAGATCTGAATACTGTGGTTCGGAGTTCAGATACCTTCGCCCTTTGGCGATCCATGAGAGGCTGACCGCGGCGAGCAGAACGACAGCCCGAGACACTGATCGAGCATGGAGACATCGAATGCGGAACGGTAAACAAGAAGTCAACTGGTCTGCGGTTATCGCCCGGTGCCTCGCATATCTGTGCCTTAGAAACTCCGAGTACGGCGATAAGTCGACATTGGAGCAGGCTGCTTTCCTTGAGAAGCTGGGGCTTCCAGCGGAAGACAGGGCTGGGGTAATAGGCAGCACGCCGGCCTCACTGCGAGAACTCGCCCGGCTTGCTCGGAAGAAGACAGGAGACAGACGCAATGGCAAACGCAAGCGGCGTTGATGAACTGACAGGCGCCGGCGACGGCATGACTGACTTTGAATCGAGGCTACTGAACCTTTTGGGCCTATTGCTGGTGCAGGAACGCACGCAGACGGGGCAGATCAGCCTGCTCGGGCACGCGGGCTTTCGGTCGGCCGAAATTGCAGCTCTGCTGGGTACTACGCGGAACACGGTGAGTGTTGCATTGTCAAACCAGCGCAGACGCAGGAGGCCCAAGCAGGGCAGGAAGGCGAAGAAGTAAGGGGCGCACATGGCGACCATCAACCAGGGTCTTCTCCGCGAGATCATGAGGACAACGGGTCTCAGCCAAGGGGCGGTCTATGCCCGAATCAAGCAAACCGCTGACTCCGAGTACCTTCCTCGGCACCTTGCTGCAATCAAGGTCGGTGCCGAAGTCGGCGTCACAATCAACAAGTACGCATCAACGGAGGATCTTGCGCAGTTGCGCCAGGCAGGCACGCCAGTGATGCCCCCGACCGGCAAGGATCCGGGTGCGAGTCCTGTCGCGCAGCGTGCGATCAAGATTGCCGGCAAGTCTGGCAAGAAGCCAAGTGGAGCGAAGCCCAATCAGGTGTTCGTCGTACATGGCCGGGATCTCGTCGCCAAGGTGGCGACGTTCGCATTTCTTCGATCGGTTGGCGTGAAGCCGATCGAGTGGAACGCGGCGTTGGCGATGAGCAAGAAGGCCGCACCGTTCATTGGCGAGATCCTGGATGCAGCGTTTGGTCAAGCCAGAGCCGTTGTCGTCCTCTTGACGCCAGACGACCTCGCGCAGCTTCGACCCGATCTTGTTCTGCCGAACGACAAGCCCTACGAGCGTACGCCGACTGGGCAGGCACGCCCCAACGTGCTGTTTGAGGCCGGGATGGCGTTCGCTACACATCCGGGACAGACGATACTCGTCCAGCTCGGCCACGTCCGTGAGTTCAGCGATGTGGCTGGGCGTCACGTTGTCCACATGACCAATGATTACGCGAAACGTCAGGAGTTCGCGACGAAGCTCAAGAATGCGGGGTGCGACGTTGACACCTCGGGAAGCGACTGGGTCACTGCGGGTGACTTCACCGACCCACAAGCAAGGGTGCCCGTCGTTGGCAGCCCGAAGCGCAAGCTCCGGATCTAACAGGTATCGGGGTCAATTCTTGAGGGTCCGATTCCGCTGCCCCCCCACTTCGGCCTTCTCCAACAGCGATACCAGTACTGGTAACGCGTGTACGCGAGCGGGAAACGGGACTTTCTCAGCGGAATCGGGCGTCGATTCTGGTGAAAGACCCCAATTTTGGCCTCCTCCAACCGCGCGGGACGGAACCGCGCGGGACTGGGACGCAACTAGCTTTCCCGCAATCCAGCGGACATGCATTTGAACCGGAGGAAACGGAGGGAAGGCACGGCAATCGTCTCCGTTCTCTCGGTTATCTCCTGTTAGTCTGCCTTTGACGGAGGATGGGCCGACGAGGGCGTCGGCCCCACTTGGGGCTCCCGGCATTTCTGCAATCGGCGGTGATTCGTGGTTCAAAGGGCCCCGGCGGGCTGAGTCGGGCCTACATGGCTGCAAATTGGAGGTTCTGCGGTTTCAGATCCTGTCCCCCACCCCTTTCACGAAGCGCGAAAGGGACGGGGCACCCACGCACCCACGCTTCGGTACCGCAAAGCGGTCGTATCGTCGAAGGCCCCGAGCTTGCGGTCGCCACGGCGAACCAGGGTCGCCACGGCGAACCAGGCTTGGGGTTCTGAAAGAGCATGGCCTGGCTGGGTTCACTTGTCGAGCAGCAGGGGAATCAGTTTGTTCATCTCGCGCCGACCGTTGACGCTTTTAACGACGCCTTTCCGGTCAATCACGAATATCGCTGGAATGGCGTCCACGCCGCACTGGTCGGCGAGTTCGTGCCAGCCAGGCTTGGCCGTGTCGAAGAGCTGGGGCCAATTGACGTCGCGGTTTTGCGCGAGGAACTTCCGCAAGGCGCCGACTTCCCTGTCGCAACAGACACCGACGACCACGAGCCCCTTTGTGCCGTAGTTGTCCTGGATCTCTTTCACCGCAGGGAGCGACTTGCGGCAGGAGGGGCACCAGCTTGCCCAGAAGTGGACCAGGATGACCTTGCCCTTGAGCGAGTCTGTCGAGAAGGGCTTGCCGGTCAGCAGTTCGCCGGCCAGCACCAGCGGTTTGCCCTTCAACGCCGCGCGTCGCTCGGCCGGGGTCATGGTTGCGCGATCCAGTGCGTTTCTCAGAGTCTTGTCGCGAAGCTTCACGACCGCGTCGGATATCTGCTTGATTTCCTCCTTCGGGTGTCGAAACGGGGGGGTGTCGAAACGGGGACGTAGCTAGTTTTATCAGGTTGTCTGGTACTCTATTAACCTGTATAGTATGTCAGGCGCTTAGCGTACTCCGCCGTTGACACGAGGCTTTAGCGGTCAGCGATCAGCCTTCGGTATTTCACCTCAAAGGACTCAGAGGGGCGGAGGCCTATCTCCGTTGTCTCCGTCACCTCATCTTCAGACGCCTTCCTCCTGTTCTTCATCTGCGTCAATCCCATGATCTGCGGGCCGGGACTCTCATCCTGTCTCGGCGTTTTCCGCCGTGTTCTCGGCGCATTCAGTGGTTGGAATGAAGTGGTTGGCCGTCAGCAGCCAATCCTCCTCATATTCCCGCGTGAATGACGATGGGAATCGTCGACCCAGGGGTCCCGGATGGGAATCCGGGACCAGCGGCCAATCCTTTCCACATTCCCGCGTGAATGACGATGGGAATCGTCGACCCGGAGGTCCCGGATGGGAATCCGGGACCAGCGGTGGGAATCGTCGACCCAGGGGTCCCGGATGGGGTACGTGTTTAGCGTGCAAGAGGGCGGGTCAGGCACCTTCTTGCGGGCTCCCCTGCATGGCATCGTGCCAGCCGGCCTCGTTGACCTTCCCCTTGGTCACCCTGCGAACCGCGTCAGGCAGAAAGGAGCCAGACCCCGGCCCGCTAAACACGTACGGGGACAAGCCCCTCGGCTCGTCAAGAATGACCTGAACCCTGCTTGTTTGGCGAAGCTTGCAGAGCGAAGCAGGAAACCGACGCCTACGACACTGCCTCCAGCAATCCCGTCGTGGGCCCATCCTGCGGGGATCCCGCATGTCGGCAGGAGGCGATCCAGGCCCGCATCGAGCTGAGCGTCTGTGGCCACTTGCCCGACAACCGGCGTTTCAGAAACGCGGCGTAAAGCCCGTCGCCGGCATCGATCAGGTCTCGCAGCCTGGCGATTCGATCCTCGAAAACCGCGGCCGCGGTATTGGCATCCTCAGGCGGGGGCAACTGCACGCCGCTCAAGATCATGGCATCGCCGCGCACCGCGAAGCTGAAGGCATTGCCCTGAGCCTCGATCTGCATGGCCGCCCGCACCGGCAGCTTGCCGCCCGACAACGCGACCAGGGTTTCAGGCAATCGCGTCGGGTTGTCGGAGCTGACTGTCACCGATCCGGTGAGCCTGAACGCGCACAGCATCTGCACCGACTTCTCGAACAGCACGGTCACCGCGCCCGACTTGGCGGTCGTGAGGGTGGGAGACTCGACCTGGGTGACATACCACAGCCAGGTCAGCCACTCGGTGCCGAGGAAATCGTTGGTTCGGCCTTCATCTGAATGCGCGTCCGGAGCCTCACCCGCGCCTTCAGGCGGAGTAATGAAGTGTGCCGGCCGGCAATCCTCGAACAGCCGGGTTTCGCCGCTCGCCGCCGCCCATCGCGCCGCGATCTCGCCGGCCGACGCTGCCACAATGCCGCGGTCGAAGGTCTCCCGGAAGAGCAGCATCAGCGATTCGGCCGCCGAGTTGCCGGTCGAGCCGAAATACAGCTCGTTTCGAGTCAGATCCCAGAACACCGGGATCTGCTTCATCCGCCGGAACGCGCCGCTCTTGGCCTCGGAGTCCAGGCGCGCCAGAGCCTGCTCCCTGGCCTCGCGGCGCTGAGCCTTGCTCAGAAACTCACGGCCGGTGGCTTGCAGCATCGCCTGCTCGTTGATCTTCTGGTAGCTGCGAACCAGTTCGGTCGGCGGCTTGTTGGTGTCGATCCGCAGAGCGAAGTACAGGCCGTCGGCCACCGCGTTCTTGGCGAAGTCGAACTCGGTGTCGAGGATGTGCTCGCCGGTCGCCCAGCCGATTTCGCTGTGGTCAGCGGTCTGAATGCTGTCGGCGCCGATGGCCTTGGCCGCCAACTGTTCGAGGAGGGCCTCATCCACCTGCCTGGGGCTCTGGCCCGACACAAAGAACCGCTTGAAGGTGATCGATCCGCTGTCAAATGCCATGACTGCAACTTCCCTGGAACAAAAACTGCTGAGCGAGCGGGGCAAAACGCCGAAACACTGCGCCATTGGTGCGGAGGGCCATCGTAGGTGTGTGATCGGGGTGGTCAAATCCCGTGGAGCGGGTTGAAAAGGGCTGGTTGTGAGTAACCAATCACCGGGGCTGTGAGTTTCTCGCCCCCGATGTTCATGCTGGACGTGACCATGTGCACGACTTAGACTAGATAGAAAGGGAGTAGCACGGATGAACCCGAGCAACGTTGAGGCCCAGTTGCAGCTCTGGCCGGCCCAGGACGGTGGCGCCCCGGAATCAGGCTATCGGCCCCTTCCCTCCATATGGGAGGGAGACGATGCGGAATTGATTCAGCGAATGGTCACATTCTATCCCCGGCGGACGCCTCGTCTGATACTGGACGCCACAGTGAACACGGGGCGGTTCTGGAGGAACAGCGGCCTGCCGGTCATCGGCATCGACCTGGAGAGCAGCCACCGCCCAAGCGTGGTGGCGGACAATCGGCAAATGCCGTTCGCCGATCAAGCGTTCGATCTCGTGGTCTACGACCCGCCTCACGTCCCCAATCAGGGCAAAGACAGGTCAAAAGACTTCAACACACGGTTCGGGCTGGTGTTCAAGTCGCCGGCCGCCAGCGGCTACAACTTCTCCCATCTCTATCCGCCGTTTCTCGAGGAGGCCTACCGGGTCCTGGCTCCCGAGGGTCTCGTGTTTGCGAAGATCGCCGACTACGTACACGGGCACAGGTTCCAGTGGGCGCATCTCGAATTCGTCACGGCCGCAGCCAAGGCAGGTTTCATGCCGTGTGACTGCATCGTGAAAATCAGACGCGGCCCGATCATCTGTCCGCGCTGGCGAAACGCCCACCATGCCCGCCGCCAACACTGCTACTGGGTCGTGCTGCGCAAATCACCCAAATGTGAATAGTCCGGCGGCTAGCCTTCGACGCCCTGTTGTTCCGGTCCCGTACCGATTCCAATGACCTGCATGAGTCGATCGCGAAACCGCCGGTGCTCGGGGGTTCGTCGGGACAAGATCTTGTCCAAGCTGAAGAAATACGTCGTGGTCGGTGACTCTCTTCTCGCAATATCCTCCTCGACAGACCGCCTGAGAACGGTCCAGAATTGGGTGAATCCGGATGCCCTGGCCTTCTGATGACTCTTCTCCGCCTCGCCTAATCGATTGTGAACGTTGGACGTATCGCCTCCGCCCTTAATTTCGATGGAGACGCTGGGCACGGTGCCGCTGGGGAGCGTCTCTATGATGGTGATGTCGGGATCGGCAGCGAAGGCAACCTGTACAATCCGGTTTGCCGCGTTCTTGAGAGTGATCACGGACGAGGTGGCTGACTCAATTCGCGGTTCTATGATGCTGCGGATTAGATCGAAGACCTGCCTGGTGGCCTGCTGCCCTATTACGTTATTCTCCGATCCCCGAAGCTGAGGGCCGATCGTCAGGAGCTGGAGTTCGTGGATCGACTCACGAGAGACTGGCTGGATCCCTTTGAAGAGTTCCCAGCCTGTCTGGATCAGAGCGTGGCAAAAGTTTGGCAGAAGGTCGCGATTGGCCGAGGACAACTGATTGCGCTCTTCGAGCGCCCGGAAACGGCTGACCGGCGGCTTGTAGAACTCCTTCTGGGAAAGTCCGTAAAGCAGTCGGTAGTACCCGAGCAGTAACGGTTTTGTTTCGAGCACGTACGGGACTGGGTAAAACGTCTCTCCCCGCAGCGCGAAAACTGCCAGCGCCTGCAGCCGATCCTGGCCCACGTATTCGGCCAACTGGTCATCCAAAGCGGCAATACTCAGTTGCCGGACTGCTTCGGAAAGCGATTCCGAGAGCAGTTGATTGCGCATCTGCTGGAGTCTTGCCCAGAACCGAACCTGCATTTCGGCTGAAGGCACACGAAACTGAAGAGTCGCCATCGGAATCTCCTCGGAGCGTTTGCAGACAAAACCCTGTCACGTTCGCGCTTCAACCTGCGCACTTCGAACAATGAGATCCTTGCTTGGAAGCAGATAATACACTCGGGTTAAGCTTGGTGGCAAAGAACATTCTGCCAAGCAGTGTTGTGCCAGGAAGACCGTAGATGCTTCAGACCACTGGGGCGTCGAGGGGTGCCGGACATCGGGGTCATCGCCGTCTGGCAAGGCAGCTTTCAGCACGGCTGGCGGGTTCGCGTGGTCATTGGCGGGAGCGGGCCGTAAAGAAGGAACGCCGTTGCCAGCAGTCCGGCGGCCATGATGGCCAGCAGCTCGCGGTTGGGGGAATCTACAAACAGCTTGCGCCACGGCCAGGCCGGAAGCCATTCGCCCAACTTCAGCACCCAGGCCGGGTAGGGGTTGACCGGCGGCAGGGGCTCCTGGGGGTTCTCGAGCATCGACAGATCCAGTCTTGTCCCGGCCAGCTCGGCCGCCGACCACTGGATGATCTGCTCGCCTTCAAATCGGTAATTGAGCTCGCGGCGGATGATCCGCTGGTTGACCTGGGGGTCGCCTTGGATGGCCTTGATCCGCTCCTCATTGCGATTGGCCTGCTCGTTCAGGTCGCAAACAAGCTGCTCCAGCTTCCGCTCCGTCTCCATGATCTGTTCGGTTTCTGCGTAGATGGGGGCCAGCACGCAGGGGGCAAAGACCGCCATGGCCAGCACCGTCAGGACCCAGAACATGATGCAATGCTGCGCGACGCCGCCGTGGCCGTTGGTCGGACCGTCAGCTTTGGAGTTCCGCCCTGCAGAAGGGGCGGCCTGATTGTTGTCTTGGGGTGGGCAAGTGCCGGCGTCCATGCCTGCACCTCCGTCCGGCCGTTACTTATTCCAGAACCTGCCCCCGAAGACGGCCTCGTCTCCGGGGTGTTCCTCAATACGGAGCAACTGCCTGCACTCGGTGACTCGGTCGCTCCGGCTGGCACCGCGGGTCTTAGTTTGCCCGACATTGGCCGCTACTGCAATATCGGCAATTGCGGGGTCTTCGGTTTCGCCGCTTCGATGGCTGACCACGGCGGACCATCCGTGCCGCATGGCCAGGCTGATGCTGTTGAACGTCTCGGTCAGTGGCCGCCCGCCTCTCTCGCTGGCTCGGCTGACCGCGGCCTGCGTCATGCATTCATTCTCCGGCACGATGGTCGCCTCGAAGGTTGGATTGGCGCGAGAGTCCGGAATCTCTCTGCAGTTGACGTAAATGATTGCCGTGGATGACATTGCGTTCTTTGCCGACAACACGACGCTTGGGGGAGGCCTCCACAGGTGCTCTGCTTTCCGGCCCAGCCCGACGCGTCGACCGCAGCCAAAACGCGGGGCGGGGAAGCCTCAGGATCGCACTCTCGCTATTGTGCGTTTCCGGGTCACCCGCCCTTGTGGCAAGCCCTGAACTCAATACAATAACCGGGCTACCGCCGACTTGACGTGGAATTTCTTTGTTTCCCGGCCGGTGGGTGCCAGGTTGCTCGCTGCGAGCGGAGAGTTAAATGCCGAACTACAGTACGACTGACATCCGGAACGTTGCCCTTGTCGGACACCAGTCCTCGGGCAAAACGTCGCTGGGCGACGCCATCCTTCATGTCACTGGGACGACCAACCGTTTGGGCGACGTCAACGCCAAGAGCAGCCATCTCGACTTCATGGACGAGGAGAAAAACCGCGGCTGTTCGATCGATTCGGCCCTCATTCATGTTTCGCACAAAGGCAGGCAGATCAACGTGGTCGATACCCCCGGTGCTCCGGATTTCATCGGCCCGGCCATCGCCGCTCTGGCGGGGGTCGAGACGGCCATCTGCGTCATCTCGGCAACGGCGGGCATCGAGGTCAACACCCGGCGGATGATGGAGCGGGCCAAGGAGCACGGCGTCGGCAGAGTGATCGTGATCAACAAGATCGAGGCCAACCCCGACTGCGCGAGCGTGGTTGCGGCCGTCCAGGAACTCTTCGGCAACGAGTGCCAGCCGATGAACCTCTCGGCCAACAAGGGCAGGGCGGTGATCGGCTGCTTCCAGAACACCGAGGGCCAATCGGACATCCTGGACGTCGCCTCGGCGCACACGGCCCTGATTGAGCGGGTGATCGAGGCCGACGAGGCCATGATGGAGCAGTATCTTGAGACCGGTGAGGTCGACGTGGCCAAGCTGGGTTCGGTCGTGGCCAAGGCGATCGTTGCGGGCACCTTCATTCCCATCCTGTTTACCGACGCTCGAGGCGAGGTGGGCGCGACGGAGCTGCTTGACTTCATCGCCGAGTACACCCCCTCGCCCCTTGAAGGCAAGCAGCGCGTTCTCAAGGTCGATGAAACCGAGACACCCATTAAGCCCGACAAGAGCGAGAAGCTCGTGGGCCAGGTCTTTAAGGTCTTCAGCGATCCCAAGAGCAACATCAAGTACTCGGTGTGCCGAATCCATTCCGGCAGCCTGAAGTCCGATTCGCAGATGTACGTCGGCGACGACCGGAAATCGCAGCGGCCCGGACAGCTTCACAAGCTGCAGGGAGCCGAGCACCCCGAAATCGAGGAAGGCATCGCCGGCGACATCATCGCCATGGCCAAGGTAGAGGCCCACACCGGGGACGTCATCAGGTCCGACGGCGGCGGCGGGACGATCACCATGCCCAAGTTTCCGCACCCGATGTTTTCCCTGGCCATCGAGCCCAAGAGTCGCGGTGACGCCGACAAGGTCAGCGGGGCTCTGGCTCGGTTCTGCGATGAAGACCCCTGTTTCATCGCCGATCGTGACACGGTGACGCACGAGTTGGTGATCCGCGGCGTGGGCGACCTGCATCTGCGCTCGATCCTGTCTCGCATGGCTCAGTACTTTAAGTTGGAGGTCAACACCAAGCCGCCCAAGATCCCTTATCGCGAGACGATCACCGGCAGCGTCAAGGACGTCGAGTATACGCACAAGAAGCAGACCGGCGGTGCCGGCCAGTTCGGCAGGGTGATTATCGCCATGGAGCCCAACGAGCGCGGCGCCGGCTACGAGTTCATTGACGAAATCTTCGGCGGGGCGATAGACCTGTCCTTCCGGCCCAGCGTCGACAAGGGCATTCAGGCTCAGATGAAGGAAGGCGTCATCGCCGGTTACCCGGTCGTCGATGTGAAAGTGCGGCTGACCGACGGCAAGACGCACCCGGTGGACAGCAAGGACATCGCGTTCCAGATCGCCGGCCGCGAAGCCTTCAAGAAGGCCTTCATGCAGTGCAAGCCGGTACTCCTGGAGCCGATCGTGCACGTCGAGGTGACCGTTCCGAACGACAAGGTGGGCGACATCCAGGGCGATCTCGCCTCCCGTCGAGGCCGGCCCGAAGGCCAGGAGATGCTGCCCGGCGGGCTGAGTGTCATTTCCGCCCGCGTGCCGCTGGCCGAGATGGCCGACTACCACTCGCGCCTGTCCAGCATCACCGGAGGTCAGGGCAGCTACGCCATGGAGCTGTCGCACTACGAAAACGTGCCCGGCAACGTCCAGCAGCAGATCATCGACAATGCCAGAAAAGCCCGCGAGGAGGCCAGGGCATCCTGACGAGGATGCTTGCCGATCTCGGATTGCAGGGCGTTTCACGAATGAGGCTCCATGCCCCGAGGGCGTGGAGCCTCATTCGTGTCCGGCCGGTGCTGCGCCAGTTTGGGCAAGCATTGCCGTTGAGGCCATACGAAGGTTTTGAGCTTGAAACCGAGCAGCTCGTCCGGGTAGACTGTCAGGTGACCGTCCGGGAAACGCATGTCTTCACACTGTGCTTCACTCGGTTCCGTGCCGAGGTGTGTTTGCGCGGCGATGCACTTCTCGGTTGCCGGCGATGACGGTGTTACCGGCCGTCGTGACCGGTGGGTCGTAGGTGGCCCAGCCACTTCCACCTCAAGGAGAACACAAACATGAAACGCTACCTGGTATGTCTGCTGGTCTCGGTGATGCTGTCCGGTTTGGGGTGCAACACCCAGCCGCCCGATGACGGCGGATCGAACAACGGAGGGGATACCCCCAACGGTGGCGGATCCGACGATGGGCCTGCCATCGGCGGTGTGCCGGCGGAGCGCCTCCAATCCTCGGACTTCACCTATCTCGGCGCGTTCCGGCTGCCCGACGAGTTTAACTGGGGAGCTTTGGGGCTCTCCTACTACCCCGACGGTAACAGCGGAGCCGGCTCGCTGCTGGTGACCGGATTTCAGTCGTTGTACGACTCAGCGCATCCGGGCGAGGCCTGCTGGGACCCGACATGGGACTGCCGCGCGTATTTTGGCGAGGTGCAGATCCCAGCCCCAGTCGTCCTATCGAACTGGGAGGATCTGCCCGTGGCCACCCTGCGCAACTCGATGACGAGTTTCGACGGAGGTCTGGCCTCGACCGTCAATCGCGACTGGGTCTTCGTCAGCGACATCGAGTATGTGCCACGGCAGGGCACGCAGACGAGCGACAAGCTGTACGGATCGATCAACTTCTGGTACGCCGAGGGAGGCGTCGGGGAAGATACTTTCCCTACCATCTGGTTCTCCAACCTCGACGGGACGCAGCCGCAGGGCATGTTCCAAGTCGGCCCGGATGAGGCGCCGTACCACGGGCGCAAGATGGGCGCCTACCTGTTCACGGTGCCCGCCTGGTATGCGGATCAGTATCTGGGCGGCCGGACGCTGGTCACCGGCCGATCACGCGGCACCCCGCGCACCGGGTTCGAGCCGGTCACCACGGATGGCGGCTCGCAGGGCCCGACGCTGTTTGCCTTTCGGCCCTGGGATCGTGATAACCCGACGGGCAACCTTGATGCCCTGCCGGTTCTCTACTATCGCGTGGCATTTCCGGGCTGTGGGGGGCCGAACGTGGCGACCCCGCTCAGTGCGACTACCCCGATTTCACCATGTGCGACGACTGGACCGGCGCGGCGTTCGTCGACAACGGCACGCGTCGGGCGGTCATGCTCCTCGGCTACAAGGGGCTGGGCGACAACTGCTACGACGAGCCGCCGGTTGAGTGTCATGATCCGTGCAGCGACGCCCATGGCTACCATTGTGATCCCTACGAGCGGCAGGTCATTTTCTACGACGTGCACGAGCTGGGGGCTAGCGCGCTCGGACAGCAGCACCCCTGGGTGGTGGTGCCGTATGCGATCTGGCGGCCGACCGAGTTCTACCTCACAGGCAATCCCTGCTGGAACGTCGGCGGCATGGCCTTCGATGCCCAGGGCCGGCGCCTGTTCATGATCGAGCGCGGACTGGGCGAGGGAGAAGCGAACGCCGTGGTCGTCCACGTCTGGTCGCTGTAAGCCGAGGCAGCGGACGGCGGACCAGAAGCGGCGTCAGGGGACCTGAGCAGAAACGCAGACACAATGAGAGTGTGGGACCGGCATCTTGCCGGGCACGTGTTTAGCGTGCTGGGGTCTGGCCCTTTTTGCCCAAATGCGGTTCGCGGTGCAATTGGGAGAGGTTGGGTCAGTCCGGCGGGACTCGTCGGTGACAAGAAGACGGCAAAAGGTGCCTGACCCGCTCTCTTGCACGCTCAACACGTCCCTTGCCGGTCCAATCGACCGGCCGGGAGCCGGCCCGCAAGTTCGGTTAAGGTGCCCCGGGAAAGGCCTGACGCGAGGCGACGATTTCAGACGCGTGAGCGATGTCAGGTTTATGCATCAGGAACTGCTCGTACAGCCTGGCGTATTTGCCGTCCTGTTCGAGGAGGGTCCAGTGGGTGCCGCGTTCGATGATGCGGCCGTTGTCGATGACCAGGATGCAGTCGGCGCGCTGGATGGTGCTGAGCCTGTGGGCGACGACGAAGGTGGTTCGGCCTTCGAGCAGCTTTTCCAGCGAACGCTGGATGATTTGTTCCGTGGTCGTGTCGACCGAGCTGGTCGCCTCGTCGAGCATGAAGATGCGAGGATCGGCCAGAAACGCCCGCGTGAAGCAGATGAGCTGCCTCTGTCCGATCGAGACGTTGGCTCCGCGTTCGCCGACCTGAGTGTTGAAACCATCCTGCATGCTCATGATGGCGTCATACGTGCCCAAGGCCTTGGCCGCCCCGATGACCTGGTCCTCCGTGGCCTCCGGCCGTGCGTAGCGGATGTTCTCCATGACGGTGCCGGTAAACAGGTAGTTGGTTTGCAGCACGAGGCCCATCTGGCGGTGCAGCGAATCGCCGGTGACGTAGCGGATGTCGTGGCCATCGACGAGAACGCGGCCTTGCTGCGGCTGATAGAACCGGGCGATCAGCGATACGATGCTGCTCTTGCCGCTGCCGGTGGCCCCGACCAGGGCGATCATCTGGCCCGGTTGAGCCTCGAAATCGACGTCGTGCAGCACCGGGCGGTTGGGGTCGTAGCCGAAAGTCACGTGCTCGAACCGTACGTGGCCGTTGATCGGCGGCAGGGGGGCGGCGTCCGGCACGTCGGCGACCTCGGGCTTGAGGTCGAGCAGAGCCATGATCCGCTCACCGCCGGCCATCGCGGCCATGAGCTGGTTGTAGAAGTTGCCGAAGTTCAGGGTCGGGCCCATGAACCGGTCCCAGTAGAGGAAGGCCATGACCACCGAGCCGACGCCCACCGTGCGGTCGATCTGGCCGCTGGCTACGAGGTAGCCGCCATACAGCAGAATGATGGCCCGCCCGCAGAAGCCGACGAAGCCCAGGAGCGGCAGATAAACGCCATTGACCCTGGCGGCCCGCAGGTTGTTCTCGGTGTTGTTGTACTGGAGGACGTTAAAGACGCCGAGGTTCCACGATTGGCGGTCGAAGGCGGTGACCACGCGGACGCCTGTGATGTTCTCCGCGAGGTTTGTCGAGACCCTGGTGTAGCCCTCGCGCACCCGCTGGTGCATGACGGCCGCTTTGCGACGGTAGGCCCGGTTGAGCACGAAGAGAACAGGACTCAGCCACGCGACCGCCAGAAACAGACGCCACTGCGTTGCCAGCAGCATCCCGGCCGCGAAGCAGATCATCAACGTATTCTGAACCACGGTGTGGATGCCCCAAACGTTGACCTCACGAAGGCTGTTGACGTCGCTCGTGCAACGGCTGATGATCCGGCCGAACTTGGTCTTGTCATAGAAGCTCATTGACAGACGCTGGAGGTGGGCGAACAACGCGCGTCGGATATCGAACTGCACGCGCTCGCCGGCGTTGGTCATGATCAGGATGATCCATCGCTCCAGCAGCAGAGTGGTGGCCAGAAGGCAGGCCCACAGCCCGACAATGCCGGCGACCTTCATCATGGCCTGCTGCTGCGAAGGTGCCGGGGAGATCTGCCCGCTCACATAGTTCGTGGTGTAGTTGACGATCCAGCCGATGAACCGCGGCGACTGCAGATCAAGCAGAACCATGACCATGCCTACGATGACCCCGAGGGCGTAGCGGTGCCGGTAGGGCTTGAGGAACTGCATCAGCCGCCGGATGAGCTTCAGGTTGATGGGCCGATAGCTCTGTTCTCCATCTTCGGTGATCAGCTCGGTCTGGCGCGGACCGGGACGCAGGAGGGTGCGCAGGCTGAGCCCCATTCGCCGGGCCGCCCGCGATGCGACGTGGCCTGCGTGTCGGCCGGCCGGGCGCGCTCCGGCGCCGGCGGCCGTGTCGGCGGTACGGTCAGGGCGCGGGTTCACTGGCACACTCCTCGTTCGGGGCCGGTTGCGATGCGGCCTTTTCCTTCTTCTCGAAAAACTCTCGCATCCGCTTCATGTGCGACGGCGCTTCCGCATCATCGGCACGGAGATCGCCGTACAACTGGCCGTTGACGATCTGTCGATAGTGTCCTTCCCGGGCGAGCAGCTCGTCGTGTGTGCCGATCTGGGCGGCGCGTCCGTTCTCGATGACCACAACCAGATTGGCGGTCTTGATGGTGCTGATCCGGTGGGCGATGACGAAGATGGTGCGTTCGTGCATCATGAGCCGGATGGCTCGATGGATGTCGTTTTCGGTCTCCGGGTCCACGGCGGCGGTCGCATCGTCGAGAATCAGGATCCGCGGCTCGGCCAGCAGTGCCCGGGCGATTGCCAGGCGCTGCCGCTGGCCGCCGGAGAGCGTGGTTCCCCGCTCGCCCAGCATGGTGCCGTAACCCTTCGGCAGCTCCTCGACGAACTCGTGAGCTTGGGCGAGGCGAGCGGCCACCTCGGTGTGCGCCCCCGTCAATTCGGGACGCCCGTAGGCGATGTTCGCCTCCACGGTGTCGCTGAACAGGTAGGTCTCCTGAAAGACGTAAGCAACCTGTTGTCGAAGGCTGTCGAGCGTTGCGTCGCGGACATCCGTTCCGTCGATCAGGACGCGGCCCTGCTGAGGATCGTAGAAACGGGCGATCAGACTGACCAGCGTGGTCTTGCCTGAGCCGGTGGGGCCGACAACGGCGACGACGCTTCCGCCCGGGACGTCGAAGGTCACATCGTGCAGGACGGGTGATGTGGGATCATAGCCGAAGGTGACGTGCTCGAAGCGAACCGAACCGGGTCCGGGTGGCAGCGGCCGGGCGTCCGGCTTCTCGCTGACAGAGGGCTTGGCGCTGAGAATCTCAAACAGTCTGCGCCCGGAGACGATCGCGCTCTGGTACTGGTCGTTGATGACCGACACCTGCTGCAGGCGGACGAGAATCGCGTGCATAGCCGCGCCGAGCATCAGGATGTCACCCGCGCTCAGGCGGCCCAGGATGATCAGGATGCCCGCCGCCAGGAAGAGCGACAGGTGCGACGCGGTCGCGATGCTGCGTATGACCGGCAGAAAATCGGCGAACAGGCGAATTCGATACATGACCTTGCCGAAGAAGTCGTCGCAGTTGGCTCCGTACTTGGTGATCTCCTGCGGCTCGGTGGCAAACGCCTTGACCACGTGCACCCCGGCGATGTTCTCCGCCAGGATCGAGATATTCCTGTCGCCCGACTCCATGGTCGCCTTGAGGGCGGGTTGAGCCTTGCGGCTGAACCGAATGATGTACCAGGTCCAGATCGGCAGAGGGGCCAAGGCCAGTGCCGCCACCCAGGGTGAGCGCCACAACAGCAGGATGATGTAGCCGCCGACGATCAGGACGATTTCAAGCGTGAGCAAGACAGCCGAATTGATGAACGAGCGGACGTTCTGCAGGTCGCTGAGCGAGCGATTGATCAGCTCACCGGTGGAGATGGCGTCATGGAAGCCGAACCCGGCTCTTTGCAGCCGGTCGTAGACGGCCTCCCGGATGTGGAAGACCATATGCATGCTGAGCCTGGTATTGGTCGTCTCGCGAAGAAAACCGAGCACGCCGACGGTGAGCGTGAAGCCCGCAAGGGCCAACACGACACGTCGAAGCCCCTGGGCCTCCGCGTAGTCGCCGCTGAGCCACTCCCACATGCCCAGGAAGCGCATATCACTGAGGTGGATGGTCTTGATCTGGTCGATGGCCAGGGCCGTGACGCGGACTGCGGCGATCTCGGCTCCGGTCCACAGGGCCAGGAAGAGGCAGGCCAGAACCACGATGCCCTTGACCGGGCGGAGGAAGCTGAACATCCACCTCAGCAGCTGTCGGTTGGTTGGTTCTGGGGTCTTGCCGTCCACTGGAAGTCATCAGGTCAGGGGATTGGGCCAGTCGTCATGCCGAAAGCCACGCGCATTTGTCAGAGCACTCCGCACCTGTCCCCGATTCGCAAAGACCCAGCTTACCACATTCGCCAATGGGTTTCCAATGCGCCCGGTCCGGGCGTTCTGACGTAAGGCTTTTTTGGGCAGCAGGTTACGTTGAGCCGAAGCCCGGATGTCGGCGGCCGACGGCATTCCGGGGGGGCATGTGGGCCAGCTCCCGAATCGCGATGCCTCTTATGCCGTCGGCAATTCCTTGGCCTCGTTGACCAGCCGGATGCCGGTGTAACGGCAGAACCGCTGAAGGTCTTTGACCAGATTGCCGTAGACGGTCGAGCGGTGCAGGCCGTTGGACCAGTTTTCCCAGAGCTTCTCGGCGTCGCCGTCGACCTTCACCGTGATCTTGGTACGGCAGCCGCGTTCGTCGTCGGGTGCGTCAGTCACGTCGCCGGTGAAGTACAGCATCAGGTCGGTGCCGATCAGTCGAGCCTGGGTGACCTTCTCGCCTTTGCGCATGAAGACCTGCGGGACGCAGCCTTCCTGTCGCTCCATGATAGTACGCAGGCGGTAGGGCGCCGCCTCGCCCTTCGGGCCGTCCATCTTGGTCGAGCCCAGGCAGTGGGCCAGGATGATGGAGTTGGTCGAAGTGTCCATGGTCGGGTCGCTGATGAACGCCGGCTTGCCACAGAGACCCTGCAAGATGATATGGGTCACGGCCGAGATCATGTCGGATTCGCAGATGCCCCCGAGGCCCATGTTGTTGAGCCGGACAAAGCCAACACACGGGAACGCCGGAAGCTGGCGGTACATGCTCCCGTAGCAGTCGACGGTCATGACCGTGGCCTTCTCCTCGTTCATGAGCTTCTCAAACGCCAGGGCCAGCCGGCAGGACCGGAAGACCTCATCCTTCGACGGCTCGACCACTTTCTGGGCCTGGGTGATCCATCGCTCGGTCTCAGCCTGGGCGTCGGCCTCGGGGATCGACTCGTAGGCCTTCAGCATACGGTCTCGGTCGATGATCACCGTGTCGGTACCGAACCGGTCCTTGATCGACTTGGCATACCCGGCCGTGTCTTTCCGCGCGGTGACGTTGAGGATCCTGGCCTCGCGGAGGTGATGGATGGCTCTGAAAGGCCGCACGGCGGCGGCGAGTTCGTTCATGTCGGCCGTCAGCATGCACTCCAGCAGAGCCCCCTCGGGCGCGCGGCGCAGAGCGCCAAAGCCGGTCCATTCGTGGCCCGAATACGGGAGGGCGAATAGGACGGTCGGTCTCTTGGCGGCCAGGATCTGTTTGAGGCTGTCGGTCGTGCCCATGTTCACGTGGATGACGAGGACGCCGTCAACCTCTTTGAGGCGGTCGCCGAGTTTGCTGACATCATTCGCGGACTCGATAATCTCATCGACGGCGAAATCGATATCCGCGAAATCCTCTTTCATCCGGTCGAACTCGGCCTCGTATCGTTTTCGCTCGGCGTTGACGTCGAGCTTGGGCGTCGGCCAGAGTTTGTTGGTGCCGACCAGATAGAGCCGGGCGACCTTGACCTTGGTTCCGCGGCAGCCTGGGCTGATCAGGACTGGAGCAACGCCGGCAGCCTGCGCCGCCGCAAATTGTGAAAGCCCCAGGCAGATGGCACCTCCGGCAACCGAGGCCTGCAGGAATTCCCGACGACCGAGTTCGTGTGACATGGCGGACTCCTCCTGTTTCGATGTAACACCGACTGGTAATGGCGATGAGCCTACCAGATCGGGCACTGTCTTTCCAGGGATTGCAGATCTCCAGTTGGAGATTTCAGATCAGACATCGCCGGCTGACGAAGGCCTCTGCGCCCGGATGTGCATCGGGGACCATTTCGGTCGGGATTGCGATCCGGCGGGCAAAGGTTGACGGCGAATGGACTCGCCGAGAGGTGATGCGAGAGGATTCTCGCACGAGCCATGGCTTCAAGCTAATAGCCAAGAGCTAAAAGCTAACAGCTTCTCGTTACCCAATCTGCTTGCCGAGCAGCCGGGCCACTTCCACACAATCCTTGTCCCCGCGGCCGGAGAGATTGATCACGATGGTGAAGTCGCGGGGGAAGCTCTTGGCGATGTTGATCACGTGGGCGACGGCGTGGGCGCTCTCCAGGGCCGGGATCATGCCCTCGGTCTCACTCAGCACGGTGAAGGCATCGAGGGCCTCCTGGTCGGTGACCGCGACGTAGTCCGCACGGCCGGTGTCCTTCCACTGCGAGTGGACCGGCCCGACGCCGGGGTAATCGAGCCCGGCCGAGACGGAGTGCACCGGCAGCGTCTGGCCATCTTCATCCTGGAGGACGTAGGTGTACATGCCGTGCAGCACGCCGGGCGAGCCCTTGCACAGCGTGGCGGAGTGCCGGGTGGTGTTGAGCCCCTCGCCGCCGGCCTCGACGCCGACCAGCCGCACGGACTTGTCTTCAATGAATGGGTAGAAGATCCCGGCCGCGTTGCTGCCGCCGCCAACGCAGGCGACGATCATGTCCGGCAGCTTGCCTTCGCGTTCGAGGAACTGCTGCCGCGTCTCGCGCCCGACCACCGCCTGGAAGTCGCGGACAATCATCGGGAACGGGTGCGGGCCCATCACGCTGCCGATGATGTAGTGCGTGTTCTCGACGCTGCTCATCCAGTCGCGCATGGCCTCGTTGATCGCATCCTTGAGCGTCTTCTGGCCGCTGTTGACCGAGACCACGTGCGTACCGAGCAGCTCCATCCGGAAAACGTTGAGCTTCTGGCGGCGGATGTCCTCGGCGCCCATATAGACCACGCACTCCATGCCGAAGACAGCCGCGGCCGTGGCGGTGGCGACGCCGTGCTGGCCCGCACCGGTCTCGGCGATGACCCGCTTCTTGCCCATGCGGACGGCCAGAAGGGCCTGGCCAAGGGTGTTGTTGATCTTGTGCGAGCCGGTGTGGTTCAGGTCCTCGCGTTTGAAGTAGATCCGGGCGCCGCCGAGCCGATCGGTCAGCCGCCGGGCGAGGTACAGCGGGCTGGGCCGGCCGACGTAGTGCTTGAGATAACCCTCCAGTTCAGCCCAGAAGGCCGGGTCCTGGCGAGCCCGGTCGTACTCCTGCTCAAGCTGGTGAATCGCGCCCATGAGCGTTTCGGGGACATATTGCCCCCCGTAGGGGCCGAACCGGCCGTGGGCGTCGGGGAGATTGGTCAAATCTGTCTGTGCAGTAGCCATTCGGGCTCCGATCTGAGGGTTCAAAACCGCTTGGCGACATTATAACTGGAGGGTGGCGAATGACGAATGTCGACATCCGAATGTCGAAAGAAATCCGAATGACGAAAGAAGCCCAAATGACGAAGCCCGAATGCCCGAACGAATTCCGGCTGCAGATGGTAGGGCAGGTCGGAGTCGCCGAAGGCGGCGTAGACCTGCCGCCGGTGCTGACGAGGCAGGTTTCGCTCCGCTCGACGCTGCCCTACGTTGGCAGAGGGAATTCTTTCTCCAGCCGTGCATCATGCTGCGGGACGATGACGTTCGCTTCCCGCGGGAATCGGGCTATGGCCTGGAAGACCTCGGCCAGGTTGCAGAAGAAGACGATCGGCCTGCCGCCGGTGCTGACGAGGCAGGTCTCGCTCCGCTCGACGCTGCCCTACGTTGGCAGAGGGAATTATTTCTCCACCCGTGCATCATGTTGCGGGACGATGACGTCCGCTTCCCGCCGGAATCGGGCCATGGCCTGGAAGACCTCGGCCAGGTTGCAGAAGAAGCCGATCGGCCAGTCCTCCTCGATGTGCTGGTAGAAGAAGCAGATATCGCTGGTCAGGCAGGTCCGCTGACTGAGCTTGGTTGGAAGGATCACCGCCTGCAGGCCGGGGGTGTGGCCGCCGACCAGCATGAGTTTCAGATCGGGCAGAATCTCCATGTCGCCGTCGATGATCTCCAGCCTCTTGCGCAGGTCACCGGTGAGTCGCTCGATCATGCCCGGCGCGTAGGCGGCCGTGAACCACGGGTGGGGCGGGTACAGGGCTGTTTCGTATTCCCTCTTCTGCATGTACAGCCGGGCGTTGGGGAACAGGTCCACCGCGTTGGACAGGTGGTCGAAGTGCATGTGGCTGACGATGATGTGCTCGATGGAACGCGGGTCTACGCCGATCTGCATGAGCCGTTCGGCCGGGGTCCAGCCGGGTTGCTGGATCATCGTGGGCATGAAGCCCTTGCTGTCCGCCAGGTCAAAACCGGTGTCGAGCAGGATCCGCGTGTTGCCGCCCTCGATGTACCAGAAGTAGAAGTAGGTCGAATAGACCTTGTCGAAGTCCCGAACAAAGAACATCTTCGGGCCTTCTTCGGTGTGACACTCCCCGACCTTGAGAGGAAGGAGCGTATACATATGACCGTTCTCCAATGAGTAAATCAAAAGCGGGACCCGGGTCGCAACGAATGGCTCAAAAGGCTGAAGGCGGAAGGCTGAAGGATGAGTCGGAAGCAAGAGCGGTCGGGCACTCGTTCATCCCTCCGCCCTCATTCTTCATCCTTTCCCCTGAAGCCTGAACCCTAGGGCGTAGCCCTGCGATGCCTCTCCCGATACTGCCGGGCAAGTTCGGCGTTGCGGATATCGACGCTGGCCGACTGAAACAGTTCCACTTCAAGATCCTGTTCCCGCTGCTGGATGAGCCTGTCCATCAGCTTGCGACGCAGCGCGGCACGGTCGGCGTTCTCGAAACCGATGTCGCTGGCCGGGAATCTTCGCTCCAGCCGGATAATGTGGTAGACGTTGCCGTCCCGGATCGCCTCGGACACCTCACCGGGCTTGAGCTTAAAGGCCGCCTCTCGCAGCAGCGGGGTGACAGCGGGGTCGTTGCGGGTAAACGGACGTGCCAGGCCGCCTTGCGCGGCGGTGACCTGGTTTTCACTCATCTGCCGCGCGACCAGCTCAAAGTCCTTGTTGGCTGCCAGCAGAGCCCTGACTCGCGTCGCCGAGGCCAGGGAAGCCACCTGGATGTGCCTGATCTGGACCTTCTCGCCGTAATCCTGGTCATACTCGTTTCGGAGCATGTCATCGGAGATGGTTGTCTTGGAGACCTCGGCCTCGGCGATCTTGCGCAGGTATGCCTTCTGTTCCATGCGCGCGTCCCATTCGCGGCGTGAGATATTCTTGGCCGCGAGGAAATCGTCGAGCAGGCGTTGGGCTTCACGGGAGTCGAGCACGCGGGCATTCGGATCGATGATCGGTGTGGCCAATCGTTTCAGGGCCTCCTCGTGCGTGGCCCTGATATCCGCCGGTGTGACCTTGAGACCGAGTGAGGTGGCTTTCTGCCTGGCGACGGCCAGCAGGATCATCTGTTCGAGTTGGGCCAGGCCGTGGCTCTCAATGAGCCGGTTCATGAGCGTTGACTGGGGCAGCGGCTCGCCGTTGACGACGGCGATCGGCTCGGAGTTGTCGGGAATCTGGCCCTCGGGCTGCGTTTGAAGGCCCGGCAGGGGCTCCAGTTTCGGCGGGGCCGGCAACGGGGGTGGGGGGGATTCCCAGACGTTGGTAATCGGCGTACCCACGACCGGTTTAGGCTTGGGTGCGCACCCAACCATGGCGGTCAGAAGCGCGGCCAATGTGCTGATCCAGAAGGGGCGAATCATCACGGTCCTTTCGGAACGCATGTGAAGACGAACGGCAGCTTGGCCTGGCAGGTCTTCGCCGCCGGCGGCTCCGACCCTGCCCTACCTGGAGGGGAGGCTATCGGTTGGCGGTCCGCTGGTCAAGATGAGCATCGCGGTTGTTTTGACCGCCCCGGCCGGTGGTTCTACAATCGACGGTTACTCGACCGGAGCATGATGAAGTAACAGTGAGCAACGATCAGACTCCATCCCGTGCACGTCGCATGACGCGCCAGGTCCGCGTGGGCAAGGTCCTGCTCGGCGGGGGGGCTCCGGTTGTCCTTCAGTCGATGACCAGCACCCCGACCCATGACATCGACGCGACGCTCATGCAGATCCATCGCCTGGCGGCAGCCGGATGCGATGTCGTGCGCGTGGCCGTTCCCGCAAAAGAGGACACCGCCGCATTGCCGGAGCTCATCCGACAGTCGCCGGTCCCGATCGTGGCGGATGTGCATTTTCATTATGAGCGGGCGTTGGAGGCGATCGAGGCCGGGGTGGCGAAGATCCGGCTTAACCCGGGCAATATCAAGGAACGCCAGCAGGTCAACGAGGCGATTCGGGCCTGCAAGCAGGCGGGCATTCCTATTCGCGTGGGGGTGAACGAGGGCAGCATCGTCGAGCGTCAGGATAAGGCCGTCCGGCATTCGGAGAAACAGGAGCTTGCCCGTGATTATCACGGTAATCTGATCCAACTGATGGTCCGCAAGCTGGAGGAGTACCTACGAATCTTCGAGGAGAACGGGTTCGAGGACGTTGTTCTGGCGGCCAAAAGCCCCGATCCCACCATTGTGATCGACGTGTACCGCGAGATCAGCCGGCGGTTCGACTTCCCGCTGCACCTGGGTGTGACCCACGCCGGGCCGCCCGAAACGGGGCGGGTTCGTTCCGTGGCGGCGCTGGCGACGCTGCTGGCCGAGGGGATCGGCGACACCATTCGCATCTCGTACGCCGCTGACCCGATCCACGAGGTCGAGGACGGCCAGGAGCTGCTCTGCTGCCTGGGCCTGCGCCAGCGGACCGGCCCGGAACTGATCGCCTGCCCGACCTGCGGGCGGGTTGAGGTTGATCTGCTGACGCTGGTGGGTCAGGTCCGCGAGCGTCTCGCTTCGATCAAGAGCCCGATCAAGGTCGCGGTCATGGGCTGCATCGTCAACGGCCCCGGCGAGGCCGAAGGCGCCGACGTTGCCCTCCTGGCCGGCAAGGGTAAGGCGGTCATCTGCGTCCGCGGCGAGCCGGTCCGCACGGTGAGCGAGTCAGAGATGCTCGATGCACTCTACGAAGAGGCGATGAGCTTCGCGAATCGCCCCCGTTCCATGTGAGGGCTGCTGTGGGCGGTTGGTGCCTGCAGTGTGCCTTCCTCACCCATGAAGCAGCGAGCCTCCGGATCCGAGCGACGGAGACGCGGGGTTTTCTGCTTCGCCCCCAAGCGTAGGCAGTCGCATCCTCTCACGGGTTGACTCTATCCGAGGCCTACAATAGACTGTGGCCCAACGCGTGCGACGCGCTAGATCCTTTGTTAGGTGGTGGACAAGGTGTCGGTAAGTGAGTCAATGACTAACCCAGTCAAACGTAGAATCCGACTCGACTTCGGTAATCTGCCCCTTGTCGAAGCGGCGGTTCGTGTCAGTCTTCAATCACCGGTCCCGCTCAAATTCGCAACCATCAATGGCGTAAAAGAACGACTTGCCCCTGAGTTCACTATTCTCGAAGAACCCGAACAATTCGAGGTTGCTCCAGGGCTGCCCGGTACTGTCCCCCCCTTTCAACCGGGCCAGATTCCAGGTGCAGTGTATGCGGGGAACCCCCAAGGTCTGATTGTCACTCTCCAGAGCCAAGTGATCGTCGCTCGTTGGCTCAAGAAGGCTGTGGGGAACGGTCAGGAGTACCCCCGTTTCGAGAGCTTGCGCGAAGTCCTCTGGAAAACGGCGGACGCTCTTGCGGAGAGTTGCAGTCAGCAGCTTCCCCGCATGGTCGTCGTCAATATCTCGTACGTGAATTTCCTAAAGGTCTTGCATACGGAACAGGTTCTGTCCAGCTACTTCTCTAAGGTGGCTCATGTCAGTGCGGCACTCAATGCCGAGCAAGTGTTCAAAGTCGAAGCTTCCTGGCGAGAGCATGGCGACATTGACCTCCGATTCGAGCTCGCGCAGGTTTCAGCTCAGGTGGCAGACGAGTCGATAGAGGGATATCGCCTGATAACGGTGGCTGGCATGCGTCTCACGGAGTCGGCCGACCCCAAGAAGTCGCTTGATATGGTGCATGACAGATTGCAGGTTTTCTTCAGCGATCTGATCTCTCAACGGGCGAAAGACGAGTGGCAGTTGAAGGAGGTTTGGCTTGACTGATTGCACTGCAATCTCTAGCCAGGAAGTGGGAGTTCCCGGGCGGTTCCGGCATTGGGTCCTCACGAGGCTCTCTAGCGCTGCTGAGAGTGCATGCTCGGTTGACGCCGGAGATGTCGGAGGAGTCCTTGCCCAGGAATCTCTCCAGCTGGCGGCGCGCATCGAGTGCCAGTTGGCCTCCGATTCGGGTGAGGCCGCTAGTGCTGAGAGCGTGGCTCCCACGAGTTCCGCCATTGGCATTTGTCGGGCCCTCGTTCAGCGGCTCGCCCCCCACGTCGCCCTGGCCCGGCAGTTGAAGGCCGGCGCTTTTGTTGAGGACGAGGGTGGCATTTCTCTGGTCCTGCAATCCCTGGTAACTGACCGTCGCCTTACCTATCGCATTTCTCCTCAAGGCGATCGCGTTACCGTGATCCAGATCGATGAAGGCATGGAGGCTAAAACCACGACTGTTTCATCGGATGACCGAGCCAAGACCAGGGAGTTGGCGAAGTGGGTGACGACTCGCGTTTAGGCCGGTTCATCGCCGACGACTCGTTTCTTCGGCGCATTGACAGGAAGAACCGCATCACTGATGATGGTCTCGTCATGTGGCAGGCTTTCAAGCCCCGCGATGGCGAGTCTTCTCTCTCCTATACCTATCAAGACGACGTCTTGAAGACCGCGGAAGGGCTCAGGCAGTATCAGATCCGCAAGGTGCTCCCTTCCGGCGATCTACCAGGCGCCTGCAAGCTTACGTTTTACGATCTGACGCAAGCACTCGAACCGTCACTACCGCCGCGTCCCGAAGAGGATCATGCTGATCCACACTATGGTTGCCTGCACTGTGTGACGGATGTGCCTCAGGACCACGTTCACATGGACAAGCTCGCGAAATTAGCGACACGGAATGGCCCGGTATTGCCGTTCGTGCTAAAGAAGCACCGACAGGTGCATTGATGTGTCCGAGCGTCTTGGTGGCCGGACGGCCTCGGCAACGTCGCCCGACTGTTCGTGGCGCGCGGTCTGCATGCCCCCCTGTTCAGGCCTCGTCCCCCCGCCTCGCGGCCCAACAGCCGAACAGTCGAGGAGCCGAACACCCTACCTCGCCAGTTTCTCTGTCAGGTACTCAACGACGCGGCTCTTGTCGATCCGCTCCTGGGCCCCGGTGTCGCGGTCGCGAACCGTGACGGTGCCGTCTTCCTTGGTCTGGCCGTCGATGGTGAAGCAGTAGGGCGTGCCGGCCTCATCCATGCGGGCGTAACGCTTGCCGATCGAGGCCTTGGCGTCGTACTGGACGGGCCAGCGTTTTCGGACCTCGCGGTAGATCGGTTCGGCGATCTCGGGCAGCCCGTCCTTGTTGACCAGCGGGAAGAAGGCCGCCTTGATCGGGGCCAGTCGCGGGTGGAACTTCATGAGCTCCGGGCTTGGGCGGGATTCATCGACGGTGTAGGCCTCACAGATGAAGGCCAGGGTGCCCCGATCGGCCCCGGCGGACGGCTCGATGACGTGCGGGATGAACCGCTCCTTGCGCTCATCGTCAAAGTAGCTGAGGTCCTTGCCGCTGCCTTTCCACTTGGGTTTGCCGTCCGGGCCGAGGTCCACGACGAGTTGGCCGTCCTTGTTGACCAGCTTGCCCTCCATGTGGCTGCGGAGGTCGAAGTCGCCGCGATGAGCCACGCCCTCCAGCTCGCCGAAATCACCCTCGGCCAGGAAGGGGAACGCGTACTCGATGTCACTGGTGCCGCAACTGTAGTGGCTCAGCTCCTCCTTGCCGTGCTCGCGCAGGCGGAGCTTGTTGCTGGCCAGGCCGAGGCTGGTGTACCAGTTGAACCGCGCGTCCCGCCAGTACTCGTACCACTTGTTGGACTCGCTCGGATGGCAGAAGAACTCGATCTCCATCTGCTCGAACTCGCGCGAGCGGAAGGTGAAGTTGCGCGGGGTGATTTCGTTGCGGAAGCTCTTGCCGACCTGGGCGATGCCGAACGGCACCTTGATCCGCGTGGAGTCGCAGATGTTCTTGAAGTTCACGAAGATGCCCTGGGCGGTCTCGGGGCGGAGGAAAGCCCGGTTGGCCTCGTCCTTGATCGGACCGGGGTAAGTCTCAAGCATCAGGTTGAACTCGCGGGGTTCGGTGAGTTGGCACTTGTCATGCTCACCGGGATGCTTGCTCGGTTTCATCGGGCACTGCATGTCGTTGAGCTGGTCCGCTCGAAATCGAGCCTTGCAGGCCTTGCAGTCCACCATCATGTCGCTGAACAGATCGAAGTGCCCGCTGCACTTCCACACCTGCGGGTGCATGATGATCGAGCAGTCGAGGCCGACCATATCCTCGCGGTCCTGCACCATGTCCTTCCACCAGGCGTCCTTGATGTTCCGCTTGAGCTCGACGCCCAGGGGGCCGTAGTCCCAGAAACCGTTGATGCCGCCGTAGATCTCGCTGCTCTGAAAGATGAACCCGCGCCGCTTGCACAACGCCACGATCCGATCCATCACATTCCCGGTGGGTGCTGCCATTACTCATTCCTTCCAGACAATTCACAACCTGTTCAGACCAATAGAAAGGGCAGTATACCCGCGTAGCAGTCAAACCCAAAGGGCGGGACTCCCCCTTTCGGACGGACTCTGAGGCTGCTAGAATAGACAGGTGATATGGAGGCCCAGCAATGGTCCGCATGATGATCGAGTTGCCTGAGGGTGTTCTCGCGGCGCTCCGGAAAGACCCCAAGAGCTTTGCGGAAGAAATGCGCCTGGCCGCTGCGGTCAAATGGTATGAGTTGGGCATTGTTTCCCAGGGCCGCGCGGCGGAGATCGCTGGTCTACCTCGCCGTCAGTTCATTGATGCCTTGTCCCGGCTGAGTGTTTCGCCATTCCAGTACACGGCTGAGGAGATCCTGCGGGAGGCCGAGGGTGAGTGAGACGTGGGTCGTCAACGCCTCGCCGGTCATCGCTCTGGCCCGAATTGGCCAACTGCGATTCCTTGAGGAACTTGCGAGCCTGCTCCTGTTACCGGAGGCGGTAGCAGCGGAGATCCTCGCCGGGCCGGATGATGACTCTGCCCGGATCGCGGTCTTGTGCCCTCGGCCTCCTCCGTCATTGCCGACCTGCGAGGCGCCGGTCTCTACCTCGACGACGAGGTGGTTCGTGTGACTCTCGAGAGAATCGGTGAGAAGTGAGATCATCCCGGAGCGATAGGGGGCTCTGACAAGAGCGGGGGATTGCCCCGCCCCGCTTCGGGGGCTGCTCGCTACCGACGAGGACTGGTTTCCAGAGGTCTCGCTTCGCTTCACCCCCTGGCCACGCGCCGTGGATACTCCGGAGCCGCTGGTTCACACGCGTGTCCTCGGTATCGCCGCACGGGCGATGGCGATGATTTCCTCCGGCGTGTTGACGCAGTGGACGTGCTTGCCGTGGCTGGGGCGGGCGGCGGTGACGCGTTCGACGGTGGGTTTCCAGAAGTCGCCGACGATGAAGATCGGACGGGGGCGGATCAGCTTCTTGGCCACGTATTCCCAGACGATTCCGAACTCGCTCAGGGTGCCGGTGCCGCCTTCGAGAATCACGTAGCCGGCCGACATCTCGATCATCTGTTCGATCCGGCCAAGAACCGTTTTGTGCGAGATCTCGCGGTCGATGTAGCGGTTGGCTTTGAGCGGTCGGCCGCGGTAGTCGCTGAAGATGGAACAGGTCATGCCGATGGTCGAGCCGCCGGCATCTTTGGCCCCCTTGGCGCTGGCTTCCATGATCCCGTCGTAGCCGCCGTTGGCCACTACAAAGCCGGCCTTGGCCAGTGCGTGGCCGATCGCGTAGGCCTGCTCGTACAGCGGCTCACCCGGCTTGGGCGAGTAACTGCCGAAGATGCAGACAATCGGCCGGCCGTCCGTGATTGAAGCCTCGTCCGGTGCGGGGGCTATATCAAATTGACGTTCCGGTGTGTCCATTGGGTTCAGCCCCGTTTACGATTTCGCAATCACGATGCTTCGACGCGAGGGGTGGCAGGTCTGCGCCGCCTTTGGCGGCTTCGACCTGCCCTACCTGCTCTGCCGTCGCCGCCCTCGTCGCTCGCCGCCCGCCCCTCGCCCCTGGAACACCCCAGCCGCCAGTCCCCAATCCCCAGCCCCTGGCGCCTATGCCTCCGGCACTTCCTGGGTGGTGACCTTGTTGATCTTCACCGGCTGGATGGGCGAGGATTTCTCGCCGGTGCCCGGATCCCGGGTCTTCACCGCCCCAATCTTCTTGAGCGTCTCGACCGAAGCCTCATCTGCCAACTCACCAAAAACGGTGTACTTGCGGTCGAGAAACTCGCAACGGTCCAGGCAAATGAAGAACTGGCAACTGGCGGAGTTGGGGTCGCTGGTTCGAGCCATCGACAGCGTGCCAACCTTGTGCGGCTTGTCATTGAACTCGGCCTGGAGTCGCCGAGGACCGTTGCCGGTTCCGTCGCCTCGCGGGCAGCCACCCTGGATCATGAAGCCTTCGACGATTCGGTGGAAGGTCCGGTTGTCATAGAACCCCTCCTCGGCCAGGGCCAGGAAGTTCTCCACGTGCTTGGGGGCCACGTCGGGGAAGAACCTGGCGGTCATGGTGCCGAACTCGGTATGGAAGGTAGCCTGCTTCATCGTATACCCTTTCTGCGCTTTCTGCGCGTGCATCCTGGCATCGGTTGTTCCGGACCGGTCGTCGATTATGGTCAGCAAACAGCCGGTCCCACAACGGCCGGAGGCCTGTCACATGCCTTTTCAGGACGCGGTCCTGCCAGGTATCTCAAGAATCCCCGGTAATGGCAGACACGCAGGCGATGGACAAACCTCGCTGCCGAGCGGGATTGTAGCGTAGTCGGGTCCCTTCACGCCAATGAGCAGAACTCCGACGTTACTGGATCAACGGGCTCTTCTCGTTCAGGAATGTGCTCGCTACAATGCAGGCCTTCTGGCCTCGACCGGGTGCATCGTTTATGCAGGGGCTAGCCTCATCCGTGTGCCACTGCTCTTCGAGCAGTGCTGGTGAGTGGGGGCAGACACAGCAGTGGCACACGGCGGTGCCTGCCCGCTCTGTCAGTTGCCACCGTTTGGCAGATGCGCTTGCCCCGACTCGGTTTGCCAAGAGGGAGTTTCATGAAACCGTATCCGTTGCTGTTCAAGCCGATCTACAAGCCGAAGCTGTGGGGAGGTCGTCGCATTTTCGACCATTTCAACCGCGATCCCGTCGGGCCCGAGCCGATCGGCGAGTCGTGGGAACTGGTCGATCTTGAGGAAGACGCCTCGTCTGTGCTGAACGGCCCGGCCAAGGGGCAAAAGCTGACGCAACTGGTGAAGCAATGGGGTCAGGATCTGCTCGGCGACGTCGACCTTTTCGACGGCCGTTTCCCGCTGCTGATCAAGTATCTGGACGCTCGGGAGAATCTGAGCGTTCAGGTTCATCCCACGGAAGAGGTGGCCCGCGAACTCGGTGGGAACGTTCGGGTCAAGCATGAGGCGTGGTATGTCCTGGACGCCGACCCGGCCGGAGTGATCTACCACGGACTCGAACCGGGCGTGTCGCGTGATGCTTTCGTCGAAGCGATGCGGACGGGCCGCGTGGAAGGCATCCTTCGGAGGATCGGTGTTTCTCCGGGTGACTGTTACCACCTGCCGAGCGGTACGCCCCATGCCCTGGGGGGCGGTGTGCTGGTGGCTGAAATCCAGACGCCCTCGGATATCACCTATCGGACTTACGATTGGGGCAGGCTGGACCCGACCACCGGCAGACCCAGGGAGCTGCACCTTGACCAGGCAGTGCGGTGCATCAACTTCGCCTCGCCGTCGTCGCCGCCGATGCAGCCGCACCTGCACCTGGGCACGACCATGACCACGGTGACCCGGATGGTCAGTTGCCCTTGCTTCGTGATGGACAAGGTCACCATGGCTCAGGGTGCTGAGCAGGACGCCTCGACGGAGGGCTTCGCCGTGTGGATCCTCCGGCAGGGCCTGGGGCGGGTGGAGTGGGGCCCGGGCGAAGATCGTCTGGAGTGCCGTCCCGGCGATGTCGTTCTGGTGCCCGCAGGCCTGAGCGAGGCCCGGGTCAGGGCGGTGACGCCGGTGCAGTGGCTGGAAGTGACCGTCCCGACTCGACGTGATTGAGGGCCGGCAGGCTCGCCCCCAAGGCCCGGCGAGAGGCCGGCCAGGATCTGCGTCTCCTGCGTGCCATTCTGACAGGCAACCCCTCGGACAGTCCGATTATGGCAGGCATTCGGCCGATGCACGGCGTCCTTGGGGTATACATGTCATAATGTAAGTACCTGTTCGTCAATATGTTACATCAGCATAACCAGAACTGAGACGCAGTCGCTCAGGCTTGGCATCGACTTTGCTCCCAGGCGGGTGTTGAGAAATGCGCCGAGTGCCTGCGCGTCGGGTTCGTCCGGCCATGGCGCGGCGAGAGAATGGACCATCAGGGATGTTCGTTTGTTGAAAGGAGCTGGCAATGGCCAAGCTGAAAGTGCGTCCGTTGGGTGACAAAGTCCTGGTCAAGCGTGTGGAGGCCGAGTCCAAGACGGCCGGCGGGATCGTGCTGCCGGATACGGCCAAGGAGAAGCCCAAGCGGGGTATCGTCCAGGCGGTCGGCGATGGCAAACTCCTGGAAAATGGGGAACGCAGCAAGATGCAGGTGAGCAAAGGCGAGGAAGTGCTTTTCAGCAGCTATGCCGGCACGGAAATCAAGATCGATGGTGAAGAATTCCTGATCATCGACGAGAGCGAGATCCTGGCGGTTCTGTCCTGAGCGAGGCCGAGTGACCGGCGATAAGGGTTCTGGGTAATTGATGATAAGGATCTAATGGCACTCTGAGGAGTGAACGATACATGGCAGCGAAGAGAATTGCGTACGAAATGGAAGCCCGCGAGGCGATCCGCCGGGGCGTGAAGCAACTGGCTAGGGCGGTGAAGGTGACCCTTGGTCCCTGTGGTCGCAACGTGGTGCTGGAGAAATCCTTCGGCTCCCCTACGGTCACCAAGGACGGCGTGACCGTCGCCAAGGAAGTCGAGCTGGAAGACGCCTACGAGAACATGGGCGCCCAGATGGTGAAAGAGGTCGCCAGCAAGACCTCGCAGGTTGCCGGCGACGGAACGACGACGGCGACCATCTACGCCGAGGCGATTTACGACGAGGGCCTGAAGAACGTCGCCGCCGGAGCCGACGCGATGGAGTTGAAGCGCGGGATCGAGCAGGCGGTCGGGGTTGTGGTCGACGAGCTCGGCGAGATGGCCACTGACGTCAAGAACAGCGAACAGGTTGCCCAGGTGGGTACCTGCGCCGCCAATCAGAACGCCGAGATTGGCCAGCAGATCGCCAAGGCGATGGAGAAGGTCGGCAAGGACGGCGTCATCACCGTCGAGGAGGGCAAGGCCCTGGAGACGACGGTGGAACTGGTCGAGGGCATGCAGTTTGACAAGGGGTACCTGTCGCCGCACTTCGTGAACAACTTCGAGACCATGGAGGTCGTTTTCGAGAAACCCTATATTCTGATCCATGAGAAGAAGATCTCGGCGGTCAAGGACCTGATTCCGCTGCTCGAGAAGGTGGCCCGCGCCGGTCGGCCGCTGCTGGTCATCGCCGAGGAGGTCGAGGGCGAGGCCCTGGCGACGCTGGTGGTCAACAAGCTTCGCGGCACGCTCCAGTGCGCCGCCGTGAAGGCCCCCGGGTTCGGCGACCGCCGCAAGGCGATGCTCGAGGACATTGCCATCCTGACCGGCGGCCGGGCGATCTTTGAGGACTTGGGCATCAATCTCGAATCCATCGACCTCAAGGATCTCGGCCAGGCCAAGAAGATCACCATCGACAAGGACAACACCACGATCATCGAGGGCGCCGGGTCGAGCGCTGCGATCACCGGGCGGATCCAGCAGCTCAAGAATGAGATCGAGGCCACGACCAGCGACTATGACCGCGAGAAGCTCGAGGAGCGGCTGGCCAAGCTGGCCGGCGGCGTCGCCCAGATCAACGTCGGGGCCGCGACCGAGGCGGAAATGAAGGAGAAGAAGGCCCTGGTCGAGGACGCGATGCACGCCTGCCGGGCCGCAGTTGAGGAAGGCATCCTGCCGGGCGGGGGTGTGGCTCCGCTGCGGACGCTCGCGGCACTCGAGAAGCTCGGCAAGAAGCTCAAGGGCGATCAGAAGACCGGCGTGGATATCGTCCGCCGGGCGCTGCTGGCCCCGATCAAGCAAATCGCTGAGAACGCCGGTCTTGACGGCTCCATCGTCTGCCAGAAGGTCATGGAGAGCCAGGACAAAAACTTCGGCTATAACGCCTTGACCGGCGAGTACGGCGACCTGGTCAAGATGGGGGTGCTGGTTCCGCGCAAGGTCGAGCGCGTCGCCCTGCAGAACGCCGCATCGATTGCGGCCCTTCTGCTGACGACCGATGCGGCCGTCGTCGAGATCAAGGAAGAGAAGAAGAAGCCCGCTGGACCCGGTGGCCACGGCCACGGGCCGTATTGATCGAGACTCCCATCGGACTGGAATCCACGCGAGCCGGCTCGGGAACGGGTCGGCTCGCTTTGTTCTATCCGTCGCCTCAACGATTGGAACCGCTTACTGTCTCGGCGAATACCCTATACTGGCGTGAGAACTGTAAAACGCCTGTTTCTGTTGACCCTCAGCTCGGGGACCGATATAATGAAATGCAGTCGCGAGTACGTGACCCACCGGTGAAGGTGCCGACAGACTGACAAGATGCCGGTGCTGCGCTGACCCGTATCCGAGTTGCTGCAGAACAAGCTACGGCCCGAGCCTGCAAGAGAACAGGGGGAACAAAACATGCGACCAGCACGCCCGACTCAAAGCACTGCCGGCCGATCCCACGCGGGATTCACGCTTATCGAAGTTCTGGTAGTGGTGTCGATTATTGCGATGCTCATCGCGATTCTTCTGCCGTCGCTGGGTCGGGCCCGTGCCCAGGCCCGCATGGTCAGTTGCCAGTCGAACATCAAGCAGCTCATGACCGCGTTTCTGGTCTACTCGGTTGAGTATAAGTACCGCTTGCCCGGGGCGAGCAAGGATACCCACGCCGACTGGCTGGGGGGCAGCAACCCGAACTCGGGCGGCGCGGCCAAGCAGCCGCGGAGCGGGACCGTCTTCAAGCACATGGGCCGGTCGACGGAAGCCTACACCTGTCCGGATGACGTGAACAAGCGAACGTATATGACGACCAGCGAAAAGAAGTGCGATTACAGCTACACGTCCAATGCCCTGGTGTCAGGAGCGGCCACCGAGCATCTTGCCGGGGCTCACTATCCCACCAAGGCGCCGTTTGACCGGAGTGACCACCGAGTCGACATGGCGCCCTTTGAGGGCGTGCCGGTGCTGATCGAGGAGGACCCGAACTGGTATCTGGCGACGGTCGACGACAGCACCTGGTGCAACGAGGACACCATCTCGAATCGCCACCTGCAATTCGGTTCTTCTCCGGGCATGTCCAATATCGCCTACCATGACGGCCATGTTGGGCGGGTCAGGTTCAAGCCTCCTCCCGGTTCTATCAACTCCTACTCGACCGCCCAGTATTTCAACGCCAAATCGATGTGTATCCGTACCACCGGCCGCAAGTGGGTCAGCGGCAGAAGCTGGGAGCTCACCGGCGGCGGTTACGCCACGTATGGTTTTTTACCGAACGGAGAAGGTGCCAGCGCCCGCGGGATCCAGCACTGAGCGTCAGCGGCGATAGTGAGTGCAGGGGGACTGAGAGAGGGTCCGGGAGCACCATGATCGCGGGCAGTGTTCCTCTGCGGTTTATCCTTTGCAGTTCGCGTCGATCGGATTGCCGCTTCCGCTGAGGCATCGCTGTATTTCACCGAAGTCGGTCTGGTCGACGTCTCCGTCCTCGTCGAAGTCGGCTGCGATTCTGCCCTGGGTGTCGGGCGGCAGGGGGCAGGTATCAGGATAGGTGATGCCTGGTCCGGCGGCGCATGCCTCGAAAATGGTCACGTCGTTCTGATCCACATCGCAATCACCGTCGAGATCGGCGGGAACGGTCGGCAGCATGACCAGATCGGCCGGATTGGATTCGATACTGTTGAACCCGGCCGTGATTCTGCAGCGGTATTGACCCACATCCGTGGCCGTGACACCGGAGATGGTCAGTGTCGGCGAGTCCGTGCCGGTGTGGTGCCCGTCGTCGATCAGGCCCTGCGCATCCTTCATCCACCAGAAGCTGAGAGGTCCCTCGCCCGCGGCGGCAACCTGGAACATTGCGGTGTCACCCGGGCAGACCGTCTGGGACGACGGTTGCTGTGCGATCGTCGGCGGCGGGGGAGCATAGGGGACGAACTTGAGCACCCACGCCTCGCTGACGGCGTTGTGCAGACCGTTGCCGGTCAGGACGAGGCCGTCGGCGGAGATGCCGCGGACTTCCTGTAGCGTCCAGCCGGTTGTAGTCAGCCCATACTGGCTGGACAGCCAGCCCTGCAGTTGCCGGACGCCGTTGGCAGCGTCCCAGATGAGAGCTTCCTTGGGCCCGTTGGGGTTGGGGCTGCTGTAATAAAGGCTGTAGCCACCGGCGAGCGTGCCGTCGCCGCTGAGGGCAAGGATTTCACCGTAGTTGTCGTTGTCGCCACCGGGTATGAAGCCGACGGCCGTGGGGACGGACGAACCGATCCAGACGCACGGCTCGTAGAGCGGGATCTCGTTGATGTAGTAGCTCCAGCCGCCCTGGACGAGGCCGTTGCGTGAGACGGCTTTGACGAGGGCTTCGTTTTTCGTGGTCGGTGATCCGATCAAGGTGTTGAGCGGAAGGCAGGAAGAGGTGCCGGTGTACTTCATCGCGTTGCGTGCCCCGCCGCCAGGCGCGGTTCCACCGTACTGATACTGCCCGCCGAAGTAGCCGTTGTCGGAGACGGCGTGGAAGTCGGAGTTGTCATGGCCATTGGGGGGCAGAGTCGGCAGATCGGTTGTTCCCGTGCTCTGCCGGTAGCGGCAGGCCTGCCGGCCGTTGCCGTCGCCGCCGTTGATTGTGCTGCCGCTGATCCAGACTTCGGAAGTGCCGTTGGTACCCAGTCCGGAGACGGTCCATTCCAGACTCGTGCCCGGACGCGGAAGATCGCTGAAGGCACCTTGTCCGAGCGTATTGCCGACCCAGCGTTTGGCCTTGAAGGTCGATGTGTTGGTGTTGACCGCCACGACCACCGATCCGTTGTGCAGGCCCACGCCGGCGGCGCTGCTGGTGGAAGCGCCCGTGGGGACGCCGAGACCCTTGATACCGCCGCCGTCGGTCCAGATGAACGCCTGGCTGCCGCTGGCGCCACAGACGATTGACCCGTCGGAGGTGATCCCGGTTGCGGTGCTTCCGGTCATTCCGGGTACAGCCCCGAGCCCGTTGAACTGCGCGATGGTGATATTGAGCTTTGCCTCGGCCGAGGTCGCGCTCGCGTAGGCGTTTGACACCGCGCAGGTGTAAATGGCCACGTCGCCCAAGTCGGCGGCCGTTACGGACAAGGTGGGCGTGCCTGCACCGGCGTAATGACCGCCGTCGGCAAGGTTTCGACCGTTTTTCCGCCATTGGTAAGAGAGCGGGGTCGTACCGGTAGCCTGGACCGTAAAGGTTGTGCTTGCCCCAATCGCCAGAGTCCGATCCAGGGGCTGCTGAATGATCGCGGGGGGATACACCGGCTCAACGATCTCCCCGACCATGTAAGAGTAGAGCGAAGCGTTCTGGAGGATGAACCGCAGGCGGATCGGGCCGAGGTCCTCGGGCACTTGAGTGTGGGTCTGCCAGGTCACGACCTCGTCGATGCTGTCGCCTTGCAGGGGGATGCATTCGCTTTCGCTGTAACCGGGGATGACTGCTCCGTTGTCATCGAGGACCTCGACTGCGAGCTGGCCGCCCGTCGCCTTGTAGTTGACGTGGAGCGGTCCGGATGCCCCGACGAGGCTCTTGGTCGAGACGCTTCCACCGCTCGGCCCGGCATCCAGAGAGACAAACCCGTCCTTGCGCAGGGTTGCCAGGCCGATCGCGCAATTGAGCAGCTTGGTCGCATAACCGTGAACGTTATCGCAGGCGCCGTAGTAGACCATCAGCGTGTTGCCGTTGAAAACAGGCGCAATCGCCGTGTAAAGCTGGCCGTCATCCCATTGGCCGGGGGCTCCGAGGGGCAGGATGGGAGGGCGGTCTCCCTCCTCTCGTTTCCAGCTCACTCCATCGCGGCTGCTGACCAGTTCCGCATAGACGGGCCCGATGTAGTAGCCGTCAACGTCGGTGGCCCGGAAGATCCAGAGGAAACCGAGGTACATGGATTCGTAGGCGAACACCGACATGCCATACATGTGCGTTCGCTGAACGGTGCCGGCCGGGACCCAGCGGTCGTCGAACGTGTCCGGTTCGAGAATGAGGGCCAGCGGCGGCCAGGTCTCGATGGCGGCTGTCGTGCTGTGGCCGACGCTTCGGCGCTTGAGCCCGTTGACATAGGAATTGAGTTTCACGTAACCGCGGAAATGCTGCACGAACGGGTCCCACATGAACTGCCCGACATCGCCGCCGTCGGTGATGACGGGATTGTTGGGCAAATCGAATGTGTGGATACCATCGGGTGAGTAAGCGCCCCAGTAGCCGCCGATGTCGAAGTTCATCAGCGCGTATTGCCGGTTGGGATCGGGGTTCCACGGGGTGTGGAGGACCGAGGTAATCCCGCTCTGCCCGGGCCGCACGAAGATCATGTTGTTGGCCGTCGAGCCGTGCCACGACCGGATGCCGAGGTTGGGCTTGGTCCAGTTGACTCCGTCCGGACTAGTAGCGTAGAGGATATTGCTGCCGTCGTTGTCGGTGTCCTCGGGCCGCAGGGTGTGGTACCACATGCGATATCCGGTTCCGCTCTCGGCGGGCAGTACCGTGCCGTAGATGTAGGTGACGCTGTCTTCCCACGCCTCGCTGGGCAGCAGGACAGGGTTGCCGGCGTACTTCTCGAACGGGTGATAAGTGCGGACGACGTTGGTCTTGTCGGCGATTGAGTAGTCATCCACGAGCAGTTGCCAGGGGCCGCTGAGATCTCCCAGCGAGCGCTGGGCCAGGGTGGTGTGGGGCGTCATGCTTGAAATGGTGATCGCGAAGATGATGACCGTTGGAAAGCACTTCAGGTATTGAACCACGCTTGTTCCCTCATTCGGTTGACAGGGACGGCAAGTACTTCATGGTAACATGGCCCGCCGCTCATTCTGTCCCGCCTGAATCAGGTTGCCCGACCGCCTCTATCATACAAGAGATATTCTTCAAACCCATGGTTCTTTGGTAGTAGGGGTTGGCGGGAGGTTGCGGCGGCCGACTCAACGTATTGACGCGTCCGCGACAACGGGTCTGATGTGCGTTGCCGCATATCACTGTGCGGTCTGCATCCCATGTGGATTGATCAGGAACGACAGAGAATAAAAACACGTTGTGAATTCGCCCCCAGCGCTATCGCGAACCGTTGGGCGAGCGTAACCTATTGTTAATACAGGTGTTAGAATAGTATGCACGGGCAGTTCTTCTGGCTTTCCTGAACCGTTATTCTCCGAGCTTATTATTCAAATTCACGAAAATGAATTACGGGGGGAAAAAACGGTTGACAAAGTTGATCATCCGTGATACATGCAGGCCAGTTGGTGTGCTTTTGGGATTCGATTCGCGAGGACCCGCCTGCATGGCGATTCAGGGCGTGGTGAATCGAGTCAATTCTGCCAGGGCAAGGTTCCGCGAAGTCTGAAGTGGCATCAGTCAGCCTGTTTGTTCGACGCAATCCTGATTGCACGCTCATTTAAAGTGAGAGTCTTCTCGGCTTTGGTTCGATCTGCGACGGCCGCATCGTCTGACACGTGTGTGCCGCCCGATCAATGCGGATTCTGAGACGGGTTTGTCAGGGGCTGCAGGTCCGGACGGCCCGTCAGGTACGTGGCCGCCTTGGTGAGCCCTGAGGGCAAGCGTCGGGTGTTCGCCGGCGCTTGGCGTTCTGGGCGGGCAATCGGATCGCGGATTCCCCGGCCTGGCGGGCCGGGATTGTGTTCAAGTCTGTGAACGAGATGCTGGAGGACTCATGATGAAGAAACTAACTCTATTGTTCCGGTTGTTGGCTGCGACGGGCGTCGTGGTCGCGGCGACGACGAGCGTGCTTGCCGATCCGGCCTACATCTACGGGCTGCATGACAACGGCGGCGAAGGGTATATGGGCAGCAACAAGGGTTGGATCGTCTTCACCGAAGCCATCGGCCACAACCCTTACGACACTTCGGGGCGCGACTACACGTCCTGGTCGAACCAGGGTTACGGCGTCATCGTTCGGCTGAACAACGGGTATGGCTCGGATGGTACGCTGCCTTACCAGGCCTATTACCAGGATTTCGCGACTCGCTGCGCCAACTACGTCAGCCATTCCTCAGGCGTTCTGTACTGGATCATCGGCAACGAGACGAACCTGCCGCGTGAGTGGCCCGGCAACAACAACGGCGACCCCAATACCGGCGAGCCGATCACGGTGGCTCGGTACGTGGACTGCTACAATCGCTGCTACACGGCCATCAAGAACGCCGTTCCCGGCGCCAAGCTGGTTCCGGTGCCTTCGGGCACCTGGGCTCCACCGTATAGCGCACAGGGCATCGAGGGCTTTGTCGACTACTGGGTGAATATCCTCAACAGCATCGGTGCCAGCAAGATCGACGGTCTGGCCTTGCACGTCTACAGTCACGGATGCGATCCGTCTCTGATTACCGACCAGACCAAGATGGGGCCTCCTTATGAGAACATCTACTATCACTTCCAGGTCTATCGCAACTATATGGCGGCCATCCCGAGCACGATGAAGACGAAGCCGGTGCTGATCACCGAGTGCGATGAGAACGTGGAGTGCGCGGACTATTCCTCGCCGCGGCACGCCTGGTACAACGTGAACAACGGGTGGGTGCGGGCAGCCTACGCGGAGATCAACAACTGGAATAACGCCAACTCGCAGAAGATCCGCTGCCTGGTCCTGTTCCGCTGGATCATGGCCACGGAGGGCGAGTGGACCTTCGGGATTCAGGACCGCGACCAGGTGATCGCGGACTTCCAGCAGGCCGTCGCCTACGGCTATCAATGGGGCACGGCCTCCAGTTGCGTGGGTCTCGGACCGGGCAACCCGAGCGGGAGCAACCTCTCACTCACCGCCGCCTACTACATCGAGTCGGGCCGAAACAATACCGCCCAGTATGGCCGGTATGCGTTGGACGGGCAGTCCACCACGAAATGGTGCTGCAATGCGGCCAACAGCGGCGGCACCGCGACGCTGGCCGTCGATCTGGGTTCGACCTCCACCGTGACCGGCTATATTGTTCGCCATGCCTCCTGGGGAGCCGAGCCGGCGTACATGAACACGAAGTACTACCGGATTGAGTCGGCGAGTTCGATCTTTGGGCCCTGGACCGTCGAGTATGACGTGGACAACAGTTGCCAGGACGCGTACAACCGCTTCATCTACGGCACGCCGAAGAGCCTGCGCTACGTCCGGCTGGTCATCACCAACCCCGGCATCGACACCTATGTGCGGCTGCCGGAGTTCGAGATCTACGGTACGGCCGGCACGCGCGACACGATCACCGTGTACGCGGAGGACTATCAGGGCGGGGTGAACGCGGCCAGCGGCACCGATTACTATGATACGACCAGCGGCAACAGCGGCGGGCAATATCGGTCGCATAACGTCGATATCGAAACGTGTACCGACGGGCGTTACAACGTCGGCTGGATCGCGGCGGGCGAGTGGCTGAACTTCCCGATCCAGGGCCAGGGTACCGGCGTCTACACGCTCTACATGCGTTATGCCACACCGAACAGTGCCAAGACGTGCAGCTTCAAGCTCAACGGAGCGGCATTAACCGGCACGCTCTCGTTGAACAATACCGGCGGCTGGCAGGTCTGGCAGACGCTCAATTGCGGTAACGTGAACATCGGGACCGGGTGGAAGACGATCCAGTTCTACTGCAACTCGGACTCGTTCAACATCCAGCGGTTCTGGCTGGTGCCGGCCAGTTCAACGCCGACGATCAATCGCTCGCCGTCGACGCTGGCGCCCTCCTGCACCGCAGGCAGCAACGCGTCCAGCCAGACATTCACGGTCGCCAACAGCGGCGGCGGGACGCTGAGCTATACGATCACCGACAATGTGTCGTGGTTGTCGTGCTCGCCGACGAGCGGGACCAGTACCGGAGAAGCGGACACGATTACCGTGACTTACGCAACCAGCGGCCTGTCGGCGGGGACCTATTACGGGACGATCACGATCAGCGACCCGAATGCCAGCAACAACCCGCAGACCATCGCGGTGACGCTGACGGTCAACTCGTCGAAAACAACGGTGTCGGAGAATTTCGAAAGCATGCCGAGCTGGTCATCGAGCTTCGACGCGTCGTGGGGCAGCGCCGCCGCCTGGTCGATCGTCGGCGGCGGGCAGTCGGGCAATGCCCTTCAAGCCGCCCGCAGCAGCCAGGGTTCTTCGGCCAAGGTGAAGGTGTACAATATCACCGCCAATGCGAACTACACCCTGACCGTTTATATCAAGTGCCCGAGTTACGGCGGCAGCTACTGGGCGGAGTGCGCCTACAAGTTGGGCAGCTACACCGCAGAGGATTTTGACGGCAATTCCGGCACCTGGACGATGATCCAGAAGTTTGCCAATGACGGCACCAATGGCAACGGTAATACCTGGGTCCAGTACACCAAGACCTTCAACAGCGGGTCGAGCACCCAGATCAGCGTAGGTTACAAACTGGGTTCGTCCGGCGGCGGTGGTCCCACTGTTTTGTGGGATACCCTGCGTATTCAGTAGCTCACAAGGCCGGAAACAGAGGCGGGCCGGCGTTTCGCAGTCCGGTCCGCCTCCCCGACCGGCGGACGATAATGCCGAACGGGTCGGCAAGCCTGGTCCGCCGCCGGCGGGCCGAGACGGCTCCGGACCGTGTTCTTCGGTCCCGGATAGAGCCTGGAAGTTGCGTTTTTCATGTCCTTTTCAAGAGGGAGGTTCTCATGCTCACATCATCGATGCCGTTGCCTGGGCAAGTCACTCGCCGGTTCGCGGCGGGGCTGTTGTGCCTGGGCGTGGTGGCCGCGGTCGGCACCGCCGCGATGGCGGCTCAACCGAGCGGCAGCAAGCTCGGCCCGCACCTGATTCTGAGCTACACGAATCCGTGCTATGACTTCCTCATGGCCCGCGCCCGGGTCATTAAGATTCTTGATTGTGACGGGACCATGATGACGGCGGTAAGGGACTTGAAAACCCTTTGCCCGGACGCGATCTCGGTGTGCCGCATCTACACGACGCAGAGCTACAACATCGGACAGGATCCGACCTGGGCTGCGCAACATTTCTGGACCAACGTCCTGGCGCCGCCGCTCAACGCGCTTTCTCCTGCGGACAAGGCACTGATCGACTACGTCGAGGGGCCGAATGAGTGCGACAGCACACCGTGCTGGGGCACGGTGCAGAATGCCCAGTGGTTGAACGACTTCTGGGTGGCGCTGGCACCGCTGATCGCCAACGCAGGGTTCCGGCCGTGCGCGTTCAGCATCCCGGTGGGCAACCCGCCGGGCACGCTGGCCGAGATGCAGGCTCAGCTCAACGCCATCGCCCCGGCCCTGAGAGTGTGCAAGCAGTACGGCGGTGCGTGGAGCTATCATTCGTATACCATTCTGTACACGACCGACGTGAACGTCGAACTGTGGTACTCGCTGCGATATCGGCAGTTCTATGACTACTTCGCCACGGCTCATCCGGACTTGCTGGACCTGCCCATCATCTTCACGGAGGGCGGCGTCGACGGACAGACGGGTCCGGAGGGGCCGGGCTGGATGGGCGGCGGCGACGCGGCAAAGTACCAGAACTGGCTCGATTGGCACGATGCGAGGATGCGCGAGGACCCGCAGGTCCTGGGTTGCACCCTTTTCCAGACGGGGTCGCCGGGCTGGACGTCCTTCAATATCGACCCCATCGCCCCGTGGCTGGTGTCGCACCTGAACAGCATTCCTTTCGGTCCGCCGGATGCTCCGACGGGGCTCACCGCGACGCCGGGCAACGGCCAGGTGGCGCTGAGCTGGAACGCCTCGGCCGGCGCGACCAGCTATGACGTGAAGCGGTCGACCGTCAGCGGCGGCCCGTACAGTGTGATCGCCAACGACATCACCTCCACCAGCTACACGAACACCGGCCTGACCAACGGAGTCACCTATTACTTCGTGGTCTCGGCAGCCAACAGCGAGGGTGAAAGCCCGAACTCCGCCGAGGCAAGCGCCACGCCGCAGCTTCCGGTGCCGCCGGTCCCGACCGGATTGAGCGCAACGCCTGGAAACGGCCAGGTTGCGCTGGCGTGGAACATCAGTGCCGGGGCGACGAGTTATAACGTCAAGCGATCGACAACCAGCGGGGGCCCATATACGACGATCGCCAGCCCGACGACGAACAGCTACACCAACACCGGGTTGACCAATGGGACCACCTACTACTACGTGGTCTCGGCGGTTAATGCGGCCGGCGAGAGCGCCAATTCCAGCCAGGTCAGTGCCACGCCCACCAACGCCGTCGTTGCCGAGGACTTCAACAGCATGCCTTCGTGGTCGTCGAGCTTCGACGCTTCGTGGGGCTCTGCGGCCACCTGGTCGATCGTGGGCGGCGGTCAGGCGGGCAATGGCCTCCAGACGGCGCGGTCCTCGCCGGGCTCGTCATGCAAGGTGAAGGTGTACAACCTCTCCGCCAACGCCAACTACCAGGTTTCGGTGTGGATCAAGTGTCCGAGCGGCTCGTCGTATTGGGCGGAGTGCGCTTTCAAACTCGGCAACTACTCGGCCCAGGACTTTGACGCCAATTCGGGCACCTGGACGATGATCAAGAAGTTCGCCAGTGACGGGACCAACGGCAACGGCAACACCTGGACGCAGTACTCGGTCAACTTTGCCAGCGGCAGCAGCACGCAAATGAGCGTGGGCTTCAAGCTGGGTTCCTCCAGCGGTACGGGACCGACCGTTCAGTGGGACACGCTCCGGGTGACGCAACTGGCTTCCGTTCCGACGATCGCGCTGTCGCCGACGTCGCTGGCCCCCTCGT
>JAUCQB010000172.1 GCA_030372985.1 Phycisphaerae bacterium
CCCTGATCCCCCTCGCTTCCGGCTGCAGTGCCGGAACACGGCTGTTCAACGGCAAAGACACCTCCGGCTGGGTTGAGGTCGGCAGCAAAGGTGCTTGGACGGCCGAGACCAGAAACGTGTGCCCCGCCGTCGACTGTCCCAACGCGAGCTATTGATCGTGCCGGCCTGTCCGAACCTCACGGCAACCGCTTCAGGTTCTCCCAGCGCACGGCCCAACTGCCGTTTTGCGGGAACCCGGGTGCATTCTCGTGCGGCGCGCCGTCCCAGCCGGCCGCCATCATGGCCACGGCCGCCAGCAGGCTGCCGTTACCCGTCAGATACACGGGCACTCCATTGTGCAGGTAATTGTGCCCGTTGGGCAGATAATGGTTCCGGGGGGTCTTCATCATCAACGCGTCTACGGCGATCGCGGGCTCGCCAATCCGGGCAGCAGTCATCGCGACCATGGGAAAGTCCCAGCCCCAGCACGTGCCCCAGTTCCATTGATCCAACACGATACGAAGCGTGCGGCGCATGGTCTCCTGATCAACAGTCACCCCGGGCAGCATCCCGCACGCGGCCAGAAGCGAGGGATGATCGCGCCACCACTTGCTCTCGGACCAGGTTTCCTGAATCGATTCGGCGGTCAGGTACAATCCGTCCTTGACCGGCAGCTTGGACAGGTGCCGGATGACATGCTCCCATCTCTCGTCGGGCTTGAGTCCGAGCCTCTCTCGCCATTTCTGAGCGGTCGTGAGAGCCCATTCCCAATATGCGAGTTCGTAGGTGGGGTTGCAGACCGTCCTGGCGTCGTAGTTTTCCTGGGCCGGCATCACCGGCGGGCCAAGCACGTAGCGATGCCGATCCTTGTCCCACACCGCGTATGAGGCCATGAACTCCGCGCTCTCGAACACGATGTCTCGGTACAACTCCAGCGTTTCGCGGTCGGGATGCGCCCGGTAGCACAGTTCGGCATAATAGATCGGATGCGGCTGCTGCCAGATGAGAAGCGGCGCGATGACCGACGGGCCTTCACGACCATCCGGGCCGACCATCTTTGGCCAACGGGCGCCGCGATAACCCTGCATGGCGGCGGTCTTGCGAGCCATCGGGAGGATGGACCGATACCACGGCAGGCTTTTCTCCAGCAGCGACAGGCGATTCCAGAGCGCGAAATGTACGCCGTGCCACCAGTGACATTCCAGATGAGGCTTGCCGTACCAGCTATTGAACGTCAGGCCGGTCTCCGGCGGCGGCATCGGCCCGGCACACTGGATAGCCATCAGGTACTGCGAGAGAACAATTCGACGTTCGAGTTCGTGAGCGCGGAGATCTGTGCTTCCGGAAAGATCAATTGCTCCCCCATCGCTCCAGAAGTGTTTCCAGTGCGTGTTGCTCGCAACCTGACATCGGCCTACATCAGGCACGTCTGCCGGCACGGGCGTGGGTGAGAACGCGACGACGCACTCGAAACTGCTGCCGGCCTCCGCCGGGACCAGCCCGCAGTGATGTGGCTTCGTGGTTTGGAACTGCGTGCCCTTCGGACAAACCACGCTCACATAGTACTTGTCGGAATCGAGCGTGCGCTGCAGATCAATCCGGCTCTCCGTCCTGCCGATAACCGTCGTTTCGTGAAGCTCCGGGTGGTCCCAGTCTCCCGGCTCCTTGCCGAATTGGCCTGAGCCGTATGGGAAGCTGACCGCAACCCTCAGACGGCGCGCGGAAACCAGCGGCGAACCGATCCTCACGGCGATTGCGTCGAGGTCGGGATGGCAACAGGTCTTGACCTCCACCGGAGAGCCTTCAAGAACGAAGCGGCTGGTCAGCAGGCCGCTCCAGAGATCGAGACTCTGGTCAATGTCCTTGAGATCCTCCAGGACGGCCGGTGAGTTGTCCGACTTGATCAGTTCAAGGCTGATCCGGCCCAATCCGAGCCGATGCGGGTTGGACCTCAGCCACTCACCGGCCTTGCTTTTCATGTTGGTTGCATACTTCACCATGCGACCGTAGGTGTCGAAATCGACCAGCGTGTCCTCGAGCCGGTAATTGTCCGGGTTCGGGAAGCTGTGCCACCCCCAATAGGACTGCATACACAGGGGAATACCCTTGTCATGGAATCCCGCGAAGGTCTGCAAACCGGTGATGTCGACATTGAAGGCAAACGCGCCGTTCCCCAATGAGAACGGGGTCAACGCATCGGCCTTCCGAACAACCGGATTGTGACGGCGTACCAGCGCGATCCGATCGATCGGTTCGGCACGGCGAGTCTCCGGCATTGTCACGGCCTCGAGGTACAAAACGGCCTCGTCGCTGAACGACGACGGCCGGGAAAACCTCTGTTCACCGTCGGCGAGGCTGCGATCCTCCTCATCCGCCCAGCCGCCGTTCCTGGGATTGAACCACCTCACCCGGTAGCGGCCCGCCGAGAGGTTCAGCCCCAGCCTCCCGCCGGAATCGCCATAGGCAATGTACACCTGCCCTGGAGCGGCCAGAACGTAATCCGTATCTCCCCGGGCCAGGTCGTCGCGAGGCGAGGTCCGGTTGAACCGGGTCGACTCCATGAATCGTACGAGGTGCCCGCAGGCTTGCAGGTCGGCAACGGGCGTGGACTCGATGTCCATCCCCAGAATCATCGAATACCCGCCGCCCATCGCGATGGACCAGGTTTTCCGGCGAAGCAAGTCACCGGTACCGGCAAAAGGCTTCTTGCCGAAACTCGAATCGGCGAATTCCGACATGTTGATGTTGACTCGACCGCCAACGTTCTTCCAGGCCGCGACTGTATCCGCGTGCAGTTCCTCAGGCGTTTCCACGTTTGACTGGACGGCGAACTGGTCAAACGCGGGATTTCCATTGAAGTCAAAGGATGTCCCGTTGTTCTGGTGAATAGAAACGGGATGGCGGCGGTCGTCCTTTTGTTTGATCCGCTCGGCGATCTTCGCCGCGTGAGCCTTGGTGAGCTTCTCACCGTATTCCTCGGCCACACACCAGATCAGGTGCCGGTGGTGCTTGAACCGCTCCACCATCGCATCGATGAATGCCGCTTCCTCGGGTTTCAACTGGCCACCGGCAGGAAAATCCTTGCCGAAAGGAGCCGTACTGTCGTCGTAGAAGAAGAAGAAAATCACGATGCCATTGTTATCCATCGCCGTGAACCAGGCTTCCCACTGGTTCAGAATGTCCTTGTCGAGCCCCTTGGTCAGATCGCTGTCGACGTAGGGATTGTGGGTGGCATCCCCGTCGCCGCCGTGGCTGCGAATAGCCATCAGGTAGATGCAGTTGGCTCCGGTGGCGGCCAGCTTGTTGATCAACGCCATCTGATCGCCGTGGCGCGTGCCGTCCGGGTTGCGGGTGCCGCGGTACAGAAAGCCTTCCGGATCGCCAGGACCGCACATGTAAAACGGCCGTCCGTCCTGCTGTTTCAGCCATGCGGGGTGCTCGGGATCAGCGACGATACCTTCCGAAATCAAGGACTCCATCAGCAGACGGAACGCTTCATCGCGGGGATTTCCCTGCTTGTCGCCAAGGGTGGTGTCATTCCAGGATACCACCAGATCCAGGCTGGGGATCACCACCACGGCCCGCTGGCCGTTGGCGTGACCGAACGCACCGTATGTATCCACCGGAGCACTTGGCCAGAAGCGCCGCCCCTTGCCGTCCAGGCCGTTGACCCACCAGAGGTAGCTGTAGCTCCCGCTGTGATCGGTCTGGTCATCCGGCACCTTCTGCGATCCGATGGAGCGCTGGCCGGGGCACATCTGGGCCGGCCGAGCCTCGGTCCGAGGGATCGAGTTGGGAAGAGGACTTGTCACCGCCAAGGTGGCATTGGCCTCGCTGATGAGCTGCTTGCCGCTCCAATTTCCTTTGTGGAGGTACAACAGCCCGAAGCGGGCGAAATCTCGCACCGAAATGCCGAACCGCCCCGGCCGATTCTGCGTCCCGAAGAACGTGAAGGTCGGATCATCCTCGCACTGCATCAGATCCGTCAGCCTGGGATGCAGAACTTGGGCATCAACGGTATCGTAAGTGACCCCATAGACCTTGAGGAACAACGTATCCCACAGAAGGGCCATCTGCCAGTCGCTGTAGTCAAAGGCGGCTCCCGGCTTCTCCTGTACGCCGTAACAGGAGGTCTGCGTGGCCATATGCCGGAAGGTCATGAGCCGATCCTTGAAGTCGAGGTCCGGGTTGATCTCGTTCAGACGCGGCTCCCACCTCACTACCGGCTCGTCGAGACTGGCCAGCTTGCCGTCCTCTACGGCCTTGAACAGGAAATGGGCAATAACGGGCTTGCAGGCCGAGGCAACGTCCTGCCGCCGAGTCTGATCTCCCCACGTATAGACCATGTAGCCGTGACGTACGACACAGCCCCGCCCCCCGATATAGTCGCGGAAGGCATCCAGTCTCTTGACATCCATGCCGACCTCGGCCGGCGTCTTGAACTGCCAGGTGGTACCCGGAAAGACCAGCGCCGGGCAGTCCAGGGCAATTGCCAGGGATGCGGTCAGGACGATCCCAACCGTGCGGCAGGAAAAGGCTCGCCATGCCCTGTTGACGTGGCCCGCGCCGTCCCCGCGGCTGAAACTGTGGATGCTGGTGTTGCTGGATGCTGTCATATCGTCTCCTTCTCGCGTCCGGAGAATGGGGGTTACGGCAGGAACATACTAACCGGGCAGATCATCACATCCAGGATCAGAAAGGACTCCAGGCCCGGAGATACACGCCCAGAACATCGAGAAATCATTCTGATCGACCAGGCCGTTGCCGTCCATGTCCGCGAACAGGCACTCGGGCGGGAGAGCCCCAGGGTCCCGGCCCGTGTAGCACGCCTGGAACGTTCCGAAGTCCTCCTGGTCGACATCGCCGTCGCCGTCGGCATCACCGGGCGGCGACACGGTCCTGAGAGTCCATACTTGGCCCTCGGTCGTACCCGCGGCGTTGACCTCGTCAATACGCCAGTAGTATGTCGTGCTCAACGCCAAAGGCCCCGGGTCAAAGGTGGTGGCAGACTGGTTGCCGCGGAACACACCGGGGCTGCTCGTCCCGAAGTAAACAGTATGGGAACTCGCCCCGGCACCGGCCGTCCAACTCAGTGTGGTGTCGAGAGGCACGCGTGTCGTCCCGTCAGCGGGACTTGGGTCGCTCGCGCGGGCCGGCGGACCGGCGCCGGCCGGCAAGACCAGCACGAAATAGTTGCTCGAGGCTCCGGTCGCGCCGGACGCCATGTTCGCACCCAGAACAGCCTCGCCGATCGAAAAAGACATTCTGTACAGCTTCGCGTACCCCTGGGCCGCATCGGAAACTCCAATCACGCCGGCCATCTCCGTGCAGCCGCCCATCCAGTCCGGCAAGGCGCTCGCCCGTCGATCGTACGCGATGTAGACGTCCGCGTCCTGATCGATGTCGAAGTCGATCCAGGCTTCGCTGGTTGCCCCGGCATCGTCGTTTCGAGTCTGGATGCCCTGGCAACCCTGGAGATACGCCGGCATCGAGGTGATCGTGTATGAACGGTCCGCAAAGTACGCCGAGCCGAGCGTGAATGTGGCGAGGTTGTACCGGCGGAGATCGGTGATCGTGACGCTCTGACCAGGCGGATGAGCGGCGACGTAGTCTCGATAGGCACCATAGGCCGGTTTCTCGGTCAGATCGGCGCGGAGGATGCCCCACGAGGGAACTCCCGATGTGGGATCATCCTTCAGCTCGTAGAAGAAGATCTTGTTGATCCAGGGCCTCAGGCGAACCTGATCAAGCAACTGGACATAAAGGTTGGCCTGTTCAGCTTCCGTAACGGTGTCGACGTGCGTCCCGCCGGCGGTCGGCCAGCCAACCTCGGTGAACCAGACGGCCTTGCCCCAGGCGCCCGTGTTCTGCAGGAGAGTCTTGTAGTTGGGATCCTCCCACGGCCAGCGATAGCCGTCGAACTTGTTCATGATGTCGCTGACCTGCTCGTCGTATTTGTGAACCGTCACCACGTCGATGTAGTCCTTGGCCGCGTTAAGGACGTCCTCCAGGAAGTCGCTGTCGCCCGCCAGGTCCGGCGCGCATCGCAAGGCGGTCGGATCCGCCTCGCGGATCGCCTGGGCGCCGGGAATGACGATGGTGTTGATGTACTGGCTGCTTGTCCCGGAGAAAAACTGATCGAGGTCCGGCTCATTCCACAACCCCCAGTGCCGGATGCTCCCCTTGTAACGGTTGACGGTAGCCCGGACGAAATCCTTCCAGTCGTTCGGGTTGGTCGGCGGGACCGTGTGGTCCTGTCCCCCGTTGGCCCAGGATGGGGTGTAGGCCAGGGTGGCGTAAAAGCGGATGCCCCGCGCGTTGGCCGAATTCACCGCGGCATCGATCGCCCCCCAACTGTAGACGCCTTTCGACGTCTCCATCGCGAACCAGTTAAGGTCAACTCGCCCCCAGCCAATGTTGCCGGCCTGGCACTTCGCGATCAACGCATCCGTGGGAACATGGGTGTTAATGCCGTACATGGACTGCGGGGCCAGAGTCTGTCCCCGTGCCTGAGTCCCTCCGCATGTGCAGGCCGCTGCGATCGCGATGATCGCGGCTGTCTGCTTGTTGACGGCCTTTGTCCGCATGACGGCCCCCTTGGTTAGCCTGAAGACTCATCCCGGTGACCGGACTGCCGCCTTGCCGCATTCCTCCTCCCGCAACCGCCCTCAAATCAATCCGCGCAGGCAGGATCGGCGGGAACCCCAGCCCCGCTTATGCATCGGACGAACAGAGTGAGGTCAGACTGATTCACGAGCTCGTCCTGGTCAATATCCGCGGACAGGCACTCCGGACTGATCGGGTCGCCCGAGACTGTGAAGCAGGCTTGGAAAAGGCCGAAATCTTCCTGATCGACATCTCCGTCACCGTCCATGTCGCCGGAGAGTCCTCCAGTCATAAAGCTCCATACCGATCCCGTGCCTGTGCCGACCTCGTTCACCTCGTCTATTCGCCAGAAGTAGGTCGTGAGCGGCTCGAGCAGTCCCGGGTCAAAAGAGGTCTCCGGCTGATTGACGCGGAAATCGCCCGGACTGCTGGTCCCGAAGTGCACGTTATGCGAAGTCGCGCCGCCGCCTGCCGTCCACGAAAGCTCGACGTCGCGCGGTACTCGCGACGCCCCCGACGGCGGAAACGGATTGCCGGCCGGAGCGGGAACCGTGCGAACAACATACAACGCGGCATCCCCTGCAAACGCACTCGGCTTGGCAAAAAGCTGCGAACCTGCCGCGGAGACCGCCCGCGTTCCCTGGTCCACCCAAGACCCGGTCCCGGGATCATACCATTTGACTGCATAGTTGCCCGGCAGCATTGAGATACCGAAATCAAAGCCAGCATCGCCGTACGCGATGTACATCTCCCCGGGGCTGGCCAGAACGTAATTCGTATCGCTGCCGGCCAGTTCGTCATGAGGCGCGGCCTCGTTGAACCGCGTCGCTTCCATGAACCCGACCAGCCGGCCGCAGATCTCCAGGTCGCTGAGCGGCGTGGAGGCGATGTCCATGCCCAGGATCATCGAGTATCCTCCGCCCATCGCGATGGACCAGACCTTCTCCCGCAAAACCGCGCCGCTGCCGGCATCGGCGAACTCCGCCATGTTCACGTTCACCAGCCCCCCGACGTTATTCCAGGCCGCGATGGTGCCGGCATGCAGTTCGGCCGCCGTTGCCACGTTCCACTGCGCGGCGAACTGGTCGAAAGACGGGTTCCCATTGAAGTCAAACGACGTTCCGCTGTTCTGGTGGATGGCGACCGGATGTCCGCGGTCGTCCTGGAGCTTGATCTGCTGAGCCACCTTGTCGGCGTGGGCGGCCGAAAGGCCTTCGGCGTATTCCTCGGCCACGCACCAGATCAGGTGCTTGTACTGCTTGAACCGGCTGACCATCGAGTTGATGAAGGTCGCTTCCTGGGTCGTCAGTTGCCCGCCGGCCGGCAGATCCTTGCCAAAAGGCGAAGCGTCATCGTCGTAGAAAACAAAGAAGATGACGATGCCGTTGCTGTCCATGGCCGCAAACCAGGTCTGCCACTGGTTCAGAATGTCGTTGTCGAGTCCTTTGGACAAGTCGCTGTCGATGTAGGGATTCTGGGTGGCGTCCCCGTCGCCGCCGTGGCTGCGGATAGCCATGAGGTAGATGCAGTTGGCTCCGGTGCCGGCCAGCTTGCTGATCAACGTCAACTGGTCGCCGTTGCGGGTGCCGTTTGCGTTTCGAGTGCCCCGGTAGAGGAATCCCTCGGGATCTCCCGGTCCGCACATGTAGAACGGGCCGCCGTCCTGGTACTTGAACCAGGCCGGGTGGGCGGCGTCAACGACGATCTGGCCGGCGGGCGCCTGGGCGAACACCAACGACGACAGCAGCATCAGCAGCACGAACGGCACAGCATTACTGAAATGCATCATCGCAGGCCACATCCGCAAGAACGCCGGCACCTGAAAGACAGCCCAGGAACACCGTCAGGTCGGACTGATTCACCATTTCGTTGTGATCGAAATCCGCAGCTGGACAGGCAGACGAAACCGGATTCTCTCCGGTGAGACACGCCTGGAACAAACCGAAGTCTTTCTGGTCCACATCGCCGTCGAGGTCCAGATCCGGAAGCACGGACCTGACCTCAACCGTGACGGCAATGGTCTGGGACATATTGGAGGGCGGGGGCACGCTGCCGTCGTCGGCGACCGTGATCGTTGCCGTGTGTGACCCGATCGCCATATCCCCCACTGCAAAAGAAACCGTGATGGTGTCGGCTTCGCCGGTGGATGTGCCATCGGATGGAACAATCTGCAGCCATTCCCGATCGACGGTTATTTCGTATTGCAGCGTTCCTGCTCCACCGTTGGACACGGTGAACGTGTCATCGGACAGAGTCCCGCCGTAGTCCATCGATCGGCTGATCTGACTCTTGCTCAGTACGATCAACGGAGCCGTTGGCATGACGGATTCGGCCAGCAGCTTGAGTACCTGGTTCGAACTGGAATCGGAGTTACCAGGTGAGAAGCCGAGCGTCGCTCCGTTGAAGTAAGCCATCACGATCCCGAGGCCGGGCATCACCGTAACCACCTCTTTGCCCCAGTGCCCGTTGGCCTGAAAGGTGTCGGCGGGAGCGTCAGGCCAGGTGATCGATGTCGGGTGCAGGGCCCCGGTGGCGTTGAACCACCAGTTGAACCCGTAGATACCGGGGCCGTAGGGCGTCTGGTCCGACCCGCCGCCGTAAGTTCCGATGCTCAGATAATCGCCGGAAGGATCGCCTGCGGCGGTCTTGGGCAAACTTGATGATACCTGCGGTTTCATGTAGTCGTTGAAGTACTGCTGAGGCAGCAACTGCGTGCCGTTCCAGTACCCCCTGTTGGCCCAGAACCACCCGATCCGGGCAAAATCGCGAACCGAGGTATTCAGGCGGTTGTTGGAGGCGATCAGTGAACCATCCTGGAACTGCAGCGCGCCCAGCCGGCTGGCGTCCAGAGCCACCGTGTTGGCACTCTGGCCGTATACGCGATCGAACAACGTCTTGACATACAGTTGTATGTTGTAGTCGTTGTAGGCCCAGGCTGCACCGGGGGCTTCCGCCCGCGTGTAATTGCCGACCATGTTGGCCATGTGCCTGAACGTCATCGGCTGGTCCTTGGTGCTCAGGCTCCAGCCCCAATTGGCCACCAGTCCGTCGACACTGCCGATGTGACCTTCTTTGATCGCGAAAAACAGCAGCGTGCTGATCACCGGCTTCGAGGCCGATGCCCAGTCGCCCTTGGCGCTCTGCGAACCCCAGGTCTTGACCATGTATCCGTGGCGGACGATGCACCCGTTACCGCCGATGGTGCTGGCAATCTGGTCCAGCTTGGCGGAGTCCATCCCGACTTCCGCCGGGGTCTTCGACTCCCAGGTCGCCCCTGGAAACACTTGTCCCTGGGCCGTTTTCAGGCCCGGCGCCCAGCAGAGCAGAACGCCGGCCGCCAATGTGGTGGCCCCCACGGAAAACCGGAATAGACGCATCGACCAAGTTCCTCCCGGACAGAATTCCATACCTGCTGTACCGCCGGCGATCAACGACCAGGACAGAGCCCGCCACCGACAGAGGTATCAACTCGCCACTGCCCCACAGTCGATCGGTCCGCACACAGGGGCGGTGTGATTATTGGTGAAGCCCGCGGAAGTCCCGCACACCTGTCGAGTTCAGATGGCTTCTCCCCGCGAAGCATCCTCCGCGAACGCTCTGCGTGGCCCCGGGGGACGACAGCCTCACAGCGTCACCTGTCGTCCCCTGAAGACGGTACGGATACGTCGGTCGACCGCCCCTCGATCGCTACAATTCACAGCCGGTCGGCGGATTCTCCGGGTCCAGCGCGATCCCCGGACCGGTCGCGCACTTTTCGAACTTGTTGAAATCCAGGCTGTCCACGTCGCTGTCCCCGTCCCGATTGAAGCGACGGCACGTCGCGGGGTCTGACAGGGCATTACCGTCTCCCGAGAAACACAACTGGAACACCGCGAAGTCGGCCTGATCCACATCGCCGTCCTCGTCAGCATCGGGCCACGGCAAGGTGGAGAAGCAACTGCCTCCCCCATCCCAGAAGGGACAGCCGTTTACGTTGTAGGATAGCATTCGCACCCAGTCAAACTCGAAGTCCCAGACGTCTTCGCCGGAATTCAGCTCGCCCAGTCCGACGTACGGGTCGCCGCTCACATCGTTCAGACCGGTTCGGAAACTGAATATGTCCCCGCCCGGTCCTACCACCGAACCATCGGCGCCATCGAACATCAGCTTTTCGCCGTCCAGCCACAGGTTCCAGTACGCCATCTGATCAGCGTCGTTGTAGCAGACCGCGGCGGTCCATTGGTGATACTCGCCGGCGATCGGCGTCCCGAGGGTCAACTCACCGATGGTGGCAATGGCGGTACCGCCGTTGTTGAGAATTCTGACGGCATCGTCGTTCACGCGGACATAAGCATTGAATACCTCGCCCGCCACGGCAGAAGTTGCGTCATCGGTGCCGAATGGGCCAGTGACGCGCGGGAAGGTAATCTGAATCGGCCCGCGGGCGTTGCCATCAGTCCCGATCCGCATATTCCATGCCACCGCCATGCCTTTCGCCGGAGCGAAGGTGTTGTCGAAAGGCAGGAACGTTCGGAACCGCACCCGACCGGCAAGATCGTCGTCCGGATTGTTGAACTTGGCCGTGGTTGGCGTGTCGTCGATGGTTCCCTGCGTGAGCCAACCTGCCGGCAGTGAATCCACCGAATTGTAGCCGACAGAGAATACGCGGTCCGTCGTCCCGCCCGGATCGCACGACTCCAGCGGACTTTGGGAGGCAAGGTCCGATGCGGTGAATTCGGTGAACTCCGCCTTGAACTGCTGCAGAGTGTCGCCGGAGGTGGCGATCGGTTCGTCAACCGACAGCAGCACCTGGCGGACGTGCTGCACGGTCGGGTCGCAGGTGTCGGTGAAGGTCAGCGTGGCTGCGTGGCCGCCTGGCGCCAGCCCGGCCACGTTGATCGTGCCCGTGACGACGTCCGAGCCGCCCGGAGCGATCGGCCCGATCGGCACACCGGTGGGCTTGTCGAGTTGGAGCCAACTCGCGTCCGACGTGATCGTGTAGCTCACCGGCGGCGCGCCGGTGTTTTCGAAGGTGTAGATCACCGGGGCCGGGGTCTGAACAGACCCGACCAGGAAGGCCCGGCCGGCGTTGGTTGCCGGCGATACCGCTGACCGGCAGTCAATCACGGTCAGATCGATCCGGCGGACGTGCTTGTTCGCGGGGTTGCACGTGTCGGTGAAGGTGATGTAGGCGGTGTGGAGCCCGCCGGCCATGCTGGTATCTGTAATCGTCGCCAAGACATCTTCGCTGGCCATGGGGCCAAGCGGCGAGGCGCTGCCGGTCTTGTCCAGTAACAGCCAAGCGTAGCCGGGGTCTGCCATAGGTACGCCGGCGGCATCGGTCTCGGCCACCGTGTAGCCGTTGTTCGAGGAGCCCGTATTGGTAAATGTATAGGTGAAGCTGGCCGGGGTAGCCGGGCTGTTCCTCAATGCCGTGGAGTTCTGTGTGCCCGCCGGAGTCACCGAGCTGTCGCAGGTGACCACCGCCGTGCCGCAGGTGTAGTTGTCGGCAACGCCGTCGTCCTTGTAGGCCACGCAGTCGAACTCGAAGTCCCACTGGTCCTGCCCGGTTTGCAGATCGCCCAGGCCGATGTACGGATCGCCGCTGAAGGGGTTGCTGCCGGTCTGGAAGCTGAACTGCTGCGGGCCCGTACCCGGATCGAACTGGTGGGCTCCGTCGTCGCCGGTGAACAGCAGTTGCGTCCCGTTCAGAAACAGCTTCCAGTGGGCCAGGGTGCCCGAGGTAATCACCGAGGCGCTCCACTGGTGGTACTGGCCGTCGGCGACGTTGGCGATAGTCAGCGGGTCGATGGTAGTGTACAGGCCTCCGCCGTTGCTTTGGATGGCGAGCGTCGTGCCATTCTGCACGCGGATGTAGGCGTTGTATTGGGTACCTTCAAGCCCGCCGGTATCGGTCACGCAGAGCTGGATGGGCGCCCGGCCCATGGCGTAGTTGCCGTAGCGGGCCGTCCATGCGAAGGCCACGCCTCCGTTGGCGTCCATGCTGGTTGGCAGCGCAGTCGAGAAGCGAGCACGTCCTCCCAGCCCATCGCCCGGCGGGTTCCAGAATTTGGCCGTGGTGGGCACGCTGCCCCGGCTGCCCTGGGTCAGCCAGCCCGATGGCGCGGAACCATTCAAGGAATAGGTTACCTTGTAAGAGTTGGCGTTCCCCCCCAGGGTGTCGGTGTAGCTGGCCACCGCGTTGTTATCGGTGCCGGTGAAGCTCTCCGGCGACGTGGAGGTAAAGTCGGCCACCCACTCGGTTGCCTGGACCGACGCCGCTAGCCCCACAGCCACCGCTGCTGCCCATAACAGGCCTGAGTTTGTCCGGAACATAGTCTTCTTCCTTTCCTGCGTCTCGCTAAGATCTCCTGGGGTCGACTCCTCCGCGAGTCGTATCCTTCATCTGGATGCGATAACCCCGAACGCCGATCAATGCCGGGCGGCCCCGCTGGTCCACCCCGATCGCGATTCTGACGCATCCTTCACATCCGGTCACGCGGGCTGTCCAGAGGCTTAACAGCGTAAAAGCGCACACTATCAATCCTTGCAAAGCAACGGCCCTTTGCCATCCCTCTCGCCCTCATTCTCGCCCCGGCGGTTGGACCTGCGCAAACCGCCAAGCCCAACCGCCCTGTCGCCGCTTGCCAGCGGCTAAGCAGGAACCCGCACTACCGGCGGCGTCGTGCCAGGAACAAAGAGCCCACCGCGAGCAGCACCAGGCTGGCCGGCTCGGGAACCCATTCAATCTGCGGTGCGTTGCCGGTGCCTGCGGTGCCCTCCTTATCCTCGAAGATTGGCCCATCCCCACTGCCGCTGATGGCACGGATGCTCAGGGTAACCTTCTCGCCCAAGTTGGCGTTGTAAAACGAGGTAATATCGAGCGTGTACCAAGCGGGCGTGTTGTTGACGTTAAAGGAGTCCACTACGATCGTCCAGCTTTCATGGGCCGTGCCTGACGGTGCCGGGCCTGCCGTGTCCGCCCAGTCCACATAGCCCGCTTCGCCGCTGCTGATTCCCCGTATGCGCACGTTCTGGTTGACTGGCGCGCTTTCCTTAGACCAGAAGTTGTACAGCTTGAGGCTCGCCGCCGTGGCGGTCGTGTTGCCGATGACGAACTCCGTATAGGCCCGATCGTTCGTGCTGCTTGCGCGTGTGAAGAGGCCGAACGGGGTACCCGAGACAACCACGTTATTTCGCAGGGTGCTTGTCCGCCAAGTTGCGTCGTCCTCCGGCAGAATAACCGCGCCCAGGGCGGGCGCCACACACGCAACTACCACGGCCACGCTCAATCCAATCGCTATGTTTCTCATGCTGAACCTCCTCCTCATTTTTCATACCCATAGAGAGTACCATACTCTCTTGCTTTTCCTCTTGTCCGTCCGGTCTCGGGGCCGGCTCTCAACGCGGCCACTCCCGACTCCGGACACGCCAAAACGTGTTCTTGCTGATTTGAATGATTGCCTGAGAAATGCACCCTCCTTCCTTGCCCGTACACTCAGGGCCTCTCCACTCCAAAGGCCCGCTGCCATCGCAGCGAGTAACTCCCCGAAACGTCGATATCCGGCTCACCCCCGCGCGGGAGGGAGTCCAGGCTTTCAACATGTCCATCAATAAACAGGCAGTTGGTGCGGCGATTCAGATGCATGGCCCGGGCGACGCGCCGCTCCCGGCCGGGACCGCTGGGCAAATCGCTCGGCTCAAAGGCGTCGAACCGGCTGAGATCCCTGAATTGGTATGCCTCTGCCGCCGCCGTCGAAACGGCCGAATCCTCCAGGTCCGCGAGGTAAACGACTTGCCCGGGCCTTTTCCAGAGGGACAGCTTCGTCGCGTCTCTGGTATCCGAAAACCCCTGGCCCCCGGTGAACGCTTTCGGCTCGAACGCGTTCACGACGAAACTGAGGACTTCATCCTCGGCCGACTTCGCCGCCCGCTCGGGACAATGAAAGACATCGACATTCTTGAGCTTTTCCCAGAGGAGGTAGTTAAGCGTTATTCCTCTGGCTTCATAAGATCGGCCGTCCGGAAAAGTCTGCATGCCGGAACCGGATGCCTGAGCCTGCTGAAAAACGGGGACGAGCTTTTCCCCAACCTGCTTGAGCAGGACAATCGACCAGTGAATATCACCGTTGGAAAAGTACCGCTGCACGTTGCCGCCGCGGGGGATGAAATCCGCATACTCTGTCGCGTAGGTCATGACCGCCACGCCTGCCTGGTGAAGGTTACTCTGGCATACCGAAGAGCGTGCTTGGGCCCGTGCCCGGGACAGCGACGGAAGCAGAATCGCCACCAGCAGGGCGATGATCGCCACCACTACGAGGACCTCGATCAACGTGAATCCCTTCAACGTTCGCTTCATCGTCGTCGCTCCTGATGGAGGAAGTGAATCAGCCGGCCCGCCGGTAGCATGCACGGCAGGGTCCGCTTTCCGACACTTAACATGCTATCGGGCGGCCGTCGGCCGGTTCAAGGGTAAAACCGCCCTGAGTTTTGTCTTTTATGGAAAAAGGTTTGCACTTTTGGTTCGCTCAGGCCTGTTTCGCCCGGCGATAGGCGGCCGGTGTCTGCTGGATCATCGCGCGGAACACCCGAGTCATATACTGCACGCTTCTGAAGCCGGCCCGCTGGGCGACCTGTTTGATCGGAAGCTTGTTTTCGGCCAGCATCTGTTGGGCACGGGCGATGCGCGTTTGCTGGATCTCCTGCCCCACCGTGCGGCCGATTGCCTGCTTGAAGCGAAGCTCGAGCGCCGACCTCGACAAGTGCACACGCTTGGTGACGTCCTCGATGTAAACCCGTTCGCACGCATGATCGCGAATGTACTGAATTGCCGCTGCTACCCGCTGATCTTCGATGGCCAGCACGTCCGTGGATCGCCGACAAACCACGCCCCGCGGCTCGATCAGCACCTTGGCCGGGACCCGGCCGCTGTCCAGCAGCTCATCCAGGAGCGTGGCCGCTCGGTAGCCGATCTGCTCCGCATTGACGTCTACGCTGCTCATCGGAGGAATCGACAAGGAGCACAGACACTCGTCGTTGGCGACGCCGATCACCGCCACTTCGTCCGGCACCGCCACTCCGATCTGCCGGCAGGCCTCCAACACCTGCAGGCCACGGTCGTCAGTGCAGGCCATGACGGCCACCGGTCGAGGCAAGTCGCGAATCCACCGCGCGATCAAGCCCAGTTCCCGACGCCAGGAGCCGCGTTCACGTTGGCCGAAGGAGGGCTCCGAGGCGGCGCACACATCAGCTCTGTACCCCGTGCTCTGTATGTGCGTCAGAAAGGCATCGCAGCGTCGGTCACCGGCGGCGCTGTAGCCGCGCCGGTAGCCGCAGAAACCGAAATGACGAAACCCGCGGCTCAGAAGATGCGCGGCCACCATTCGCGAGATGGTCTCATTGTCCACCCCGACATAGGGGAACGGAAGGCCCGCCAGCTTCGCGCGAAGGTTGATGATCGGCACCTTGAGTTTGGCGAGAGACGCGGCCATCCGCCGATCTGTGATGCGAGCAAGGACACCATCACCCTGCCACCCCCGAAGCCAGGCGTACGACATGTCGCCCAAGCCGTGCGGGCGACAGTACGTCAGCCACTGCTCATGCTCCTGATTGTATCGGGCGATGCCTCGCAGAAGGCCCCGGCCGAACTCGCGTGAAGTCTCAATCAGAAGCGCCACCCGCCGCATGATGCCGTCCCCCACTTGGATGAACGGGTGAGAAAGGACGTTCAACCCGCCATCCCGTCCAACCCGATAGTATAACTCTTTTCCCAAAAAAGACAAAAGCGGCCCCGTTTCCACCGTAGGCGCAGGCCGGCCTGCCCCGGTAGGATTGAGATGAGACGGCGCCCGCGGCCGAATACCGCCTTGCGCTGGTGTGCGGACGCTGCAAACACGGAGAGATTGTCTATGTCCCTGCGGCGCGCCGGACCGCCCCGGATTACCCGAGCGGATGACACCCATCTTCTACAGGTGGACAAGCGTCCGTTCACCCGCGGCAAGACGGAGATGCCGCAGGAACGAATCCTGGCGAGATATGCCGTCGAGACCCCCCTCTCCCTGGAGGCGGCCGCCGAAGCCATGGCCGGCGCCTCCACTGCCACATTCGTCGATGTGCCGGGCCTGACGGACCGCCTGCGGCGGCGTGTCGCCACGAGCGTAGAAAGGATCATACCCGGCGATGTCGTCGATGCACCCGGTCTGCCGGGCGCGCGCGGAGCGAATGCGGCCCAACAGGCCACCGCGTACCGCCGGGGCGAGGTGGTGCTGTCATTTCCAATCGAGGGCGTGGGAACAAACCTGCCGGCTCTGATTTCCATGACCATGGGCAACTTCTTCGCACTCAGCCAGGTTTCCGGCATGCGCCTGCTCGACCTGGAGTTGCCCGAGTCGTTTGGCCGGGCTTATCCCGGACCTCAGTTCGGAATTGAGGGAACGCGCCGGCTGGCCGGCGTTCACGGCCGGCCGATCATCGGCACCATCATCAAACCCAACCTCGGATTGTCGCCGGAGCAAACGGCGCAGAAAGTACGCCAGGTTGCCGAGGCGGGAGTTGACTTCATCAAGGATGATGAAGTGATGGTCAACCCGCCGCACTCGCCCCTCAAACAACGGGTGGCAGCCGTCATGCGGGTGATCAACAGTTTTGCCGACCGGACCGGCAAGAAGGTCATGTACGCCTTCAACATCAGCGACGAACTCGATGCGATGCTTCGTCATCACGATCTGATCGCGGCGGCGGGAGGAACCTGCGTGATGGTCAGCGTCAACAGCGTGGGATATATGGCCACGCTGGGGCTGCGACGCCGTTGCCACCTGCCGATCCATGCCCACCGCAACGGCTGGGACATGCTGACGCGGTGCCCGCATCTGGGAATCGAGTTCACCGCCTGGCAGAAGCTCTGGCGGCTGATCGGCGTGGACCACCTGCATGTCAATGGCCTTGGAAACAAGTTCTGGGAGCCGGATGATTCGGTGGTCGCCTCCATCCAGGCGGTGATGGCCCCGCTGTTCGGCGGCCACCACATTGTGCCGGTCATCGGGTCGGGCCAATGGGCCGGCCAGGCGCCCCAGACATTCTCCAGGGCCAAGACCCAGGACTTGATCTACCTGGCCGGGGGGGGCATCTTTGGTCACCCGGGCGGCGCCGCGTCCGGAGTCATGTCCATTCGCCAGGCCTGGGAAGCGGCGGAAAAGGACATGGCTCTGGAAACGTGTGCCTCGACACACGTGGAGTTGCGGCAGGCGCTGGAGAAGTTCGGCTCTCTCCGCAGTTAGAGGAACGTCCATGGCGGTGGCAGCATCCAACGGCCTGCTCCTGGGCTTCTACGGAGATGATTTCACCGGCTCCACCGATGCGATGGAATCGCTGGCGCGGGCCGGATTGCGCACCGTGTTGTTCATCAAGCACCCGCAGATCGAGCAGTTGCAGCGATACAAAGATCTTCGGGCGGTGGGGCTGGCCGGCTGCAGCCGCTCTTTGTCACCTGTCGACATGGAAGCGGAACTGAGCCAGGCCTTTGGGGCTCTCAAGAAGCTGCGACTGCCGATCGTCCACTACAAGGTCTGTTCGACCTTCGATTCCGCGCCTCGAATCGGCAGCATTGGTCTTGCTCTGGACATCGGGGCCAGGATCTTCGAGACCCCGGTCGTGCCGCTGCAGGTCGGGGCTCCTATCCTGGGACGCTACTGCGTGTTCGCCAACCTCTTCGCGCGATCAGGACTGGACAGCGAGCCCTATCGGCTCGACCGGCACCCCACGATGAGCCGGCATCCGATCACCCCCATGGCCGAGAGCGACGTGCGTGTCCATCTAGCCGGGCAGACCCGTCGGAAGATCGGGCTGCTTGACATCCTGTCCCTCGGGAACGCGGCAGAAGCCGTGGCGAAATACCGCGAACTCGTCGCAAACGGGGCGCAGGTAGTGCTGATCGACATTCTGTACAAAGAACAGGAATCCGTGATCGGCAAGGTGTTGTGCGACCAGCTTGGCGAGGGGTCAACACTGTTCATCGTCGGCTCATCCGGCGTAGAGTACTCCCTGACGGCCCACTGGCAGAGCGAGGGCATGCTGCCGGAGGCTCCCTCATTCGTCGCTGCCCCGGTCGAAAAAGCGATTGTCGTATCGGGCAGTTGTTCGCCGGTGACGGATCGGCAAATCGGCTGGGCCATCCAGCACGGGGCGTCGGAAGTTGCCCTGAACACAGCCAATTTGGTGGACCCTGCCACCGCGAAGGCGGAAATCGAGGCAACGGTGAATGAGGCGTTAAGACTCCACGAAGGCGGCAAGACAGTGATCTGCCACATGGCCCGGGGCCCTTCCGACCCTCGCCGGAAAGAGACCGTAGGACGTTTCGAGGCCCTGGGGCGCGAGGCAGCGCAGCATAGCGGCAGCGTGCTCGGAGAAGCTCTGGGGACTATCCTGCTTCGGTTGCTGCAGACGGGAAGGGTCAAACGCTCGGTGGTCACCGGAGGCGACACATCCTTCTTTGCGGCCCGCAGGCTCGGCATCGAAGCTCTCGAGATGATTGCCCCGGTCGCGCCCGGCTGTCCGCTCTGCCGGGCACATATTCCCGGCTCGGCGCTGGACGGGATGGAAATCTGCTTCAAGGGCGGCCAGGTGGGCAAGGATAACTTCTTTGGAACCGTGCTGGCTCCGGGCTGGACGGCGTCGTGAATCCGGCCGGCTCCGGATAGGCGGCCGCGACCACTGTTGAATGCGAGATTCATCCGGCTTTCAGGGCCTTGGGCCCAATGGAATTCTGCCATGAAGAACAACGAAATCATGATCGTCGTTGCCCCGGTCCCTGGCGAGAAGCAGGACGAAAAACACCCCGGTCCGATCGACGTGGCCGGTGAGGTGATTCGATGCGAGGCGGTTGGTGCGGCAATTGTTCACTTGCACGCCCGTGACGAGAACCTGCTCCAAAGCGTGGATCCGACGCTGTTCGCACGACACGTTCGCGAGATACGAGAAGCGTGCCCCATCATCATCGAGGGGTCAACCGGCGGTGCGCCGGAGCACACGCTCGATCAGCGATGCGCGACCTTCACGGTCCCCGAGGTCGAGATGGGGTCCCTTAACCTCGGGTCGGTCAACATGTTCGATGGTGTTTATCAGAACAGATACGAGGACATTCGCTTCTATGCCCGCAAGTTGCGCGACGCCCGTATTGCTCCGACGATGCCCGTCTTTGACCTGTCGCACATGACCAACTATCGTCGCCTGGTCGACGATGGCGAGCTTCGGCCGCCCTACGTGTTCGAGTTTGTATTCGACGTGCCCTATGCCCTGCCTTACTCGGACCGGTACCTTGAGCTCTTCGTCGATCATCTGCCGCCGGACGCGATCTGGTTCTGTGTGCGCCACCATCAGAAGGGTACGGCCGACCTTCGGAAGGTGATGGACCTGGGAGGCCATGTCCGCGTGGGCTACGAGGACAGCCCGTTTTTGAGCAATGGCCGAAGGGCCAGGAATAACATCGAGCTCGTGGAGGACGCCTTGGAACAGGCCGCCACGGCCGGACGCAAAGCCGTCCGGGCAGCCCGCGCCCGTGAAATCATCGGCCTCAGGCCGCTATAAGAGGCCCGGCCGAGGTTTCATCAGCGGCATGAACCGGTGATATGGACCCGATGTTCCGTCTTGAATCGAATCTGGAGAACTTGCCATGAAAGCCAAGAGACTGGCGCTCATCCATACCGTGAACTGGTACCAGAAAGTGATCACCACTCCGTTCGTGGAGCCCTGGCTCAAGGAAAACCCCCAGGTCGAGGTGTTCAATATCATGGACGACTCGCTGCTGAGCGAATCGCTGGCGAATCATGGGGCGACCCCGGGCGTCATCAAGCGCCTGCAGTTCTACGTGCTCGCGGCCGAGAGCATGGGCGCCGACGTTGCGATGATCACCTGCACCACGGTCGGCGAAGCCTCGTGGATCGCCCGGAAGTATGCCTCGATCCCCGTCTTCAACATCGACGAGCCTATGGCCCGCGAGGCGGTTCGACTGGGCCGGCGTCTCGGGATTGTGGCGACCGTTCCCACCAGTCCGGCGGCGACCAGGAGGCTGCTTGAGCGGACCGCTGCGGAAGCGGGCGTCTCCATTGAGACCGAGATTGCCCTGAGCGAAAAAGCCTTCGAACATCTGCAGAAGGGCGAGATCGACCGGCACAACGAACTCGTGCACCAGGAAATGGACCGGTTGGCCGAAAAGGTGGACGTGCTGGTCCTTGGGCAGATCAGCCTGGCCCAGATCAAGCATGAGACAAAGGTGCCGGTGCTGCAAGTCGGGCACTCGGGCTTCGCTGTGGCCCGTCGACTGCTGGACCAGGTCACCCGTTGATGCGGGTGGGGGGCGGCGAGCGCCTCGCCGGGGTGCGGCGCCGACCTCGGTGTTCGAGGTGCCAGGCTGAACCATCGCCCGTATGATGACGCAACCGTAGCTCCGGTAAACGGCAACCAGTTGCGATTCGAGATTCTCCGCATGCCCAAGCGGTATTGGCTGGTTTTCGGGATGTTTCTGCTGTCCATGTTGCTCTACGTGGACCGGGTGTGTATCTCGTCGGCCAAGAGCGCCATCGCCCTGGACCTCGGACTGTCCGAAAAACAGATGGGCTGGATCATATCGGCCTTTGCCCTGGGATACGCGCTGCTCCAGGTGCCTTCGGGTATCATGGCCGACCGATTCGGACCGCGGGTCATCCTCAGCGCGGTGGTGACCTTCTGGTCGCTGTTCACCGCTCTGACCGCAACCGCGTTCAACTTCACCTCAGCCTTGGTATTCCGCTTTCTTTTTGGGGCCGGCGAGGCGGGAGCCTTCCCCGCGTGCGCCCGCGCCGTCTACTCCTGGATTCCAATGACCGAGCGAGGCCTGGTTCAGGGGTTGACGTTTTCCGGCTCCAGATTCGGGGCCGCTTTTGCGCTCCCGGTTATCGCGTGGCTGGTTGAGTCGATCGGTTGGCGAGCGAGTTTTGTCGTTCTGGGCATCATCGGCCTTGCCTGGGCATGTTTCTGGTACCTCTGGTTCCGAGACGATCCGGAAACCCACCCGCGCATCACGCCGGAAGAGAAAGACCTGATTCTGCGCACGCGCCAGCAGGCCCTGGCCGGTGCGGGACAGGCTGCCCGTCTCAGCGCGGGCACGCTGCTGGGCAGCTCCAACGTGTGGTTGCTCATGGGGCAGTATTTCTGCTCCAACTTCACCTTCTTCTTCTGCTTGTCGTGGCTGTTCCCCTACTTGAAGGGCCGATATGAGTTGGGAATGGTCGAGACCGGCCTGTATGCCGCCATGCCGCCCTTGGCGGGCGCTCTGGGCAACTGGGTCGCGGGTCTGCTGGTGGATTGGCTGTATCGGCGAGGTCGATGGATACCCTCGCGGCGAATCCCTGCCATCCTGGGGTTCCTGCTGTCGGCCGCGGGTCTGGTGGTCAGCGTGTTCATGGACACGCCGCTGGGCGCCATCGGATGTCTGTCGCTGGCGGTCTTCGGCGCCGACATGACTCTCGCCCCTTCGTGGTCGGCATGCATCGACATCGGACGTCGTCATTCGGGCGCCGTCTCGGGAACGATGAACATGGCGGGCAACCTGGGTTCATTCATCACCTCACTCGCCTTTCCCTATCTCCTCGCCTGGACAGGCACGCACAATGCCTTCTTTCTGCTCGGCGCAGCGCTGAACGGCCTGGCGCTGGCGGCCTGGTTGCTTGTCCGTCCTGAGCGCCCTCTGGAGGAATACTGACCAGCGTGCGGTCCGCATCGCAGACCTGCTTCGTATCCTTCATGGAGATCCTGCGGACGATTGCTGCTCGTCCGACCCGCAAGAAGCTGCGTTGAGACTCGATGGCTCGTTCTCACATGCAGGACCACACCCTGATCGCGATTCTCTCCGGGGACCGCGCCGATGGCGTCCGGCGCGCCAAGCTGGAGGGCGCCGGGATCGTCGTCCGACGTGGTGCCAAGCCGGTTTCCGCTATTCGACGGAGCCGTGTGGTTTTCTGAATCGGGTCACTGAGTGGGTCAGTCGTTGCGCGGTGGTCACCCGCGCGTTCGCGCAGAGCAGATCAACTTCCATACGCCCCCGGCTGTCAAAGGGGATCGGCAGTTCAGCGTTCACCCGAAACCGTCCCGCCGTCTCCGGCAGGGTTTCGAGACGACGATACAGAAACGCCTCTGTCGAGCCTCGCGCCCGGCTCACTCCTTCCGCATCGGGGGGCCACGGTCCGTGCCACGTAGACAAACAGATTCGCCAGGGAGGTGCCCACGCCATCGCGAACCAGCCGCTGAACACTGGCACCGCCTTTGCCGGCGGCAGTGGCAACCATCACTGGGATGATCGCAGTCGCCTGGCCATTTCCTCCAGGCTGTCGGCGCACAGGCTGGACCAGGTTTCCATGCTCTCGCGGACCTCGTGCAGTTCGGCCGGGGTCATGAAGGACATCTGGGTGATCATCTGCTCGCGTTTGGTGACCGTGGGGGCGTCCAGGACCCACAGGTGGACGATCCCGAGGTGGACCTGGCCGACTTCGTTTCGGTCGTCGTTGAGCAGGGCCACGACGTGGTCGGTGTGGCCGGCCTCGACGGACACCTCTTCGGCCACCTCGCGCTCGACGGCCGTCCGGTAGGCGTCGCGGAAGTCGGAGCTGAACAGGGGCATGTCATCGCCGGGGTTGATGTGCCCGCCGATGCCGATGGAACGCAGGCCGACCAGCCGCGTCTCGCCCGCCCGACGGCCGCGGACGTAGTTCAGGTACTTGCCGTCGTGGGTCATGATGACATAGGGAATGAGCTGCTTGTAAGCGGGGTCTTTCTCCGCCTGCGGCCGGGGCATGAAACGGGGAACGTCCTTGGCAAAGAGCTTGTCGAGATAACGTTCCACGTCAAACTGCAGGCCGTGGAACATGCCCACCTCTTCCACCACCTTTCGCTCGACGACCAGCACCTGTTCATCCTGGGCCATGAAATCACTCCCGGCGCGGGCTCGCCAGCGCCGCGACCACAGTCCTTGCGGGCGGGCTGTTCCGGTCGAAGGACCCGCGCCCGGCGGAATGGTAATGGATTCGTCCATGGTGGACAAGCGCAGAAGGAAGCTCAGCGTAGGAAGATGACGACGTGTCAGAGAAGAGGCCCCGGAGGTGCCGCCGACAACCTTCGGCCTGAATCGGGGCTCAGGTCCTTGTCTGGATGAGTCTCTTCCGTCGCGACTGGTGTGCATTCGGCGCGCATGTTTCTGGATCGCGGTGCGATTGAGTTGCAGCCCGCCAGAAGTTGATCCGCCTCAGGAAATGCGCCGGATGCAGGAAGACAGGCTTTTCTCGGGCACGCGAGCCGTGCTAATCCGCCGGCAGCGCGGGCGTTATCCAGCCGGGCGGGCGCCGGGGATGCCACAATGAAGCCTGGTCCATGTCCTGCGGCGGAATCAGCTTCTCGGGCACCATTCGTTCAACATGGGTGTCCAGGAAACAAACGTTCACGCGCTTGTTGTGACGAGGGGCGACCCATTCATATTTTTCCCGCCCGGGCTGGCCGTCACCCCGGCGCTTGCGGTCGTAAGATGAAATGACGCCGAACCGGCTTTCCACGACGGCCGACCAATCCGTGTAATCCAGGTACAGGATGTTATACGGTTTCGCGCCCGGGATGGCGGCCGACAGATTCATGCCATAGCTGCCCCACAGGGTGGGCAACTGGTAGCGCTGCGTCGTTGAGAAGTACTCGGCGAGCAGTTTGCCCTTGTAGTCATACATGCTCAGCGCGCGACCCGTCCCTGCCTTCACCGCATAAACCTCAGCGGTTTTCTCATTGGTCAACGGTTTGGTGTAGACATACGCGTCATCAAAATCCGCATCGCCCGCCCCGCTGCCCAGTTGTTCCATCGCCTCCGTTTCCATATCGGCGCGATAGAAGCCTTGTGCGTCAGGGTCCGGATTTCGGCGGAAGTACGGGCTGTCTGTCGACAGGGCGGGGTACACGAAGCCCGTCCGGTACTGCTTGATCAGCACGGGGGCAATCGGCACCAGCTTGTCGGTGGAAGGACACTTGAACATGTCCGCCTGCCCCTTCATGACCTTCAGGACCTGCGTGGCCCATCCGCGGTGCACCGGCACCATGTTCTTCTTGCTTTCGGTCATCCAGATCGTGCCGGCCTGACCTAACTGCCTCTGCTGGTGTCCGCACACCGTCGCCCTGGCGTTTTCTCGCGCAGCCTTCAGCGAGGGCAGCAAAATGGCGATCAGCAACGCGATAATCGCCACGACGACCAGGACTTCGATCAGCGTGAACGCCATCCGCCGACAGTTCAAACCGGCCTTGGGCGCGTCGCCGCCCTCTGCACACTGACGATTCGAAGTGATCAAGTTGCACCTCCTGGCATCCCTGTCGAATCGAGGCCTCTACGATTGCAGAACGCAGATCGCACCTTCACCCCTCTGAATATACTGCAAAAAGGCGTCGGTGGCAATACGCCCACAGGCCAAATCGAGTCGAGGAATTCGCATTTTCTCGTAAAGCACTTTAACGCCACCGGGCAGGCCGTGTTCAGGCAAGCCGGCGTCGGCGGGCCCACAATCCAAGGCAAACCGAGGCGATCATGCCGCACCTTCCGACACCCCGTGTCGATACCGTCGTACATTCCGCGTGCGTTTTTGACGGCTTGCACTCCTGCCGAGCTGCCTTGAGACGATCCGCCTGCCGAATGGTCACACAGGCCCCATGGCCCGGGACGCCCGTCGGACAATAACGGCGGCGGCGATCCACCCCCGTACCCAGCCGCAACTGAGTAATCGGCGACACTTTTGATCTGCTCAAGTCCACAGACGGAAACAGGGCCGGGGAGAACCGAAGCATCCCAGTCTCTCAAAAGAGCGGAACGGTTCTGTTTCTCCGGCCGCAGGCGAGAAGCGTGCCCCCCTACTGGGCCGCTTTGCCGAGCAATTCGGGGTTGTCGACCCACATCGCGAAATAGGGCTGATCGGCCTCTCTGAGCTTCATCAGCAGCAGGAAGGGCTTATCGAAGACCAGGTACCGCGGCTCCGGCGGGGCCGAGGGGAGGGGAAAAAAGATAAAGGCCTCAGACTCCAGCCGCACCCCGGCCTCGTTGAGTTCGAACCGGATGCTCTGCGTGGCTGTCTCGATGTAGTACTCGTCGGCTTCGAGACCAACTGCCGGGAAGGGATGGGCAGTCAGCTCTTCAAAGCTGCGCCGCACATCGAAGTTCATCATCGGCACCTTGAGAACGTCGGAGTCGTTGAAGGACAAGATCGACCACTCCGGTTCACGTGTCAGGACGTTCTCGATTGTTGCTTCAAGCGTCGCCTGCGGTTGCACCTTGGCCAGAATGAGCTGGTCGGCCTCGCTTCGGGTCTTCAGCTCGATCACGAAATCGTCGTCGCTGACGTAATCCAGGATCGACACCTGGCGGAGCAGGTCGTTGTCGGCGTCCGATTTCCCCGACAGGCCAAAGCATAGGATTTCCTGGCCGTCGAAATTCAACGGATCGTCAAGCCGTTCAAAAGGCTTCGGGAACAGCAGGTTCTTGAACAGATACGAGTAAGCCACGATGCTCTGCGGATCGGCCCCGGCCGGGACCGGCAGGTTGGGCGTGACGTCGGGGAACTTGACGCCCATCGACTGTTGGATCTGCTCGACGATCCCGTCTTGCAGCAGCCCGGCCATGGCCACGTAGGATGCGTCATCCAGATCATCCTCGGTCACAAGCCGGTCGTTCAGAGCCAACACGGCCGCCGGTTGCTCGGCCATGTCGGTGAACTGGACGTCCATCCCGATGACGTCCAGCATTTCGTTCCATGCCAGGGGGAAGGTCGCGCACCAGAGCAGGTTCGTGCCCTCGACGATCGGCTCGCGCAGGTTGGCAGTCACAACAGTCGAAGTCAGATCCTTCGCGTCGGCCGAGATCAGTTTCGCTTGAGGACCATCATCGCGCTTGAGGCACCCGGTCAATCCCAGGATCATCACAAGGGGAATGGTCAACGCTGGTCGCATGTGTGTCTCCTTTCCTGTCCCCACTCCAGTCGGTGTCGTGATTTGGAGCCTTGGCCCCACCTTCCAGACTCGGAATGAATTCTACTTCCCGGCAAGTGTCTTGCGGACGCTTCAGGAAGCCTGAGCTTTTCACCGCCTTGAAGCCCCTGCCGTCCGCGCCGCCGGCGGTATAATGCCACGCAAGGTTTTCCGATCCGAGGCCGTTGAGGCTGCGGCGATGGCAGGTAAGATCCGTGTATTCAACGTGAAAGCGGGGTTGCCAACCGTCCAGGAGGCCCGGGCGAAGCTCAACGCCGAACTCGACAAGGCCGGCCGTGGCGGCGTGGTCGTGCTCAAGGTTGTCCACGGATACGGCTCATCCGGGGTCGGCGGTGCGCTGCGGGACGCGATCCGCCGCTCACTTCAGAAAAGGCGAAAAGAAGGCAAGATTCGCGCCTTCGTCAGCGGCGAGAAATGGTCAATGTTTGATGAGACCGCCCGGCGGATGCTCGAGGAATGCCCTGAGCTCAACAAGGACCCCGACCTCAACGGCTACAACGAGGGGATCACGCTCGTGCTGATCTGATCACGTAGAAGGGGCATTCTACTTCCACGAAGTAGAATGCCACCTTCGTTTGTTCGTATCACAAATTACTCTTGGGGCTTGTTTTCGGTCTCGGTGCCCTCTTGACCGCCGCCGCGCCTCTGGCCTCTTGACTCACCTCTGCGCTCGCCCGCACCCGGGCCGCGGCCTTGGCCGGGTTCGCGCCAGCCCATCATGGTGCTTGACGGGCGCCATTCCTTGACCTTCGTCTGCTGCTCGGGCGTCAGCTCGGCCATCACCTTCTTGTAGACCTCGGCTGCGGCGTCCTTGGCCTCTTTCTCGGCTTTTTCGTCCCTGTTTCTGGGACGAAGCGTACGGTGCTTGGTTCTGTACTCATCAACGAGGCCCTTGATCTTGTCCGCTTTGTCCTTCGGCAGCTCAAGCGACTCGACGGCCCTCAGCAGTACCTCGGGGTTCTCCTCCAGCGAGGGCCGGGGATTGAAGACATCGACCTTGATCTTCTGGAATGTGGGTTTCTGCTCGGCCGTGAGGAGGGCTTCCACGTCGTTCATCAGCTTCTGACGGGCGGCATCGGTCTTGTCGTCGCCCATCAGGTCGCGCATCTGACCTTCCAGCTTCTTGATTTTCTCCCGATCGCCGGCCGTCCGGGCATCTCGGAGCTGGGTCCAGAGCTCCCTCAACTTGGGACCGTTCTCGGCCATGCGCTTCTGCATCTGTTCGCGCATCTGGTCGTGCTGATCGGTGATCAGCTTGTGGATCTTTTCCTGCTGCTCCTTGGTGAGGTTCAGTTCCTTGGTCAAGCGCTCCATCTGCTGGTTAACCATCATGCCACGCCCGCGAGCTCCTTCCATGACACGGTTACGAGGCCCTTCGGCCCCCTCACCTCTGCTCGCGGCAGGGCGCTCGCGGCGAGCCCTCGGCTCGGCTGCGTCCTGGGCCCAAGCGGGAACCGAGAGAATACCGGCCAAGAGGGTCACAAAAGCTAAGTTCTTGATTAGCATGGGTTTCCTTTCCTAAGTGTCATTCTTCATTCGGTCGCACCGCCCCTGAGGGGGCCGGTCGGCTTTCCTTGCGCCGCGTTCACTGCGCAACCAGCAGACTCAACGCTGGCCGGGCAAGACTATTGCGGCGAGGGGCCGTAGGCAACACCAGCGACGGCCGGGTGGGCGGGAAATCATCGAGATGGCGGCAGCCCACGGCTCGCGAAACGCCATGAAGAAATCGGACGTCCGCTGGGCAGCCAGGCGTTGCTCACCAGATCTGAGGCCACCCTCAGCAGGATCCTCACAGCCCAAAAACCAGGCCGGAAACCAAAACAAACGTCGAAATAGGTATGGTGTCCCCCGGATTAACCTGTCCCCCGGATTAACCGAGGTATGGTGTCCCCCGGATTAACCGACGGCAGTGCCATTCGGGTGACTGTCCCTGATATCCACCTGGAATGTCGCGCCCCCCGCGGTCTACCGGTCCGACAACGAGAAGCCCCGGCCGGGGTTGGCCGGGGCTTCGTGTCGGCCGGAATTCGATCAGTTGTGCCGCGTTGCTGCGGCGAGGGCTACTGTCCCTTGGTCAGCAGCACATCGTCATAATAGGCCGACAGCCCGGCGGACGCATAGCCGGAGCCCACTCGGATCTGCTCGAAGCTGACCGAGCCCTGGGAACTGGCGTATGCCCGGTTGGGGCTGCCGAGGACGCCGTCGACGTAGAAGTCGGCCGTGGTGCTCTTGATGACCACGGTGAACAGGTGCCAGCCGACGGACCGCGCCGGAGCCCCGTTCTGGTTCATCGGCTGCCAGTTATTGCCCGGCGAGTAGGCCACGCGGGCGGAGTAGTAGGTCAGACTGCAGCCGCCGTAGACGCCGACCTCGATCAGTTGCTTGGCGCTGGGGCTGTAGTCGCGCAACTCGACCCACTGGTTCGACGTGCCGGTGCTGCCGTTGTCATAGAACCAGAAGCTCAGCGTGATCGGGCTGGCGTCCGTGCCGACGGTCTCGGTGAAATTGCGCCTGTTCTGCTTCGCCGCCCCGGCGGCGCTGTAGATGGACTTCGGCGAGCTGTGGTATCGCGTCGTGCTGAGCGCCAGGCTGGTGCTGGGGGTGGGCCAGACTGCCTGGAACGCGGCTTGGTTCGCGTAGCCGTCGAAGTTGTCGTCGATGATGACTTGAATGCTTGAGATGGTCAGCGTCGCCTCATTCGACGTGGCGCTGCCGCAGCCGGCGGTGACCACACAGCGGTAGTCAGCCGCGTCGCTGCTGTCGCAGTTGGACACGGTGAGGGTGGCCGTCGTGCAGCCGGAGTAGTGGCCGCCGTTGCTCAGGTTCACCTGATTCTTCTGCCACTGGTAAGCCAGGGTGCCGTCGCCTGTGGCCGCGACGGTGAAAATGGCCGTGCCGCCCGTCGGAACCGACTGGTTCGACGGGTGCTGCGTGATGGCCGTCGCCGCCTTGAGGGCGAGCGCCGCCTCGTTTGAGGTGGCATTGCCGTAGGCATTGGTGACAACGCAACGGTAGTTGGCGGCGTCGTTGCCGTCAGCGTTCGACACCGTGAGCGTTGCCGTCGTGCAGCCGGAGTAGTGGCCTCCGTTGGACAGGTTGACCTGATTCTTCTGCCATTGGTAGGTCAGCGGTGTAGAGCCCGAAGCGGCCACAGTAAACTGGGCGGTCGCGCCCGGGCACACGTTCTGGGCGGCCGGGTGCTGGCTGATGCTCGGCGGCGTGGCAACCGGCCCGGTGGATTCCCATTTGATGGAATCGGACCGCCCGGCATAGCCGCTCGGCAGCGAGCCGGCTGCGGTGCTGCCGTTGAGCGTGACGGTATACTGCGTGCCCGCATTGAGCGTGTAGGTGCCGAGCAGGTACCACTTGTTGCACGGGTTGGGGTTGCAGGCGCTGTTCTGACAGACGCCGACGTTCGCTGAGCCTCCGGCATGGCCAATCTGGTGGATGAGCGGGTTGCCGCTGTTGCTCGTCGTGCAGTTGGTGGTATAGACCTTGTACGGGCCGCCGGCCGCGGGGGTGAACTTGAACACCGCCGTGCCGGCACTGGCGCCGATTGTGCAGTAACGGCTGCCGATACCCGATGTGCAGCCTGAGGCTGTGCTCTTGGCCGAGGAATTGCCCCAGGTCCCCGTCTCGGAATACAGGCTGTAGTTCTGCCCACCTGATCGGCTCTCGACGATGTGAACGACCGGCGAGGTCTGCACGGTCAAGGTGGCGGCATTGGATGTGGCGCTGCCTTGAGCGTTGGTGACCACGCAACGGTAGTTGGCGGCATCGTTGCCGTCGGCGTCGGACACGGTCATGGACGGCGTCGTGCAACCGGAGTAGTGGCCGCCGTTGCTCAGGTTCACTCCGTTCTTCTGCCACTGGTAGTACAGGGGCGGAGTGCCCGCGGCGTCGACGGTGAAGGTCGCGTTATAGCCCGCGAGGATGGATTGACTCGCCGGATGCGCCGTGATCATGGGGGCGAACGGACCGGAACCGACGCTGATCTGCTTGCTGCAAATCGGCCCGAACCAGGCAATGCCCTGTCGGACCATCTGCCACTCGGTCATGTACAGATTGGGCGTAGTGGGCGCGGTCATTGTGAAATAGAAGGTGTAGCTGTCGCCGGGGCCGACCTCGCCGGTCATGTCGACCCGGTTGAACGCGGCGAAGGGATCGCTGTCGCCTACCGCTCCCAGCTTGAAACCGTGGTCGCTGTCCCACAGCACGCCGCGGTTGGTGAACGTAATGCTGACGTTGTAGCTCTGGCCTGGATTCATGCTGGAGGGAATCGTGTCACTGACGTATTCGCAGGAATACAGGTCCCAGGTCGGTGTGACACTGAAGTAGTCGCAGACGCCCTTGTAGATCGCCCACATGGTCAGCGAACGGAACCAGGGGTCGATGAGGAAGAGGGCGTCGCGGGTGCAGTTGTCGTGGAAGGCCAACTCAATCAGACACGCCGGTCGATCGGGGATACGGATCTCGCCGAAGCCGCCGGCCGAGTCGGCCACGCCGCGGTTGTACCAGTCGCTGACCCCGTAGACGTTGGTGATGACGTTGCACACGTTGCTCTGGATCTTCTGGGCCAGGACGTAACTGTCGGCCTCATGTTCCGGGTGCTCCATGGCCGTATCACGGTAGGTGATGGTGCCGGAGGCACTGCCGTTGTAGGCGTTCGTGTGATGGGCGATGTAGATATCGGTGTTGTGATAGTCGGCAAACAACGGCCGAGCCCGGATATCGTCGCTGAATCGGTCCGGGCCGAGGTCGGACGAGCAGTAACCGCTGTTCGAGCCGAAGACCGAGCAGGGGTACCCTTCATAATACAGCCATGAGTAGGCAGCCATGTGCCAGAAGGGGCGGTTTTCGCTGGGATGGCAGCAGTCGGTCTCATCGAGTTGCCGGGGGACGTACACGGCCGCCCCATCCTGAGTGAGGTACTGGTGGAGGTACTGCATCAGGCGAATCGAGTTCGTGTCTTCGAGGATCTCGTAACCGAATCCGCAGCTATCACCTCGCTGCCAGCCCCAGGACGATCCGTTCCACTGTCGTCCGTGGGATGGACCGATGCAGATGCTCTTGCCGCTCAGACCGGTCGTTTCGGTCATCATCTGATAGGTCGTCGCGGGTGCCTCGACCGCCAACGGAGTCACGTCCGGGGCCGGCGGCAGATAGGAGGACAGCAACTTGCCCTTGCATGTGATTTGGATGCTGCTGACCTGAGGCACATCATAGAAGAGCTTCCGGAATTCGTCGAAAAGGGTGGTCAGCATGGCTTCGTCGAGATTGGATAGCACTTCGGGCGATAGCACGACGACAGCGGTGTCCTCCGAGACCGTTAGCTTAAGAACTCGGGTCCCGACGGGCAGGTAGATTTCTCCGGGCCAGTTGCCAGTCTGGCCGAAGTATCCGTGAATCGGCAAATCCGCCGTGGATACGGCGTAGTATTCGAGCGCCTCCTGGCCATAGGACGCGCCCGCGCAGAGCATGGCCGCCAGACAAGCGGCCAGGATTCTGCCTCGGCTCTTGTGTGAATGAACCGGTGTGAAAGGTTTTGTGGACATGAGTTCGATACCTCCTGGAAATGGAGAGAACTGGGGGGCCACACGACCCGCCCACCAACACACTCGCGAGAGACTCTTCCGCCTCCCTCGCGAAGTTCAACGCCTTGAACAGGTTGCCGGCACTAAGAGTCCCTGCGCCTCAAAACGAAAGCTGACTCCAGTCGCACCCAGAGAACGACGCCACAAGTGTCTGATTAGACCGGTAAATCAATGAGCCACATTGTCAAGCGGACAAGCCGCGACCTGCTAACGAGGCGAACACTATAACTGTGCGGCCGCGGGAACGCAAGAACAAAGTGCGAAATCCGGCCGACCGGTTTTCGTGCTCTTCAGGGCAGCCATGCGCCGTCGGTCTGATCCCTGCTCCGGCCGTCGCCGGTTTCGTCGAATTGTCCTCTTGACGATATGGCGGAGAGTAGTCAGTCGCCCCGACGAGACAGGGGGTTGGTCCTGCTCGCCATGACGAGGTCTTCCGCTGAACAGGATCTCGGCGCCCGGGCCAATGGCCATTGGACTGTTGTTTGCGCGCGAAGCTCAAGGACGGTTCGTTGCCGGCCGCCAGCCCATTGATCTTCCTCTGAATCCGTCATCCGCCAAATACGCGACTTTTCACTCGCCTTTGGCCATGTGAGATACAGAGAGATATCGCGGTCGGGCGTCAGAAACAGACCTCCTGGCCGCGCTCCATTCGGCGTTTCGGGTGTGCCAGAAGGCCGGGCTGTGGGGCATCAACTCGTGGTCGCCTGTCCGATCACCGCTCGGGTTCTGTCGATTGCCGTCCGGGCAACGACGCGTGGGTCCTGGCGGTAGTAGTCAGGGTTGAACAGTTCGATGGAGAGAGAACCGGTGTAGCCGACGCGGCGGAGGTCGCGGATGAGCTGCCTCAGCGAGGCGATGCCATCGCCAGGGTAGACGCGGTGCTTGTCGGCCAGCGATTCGCGTGGCGGGTCGGCCGGGTAGTCGTTGAGGTGGAACCCCGCCAGCAGGCGCGGATTCAGGTGCATGACGTCGGCCAGGTCCGATCCGCCCCGGTAGAGATGGAACACGTCGGGCAGGATGCAGGCCTTGGGGTGGTGGGCCTCGATGGCGATCAGGACGGCCTGCCCGAGGCGGTGGACGGCCGGCGACGAGCCCCAGATCTCCACCGCCGGGATCACTCCGAACGGCTCGGCCATCTCCAGCAGCGCCCGATACCGCTCGGCCGCCTTGAGCAGATCGACGCCTTTGACATCGCCGGCCGGCGGGGCGGCCATGTGCGTCGCGCCGATCTGCGAGAGTTGCTCCAACCGGCGCTTCGCCTCATCGAAGCCCTTGGCCCGCCGGGTGCCGTCGTCCACCATCCACTCGAAGAAGGCGATCGCCCCGGTCACCTTCAGACCGTGGTCTTTGATCCGCTTGTTCAGGTCCTCCAGTCTGCCGCCCTCGGCAACATGCCGATCCAGTTCATCCACCCACGGTTCGATGCCCTGGTACCCGGCCTCGGCAGCGATCTCGACCACACGGGCGATGGGCAGTTTGTGACCGCGCAGCGTGCTGGTGTTGAGGCTGATGGGGAAGCCGTCGAGAGGTTTGGTGGACGACGTCTGCGCATCGGTTCGCGTGGCGCAAAGGCCCGCGGCCAGCGCTGTGCCGGCAAACAAGAATTCGCGTCGCGTCGAGTTCGTTGACAAAGGATTCTCTCCGCTGGCCCCCGAATCTGCCGCTGGCCCCAGAATCCTTTCTGGGGCCCCTTGGGTCGAGGATTCCTATCCTCATTGGCATCGAACGCGGAACGGATTCCGCGAAGAGAGGTGGCCCGGAAGGGATTCCGGGCCGAGCGACACCCGACCCGTCCGTCGGCTTATCCCTCTTCCACCACGTCTAATCCGGTGAACCGCGCGAGGCGGCGGGTGTCCGCCATGTGGTTGCCGTAGAAGATCACGCGGTGCAGGCCGTTGCTCCACTGCTCGAACATCTTGCGGGCGTCGGCAACCTTGACGGCGATCTTGGTTCGGCAGGCCCGGTCGACGTCCGGCACCGCGATGATCTTGCCAGTGGAGACCAGCATCGTGCCAGTGCCGTAGCAGTCCATCGGGCTGGCGGCCAGCATCGGCTTTTCCACCGGGGCGTACGGATTGGCCCTGACCAGCTTGGCCATGGTGATTTCCTGGCCGACACGCATGGCGACCTGCAACACCGCTCCCTTATGATCCTCGGTGTGGCTGCGGATGATGTACGGTGCGGCCTCGCCCTTGGGACCGTCCATCTTCGTGGCCGAGACGCAGTGGGCGTGGATCACGGTGTTGGTCGCCGTATCGAAGACGGGGTCGGTGACGAAGCCCGGCTTGCCGGTCAGGTGCAGGTAGATGATCTGGGTCATGGTCGAGGGCAGGTCGGCCTCGCACACACCCACCAGGCCGAGGTCATTCAGCCTGGCGAACCCGAAGCACGGGTAGGCCGGCAGTCCCTTCTGCCCGAACAGGCCGAGGCAGTTGATGGTGATTGCCTGGGCCTTCGAGTCGGCCAGCACCTTCTGGAGCGCGAGGTTCATGCGGGCACTTCGGCCGATCTCCTCCTTCGACGGCTCGCGAATCTCCTTGGCGTTCTTGATCCACTGGTCGGCGTCGGCGCTGGCCGCCGCATCGTCCATCGCGTTATAGACCTCAACCAGTTTCCTGTGATCGAAGTCGATGATCTCGGTGCCGAACTTGTCCTTGACCTCCTTGACGTAGTCGGCCGGAGCAGGCCGTCCTCCGCTGACAAACAGAACACGCGTCTCCTTCAGGCGATGAATGGCACGAAAGGGGCGGATGGCATCGGCGGCGTCGGCGAAGTTGCTGCTGGGGATGACGTCGATCTTCTTGCCGGCCCGCTGGAGGTCGGGCACGATGCACCATTCGTGGCCGCTGTAGGGGGTGGCGTAGAGTATGGTTGGTCGGCCGCAGTCGGCCAGTCGGTTGACTAGATGGCTGGTGCCGATGCACACGATCACGCCGAGTATGCCGTCGACGTCCTTGTGCTGCTCCAGCACCTTGTCGAGCGATTCGACGTTCTGGATTAGTGCGTTGGAGAGGAACTCGACATCCTCCATGCCGGGGACCTTGTCGATTTCCTCTTGCAGTCGCCTGGCCTCGGCGGGGATGTCCAGGTCCGGCCGTGGCCAGCCTGAGTGTGTCCCGCCGATGAAGACACGCAGGACCCTGGTCTTGGAGTAGCCGGCTGCCGGGCCGACCGTCTCGCCGCCCGCCGCCCAAGTCATCCGGCCGATGGCCGACGCGGCCATCAGGCCGGCCGACGCTCCGATCAACTCCCGCCTGCTCATGTTGGCGTCCATCATCTCCTCCAGACCGATTCCAGAAAGGGCCTATCCTCGACTTTCCCGCCGCGGCAGGGCGGGAAAGGCACTCAAATCGGGCGTCCAGTATAGCAGCCGGCGGCTGAGATACCAAAACGAATTGGCGCGGTTTTGCGAAATAGAAATTGATTTCTATCTGTCAAGACCCCATCCCGTCCGGATGCGATTTCTATGGGGATCAAGGCTATGGTATAGTAGGGGTCCGGATGGCAATAGCTGCGAGCGGAGCGGGGCGGAGCCAGAGAGGGGGCGGTATGGATCAGGAATCATTGCCCCAGTCAGATGCGCCTCCTCAGCCTGCTCGGCGGCCGAGGCGGCGCGGGCTCATAGTCCTCGCGCTGCTGCTGGCCGTGGCAGGGGTATGGATCTACTTCAAATGGCCCCGGGCGTTGCCTTCCTACATCATGTTGCCCCAGGGTCACGGGCCGGTTCAGGTGGAGAGTTGGGCGGTGTTCGGCTTCGGAGTCCACCGCCAGTTCTACATCCAAACTGAAGTCAACCGGCCATGGCGGAGTGTCCTTCAGGATCTGAAGATCGCGCACGAGCAACAACTGACAGAGGCGCGCGGTGCAGGAGTTGATGAATTCATCGATCTGGTCAAGCCGGACCGGTCTGGGCGGTTCGTCGGGGTCGATGATCGAGAGCAGCTAGACGCCTTGAACGACCGTTGGAGTGAGGCTCAGCGTGTGGCTCGGCCTATGTTTCATGGTGACTTTGGAGAGACGGTGCCCGACTCCTTTGTGGTCCTCAGCGTTCGTGGGCCGGAGGACCACATGGAAGGCCGCTACCAGCATCACGCACTCTTTTACCGGATCACGGTCCTGGCTTCCGATCGGACACGCGTCGAAGTGTGGGACAACAAATCTCACGATCATTGACGGTTGACTGCGCGGCGAGGTCCGGTGCGGAGCGTGTGCCTGTGATGAAGGGACATGGCCACGCGAAGCCGTGGCCATGCCACCCGGCCACCCGTTCTGAACCCTGAACCCCGAACCGTTCCCCTGGGCTTGCCATTTCGTCCGTCTGCGGTTTTCATATTCGCCCTTGCGAATCAAGGAGGACCGCATGCGGAGATGTGTACTGATTGGTCTGTTGGGCCTGGCATTGACCGGATCGGCTTCGGCCGAAGACTGGATCTTCGTGCAGGATGACTGGAAGCTCAAGGTCTCGGAACTGGGCAACATTGTCGGGCTGGCCAACTCGGAAGGCCAGCAATTGACGCAATCGGCCACCGGAGACAACTTCATCCGCCTGGCACTGGTTCCGGCCGGTCAGGCGGCCTCCGAACCGGTCAAGGAGACCATCGTTGTCTGCGATCGGCCGACCCGGATCGAGCAGCGAGCCACGGGCATGGCCATTGAGTACGACCTGGCCCCGCGGATCCCGCTGATCGTCAAGTACGAGGTGAGGTTCGCCAAGTTCGGGGGTTTTCCGGTTGTCCGGCGAGCCGTGACCCTCCAGCCGACGGCGCCGCCGCTCAAGCAGGATCTCATCCTCATGGTCGGCAACAACATCGCGTTGCCGGGGCCGAAGCATTCGATTTTCACGCCGCGATATAACGGTCAGGGCGATGTGGTTGAGAATGAGCCTGGCCGTCAGTGGGTCTGGCGACTGAGCGGACAGGCCCTGGCTCGCCAGGGGTCCCAGGAGGTCCTGGCGATACCCCTGATCAGCGAGTCGGCAGGGGAGGGCAGCCCGCGCCTGACGCACATGGCCGATCCGTTCTTCAGCACGGGTTTCCGGCTGGCCGACAGTGCAACCTCGCGTGAGGGCGAGTTCAATTGCGTGTATCTGGGCAGCAGAGTGCCGATGACCGAGCCCGAGCAGCGGGTCTTCTGGACGGTGATTCAGGACGGCGGTCCGGAGAAGGCTCTGCAATCGTGGTACGCCATCCCGCTGTCCGATGTGAAAGAAGGGCCGGACTGGCTGCACGATGTCGCCTGGCAGCACTACGACTATCTCAGCCACGGCGGCAAGGGCTGGTTCGAGGACATCGACGCGGCGGAGAAGCTCATCCCCAAGGCCGAGCGCTCGAAGATCGTTTTCACTCTTCACGGCTGGTACGACATGTTGGGCCGCTACACCTTCGACGAGACGACCGGCAAGCTGGACGACGAGTGGACGGCCTTCCCCAAGGCCGCCGAGATGAAGGAGAAGGGCTTCCCGACGCTCGAACCGGTGAAGATGACCAAGGCCGACATGCACCGGCGGATCCGGTACGCCAAAGAGAAGGGGTTCCGGGTCTGCGTGTATTTCGCCGACGGCCTGACGGCTTGCGACGGGGCCGGATTCAACAAGGCCGCGGAGATACTGATTCCGGGCGGCTGGCTCGGCCCGGACACGGTCGGCGAGCCGTACATCCAGAACCCCGTTCATCCGAAGGTCTATCAGCGGTATCTAAGTTATCTGAAGGCTTTTCTGGCCGAGTATGGCCGTGAGATCGACGCACTGGTCTGGGATGAGACGTTCCAGATCCGAGCGGGGACGCTCGCAGCCGGGGAGAATCGCGAGTACCCCGACCGCGCCATGATGAAGCTGGTCCGCGATCTGACGCAGCTCGTCTGGACCACTCAACCCAAGGTCGCGTTTCTGGTCAGTGATTGCCAGGGAATGAGCTTCGACGGCAAGAACCGCTGGCTCGATGTGCCCGGATATGCCATGATGGCCCATGGTTGCTACCAGGACAGCCACTGCGAGCCCGTGACCTGGCCTTACGGGATCTTCGCCAACTTCCGCAATGTGTTGTGGTCGTGTAACTGGCAGGCAGTGACACGTCTCGATTACACGGTCTTCGGCGTCGAGCACTACGGAGTACCGATCGCCACCTCCAACGGCTGGCGCGATGACAAGGGCATCGCGGGGCTCAGTGAGAGCGAACTGGCGGCTGTTTTGAAGCTCTACGAGTGTCGCAAGGCGCAGCGGCAGGAGCTGCGCTGGCTGACCGGCCCGGCACCGGTGTTCAAGTCGCCGAGCGAAAAGTAGGGTCCGCCCCGGCGGACCGCGCCGTCCTGGACGGTCATGAAGAGCGAATGGTCCGCAGGCCTGCCCGCCGTGGCTGGCGCGGACCCTACCCAAGTCGTCTCCCAAAGGGCCGACGAGGGCGTCGGCCCCACCTGCGTCGGCCCCAGTTGCGTCAGCCCCACTTATGCGGACACGTCTTCCCAGCCGATGCCCAGATGCTTGATGGCGTAGCCAACTTCCTTCATGCAGTCGGTGTAGCAGGTCATCCAGTGGAAGCCGCGCATGTCCTCGAGCAGTTTCTGCCAACTGCCCTTGATGGCGATGTCGGTCTGCGAGCGGCAGATGTCGTGGAACGGGTTGGCTTCGACCGTGCCGAGGGCACCCACCCACTTCTTGCACTCGAAGTCCGGCACGACGTTGGTGGTCATCTGCCCCACCTTCATGGCCACCTTCGGGGCGGCCCCGTAGTCAGACTCGAAGTGGGTGTGAATCTCAACCGGCTCGTCGTTCTTGCCGTCCATCCTGCGCGGTGCGGTGCAGTGCGCGATGGTGACCACCCCGTGGTGTGGCCATGTCGGGTCGTTCAGAAACACCGGCAGGCCGGTGATATTGTGCATGAGGATGCCCGACGGGATGACCACGAAGTCCGACTCGCAGAACGCCAGCCAGCCCTCGTCGTTGATCAGGCTCAGGGGCAGGCACGCGGTGGTCTCTGAGATCGGCATGATGGTGCCCATGCAGTGCTGGATGGTCATGGCCGTGCAGTCGTGCTCCTTCATCATGTCCTTGAAGGCCTTGTAGAGCACGAACGCGTTCTCCACGTACTTCTTGTCGCACTTGAGCACGGTGTTCGGCTGAGCCAGGTACTCGGCGGCCTGGCTGCGGGCATCGGCGACGACCTTCTCGTCCTTTTTCAGCGACTCCAGGCGTTTGGCCACGTCAGGATACGAGACCGTGCGGATGTCCAGGCGCCACTTCTCGCGGGCAATCGGCGGAGCCAGTGTGCCTCCGGCACCCCAGCCGCCCACGCCGCCGATGGCCACGATCCGCGTCCCCAGCGTCTTGCGCAGGGCCAGCAGCGCCCGCATGCGCCACGCCAGATCGGCGTACTCGTCCACCACCACGTCGTTGACGTCGATGCCCGTGTCGGCGTACTGATCGGTCGCTTTGCGCAGGAAATGCGGGTGAAGAATCTCGTAGTACAGCGATACCGGCCCCGAGCGATGCCGCAGGAAGTAAAGCGTGGGACGGTCCTTGCTGGTGAGGGGCTCCAGCCATTCGCGCCCGCCGCCGGCGGCGTAGATGAGCATGACGTCGCACTTTGTCTTGGCCACATTTGACGCCTGTTCTTTGCTCTGCACCTTGGCGACGGGCAGGAACTTGATCGCCAGCCTGGTCGAGTCGGCCATTTGGCGCAGTTCCTGCTCGATGCGAGCAGCCTCTTCATCGGCCTGGGCCTGAGTCTGAATCCCGCCCCACGGTCGCCAACTGGTCTGGTTGCCTCGCTTGGGCACCGCGTAGGTCAGCACCGGCTGGACGACCAGTTCGTTGGCCGGGATGAACTTCGGTTCGCCGGCGGCTGCGGCCTGCTGAGCCTGAGCCGCCCGGGCGGCGATCGCCCAACTGCCCACGGCCACTGTGCCGGCGCCGACCAGCAGATTTCTTCGAGATACTCCTGCCCGCTTGGCCGCTTGGATCGCCGCCTGCAAGCCCGACGAGCAACATGAGCAGCCGCCTGAGTGTCCGCCGTGTGATCCGCAATCAGTCGCCATGTTCGACAGCCTCCTTCAGCATTCCTCGACGACCTTGAACTGCATCAGAGTCGCCAGGTCCTTGACCGCATTGACTCGATCCCCGTAAACGATGACGCGGTGCAGTCCACCGCTGTAGTTGTTCATCACTTTCCTCGCGTCGGTTACCTTGGTGGTGATCTTGGTGCGGCAGCCCCGGTCGCAATCGGGGGTGTCGACGATTATGCCGGTCGAGATCAGCATGGTGCTCAGGTCCACCAGCTTGGCGGCGGTGATGGTCTGCTGCAGCCGCATCTTGACCCGCAGCGACGCACCCCTGTTGTCCTCCAGGTGGCTGCGAACGATGTAAGGCGCCCGGGGCCCGCTCGGGCCGTCCATGCGCGTGGCCGAGACACAGTGCGCGTGAATGATGGTATTGCTCGCCGTGTCGATGACGGGGTCGCTGACGAACCCGGGAACGCCAAAGGCGTAGGTCAGCATGATCTGGGTGAGCGTCGAGTCGACATCGGCCTCGCACACGCCCGTCAGGCCGATGTCGTTGAGCTTGGCGAACGCGAGGCATGGATAGGCCGGCAGCCGTTTCTGGTGGAACATGCCGAGGCAGTTGATCGTGAAGGCCTGGGCGCGCTCCTCGTTCATGATCGCCCGCAGGGCCAGGTACAACCGTCCCGACGCCACGAGCTCGGCCTCCGTCGGCTCAACGACCTTGACCGCGCCGCGGATCCATTCCTGGGCTTCCGCTTGAGCGGCCTGGTCGCTGACCGCGCGACAGGCCGTGTCGAGGCGCTCCGGGGTAATCGATACGACCGTCGGCCCGAGTTGTTCCTTGATTTGTGCGGCTCGCTCAGTCGAGTATGGGCCAGTGCTCAGGTGGACGATTCGCGTGTCACGGAGCAGATGCACCGTCCGCACCAGCCGCAGGGCATCGGGAATCTCGCTGAAATCGCTGGTGGCCAGGCAGATCACGCGGTGACCGGCTCTCTGAAGCGGAGCGACAGTCGACCAATCGTGTCCGCTATAGGGCTGCGAGAACAGGATCGTCGGCAGACCTGTGGCGGTGAGCTTGCCCAGATGCCGGCCTACCGTCGAAGTGAGGTTGAACACCAGCAGGCCGTCCGGGTTGCCCAGAACCTCGGCGGAGCCGGGTATGTCCTCCGGTACGCGGTAGAGTTCGCCGCCCTCGAGTTGAATACCGCCCATCCGGTCCGCCATCGCGGCCAGGATGCCGTCGATGCGCTTCATCTCCGCCTGCACGTCGAGCGAAGGCTTCGGCCACGTCGGCACGGGCTTGGCGAGGTAAATCTTGCGGATGCGAGTCTGCGAGCGCCTGGTTGTTCTCACCACCTCGGCGGGCTCCACATCGCTTCTGATCCGTTGAGAGTGCCGGCTGCACCCGACGGCCACGACGCCTGCGACCGCCGCCGCGCCCAGGATCTCTCGTCGGCTTAGATCGATGCTCATGGCTCGCTACCTCTCTTTGAAGGGACAACACTACTCAACGCGACCGTCCATTGTCGGCCAAGAAGAGAGCCATTTCAACCCTCGCTGTATGGGTTTCTTGTCCATTCGCATCGGGGCCGGTAGCATGGCTTGCTGATCCGGCCGCAGGGCCGGAGCCCGGGGCACACACACGAGGAGACGTCACATGCCTGCCTCTTCAAGCAGTTTCGTCGTCGTCACAACCGCACTGATTTGCTGCTGTTTGCTGCGAACTTCAGACGTCCAGGCAACTGACATGTCTGAGGCCTTCGCGTTGTTCGAGAAACCCCCGCGCGAATACGCCACCGCACCGCTGTGGGTATGGAATGACATGCTGACCGAGGAGCAGGTCGTCGGTACGATGCGAGACCTGGCAGCCCAGAAGGTCATGCAGGTCTTCGTTCATCCACGGCCCGGCCTGATGACCCCTTACCTGTCGGATGACTGGTTCCGACTCTGGCGAGCGGCCCTGGCAGAGGCCGAGAGACTGAACATGAACGTCTGGATCTACGACGAGAACTCATACCCGTCGGGCTTTGCGGGAGGGTTTGTGCCAGAGGCGATGCCGGAATCGCGCGGGCGCGGCCTGGAAATGAGAGAGTCAGATGCGCCCCCGGCCTGGGGCGCGGACATGGTCGCGGTCTACAGGCTCGATGGGGAGCAGTATGAGAACGTCAGTCGGCAGATCCGGGCCAACGAGACACTTTCGACCGGCAAGTACGTGGCCTTTTCGGTCGTACGCGCGACCGATGCGGCCTGGACGGGCAATCGGTGTTACGTTGATCTGCTTTATCCGGGCGTGGTCGAGAAGTTCCTCAACGTGACCGCCGAGCGCTATCGACGTGAGATCGGCCAGCACTTCGGCAAGCGCGTGCCGGGCATCTTCACCGACGAGCCGAAGATCCAACCGGTCGATGGCCTGCCGTGGACCGATCGCCTGCCTGTCGAGTTCGAGAAACGGTGGGGATATTCGTTGCTCGATCATCTTGTCTGTCTGAACCAGCCGGTGGGGGACTACAAGCGCGTCCGGCACAATTACCTGCAACTCCTGCACGAGTTGTTCGTCGCGTGCTGGGGCAAGCCGTATTATCAGTTCTGCGAGCACAACAACCTCGAGTTCACCGGCCACTACTGGGAGCACGAGTGGCCAAACTGCCTGCCGGTGCCCGACAGCATGGCGATGTATGCGTGGCACCAGCGCCCGGCGATTGATGTGCTCATGAACCAGTACAACCAGGACAGTCCGCATGCCCAGTTCGGCAACGTCCGCATCGTCAAGGAACTGGCCAGCGTCGCCAACCAGTTGGGCCGCAAGCGCACGCTCTGCGAGGCCTACGGGGCGGGCGGCTGGGACCTGCGCTTCGAGGACATGAAGCGAATCGGCGACTGGTTGTACGTGCTTGGTGTCAACACGCTTAATGAGCACCTCTCCTACGTCACCATTCGCGGGGCCCGCAAGCACGACCATCCGCAGTCGTTTTCGTATCACGAGCCGTGGTGGGAGGCGTACCACGTCTCGGCCGAGTACTTCGCCCGCCTGTCGGCGGCGATGTCGCAGGGCGAACAGATCAATCGAATCGCGCTGCTTGAACCGACCACAACCGCCTGGATGTACAACGGTGACCCCGACAGCAAGAAGCGGTTGGACGAGATCGGCACAAACTTTCAGAAGCTGGTGACCACGCTGACCCTGGCCCAGGTGGACTACGACATCGTGGCCGAGGACACCATTCAGCGTGAGGGCTCGGCCGAGGGCGAGCGCCTCGTTGTCGGCAAACGCAAGTACGAAACGCTCGTGCTGCCGCCGATGACCGAGAATCTCAATGCCGCGACGGTTAAGGTGCTGGGCGATTACGTGAAAAGCGGTGGGGTGATGCTGAGTTGCGGCGATCCGCCGAGCCGGGTCGAAGGCCAGGACTCCGAGCGCGCGGCCGAGCTGGTTCAAGGCCCGAAGGTCAAGCAGGTGGATGTTGACCGGTTGCCCGAGATGCTGCTCGATATGAGCAAAGACGGCTTTGCAGTCCGGCAGGCGCCCGGTGACAGGGGCATCCTCTTTCATCACCGCCGGCATCTGGCCGACGGGGAGTTGCTACTCCTGGTCAACACGAGCCTGGATGGATCATGCTCGGCGACGGTCGAGTCGGTCGCCGGCTCGGCGGAAGAGTGGAGTATCGAGCAGGGCAAGGCTGAGCAGGTGGTCTACGAACAGGCAGACAAGGGTATTCGCATCCCCGTCGAGCTGGCTCCGGGCGGCAGTCTGCTGCTGGCCCTGCACACTGATCGGCGAGTCGGCCCGGGGCGGCCGCGGAGCTTGAGCGATCGCGGCGAGGTCAAGGCCGGCGGCGACGTGAAGGTCCGCCGGGTCGAGCCCAACGTGCTGACCATCGACTATGTGGACGTCACTTCGGGCGGGCGGACGAGAGAGAACATCAACGTTCTGAAGGCGGCCAATTTCGTCTTTGCCGAGAACGGGCTGGAGCGTAATCCATGGGACCGGGCGGTGCAGTTCGAGGATGAGCTGATCCGCCATCGCTTCTCGTCAAGCAGCGGTCTGGAGGCGATCTATCGATTCACCATTCGCGAGAAGGTGCCCGCATCGTTGTTTATCGTGATCGAGCGGGCGGACCTGTACGCGATTATGTGCAACGGCAAGGAAGTGAAGGCGGCCGAGGGCCAATGGTGGCTCGACAAGGCCTTCGGCAAGATCGACATCACCGAAGCCGCCCAAGTGGGCGAGAATCGCGTGGTGATCAAGGCCTCGCCGCTGACCACGTTCCACGAACTGGCGGCCGCGTACGTGCTGGGCGATTTCAGTCTGGAGCCGGCCGAGAAGGGCTTTGCGATCGTGCCGCCCAGGGAATTGAAGCTCGGCCCCTGGAATACGCAGGGTATGCCCTTGTTTTCGCACGGCGTGGCCTACACGCGGTCCTTTGACGTCGGTTCGAAGAACGGCCGTTACTACGTCTCGCTGCCGGCCTGGCTGGGCAGCGTCGCGGCGGTGAAGGTCAACGGCCGGCCCGCCGGCTACATCTGGCACCAGCCGTGGGAACTCGAAGTGACCGATGTTCTGAAGCAGTACGGCAACGACATCGAGGTCGTTGTCATCGGCACGCTCAAAAACACTCTGGGCCCGCACCACGGCGAGCCCGGTCTGGGCTCTGCCTGGCCGGGCATGTGGGACAACGCCCCCGAAAAAGGCCCGCCGCCGGGAGGGGGTTATTCCACCGTCGGATACGGATTGTTCGAACCGTTCATCCTGAAACGCGGATCGTGAGGAAGGGGCAGGGTTCAGAGGTCAGGGTTCAGCAAAGGCGGCATGCAGAACACGTCCTGCCGTGTGCAGATGGGGCGGCGTGCGGAGCACGCCCTACCGGGCTGATCGACGTCTTTGCTCGGCAGCTCGTACCGTCGATGCGTAATCGAGACTCCACCCATCCGGCGTCGCTGGGCTTCGCCGGAGTGGACGGGGCATCCGTATCCGGAGTCTGAGCCGCCATGAGCCCTGCCGGAGGTTTTCCTTTCGGGCTCGACAAACCCGGTGCGGGACTGTACACTTACCGTACAACAGGGTTCGCCACTGGTCGTCCGACGCGCATCGGTGTTTTCAGGAGGTATCGGCCGTGACGCGTGTTTTCACGATATTGGTGTTTTGCTGCTCCCTGAGCGTTCCCGCCATCGCGGCCGAGTCGGCACCCGCCGGCGACGCCGGAGGGCTGGAACGGCTCGATTTCCGCGAGGTCGTCAAGCAGGCCAAGGACAAGGTGTTTCCCGCGGTTGTTTTCGTCAAGTGTCTGCGGGAAAGCCACGAACAGGGCAAAAAACGCACCGAGGACGTTTCCGGCAGCGGGGTCATCATTTCTCCGGACGGAGAGCTGCTGACCAACTGGCACGTCGTCGAGAAGGCGACGGAGGTGCGATGCCTGCTCCTGGACGGACAGGCGATGGACGCCAAGGTCCTCGGCACGGACAAGGACACCGACCTGGCCCTGGTTCAGCTTGTCGTGCCCGAGAATGCCAAACCGCTGCCCCACGCCGTTCTGGGCGATTCGACGAAGCTGAAGGAGGGCGATTTCGTCATGGCCATGGGGGCCCCGTGGGGACTGAGCCGCTCGGTCTCCATCGGGATCATCTCCTGCAAGGACCGGTTTCTGCCCGAGGCCGGCGAATACAGCCTGTGGCTTCAGACCGACGCCTCGATCAGCCCGGGCAACTCGGGCGGGCCGCTGGTCAACACCGACGGCGAGATCGTCGGCATCAATACCCGCGGAGCGTTTTTCGGCGGCGACATGGGCTTTGCCATCCCCTCCGATACCATTCGCATCATCGTGCCGCAACTCCGTGAGTCCGGACACGTCAACTGGAGCTGGATGGGCCTGCAGCTTCAGCCGCTCAAGGATTTCAAGCGCAACATGTATTTCGACGGAAAAGAGGGAGTCATCGTGGCGGAGACCGATCCGGACAGCCCGGCGCGACGGGCCGGCATTCTGCCGCGAGACCGGCTCCTGAGGGTCAACGGAAAACCCCTCAACGCTATCACCGAGGAGAACCTTCCGGCGATCCGGCGGGAACTCGGGCTCCTCCCGAAGCACAAGCCCGCGAGGCTCGAACTTCTGCGGAACTCGGCCCCGCTCGTGCTGGAAGTCACCCCGCGTGAGAAGGGCAAAGTGGAGGGCGAGGAGCTCGACTGCCCGCGCTGGGACATGACCCTCAAGACGATCAACCAGTTCGAGAACCCCGATCTCTACTTCCATCGACAGAAGGGCGTATTCGTGTTCGGGATCAAGTATCCGGGGAACGCTTCGAACGCCGGCCTCCAGTCACAAGACATTCTCTTGAAGATTGAGGGGAAAGATGTGACCACGCTCGATGAGGTGAAGGCGATTCACGAGGAGGCGATCCGAAACGTGGGCACCAAGCACCGAGTGCTGCTGACCGTGCTCCGCAACGGCCTGATGCGCCAGGTGGTGCTCGATTTCTCTCGTGAGTACGAGAAGGAGTAACTTGAGAGGAGAAACACGATGACCGGACAATCCATTGTGTTGCTTTCGCTGCTGCTGACCGCGACGGCCACGGACAAGGAGCCGCTGTCGCCGGCCGAACAGATCGCACTGCTCGATGGTCTGGCCCCCTCGCTGGTTCGCATCGAGTGCACGCTCCAGTACGACAAGGGCGAGCCGCCTGAGGCCCGCGGCCTCCTGGAACGGTGCCCCAACTGCGGCAGATACCATATGAACAGCGCCGACGAAATGGTCAGCGAGGAACGCCCGATGGAAGCCTCGGGGTTCCTGCTGTCGCCGACACAAGTGCTAACCGCCGACCCCCTGATGCACCCGCGATTCGTGAAAGACATGGTGGTCCGTTTCGGCAGCGCCTCGGTCAAGGCGAAGATCTCCGGCTACGCCACGCAGCAGAATGCCATCTTTCTGGAACTGAGTGAGCCGCTGCCGGGGACCAGGCCGCTGGCCTTTGACGCCGCCGGGACAGGACCCTACCTGGCGGTCACTTACAAGAACCTGAACGGCGAATGGGCGGCCAACGTCGCCGCGATGCCCCTCAGCATCACCTCGACGGCCTCGAACCGGCGATTCTGCGCCACCCCCTCGCAGTGCCTGGTTGTGACCAGGGAAGGCACGCCGGTGGCCGTGTCCATGAAGGATCAGGTGTCGGCCGACGAGACGTGGAAGGGCTCCCCGCAGGGCTGGGACACTGTGCCCGCTCAGGATATGACCGCAACCCTCAAGGCGCTTGAGGACCGCTGCAACCAGTGTCTGCTCCGTGTGGCGCTGAGCTTCCGCAGCCCGAAATCGCAGGGACAGGAGCGATACCGCTCGTATTCCTATTACGACGAGGACGGCGACGACGCAGACGCCACCGAGCGGAACGTCATGGGGTTGCTGCTCGACGAGAAACGCGTCATGGTGCTTGCCCAGCTTGAGGCCAAGGTGACCGCGAGGCTCGAACGGGTTGTGGTTCACCCCGCGCAGGGCAAACCGGTGCCGGCCAAGTTCGACTGCTCGCTGACCGATTACGGCTGCCTGCTGGTGATGCTGGAGACGCCACTAGAGGGCGCCGTTCGCACCTCGCAACGCCCGCTTCTCGAATACCGGGACCAGATGCTGTTATCCGCCGACCTATCCGTGAAAGGTGAGACGCGTATCGGTTACTACGGCCATGACCGCATCGCGGCTTTCACGACCGGCTGGAAACAGCGGGTGTATCCCGAGTCGGTGGGCGACATGCGCGGCGTCTTCCTTTTCGACAGGGATCTGTCGCTGGTGACCCTCCCGATCGCCAGGCGTAAGAAGGTGACCTTGCGGGAGGAATACTCATACTCATCAGGTGGGGTGCAGATGACGCCGGCGATGTACGTTCAGGAGGCCCTTGCCGATCTGCCCAACCAGATCGATTTGAACAACGTCCCGCTGAGCGAGGAGGAAGAGAACCGGCTGGCATGGCTGGGGGTGGAGCTGCAGGCCCTTAACCGCGAACTGGCACGGGCCAACAACGTGTCCGAGCTGACCGGCGACGGACGGAGCGGGGCGCTGGTCACCTTCGTGCATCCCGGTTCGCCCGCGGCGAAGGCCGGCATCGAGGCGGGATACATCCTGATCCGGCTTCACGTCGAGGGGCACCCCAAGCCGCTTGAGGTCAGGTTGAGCGATGACCGCTACGGCGGATACGAATCGTTCCCGTGGGACCGCCTCGACGAGGTCCCGGCCGAGTACCTCGAGCAGTTGCCCAAGCCGTGGCCGGACGCCGAAAACAGCTTCACCCGGGCGCTGACCGACCTGGGATTCGGCAAGAAATACACCGCCGAGTTCTTTCATGATGGTCAGGTGGTCAGAAAGGAATTTGAGGTGATCGTCAGCCCTCCCCATTTCGATTCGGCGCCCCGGTATAAGTCGGAGTCGTTGGGTATGACCGTACGCAACCTGACCTACGAGGTTCGCCGCTACTTCCAGAAAAAAGATGACGACCCGGGCGTGATCGTGTCCAAGATCGAGCCCGGCGGCAAGGCATCCGTGGCGGGCATGATTCCCTACGAGATCATCACCCACGTGAACGACAACGCGGTCACGAACGTGAAGGACTTCGAGAAGCTCATTGCCGATCAGAAGCAACTGCGCCTGTCGGTCAACCGGAAAACACAGGGCCGGATCGTCAAGATCGATATGACCACGCCCGCAGGGGGCAAGGGGCTGATGGACAAACTGCGATCTTCGCTGCGGCGGCCCCGGCCGGAAACCGAGCCGGCCGAGACGACAACCACCCAACCCCGTGAGTGAGGCAGCCGAGACCGTGACGCACCAGGACCGCATCGATATCCGCACGTCGGGGCATCGGGACATGCACGACATCACCGAGCAGGTGGCGCGAATCGTCCAGGCATCGGGCATCCGCACGGGAATCGCCCACCTGTTCAACATTGGCAACACCGGGGCACTGGGTACCATCGAGTTCGAGCCGGGTCTGAAGCACGACTTGCCCGAACTGCTCGACCGGCTGATCCCGCCCAGCCGCGACTACGGTCACGAGGAGGCGTGGAACGACGGCAACGGCCACTCGCACCTGCAAGCCACATGGCTCGGACCGGATCTCACCGTACCGGTCAGCAACGGGCAGCTCGCGTTGGGCACCTGGCAGCAGATCTTCCACCTCGAGTGCGACATCAAGCCCCGCCAGCGGCAGATCGTGGTGACGGTGACCGGGGAAGGATGAATGACGAAGGCTGAAGGATGAGTCAAGGATGACATTCATCGGCGCACACCCTGCGCCGTTCGACCATCGCGACCCGGTCACCCGTCGGCACTGCAGTGATTTGCTAGTCGCCCGGTTTCTGAACCACCGGAAAGACGTCCTTGACCGACCGGATGTGAATGTCCTGTTGCGGGAAGGCGATCTCGATGCCGGCGGCGCGAAAAGCCTTGTCGATCGCGTTCAGAAGGGCATGCTTCACCGCGAGAAGGCGGTCGACACCCTCGATGAACACCCGCAACTCGAAATCCAGCGAGCTGGCCCCGAAGCCGATGAAGAACGCCTGCGGGGCGGGGTCCCTGAGCACCTCGGGATGCTCTGCGGCAACCGCTCGCAGGATCCGCTCGACCTGGGCGGTGTCCGAGCCGTACGCGACGCCCACCGGAATGACGATCCGCAGCGACTGGTCGGACAACGTCCAGTTGATCACCTGGCCGGTCACAAACTCCTTGTTGGGAATGATCAACTCCTTGCGGTCCCAGGTGATGATGGTCGTCGCCCGGATCTGCATGCGGCTGATCGTTCCGCTGATGTCCCCGACGGTCACCGTGTCGCCGACGCGAATCGGCCGCTCGAACAGCAGGATCAGGCCGGACACGAAGTTGGCGAAGATTTCCTGCAAGCCGAAGCCCAGGCCGACCGTCATCGCGGCGATCAGCCAATGCACGTTGGTCCAACTGACCCCCACGAAGCCGCACGCCACCACGGTGCCGATCGCCAGGATCGCGTATCGGACAATCATGACGATCGCGTACCTTTCGCCGGATTTCAGCGGCAGATGGGACAGCACGGTGATCTCCAGGAACGCGGGCACGTTCTTGGCCGCGCTGATCGTCATGATCACCGTCACGATGGCCAGGACCAGATCAACCAGGGTGATGGCCAGGTCCGCGCGAGGCTGATACAGAGTGATGCCTCGAAGGTAATTGATCGCGGGAAGAATATCGGCCCAGATCAGCCACAGGCCGATGGCAAGGACCAGCCACAGTGCGGCGCGGAACAGGTGCTGTGTCTGCTGGCTCAGGGTGGCGATATCGAGTTCAGGCTCGGCTTCCTCAGCGGTCGCCTCCCCGCCGGGCTGCCCGCCATCGCGGGCCTGCTCCGCGAGCTTGTCGACCAGACGCTTGCGGGCCTGGGCAATCGCCAGCCGACGGTGGGTCAGGAACAACCATCGAAGGATCAGCCCGCGAATGACGAGCATGGCAGGCACAAACCACGCCGTACGGTAGACTCGGGCCATGAGCTGCAGCGAAGTATAGTAGTAGCCGGCGATGGTGAAGCCCGCCAGCACGATCGGGATGCCGACCAGATATGAGTACCAGACCCACCGGTATCGATCCATGGTCCCGCCGCGATGACCCGCGATCCGCCCCGCGAAAATGCCGCTGCTCGGCCGGAGCACCTGGGCGGTGAAAACGGTGAAGGCGGCCAGGACGACCAGAAAGGCGAGTCGGGAAACCGAGTCCTTCCAGTCGGCGACCACTTGCCACTGCTCCACAAAACCGACGATGAACAGCATCGGCGTCCCGATCAGCAGGAGCCACCCCAGGTGCCATCGGGCCACCTTCAGCGCGCTCGGCGCCCAGCCCAGGTGAGCTTCGGCCAGCCCTTTGGGGCGCAACAGCTCGCGGATGCCGCCGATGATCAGCAGCCACGCGGCCACTCGGGCCAAGGCCATGCCGATCGTCTTGGTCGTCTCGGACGCCGACGGCGCCAGGTTCAGCCGCCACGACAGCAACGACAGCACCACCGGCCATGACAGAGCCAGCATGAGCGTACACACCAGCGCGACCGCCGTCGGGGCGAACGAGGTGTTGAGCTTCTGCCGGGCCTTCTCGCCACTGCGTTCGAGCAGCCGGCGAAACCGGGGGCGGCTTCCGAGAAACAGCAGCACCACCAGCAGGCTGAAAGCCGCCTGAAACGGGCGCCCTCGAGCGTCCCGGACCAGGGATTGCACCGCGTCGCCCCACTCCGCCTCCCTGAACAACCATTTTGCCGCGTCCCATGCCTCGGTCAGGCTCGAGATGCTCATCTCCTCGTGGCTGCGCAGCCAGAGAATATGCTGGTTGATGAAACTCAGATACTCTTCCGTCTCCTTGATCAGCGACTCGGTGACGTCCTGCACGTCAATCAGCCGGCTGGCATAGGTGCTATTATCGGTGATCAGCGATTGAAGACTGTCTCGCTGGTTCGCGTACCATTTCGTTAGCTCATCCTCGAACCATTTTCTCCCTTCCACGAAGGCCGGATCGAACTGCAGCATGTCCCGTGCGACCAGGGAGGGGATGTCGACCAGAAGGTCCCTTTGTTTCCGCAAATCGAGCAATTCCAGCTCGACCTCCGCAATGGTCTCATGCTGCAACTCCACCTTCCGCCGGAGAGCGCTGACCTTGGGAAGCTCCATCCGCTCCTTTCGAAGCAACTGTCCCATGGCCTTGGTCACGCCCGCGGCCTGTACTTTCTCGCGCACCGTCTCGGCGTTTCGCGTCGTCCGGTCCAACAGGCTCTTCAGCGAGTTGTACTCCTGCACCGTCTGTCCGAGTTGCCTTCCGATCTCCTGGCGTCGCTCGGCGAGTCTCTTGTTCTCTTCCGCCAGGGCTGCGATCCGTTTGGCCACCGGCTGGCTCTCGGCATCCGCCCGTCGTCTGGCCTCCTCCGCTTCGCGCACCTGGCGAGCCGTCTCCTCCCGGCGCTGCTGGGCGATCGCCTCCTGCCAGAGTGCGACCAGTCTCTCATTCTGTGACACCTGTCGGATAGCCAGGTCCCTCTGAGCCGAGAGCAGGTCACTCGTGGTCTCGTAGCTGGCCAGCTCCCTGTCGCATGCGGCCAGTTCGGCCTCCCTGGCCTTGGCCCGAGCCTGGACGTAAACGCTGAAAGCCGTGGTCACTGCCGCCGGCCCCTGGGGCTCGGCCACCGAAGCGAGTTCATGACCGATCTCTTCCCGCCGTTGCCTGACCTCGGTCCGGCGGTCGAGTCTTCGTCTGGGCTCCCTGTCGAGGCCGACGAGTTGCTGCTTACTCCTGTCGAGGTCGGCCTCGGCCTTGGCAAGCCCCTGCCGGAGCTGTTCCAGGGTGCCCTCAGCCGCCTCTGCCGGGACGGTGGGCGATTCGGGGGATTTCCTCAATTCGTCCCTGACGACCTGAAGCTGCGAGGGGGCGTCCTGGATGGCCTTCTGGTAATCGGCGGCCTTGCGAACCCACTCCTCCGTGGATTGCAGCTCCTTGATCGCCTGCCTGCAGTACTCGATCGCCTTGGCCCGCGTGGCCTCGTCCAGTTGTGCGTCCATTTCCAGGCGACCGAGCCGGGCCTGAACCGCCTGAACGGTCAGCCCGGTCATATCCGTCAACGCAGGCACGGTGGTCGGGGCACTCGAAGTCTGCTGGGCCACCGTCGGCAGTGAGAAACCTGCGAGCAGGACGACCCCAAGAATGACACTGGCCGTTGGAATTCGCTTCATGTGGCACTCATCCATCGGAATCATCACTCAGCGTTGGTTTGACGTGAGCGGCCGATTGCCCCTTATCAGAACCCGCGCAAGGCTCTCGGCAAGGCGGCCATTATACGGCGTCCGCAGCAACCAGGCGAACCGTCGAAGCCGCATGCCGCAACCTTGCGGGAAATGCCCAGATCGCGGCTCGCGGACGTTGTCCGAGGAGAGCGCGACCACGTCCGCCTCGGCCAGGCGTGCGATGGCCTTCCGCCATGCCTCCCCAGCGGTCGGTCAGCATTCGACGGTGCCATCCCAAGAGCCACCGGAAGCGGAGACAGCCGGTTTCCGGACAGAAAAAAGGACCCAGAAAGGACACCGCGGTGACAGGGCGGTAACAAAGCCAGGCCATACTGGGATCAGTCGGCGGCCGCAGGAGAGCCGCCGCGAAAAAAGGCCCGACGGGGCCGGTTCCGCTGTAGAGGGAACCCGGACACCGCCAGAGGAGAATCATCATGTATCGCTACCCCGCCATGCTCGCCAGCACCTTCGCACTTCTGTCAGTCGTCGGCAACCTCGCAGCCGAAACGCCCGCCGTCCTCCTCGAGAAAGCCATCCACGCCGAGGAATCCGCCGGCGACGTCAACGAGGCTATTCGGCTCTACCAGCAAATCGTCGATGATGCCCAGGCCGGTCGGCCGTACGTCGCCCAGGCGCAGTTCCGGCTCGCTCTGTGCCTCCAGAAGGTCAACCGACCCGCCGAGGCGCAGGCGGCTTTCGAGAAGCTGATCAGCGAGTTCCCCGAGCAGGCGGACCTGATCGCCCGGGCTCGCAAGCTGATGCCCGCGCCGGCGTTCCCCGATATCGTCGGCTGCCGGCTCCGGGAGACGATCTCGCTCAAGCTGGAGCCGCCTAAGCCGGGCTGGAAAGAGACCACGCCCTCAAAGTCCTTCGCCGTCTACGAATACACCATCCTTAAGATCAAGTGGGACCTCGACCCGGATCTAGCCAAGAAGACGCGCAGCTTCGAGTTTCACGTGGGTGACCTCATCTCCGGCGGCACGACAGGCAAGTCGAGATCCGAAGACATCAGCGGCCCCAAGCTCCGTGAGCTGACCGCGGGCGAATATACCATCCGCTTGGGAGCATATGATGTGGAGGGCTCTCCCCTCACCCGGCCCGACATGGATGACATGCACCTCCTCGCCGTCGCCACGGCGAAGCTGACGGTCAAGCCCCTGCCCAAGACCCAGATCAGCATCAACGACATCAAGCCCGACGGCACCATCCAATTCCGCTTTGTCAGCCAGTTTCTGAACGAGGGCCTCCGGGACCTGACGACCGAGAGCTTCGCCAATTCAGACTTCATCAACGTCACCAGCATGAGCGACGACCAAGGCCGGCCGCTCAAGTTCACCGTCAAGCACGATAAGAAGATGTTCCGTTACCAGGTGACGCTGAATGAACCGGTACCCATGGGCCATCCGGTCCTGATGACGAACGAAGGCGCGGCCGGCACGATCCAACCGGTCGCGGGTCAAACCGACGAGTTCCGGTACTACATGAAGCACTGGCCGGCCACCGGCGAGCCGACGCGGCGGATCGAAATCTACCGGCTGCCCAAGGCAGCCGAACTGCTCGAAACCACACCGAAGGAAATGGCCCGCCGAACGCAAGACGGGCGGATCGAGCTGTTCGTCGAGAAGATGATCCCCCCCGGCGGCAGCATCCTGACCGCGTTCCGCTACCGGCTGCCGGGAGGAACCGTGGCGAGCCGACCGGTCACCAGCACGCAGCCGGGCATCGAGCCCATGAAGCTCAAGCCCGCCACCTGGTCGAACGGCGAAGTCCTGCGGCTGCGAATCAGGAGCGAGGCGGGGGGAGAGATCGGGACGATCTCGTACAGCTCCGAGGCGATCAAGGCCGGAACCAAGGAGGCCTGGCGCATCGAATCGTACATGGTCATTCCCATGGTCGATATGCATCAGTACACCCGAGTGGACGCCGAGCAGGATACCTTCGCCCCAATCGCCAGCCGCACGTACAACAGTGAAATGGGCGACTTCCGCGCCGAGTTCGGGAGCAACAAAGTCAAGCTGACCACCGGCACCAAGGAAGGCGGGACGTCGCGGGAGATCGATCTGGAAGGAACGGCCTACGACAACGAGCAGGCCATCTATGTCATTCGCCGCATGCCTCTGGCCGAGGGTTACCGCAGCACCTTCCCCATCTTCCCGGTGATGGGAGGCTCGGTGATGGACGTGGAAATCCAGGTTACAGCCAAAGAGAAGGTGTCGGTGCCCGCCGGGGCTTATGAGTGCTGGAAGCTTACGCTCGCCGTGACCAGCGGCGGAACACAGGTGCTGCAACACACGCTCTGGTTCTCGGCCGACCCGCACCAGTACCTGGTCAAGTACCAGGGCGACGGCGTGATGGAGTTGGCACAAGTCATGAAGAGGGAGCCGACGGCCCCGGCCCTTTTCAAGAATAAGGAGCTGGGCATCAGCTTGACCGCCCCGGCGGGCTGGTCGTTCTACAGCAATCCCTCGCCCAGGGGATACAAGATGTCCACCTACCTGCTGAGCCCGGAAATGAAGGTGTGGGCGTTGCTGACCGTGGCTTCGCATGGTTCGGCGTTTGACAGCGCCAGGGTCGCCGCCGAGGGCGATATCAAAACCCTGAAGGGCCTCATCAAGGGCTACACGGTCCGCGCTGATAGCTGGGCAGAGCAGAAGGTTGCCGGATTGCCCGCCGCACGTTACGTTGCCGATTACCAGGACGATGGCAAGCCCATGGTCGAGTCCCGCGTCTACATCCTTGGGGAATCGATGGTGTATTGGTTCGTGTTCCGTATCGAGAAGGATGAGTTTGACGGCACGAAGGCCGAACTTGAACGGATCGTCAACAGTTTCACGACCGAGCAGGCCGGCACCGGCAGATAGCAGGAGCACCGATTCACCGTGTGCCAAACAGCAAGCCAGCGAGCGATTGCCCGGCCAGCAGCGGGCAATCTCCGCTTGCCGGGAGAACCCACATGATGTCCGTCGGGCGCGTGGCTGTCATCTATGCGGTTCTGGTGCTACTCGCCGTCATCCAGGCAGTGTGGTATTACCCACAACTGCCCGAGACGGTCGCCTCGCACTTCGGCGGGTCGGGCATACCCGACGGATGGATGGCGAGGCGGTCGTTCTTCCTGATGGAGTTGATCACACTGTTTCTCGTCTCCTTGCTGATGCTGGCCATGTACGCCGTCTTCGCGCTTGGCTCGCTGAGCATGATGAATATGCCGAACAAACAGTACTGGACGGCCCCGGAACGAAAGGAGGCGACACGAAGCATGCTCACATCCTTCGCCCTGAGGTTCGGCATTCTTGTTCTCCTTCTTCTCCAGGCGGTGTTCATCCTCGCGTCCCAGGCCAATCTGGAACCCGAGCCGCGGATGTCCGCGGCCATCTGGCTGTGCCTGGCCGGTTACCTGGGGGCCACGCTTGTTCTGACGGCCCGGATGATCTGGTGTTTCATGAGGCTTCCTCGCGAAACGGCGTGAGGTTCGGGAGTCCGGCAAGGTGAAATGGCGGCGTCGAACAACCGGGTCGGTCGCACCGGGACAGCAGCTCTGGCCCGTACTGTTGCTTCTGCTGATCGCCGTGCTCCTGCCGACCACCTGTCTCCTGTGGTTCATGAACCGGGCCATGACCAACGAGCGGCTGGCGGTTCGCGACCGTCTGGTGGCCGTCTACAAGGGCCGCCTCACCGACTTCCGTGATCGGCTGGCGACGGACTGGTCGCGGCGACTGGCGGACCTGGACGCCGCCGGCCGGGACGGCAACCCTGCGGAGCTTTTTGCCCAGATCGTCTCGGCCGGCATGTGCGAGAGCGCGATCATACGGGACGAAGCGGGCCGACTGCTCTATCCCGAGCCGGAACTGCCGGCCGCTAAGGCCATCGAGCTGCCGACCGGCTGGGACGAGGCGACCCGCCGTGAACAGGACTCATCCCAACTCATTCCCGCGGCCGCCGCATACGAGAAGATCGCACGCGAGACCGGGGATACCAACGTTGCCGCATCGGCGCTGCTGGCACAGGCCCGATGTCTGTCAAAGGCCGGACAGGTCGCCGCCGCGATTGAAATCCTGAGCACCAGACTGGCAGCCCCTGAATACCACAATGCCCTGGACGTCACGGGGCGGCTCGTCGTCCCGGCCGCTCAGTTGCGGGCTCTGCAACTCATCAACGACCCGACCGACCCAAGGTCCACGCCGCTGATCGACGATCTGGCGCGAAGGGTCCTCGACTACCAGGATACCTCGTTCCCGCGCGGCCAAAGGCTGTTCATCATGCGGGAAATCGCGATCATCTCGCCCGACCGGATTCCCCCCCACCTGCTGGCCGCCGAGACGCTTGCAGAAGCCTACCTCGACACCATGCCCAGCCCCGCCACCGCCCCCGCCGGCGTGGCCATGTTCCCGTTGCTTGTAAGGGAGGCATGGTCGTTGGACAGGCCCGGCAAGCAGCAAGTCACGCTGCGACCGAGCCCTGTGAGAAATGTCTGGCAGGTGACGCTCGGCCGGGGCCGGCTGACGGCGCTGTTCGACGAGGAGGCCCTGACCCGCTCCGCCGCAAAACTGATTCGGAAGGGGGCTCCGCTGCCTGACGCATCCATCGAGCTGCGGTCGCCGACCCAGCCGGTGAACGACAAAGAACCTTTCCTGTCCGTGCCCGTGGGGGCCGGCATGCCCGAGTGGCAACTGGCCTTGTATCTGGATGAATCAGAGGTGATCGCTCGGGCCTCACATGGCCAGCGGGCAGTGTATCTGTGGATCGGAATCTCGACCATCGTCTTGATCGCCGCGGTGTGCATTCTGCTCGCCCGCTTTCTGGCCAGACAGACGCGACTGACCCGGCTGAAGACCGACCTTATCGCCACCGTCTCACATGAACTGCGTACCCCGCTGGCCGGCACCAGGGCGTTGGTCGAAACATTGCTTGAGGGCCGATACCGAGACGAGGACCAGGTTCGCGAGTACCTCCAGCTCATCGCCAGAGAGAACAACCGGCTCAGCCGGCTGATCGACAATTTCCTGACTTTCTCCAGAATGGAGCGAAATAAGCGGGCCTTCGAGCAGGCGCCCGTCTCCATCAGCGACATCGTCCAGGCAGCGGTCGAAGCGGTGAGCGACCGATTCAATACCCCGCAATCGCGCCTGGAGTTACAGGTTGCCGAGAATCTGCCCACGGTCATCGGCGATCGTGAGGCCCTGGTCACCGTCCTGGTCAACCTGCTGGATAATGCATACAAGTACACAGGGGACAACAAACACGTCATACTCAGGGCCAACGTCTCCGACCACCAGGTCTGCCTGGAGGTGGAGGACAACGGAATCGGCATCCCCCGCCGGGCAATCAGGAAGATCTTCGACCGCTTCTATCAGGTCGATCAGAATCTGGCGCGCAAGACGACAGGATGCGGCCTGGGTTTGAGCATCGTCCAGTTCATCGTCCGATCCCACGGCGGCACAGTGGACGCCCGCAGCCGGCCGGGAAAGGGAACCTGCTTCACCGTCCGGCTGCCGGGAAGCTGCGGACCAGGACAGCAGGACCATGCGGGCCAACTGCCGGCCTCACGGCCATAAGGAAAAGGAGGTCTCGACGTCCGGGACTACTCGGAAAAAAGCAGCCATGTATCTCGATGTAGCAGCCATGATCTACCCTGGGGGAGATACCCTACTGAACGGGCTAAGCCAAGGCAACCGCCGGAAGCACCAGGAGGCCGTTCGACGGTCAGATGGCTCAACCGCCCTCGTGTGGGGCCGACGCCCTCGTCGCCTTGGGGGGCCTACACCCTCGTCGGCCCGCTGGGGGCAAGTGGCCGCACACCCGGCGATGCCTTGCCAGACGACGAAAGCGATGCCGCAAATCATCAGCCCGGCCGGTTCCATCCGATCCAATCATGTGGTAGGATAGCACCGGATACGTCAGGTCCGAGCCGTGTCGGCCAGACAGGACTGCCGATCACAGCCGGGTCGAAGGTCGAAAGGCTCGATCGGGCCTTCTTATAGAGGTGAGTACAGACATGTGTCCTGAACCCGTCAATCGCTCAATTCGCTGTGGTCGGCGCCGTTCCGGCGGCTTCACGCTTATCGAAGTACTCGTCGTGGTAGCAATTATTGCCTTGCTGATTTCGATTCTGCTGCCCTCGCTGTCGGAAGCCAGAGAACAGGCAAAACGAGCCGCCTGCCTGTCGAACCTGAAGAGTCTCGGCACGGCGGCTTCGGCATACATTCTCACCGAAAAGGAGCGCTTCTGCTGGCTGCAGAAGACCTGGTTCTACGGCGGCCGAAAAGGCAACGGCGACGTCACCTGGGGAGGCTGGGACATCCCCGCCGAACGCCGCCCGCTGAACAGGTACGTCTACCAGGGGAAAATGCGCAACACCATGACTTTGGAGGCCTACCGCTGCCCCGCGGACTTCGGCGTCCGTCTGAACAACGAACCGGACAGCGAGGCCACCAAGAGCCCCGGCTACGACGTGCTCGGAACCAGCTACCAGGCCAACCACAACTGGTCGTCTTACGCGGACAGCTCCTCCTATATGAGTCCCGGCGGCGAGGGTTATACCGGCGCGGCACTCGATGAGCGGATCTCCTACCTGGAGGACAACATCGTCCGGATCATGCTCAAGAAAGCCCCGACGCGGTTCATCGTATTGTACGAGGACCCCGCTGACTGGGCACTCAACACCGCCGACAAGTTCATCCCCAACTACAAGGTGACCTCCTGGCACAAGAAACCCAACTTTCACTGCATGAACTTTCTCGACGGGCACGCCCAGTATCTCTACGTGGATCACAAAAAGAACAGTCGAACCCGCCACAACAGCGGAACGGGCGACTGGCTGGCCCGGCAGGAGTACCGGGAGCAGTAAGCACAGATGAAAGCCTTCTTCGCGTCCCAAGAGGAAACCGGTCGAACCAAGACCATCGTGCAGATCGTCGCCGCTTGTGTGCTTTTCGCTGCGGCGGCGTTCTATGTCCTGCGGCGCTCATCCGAGGATGACCAACTCGACACGCCGGAATCGGCGGTCACTTACATCTGCTGGCATGACAACCACACCTTCAAGCTGACGCCCGCCCAGTGGGACACGCTGCTCAAACAGGGCGACGTTCAACCGGTCAGCAAGGGAGGGGCACCGGCGGCCACCTCGGGCCGGGAGCAACGGGGCGGTGGAGGAGGGCCGATCCGGGCGGTCAAATGCCCCCAATGCGGAAAGTTCAGTTGCGTGCTCGCCCTCGACTGCCCCGACGGGACCCAAGTCCCCAGCATCACGGCAAAGGGGCAGGTGGGAGAGTGCCCGAACAGTGCCGGCGGCCGGTGACATGTCCGCTTTCTCAGTGCTGATCGTCGAAGACGACCCCACGCTTCTTCGCGTGCTCAAGGACAACTTTGAGTACGAGGGCTACCACGTGCAGACCGCGGCCGACGGTGAACAGGGCCTCAAGGCCGCGCTGGACCGCAAGCCCGAGCTGATCATCCTGGACATCATGCTGCCGGGCATCAACGGCTATGAGCTCTGCCGCCGCGTTCGCCAGACCGGCGCCGACATGCCCATCATCATGCTCACCGCCAAAGGCCAGGAATCGGACATTGTCCTGGGGCTCAACCTCGGGGCCGACGACTACGTCACCAAGCCGTTCAGCACCAAAGAGCTGCTCGCCCGGGCCAACGCCTTCCTCCGCCGTCATCGCCAGGCCGAGCAGAAAGTGGTCAGGATCGGCCGCTGCACGCTGGACCTCGGCTCACACCGTCTGTTCCGTGACGGGGAGGAAGTCCCGCTGACCCCCAAGGAGTTCGGGCTGCTGGCTTTCTTCGTCAGACGCGAAGGCCGGGCGCTGACCCGCGACGACATCCTTGACGGCGTCTGGGGCAATGAGGTTATCGTCACCGGCCGAAGCGTCGACCGCTGCGTCAACACCCTCCGGTCCAAGATCGAACCCGACCCGCACCGGCCGACGTTCATCGCTACCGTGCGGGACATCGGGTATCGGTTCGAGATTCTCGGCGACGAGCAAGCGTAGCTGAGCCCAGACCCTGCCGCTCCTTGCGTTATGAGCAAATGACCAATGCCGAAACCCCAATGACCAAGGAAGGACGAAGCTCGAATGACCAGAGGTGTGTAGCCCGCATCCAGTCCACTCATTCGGATTTCGTCATTCGAGCTTCTTGGGTCATTGGGATCTGGTCATTGGTCATTCACCTGGGTCGCGGTCCCTCAAAAGGCCTCCGCCGCTCAATCCTCGGATTGAACTCTACCCCGAATCCGGGTTTGTCGGGCACGTCGAGATATCCGTCGACCGGCACCGGCTCATCGACGAACAGCGGCGAGAACATCGGCACGATCCGGTCGGCCCGCGGAGCCATCATCAGGAACTCGGCAAATGGCGTCGCTTGACTGGTGATCGCGAAGTGGTAGCTGTATACCGACGAGCCGTGCGGTGCCACGAGACAGTCGCGGGCCGCTGCCATTCCCCTGATCTTGAGCAACTCGGTCAACCCGCCGCACCAGGTCACATCCGGCTGGATCATCTCCACGCCGGTCGCCAGCAGGTTCTCGAAACCGTAACGCGTGTATTCGTGCTCGCCGGTGGTGATCCAAATAGGGTGGCTTCGCTGCGCAACCAGGGTGCGATAGCCGGCGTAGTCGTCCGGCGGCAGGCACTCCTCGATCCACTTGAACCTGTATGGCTTCAGAGCCTCGATCAGCCGCAGCGCGTACTCCGGCGTCAGGGCCATCCAGCAGTCGTACGCCAGTGGAAAATCCGGGCCGCACGTCTCGCGCCAGCGGGCCGCGAGCTTCACATTCTCGGTCAGCCCGTCGTCGCCATGGGCCGGGCCGTACGGCAGCGGGATCTTGGCGGCCATGAAACCCATTTGCATGGCCAGGTCCGGGCGCGGGGTCGTCGCGTACATCGGCTGGCGCTCGCGAACCTTCCCGCCGATCATCGCCCAGACCGGCTCGCCGCGCAGCCGTCCGCGCAAATCCCAGACTGCACAATCCACTGCTGAGATTGCGTTGATCGTCAGCCCCTTGCGGCCATAGAAGAGGGACGCGTTGTACATCTGGTCGAACATCATCTCCGTGTCGTCGGGCGTCCTGCCGACCACGAATCGTTTGAAATGGTGCTCGATCAGATAGGCGGCCGGCACGCCGCCGGTCGTCACCGCAAAGCCGATGGTACCATCCTCGGCCTCAACCTCCACCATCGTCGTGCCGAGCACCCCGATCCCGAACGATTCTCGCGTCTTCTGATACTCCGGATACTTGCTCATCGGCGTGGCAATCACCGTGCTGGTGATCCAGTGCCCGCTCGACTGAGCGTGATAATCCGCCCCCTGGTCCGCCCCGCCCACCACATACGCCCGCACGTCAACGATCTTCATTGCAGTCCCTCGATTGCCTCGCTCGAACAGGTTAGGCCTTGCGAAAGGACCACGCAAGCATACCCGCCGTGTGCCACTGCTCTGTGAGCAGTGCGTCGCCGTGTGCCACTGCTCTGTGAGCAGTGCCGTGTGTCTGCTGGCTCAGGGTGGCGATATCGAGTTCAGGCTCGGCTTCCTCAGCGGTCGCCTCCCCGCCGGGCTTGCCTCGAACTTTCTCGTGATGACAGACGACCGAGCAGCGCATATCATTCCCTTCAGCGATCGGAGAACGGAGAGTCGTGCCCCAAAGAACGCCTGCGAACAAGACACGCGCAAACCGTCGCTTGCCTGCTACGGACCCTTGGCCCTCGCTCCTTGCCGCCCGTCCCATCTCTCAACGTCTGTTGCACTGGTACGACCGGAATCGCCGCGACCTGCCCTGGCGACGGCATGCCGATGATCCCTATGCCCAGCTCCTGGCCGAGTTCATGCTTCAGCAGACCCAGGTCAACACCGTTCTGAACTACTACGAGCGGTTCATCAAGCGTTTCCCGACCGTCGGGTCACTGGCCGCTGCCGACCTCGATGATGTGCTCACGCTCTGGTCCGGCCTGGGCTACTACAGCCGTGCCCGCAATCTGCACGCCGCCGCTCGGAGGATCGTCGAGCAGCACGGCGGGACTGTGCCCCAGGCCGTGGACGAGCTGATGACCCTTCCCGGCATCGGTCGCTACACGGCCGGAGCCATCGCCTCGATTGCTTACGGTGCCCGTGCCCCCGTGCTTGACGGCAACGTCATCCGTGTCCTCATGCGCCTGCTGGCCATGACGGACGACCCGAAATCACCCACTGCAAGAAGCAGGCTTTGGGAGTGCGCCGAAAGCCTCTTGCCGCGGAAGCGTTGCGGCGACTTCAACCAGGCCCTGATGGAGCTCGGAGCCACTCTCTGTTCGCCGCGAGCACCGAGTTGCGACGCGTGTCCTCTGAGACAATCCTGCCGGGCACACCTGCGCGGTCTGACCGGCCGGATTCCGCCACCGGCTGCCCGCGCCCGCGTATTGTCGCAGAGAATGCTCGTGGCCGCCGTCCGCAAAGATCACGAACTCCTCTTTGTTCAGCGTCCTGCGTCCGGGCTCTGGGCCGGTCTCTGGGAGCTGCCCTGCGAGCAGGTCATGGATGGAGAATCCCTCGACAAAGCCCGCGGACGTCTGCAGGCCAACCTGCCGATCCGATGCCGTCTGAGCCGATCGCCCATCGGCATCGTGACCCGCCAACTCACCCACCGACGGATCACCTTCGAGATCTTTACCGGCACCGCTCGCGATGGGCACCGCCCGCCCCGGCCATGGCGATGGATGTCGCCCAGCCCGAACCGCAGAGGCGGCACCAGCCGGGCCTGTGAAGCGATGATCGAACTGCTGGAAGCCCGCCAGGCGCTCGCCAACCCGGCAAAGACAATAAAGAAGTCATAATTTCTTTATTAAATTAATGCGAT
>JAUCQB010000173.1 GCA_030372985.1 Phycisphaerae bacterium
CACGCACAAGACGCCAAACGAGATACACAGCGCTGTCTCGTGGGCTCGGAGATGTGTATAAGAGACAGTATGCATCTTGACCGGCCGGTATTCAACACCGTCCAGGAAGCCGTGGAGCAGGAACGCGCCAATGTCTCCATCATCTTCGTCCCGCCGGCATTCGCCCCGGACGCCATCATGGAAGCTGCGGAAGCGGGCATCGGCGTGATCGTCTGCATCACGGAAGGCATTCCGGTGCAGGACATGATCAAGGTCAAGGATTACCTCAACAAGACCGGCAGCCGGCTCATCGGGCCCAACTGTCCGGGCATCATCACGCCGGGCGAGGCCAAGATCGGCATCATGCCGGGCTTCATTCACCGCCCCGGCACCGTGGGCATCGTGTCCCGCTCGGGCACGCTCACGTATGAGGCCGTCGACCAGGTGACGAAGGCCGGCCTCGGCCAGTCGACCTGCATCGGCATCGGCGGCGACCCGATCTGTGGTACCACGACCAAGGAAGCCGTGCAGCTGCTCATGGCCGATCCGGACACCGAAGGGATCATCATGATCGGCGAGATCGGCGGCAGCATGGAAGCCGATGCCGCATACTGGATCAAGGAACACGGCACCAAGCCGGTCGTCGGCTTCATCGCCGGCAAGACCGCGCCCAAGGGCCGCAAGATGGGCCATGCCGGCGCGATCATCGGCGGGAAGGACGATACCGCCGCGGCCAAGATGGAGATCCTGGCCTCCTGCGGCGTCGCCGTCGTCGAATCCCCCGCGCAGATCGGCGCCACCATGGCACGCTTGCTCGGCAAAGGCTGATCTTCCCTGCACGTCCGCAAATCCACACAACCCGAAAGCATATGCCACATCAATTACTGGCCGGCAAGCGGGGTGTCATCTTCGGCGCCCTCGATGAAAGCTCCATCGCCACCCACGTGGCCCGGCACTGCGTCGCCGAAGGCGCCCGCATCACGCTGACCCTGTCTCTTATACACATCTCCGAGCCCACGAGACAGCG
>JAUCQB010000174.1 GCA_030372985.1 Phycisphaerae bacterium
AGACACTCACCACGCAGGTCTCGCAGTCGACCGGAAACCTCGTCCTGTTCCTGGATTTCAATTTCACGAGTGCTCCCTTTGAGGGAAACAGCACTGCGATCTGGGAGAACCTGCGGATGGAGTATACGCCCGAACCCGCGATGATGGGATTGCTGGGCCTTGGCGGCCTGCCGTTGTTGCTCCGTCGTCGTAGATAGAGCCTGGGCACGAACGTCAGTCCTCCCGCCGGGCCCGGGCAAAAGCGCCCGGCGGGGGGGCTGGCCCGGTTGCGGCGTTCTTTGTGTGATGGGAGGGTTCATGTGTCCCGGCGTGCCGAGGTGAGGTACTCCTTCAGCGCCACTGCATTGTTGTGGAGACTATCCTTGGCGCCGAAGAGGAGTGTCACCTTCTTTTCTCGCTTCAGGGCATCGGTGATGGGCCGCCAGGCCTCGGGTTTGTGATTCAGCTCCTCGAAGTAGCGGCGTCGGAACTCCTCCCATTTCGCTGCCTCATGCCCGAACCACTGGCGCAGCTCGTCGCTGGGTGCGGCCTCCTTGATCCAGCCGTCCAGGCGAGCCTCATTTTTCTTGACGCCGCGGGGCCACAGCCGATCGACCAGCAAGCGGCAACCGTCATCGCGTTTCGGCGGGTCGTACACCCGTTTGACGGAAATCATCTCAAATCCTCACATGACCACAGTCTACGCTGCCGGTCCCTGTGTCATTGTAGGCCGGGTGGGCCAAAAGTGATGAGTAATGGGTATGAGTAATGAGTGATGAGGGGGGGACGGGTGGCCCAGGTTCTCTGAACCCCGGGGCTCGATTTTATTATCGCTTGCCTGCCTCGTACCCGAAGGCACGCCATCTTGTGTGGCCGTCCGTGATGACGTGGAATAAACGTGTCATGACCGTGCACCTTTCAGAATGCCTGGAGGACGAACTTCGACGACTGGCCACGCTCCGCGGACAGGGGATCGACGCAATTGTGGAGGAGGCCGTCCGCCAGTATCTCGACGCGGTGGCTATCACGGACGTCACGGACACGGACTTGGCCGCCACGCAAATCAAACTGGATGAGATGCCCCGACAGGAAGGGTGGCCCGAGGACGGAGGCCTTGCGACATGAGGCGAGCCGAAATCTGGTGGGCGGAACTGCCACCGCCAGTTGGCTCGCGGCCGGTGGTTATCCTGCCCCGTGACGCCGTGCTCGGTTCGATTGGATCGGTCGTTGTCGGGCCGGTGACTCGGACCCGCCGCGGGGTGGAGACCGAAGTGCCCTTGGGCGGGCGCGAAGGTCTGCCTTGTCCAAGCGTCGTCAATCTGGACAACATCCTGACGGTGCCCCGCCAACGTTTGACTCGACAAATGAGCAATCTCGCACGCGAAAAGGTAGATCAACTGAACCAGGCGATCAAGACTTGGCTCGGGATTCCCAGTTGACGGCGAGGCTGGTCGCGACCGACCGGTTTGTAGCCGCGGACCCTACGCGAGGATGCCCTTGGTCGAAGGAACAGAACCTTCTCGCGGGTCGATCTCCACCGCCTGGCGCAGGGCCTTGCCGAGGGCCTTGAAGATGGCCTCGGCGATGTGGTGATTATTGGTGCCAAAGGGGACGGTGACCTGCAGGTTCATCCTGGCGTTGGCCGCCAGGGCGCGCAGGAACTCCTCGACCAGTTCGACGTCGAAGTCACCGATCTTGGAGCCGCGATACTTGACGTTGTAGACGACGGCCGTGCGGCCGGAGAGATCCACGGCCACGATTGCCTGCGACTCTTCCATCGGAGCGATGAAAAAGCCGTAGCGGCGGATGCCTTTCTTGTCGCCGAGGGCCTGGGCGAGCGCCTGGCCGAGGCAGATGCCTACGTCCTCGACAGTGTGGTGGTGATCGACGTGCAGGTCGCCCTTGGCTCTGACCGCCAGGTCGAACAGCCCGTGCCGCCCGATGTGGTTGAGCATGTGATCGAAGAAGCCGACGCCGGTCTCGGCGGCCACCCGGCCGGTGCCGTCAAGGTCCAGGGCGACTTCGATCCGGGTTTCCTTGGTGGACCGTCGAACAAGCGCCTTTCGCGCGAAGAAGGAGACAGGGTCCTTTTGCCGCGAAGCGGCGGCTCGGGTGCTATGCACAAAAGAGCCCCGTCCCCTTTTTCTCTGTTGCGGTTTCTTGCTCACGACACCAACTCCTTGAGAGCGGCGATCAAGGCGTCATTCTGTTCGGGCGTGCCGACGGTGATCCGCAGACAGTCATCGATGCCCGGGCTGTTGAAGTATCGGACGAGAATTCTGCGGTCCTTGAGCGATTCGTACAACCGGGCGGCGCCGGGCCGGGTGGGGCGGGCGAACAGGAAGTTCGACTTGCTGGGCAGGCATGACACGCCGAGTTTCTCCAGTTCCGCCGCCAGTCGCTGCCGCTCGGTGATGACCTTGCGCCGGGTCTGCTGGTAGTAGTCTTGATCCGCCAGTGCGGCGGAGGCTGCAGCGATGGCGATGGCATCGACGTTGTAGCTGTCCTTAACCTTCACCAGACCGGCGATCAACTCGGGGTGTCCGACGGCGAACCCGAACCGCAGGCCGGCCAGTGAGTAACCCTTGGATGGGTCCGCATGACCAGCACGTTTGGCCGTGTCTTGGGCAGTTCCATGCAGTTGGTATCCGCGAAATCGACGTAGGCCTCATCGACGCACAAGACCCCGCTTAGGGCATCGGCGAGCCGGGCCACCTGATCGACCGGTACAAAAGTGCCTGTGGGAGCGTTGGGATTGGCCAGATAGGTCACGGCCCCGCGAGCCTGGACCAGTGCGTCATGCGGCAGCGAGTAGTCCGGCCCCCAGGGCACTTCGCGGATGATGGAGGCCTGGATCTGGCCGAGCACGCCGTAAAGCGTGTAGGTGGGCACGGGATAGACCAGTGCCGCTTCCGGGCCGCTGAATGCCCGGCAGGTCAGATTCAGAATGTCGTCCATCCCATTGCCGCAGAGCACGTGGTCGGGCGTCACAGCGAAGATCTTTGCGGCCATCTCGCGGAAGGCTTTGCCCATCGGATGTGGATATCGCCGTAACTGCTCCGGCTTGATGTTCGCGATGGCCTCCATCACCTTGGGCGACGGCGGATAGGGGTTTTCGTTGGTATTGAGCTTGACGACGGAGAGGTTCTCCGGCTGCTCGCCGGGCGTGTAGCCTTCCATCGCCTCGATCTCAGGTCGGAAGTAACTCATACATTAGCACTCAGCTATCAGCTTTCAGCACTCAGCGATCAGATTTCGGTAAGCTCTGTCAAGTCGCGATCAACTCTCATGGAGATCTTGGTTATTCTGCTCGGTACGGATCGTGGCCGAGCGGGCGTGGGCCTCCAGGTTCTCGGCACGACCGATCAGATCAATCGCCGCTGCGTCCTGCCGCAATCCCTCGGCGGTGTATTCGATCATGCTGTTGGCCCGCAGGAAGCTCAGCGAGGAGAGCCCGCTCCAGAACCTCGCCGTACCGCCGGTGGGCAGCGTATGGGACGGCCCGGCCACGTAGTCACCGGCCGATTCGGGCGAGAAGTGGCCGAGGAAGATGGCTCCGGCCGCATCGATTCGGCCGGCCAGTTCCCGCGGGTTGGCGGTCTCGATCTGCAGGTGCTCCGGGGCGATCTGGTCAGCCATCTTGGCGGCCTCGTTCATGTCGCGGACGATCACGATGGCTCCGAGTTCCTCCAGGCACTTGGCGGCGGCTTTTCCGGTCGTAAGGGCAGCCACTTGCCGGTCGAGTTCGGTGATCACCTTTTCCACCAGGCTTTCGTCGTCGGTCAGCAGGATGGCCGAGCCGGGGTTGTGTTCCGCCTGCGCGAGCATGTCGGCCGCAACAAAGGCCGGCCGTGCGGTGCGGTCCGCGATGACCAACACCTCGGTCGTCGCAGCGAACATATCGATGTCCACGAGGCCGTAGAGATATCGCTTGGCCAGTTGCACGTACATGCCGCCCGGGCCGACGATCTTGTCGACGCGCGGTACACGCTGCGTGCCCAGAGCCAGCGCGGCGATGGCCTGGGCCCCGCCCATGCGGTAGACCTCGGTGATTCCCAATTCGCTGCAGACGGCCAGGATCGTCGGGTGGATGTCGCCGTTGTGACGAGGCGGCGCGACGATGGCGATTTCTTTGACGCCGGCGACTTGTGCGGGCAGAGCACTGTGGATGACAGAGGACAGCAGGGGGGCGGCAGCGCCCGGCACGCACACGCCCACACGCCGCAGCGGCCGTACCCGCAACGAAAGCGTCAGCCCCTGGGTCTGAACCGGCTTCGGCTCCGGCGTCAGGATCGATGTCTGAAATCGCCGGACGGCCTCGATAGACTTCTGGATCGCCGCTCTCAGCGCGGGGTCCGTCGTCGCCTGCGCCCTCGCAATCTGCTCGACGGGGACGCGCACCTGGTCAGGCGGGATGGTGACGTGGTCGACGCGGGCGGTGATCTCACTGACGGCCTCGTCCCCGCGACGGCGGACATCGCCAATGATGTCGCGGACGGTTTTTGTCTGGGGCGGCTCATCGAGGATCAGGTGGTCCAACAGCAACGATTGCCGCATCGCGGCCAGTTCGGCCGTAGCGGTGGAATCGGTTGTTCGGATGATGCGTATATTGGGCATCCTGGGACCCATTTTCCTGGTCAGGGCCCGTGCCCCGGCAACAGGGTATCCTAAGGCGGACCGCCTTTTTGCGGGCCGCAACCAAAGCCCACTGCGATCGAAAGACATGCGCGCACACCGCACACATCTTGAACCGTAAGGGACTGAAACGCGTGATTATAAGGGCTTGGGATGGGGCTGGCCAGTCTCGGCCAGGGGCATTTGAGGACCTCTGACAGGCAGGGCCTTTCGCCAGGGTCCCGCGGTCGGCGGACGGCGCAGACGCCACCGTGGGCGGGGACAGGTTTCAGGTGCCCCCGTCGGACGGCATCAACAGTCGATGAACTCTGAATTTGTGTGCTGCAAAGGCCTATCGGACGATTGTCGCGAGCGTCCCGATCACCCTGCCGTCGTGGTCCAGGATATCAAAGACGAGCGCGGCATTTGTCGGAGGCATGCCCTGCCTCGCAGGGGCATTCCGATATACATAGCGATCTGCGAAATCGCTGACCCAGACCGGATGGCTGACGCTGCCGTAGGTCCTTGCCAGCGAAGCCACCTGCTCATCCGTGAAGGTTGACAATGCTCGGCCGAACGGCGTTCCCACAGAGGATACCATATCGGATGACTCCAACTGAAGATGCGCTCTGCCTGAGAGCCTGTCTCGGCAGGTGAGACCCGCGCCTTGCCGGGCCGCCTGTTCCGCACAGTCCACTGAGACAGGTCACAAGCCAACTCCAAAACTATCGGCGGATTTGCGGTCAGAGCGTTAAGGCCGGCATGTGCTCCTGTGAGTAAGTCTGCGCGTCGAGAATTGCTGACAATGCAACCTGGCCCCTTCACTGATGTTACGGCGAGCCGGCGGGGGAACGGCTGAAGATCCAGGCCAAAACGACAATCCCCAGAACAATTCGATAAACAGCGAACACCGTAAACTTGTGCGTCTGGATGAAACGCATGAAGGCCGCCACAACGGCCCAGGCGACGACAAATGAGACCACAAAGCCGACGGCGAGCGGGAGAACGTGTTCGGCGTTGATCTCTTGCCGATGCTTGAAGAGAGAGTAGAGGCCGGCGGCGAACATGGTGGGGATCGCCAGGAAGAAAGAGAACTCCGCTGCCGCGGCTGGAGCCATGCCCACACTCAGGGCGCCCATGATCGTGGCCCCGGAGCGAGAAGTTCCCGGGATCATCGACAGGCATTGGACTAGCCCGATGACGACGGCCCGGGGCAGCGTGACGGCGCCGGCATCCTTGATCGACGGCGTCTTGATCACTTTCTCGATCACAAGGATGAGAATTCCCCCCACGATCAGGGCGCAGGCCACAACGGATGGAACCTTGAGGTGTTCCTCGATGAAGCGGTGCCCCAGGTATCCAACCACGGCCGCTGGAAGGAAGGCTACGAGCAGCTTGGTTACGAAATGTCCGTGCCAGGGCATTCCGGTCGGGTTAAGTGTCAGTCGCCAGAGCCGGCGCCAGCAGTAGATCAGCACCGCCAGGATCGAGCCGAGTTGAATGAAGATGTCGAATGCCCCGTTCCAGAAACGGAAGGCAGAATCGCCCTCATGGATGCCAAGAAGCGGCATCGTGAGGATCATGTGCCCTGTGCTGGAGACTGGCAGGAACTCGGTCAGGCCCTGGACGATACCGAGGATGATTGCACGAAAGATGTCGTTCATACGTGTTTCTCACTGGCGGCGGACGGCCGGGTGCTCAGCTCCATGAACAGAAGTATCGGAACACAATCTGCCCAACGATGTTGGCGTAGATGCCTGCAGCCAGGTCGTCGAGCAGAATGCCCCAGCCGGCCGGAAGCCTCTCCAGTTGCCGGGCCGGCGGCGGCTTGATGACATCAAAGAGGCGAAACAGAAAGAACTGAACAGCTAATACCGCCAGTGTCTGGCGGAGGCTGCCCATGGGTAACGCGACGAGCGAGATCCACTGTCCGGCCAGCTCGTCGATGACCACCGGTCCTGGGTCGCCGGGCTTGCGCGATCTGGCGGCAAAATAATCGATGGCCCAGGCCCCCCAAATCACGCAACCGATTCCGGCCAGAATTGTCAGCAATACCCAGAGGACGTTGAGAACAGCCGGATCGGTTCCAGTCTGGCGGCTGATCGCCCACGCGGCCGCGGCCACCAGAATGGCTCCGGCGGACCCGAAGGTCCCAGGGGCCACGGGGGCAAAACCAAGCCCGAGGCCGGTCACCGCCCATTTGCGCATCATGTGGTCGGCCTCGACGTCTCGGACAGCAAATGGCGGGCGGCGTGCAGATAGGAGAAGCCTGACAGAATGGTGACGATGACCATCAGGTAAATCAGTGGGAGGCGAAGCTTCGCGGCGAATGCCAGCGACTGCGGATGGCCGACGGTGAACAGGATCCAGCCGACGGTCACGGATTGCAGGAACATCTTGGCTTTGCCGTGGATATTGGCGCCGAAGGATGTTCCGGCCGCCTCGGTCACGCCGCGGAGACTGGTCACCAGCAGTTCGCGTCCGAGGATTAAGACCACCATCCACATGGCGACGTCGGTGACCTTTCGGCCGCCCGCATCGATGAAGCCGTCGCCAGCCAGGAAGATGTAGGCCCCGAGCACAAGGATCTTGTCCACGAAGGGATCGATGACCCGGCCAAAGGAGGTCACCTGGTTGTGCTTGCGGGCGAGGTAGCCGTCCACAATGTCGGTCAGGGCGGCGATGATGAAGAGAATGGCAGACAGGTCCATGAGCCAGGCGTTGGGAGCCTTGGCATCGTACTGTTCCAGGCAAACAAAGAACACGATCGCCAGCAGCAGCCGGCCTATGGTGATCTGGTTGGGCAGGTTGATCTTCATCATTGTCCGTTGCGCTGCCGGCGGGCACCAGGGTCTCCCCGCGGAGAGCCTTGAGGCGCTCTGCCTTACGTCCGCTTGCGTTTTCCCGTCTTCCGGCTGGGCAGGATATCGTCGACAGGGCGGGCAATCAAATCATAACCCTCCGAGGCTTCGCAGCGAACCTGAATAAACCGGCCGGGCCGGACTCTGTCGGACAGGACGTAGGTAACCGCATCGACGTCCGGCGCCTGACCCGCATGGCGGGCGATGTAGCGGCCCCTGGCGGCCTTCTCATCCACCAGGACTTCGAGCACCTGGCCTTTGAGGGCGGCGGCCTGGGCGAAGGCGATCTCCTGCTGGGTTTTCATGATTGCCTCAACACGTTGCTGTCTGATCTCCTCCGGGAGCTGTCCTTTCAGCCGGCCGGCTGGAGTGTCCGGCTCCTGAGAATAGGCGAACACCCCCACGGCCGCGAAACGCATCTGCCTGACAAACTGGAGCAACTCGTCGAATTCCTCTTCGGTCTCACCTGGAAAGCCCGCGATGAGCGTTGTGCGGATGGCGACACCTGGGACGCGGCGGCGAAGCTTGTCGAGAAGGGCCTCTGTTTGAGCTCGCGTCACCTGGCGGCGCATGGTTTTGAGGATGCGATCGTTGATGTGCTGCAGAGGCAAATCCACATACTTGACCACCTTACCGCAGTCCGCGATGGCCTCGATCATGCCGTCGGTGAAAGCCGTCGGGTAGGCATAGAGCAGGCGAATCCACCGCAATCCGTCGAGTTGATCGAGTTGCCGGAGCAGCCCGGCCAGGCCGGGACGGTAGTCGATGTCCTTTCCATAGGCCGTGGTGTCCTGACCGATGATGTTGAGTTCCGCCGCGCCGTCGGCGATCAGCTCCCGGGCCTCGGCAAGCACCGCTTGCGGCGGCTTCGATCGCATCGGGCCACGGATGGCCGGGATCGTGCAGAAGGTACACTTCTGGTCGCAGCCCTCCCCGATTCGCAAGTAGGCATAGTGATGGGGCGTCAGCCGCAGGCGAGCGGTGTCCAACGCGACGTGTGGGTGGTAATCGCCCATGTAAAGATCAGCTTGACGGCGACGGTCGGCCCTGGCACGCGACCGGCGATGGGACTGTCGAGCAACCGGTGCCGTATCCGTCGTTGGGGTTAAGATCGCATCCGGTACGTCATCCCGGCGGTGGACGCCGACCAGGGCGTCGACCTCGGGAAAGGCGTCCAGCAAGGCCCGCCCGTCGCGCTGGACCAGGCAGCCGACGACCACGAGGCGGCGGCAACGTCCGGACCGTTTGTAGCGCAGCATCTCGGCGATCACCTTATGGGCTTCGGACCGTGCGGCCTGGAGGAAGCCGCAGGTGTTGATCACAATGACGTCGGCGTCGACCGGGTCGGCGGCGATGACGGCCCCGCGTTCCGCCAATTGGCCGAGGATCTTCTCGGAATCCACCAGGTTCTTCACGCATCCCAGCGAGACGAAAGCAACTGTTGTTCGGTCAGCCACAAATGGCCCTCAGGCAAGAATGCGATCAGCGCTCGTTCGACATCTGAATCGATCTTGACAGCATATCCGTCAAGCGGCTCATGGAAAAGGCCGAGGCCCGCGGATCCGGTGATTTCGGCGATGGCGGCGCCCAGATACCCCGGCGGTTGGTCGTGGTCTCCGGGGCTTGCGGGCTGTGGGCAGGGCCTGTTAACATGATCGTACCCGAGGCACCCCCCAAAGCCCGTCCGGTTCACCCCGGCTGGACGGCACGGCCTCGGGTTTTTGTTGCGCCGATGTGCCTGATGTGTCCTCATCCGGGCGCGGCAACGGCGTGGTTCCTGTTCGCCATGGCTTGGGCAAAACGCCGCTCAGCATGCTGGCACTCGACGGCTGATGACGGCCTGATAGAATGCTCCCATGATACTCCTTGGAGCGGTTTCAGTCATGAGGTGGTCCAGAGTACATGTGTTTGGCGGGTGGGTTGCCGGTATTCTGCTGGTCTTGGTTGCCGGCTGCACGCAACCGGACATCCGTCCGGAAACGAGCCTGCTGGAGCGGCCCTATCGGTACTCGGACCGGGACTGGGCCCGCGTGTTGCAGGCCCATGTGCGCAGTGGCCTTGTTGACTATGCCGGGCTTGCATCACACCCCGAGGATCTGGACCGCTACTATGCGCTGATCAGTGTGACCGGTCCTGGCAGCACGCCGGATCAGTTTCCCACTCGTGCGGCGGCGACGGCTTACTGGATCAACGCCTTCAACGCGATGGTGCTGAAGGTTGTGTTGCAGCACTACCCCGCAAGATCCGTATACGACCTGGCTTTGCCGCGTCTGGAAACGGAATACACCTTCCGCGCCGACCGGAGGATCGTCACGCTGGCGGAAGTTGAGCAGGAAATGCTGCGAACCAGCGACAACGACGTGCGGACGTTGTTTGCGACCAGTCGGGCGGCACTGGGCACGCCGCTTCTGGGGCAGGAGCCGATCCGTGCGGAGACGCTCGAGCGCCAGTTGGCGACTGCAGCGGCGAGGGCCCTCGATGACCCGCGCATCTTGCTGATCGATGCCGCGACGCACTCGGTTTTCGTATGGCAACTGATCCTGAAGCGGCAAAGGGATTTCGAGGATTACTGGCGGAGCCGCAGGCGGGCATCGACGGGCAGGCTGCTCGATTCACTGATTGATATGGCCTCGCCGAAGCGAAGACAGGGCTTGCAGGCCGCGGCCGGCTACGCGTTCCGCGCCATCCAATTCGATCGCACGTTGAACAGTACGCACCAGCCTCGGTTGCGGGTGGTCCCATGACAAGAAAGCCCTGGAGACCGGTCCATGCGAAAGCCTGATCCGGCGGCTGTCAGTTTTGTGAACCGGTTGGCCGGCAGCGATGGCTATGCGACGTACCTGCGTGATACGTTGGTGAGTTTGTGTGCGGTGAACACGGCGCCAGACGCGGATCTGGCCGCTACCGCCGCCCGTGAGCAGGAGCTGTTTGACCTGATCCAGCGGGAGGTCGAAGGCCTGTGCGGCGGTAAGGGGCTCGTGGAGCGTCCACCGATCAACCCGGCGCTTGGGGCCGATCCGGCGTACACGCCGCCGGGATATGCGGCCGATCGGGCGGGGCGGGTGCCGCCGGCCGAGCAGGTCTACGCCGGCCGGACGAATCTCCTGGTCATGGTCGGCGGGAGTGCCGCCGACACCCGTCGGCCGGTGGTCCAGCATGCCCATGTGGACGTTGTCCCGTTGTGGACGCCCCCGCGAGTTGAGGACAACCGTATCATTGGACGCGGAGCCTGCGACAACAAGGCCCAGGTGGCGGTGCTTTTGGCGCAGATACGCCTGTTGGACGAGCTGCAGCGGCATCTGGGCCGCCAGGCTCGATGCGGTCGTGTGTATCAGTTCGCCATTGACGAAGAGATCGGTGGCAACGGCTCGTTGTCGCTGGCCATGGACCCGCGTTTTGCCGGGTCGCCGATAATCGTGCACGAGTGTACAGAGCTTGTTCCCTACTGTGCTCACCGAGGGTGTGTGTACTACCGGTGCAGGTTGTCGACTGGCGGGGGAGCAGCCTTCGGCATGTTCCCGCATGTTGTCACGGCCTTGGATGAGGAGGGACGTCGATTCCAGGAGGAAACCCAGCACCCGCTGTTTGGAGTCGAGCATGTCCAGGCCAATCCAGGCATGCTGGGAGGCTATGGCACCACACCAGGTTCTGTCTGCGATCATGTGGCCGTGCTGCTGACTCTAGGATCGCCATCAAGTCCGCAAGAGGCCGCAACGAAGGTCGAGCGATGCCTGGCCGAGTCGATCAGGGGTTATTGTAGCCTTCACGGGGACAAGACAGGCGATCGTGACGCCGCGACCGGCCGGCCCAGGCTTGAACGGCATTTCTCGGTTGAGTGTGTCTCCCGCTCAGGTCCGCCGGAGCTTCGCGTTGACGTTTTCGGCATCGGCGGGCATATGGGTGCGTTGTCCGAATGCGACAACGCCATCACCAAGGCGGCGTACATGCTCCGCAGCGTCCTGGACTCCTCGGATAAGCTCTTTCAGGATGCGATCATTCGCCCAGGCGATTCGGATAGGGCGGCGGGGGACGAGATCGTTCTTGAGGGTGGGCAAGGTTTCACGCCTTGTCATCGCATGGAAGACGTGAAAACTCGTCTGCTGGCCGCAGCCCGGCGGGGTGTGCGGGAATACTGCGAAGCTCGCGGTCTCCGGTTTGATGAAACCATGATCGAGATGAGCTTCGACCGTCTGCACAACGACGCGTATGCGGCCGACCCGAGTATTGAACCGATGCAGGCCCTGTTGGCCGCGCGGAAGGCGGTCGGGCTGCCGGCGGTCCAGGTTGTCGGCTGGCAAACCAGTTGCGACGCCCGCCTGTACCATGCCCGCGGCTGCCCGGTGGCCGTCTTCGGCGCCGGCCGTCTGGATGTCGCCCACAGCGACCACGAGTACGTTGATATCGCCGAAATGCAGCAGGCCCTGGCGATCAGCACGCTGGCAGTGTGGGCGATGATCGCGTAGGTCGGGCTCGGCCCGACGCTTGCCTCCTTCAGATCGCAACATAATCCAGCCGCTCGATGTCGTCGGGGCCGAAGCCCTCAAGCGTCAGCTCGATGGGTTTGCCGGTCGCGGGCCATTCGTCGATGAAAAACGGGATGAACGCGTCCAGCTCCTTGACGCAGGTGTCCACGAAGTCGAGGTCCTGTTTGATTCTCGCCACGTCGATCTTGCGCAGGCTGGAGGCGAAGGTTCTGTCTTTGGCGATGCTGATGTTGGGCAGGCCGGAGAAGTCGAGCCCGTATTGCTTGGCGAACTGTTCTACAACCGCGGAGCGGTCGCCGTAGTAGGAAGCGCTGCCGGAGTCGAAAAGTTCGACGAGTTTTCCTTGGTCGAACAGCGCGTACTGCGTGACGCCGCCGGTGTCGCTGTTGGCGACGTACAACCCGCGGGAGCCCAGCGTCTTCGAGATTGCCTCCGCGTCGCTGACCCGCGGCCAGTGGGCGTACGGTGACCTGAGCTTCATGGTGGCCGTCCAGGGCTGGTCGACGAGCTTCCAGAGGGCGTAGCACCGGGCAGTGAGCTTGACCTTCTTCCCTAGTGCATCCTGCTCCCACACGGCCGCCTTCCGGAGGGCGGCGAACTCGCGGGCGACCGCTTCGACGGGCCCCGCGATCAGCACGACCGCGTCATTGGTGTCGAACGTCGTCACACCGCGCATTTTTGCGGCCGCGGACGGCTTGGCCTTTCCGCCGGTACGCTGCTTGTGCAACTGCAGCAGATACTCCACCAGCTTTGACCGCCGCGACTCCTTGGCGTATGCCAGGGCGGTGCCGTCCTTGTATTCCTTCGGCGCATAGTCGAGGTCCGCGCCGGCCTCCACCAGCATTTTCACCACATCCAGCTTTCCCGAGTTCACGGCGGCGATCAGCGGGCTTTCGCCGTCCGATCTGGCGCCGGCCGGAAGGTTCACATCCGCGCCATGCTCGAGCAGGTACTTCACCGCCCTGGCCCGTCCATCCGAGGCGGCGCAGCAGAGCGGGGTACGGTGCATCGAGTCCTTCGCGTTGGCGTCGACCCCCTCCTGCTCGATCTTCTTCTTCATCTCGGCGAGGTCCCCTCGGGCGGCGGCACTGCACAGGAGCAGCGCGTCGAGGTTCTTGACCTTGCTTCCGCCGGCGGCGACGAGAATGTCGAGGATTGCCGTGCTGCCGGTCATGGCCGCGTATTCGAGCGGAGAGTAATTGGTGACGGTGTCGTACTTCTGTTTCTTAGGGACGAGATTCGGATCGGCGCCTCGCTTCAACAACTCGGCGACGGCGTCCACGTGGTTGTGCTGAACGGCATTGAGCAACGGCGTCTCGTGCGAGTTGTTGGGGCGGTTCGGGTTGGCGCCGCCGTCGAGCAGCGCACGGATCAGCTCGACGTGACCCCAGCCGGCGGCGACGACCAGCGGCGTGTCCGGGAAACCTTCCTCCAGGTCGGCCTCGCCCTCGGCCAGCACGCGGATCATCTCCGGCTTGCGGGCAAAGACCGCGGCCCAGACAGCCGTCTCCATCTGGTCGTCATTCGGCGGGATCTGGTTGGGGCTGAGGCCTTGGGCCAGCAGGCGTTTGACCGCCGGGATATCGCCTTTTCGTGAGGCCTCGACAAGCTCCGCCACCCCGGGGTCGGTCTTCTTGGCTTCCTCGGCCATTCTGCTGACGCGGACGAGCGGGTGATCCGCGAGGGCTTCGACCAGCTTGGCCATTTCGGGATCGGTTTCTTTGGCCTCCTCGACAATCCGGCTGAGCGGGGCGAATGGGTGACCCACCTGAGGCTCTTTCTTCTCCTTCGCGGGCCGTTTCTTCCCTTCCGGCTTCGCGCGATCCGGACGCTTCTTTGACATCGGTGTGCTCCTCACCAAGAGCTGGCAGGTTGTTGACCTGCCTTGCAGGATCTCGCCTTAACGTTTCTTCTTTGCAGCTTTCTCGCGCTCTGCGGCGGCGCGCAGCATCTCAAGCAGCGGCTTGCACTTCGATTCCTCGGCCAGCGAGAGCGGGGTGACACCGAAAACGCTGATCGTCGCCCGGGCCCCGGCGTCGAGCAGGATCTTGGCCACGGCCAGGTACCGCTCCTGACTGGCCTTGTCCACTTCGCGGCGCTGGAACTTTTCGGCAATGCTGACGAGTACCGGGAACTGCTTGGACGCGGATTTCACGACAGCGGCGCCAGCCTTGATCAGGGCTTCGACCGCCTCCGGACGGCCCGCTCTCGCAGCCGCCTCCAGCGGTTCGTCCTGGGTGAGCGGGTCTGCCTTGTTGGCGTCGGCCCCGTCCGAGAGCAGCTTGCGAATGGCCTTCGCGTCGCCGCGTTTGCAGGCATCGACCAGGAGCGTCTGCTCCTTGTCGCTGGCGGGCGCGCCGGCGTCCCACAGCAACTTGACGACTTCGATGTGCCCGGCTTTGCCCGCGATCTCGACGGCCGTGACCTTGCTGCCCCCGCGGCCGGGCTCCTTGGCGACCGTCTTGACGTCCGCACCCTTCTCGATGAGCACTTTCGCCACGTCGAGATGCCCGAAATGGCAGGCCCCCATGAGGGGGGTGATGTCGCCATTGCCGCGATTAACCTTGGCCCGAGCCTCGATGAGCGTGCGGACGGTCTTCGCGTCGTTCAGCTTCGCGGCAGCCATGAGCGGGGTGAAGCCGTTATGCCAGGACACGTACAGGGGCAGGTCCGTGCGTCCTGCGCCCAGCGCCTTGCGCGTGTCGAAGCGCTTGCCGCATTTGGGGCACTGACGCGGATTGACCATCGCGATAGAAGGCGTTTTGCACTTCGGGCAGGGCACCTCGATGCCACCCCAGACCGTATCGGCCTCACCGTCACGGCCGATGGCTTTGTTGGGATCGGCCCCGGCCTGGAGCAGATAGGCGACGACCTCCGGGCGGCGGCGCGAGACGGCCATGTACAGCGGGGTGCGTTCCTCTTCATCCACGGCATCGGGCGAGGTACCGGATTCGATCAGCCTGCGTACGGTGGCCAAGTCGCCTTCGCCCGCGGCGACGGTGAGTTGCCCGCCGCCCGCGGACAAGAGGCCCAACTCACTGAGGAGTTGGCGCAAGGCCCGCGCGTCCGAATCGTCCCGGCTCAGATCACGATCCGCCAGGGCCACGGCGCTTCGGCCATATTGATCGACCGCATGAACATCGGCCCCGTGCTCCGCGAGCAGACGCATCATCCGGCGATGCGGCTCGTCCCTGCCTATCGCGGCCAGGAACGGCGTCGTGCCATGGCTGCCCTTTGTGGCGACGTTCACCTCCGCGCCGGCCGCAAGCAGACGCTCCACCATGGGTAGTTGGCACGCCTTTGCCGCCTCCCAGAGTGGGGTCTGGCCGTAGGCGTCTTTCGCATTGACGTACGCGCCGGCTTTCAGCAGGTACTCAACCATCTGCAGGTTTCCTCCGCTCGCGGCCGCCTGCAGCACGGTACGCTCTCCGATACCCGGCAGGTCGACCCCGACGCCCGCCTTCATCAACTCCTTCAACACCTCCAGATGGCCCGCCTGCGCCGCTTTGTGGCTCGCTGTGTCGGCATACTCATCGCCCACGTCCGGCTTGACGCCGGCCTTGAGCAGCTTGCGGACCATGTCAAGATCGCCGCGGCCCGCCGCCCAAAGGAATCGAAGCTCCGGTGTTCCGAACTGCTCCGAACGCCAGGGCCTCTCGGCCGATTCGGTGTCCTGTGTGACGCCTCGCAGCAGGTTCGCCGCTTCCTCCCAGTTGCCGTCGAGAGCGTGCCACAGTGCGTTGTGGCCCTGGTCGTCCTTCGCATTCGCGTCCGCGCCCGCATCCAGGAGTACCTGAAGGATTTCGACCCCTTCGTCGTCGGACGCAGCCATGACCGGCGTGACGCCCCTGACGTCCCGCGCATTCACGTCCGCTCCCGCTTTGAGCAGGACGCGGACGATGTCGGCATCGCCGAACATGATCGCGAGGTGAAGCGGCGAGTACTCTTCGCCGGGGCGGTTCGGATCGGCTCCGGCCTTCAGCAGCACGCGAACCACCTCCGGCCAGCCTTCATGATGGCACCGAGCGCAGGCCAGGCAGAGGACTGTATTGCCATCCGCGTTGGCCGCGTTCGGGTCCGCGCCCTCGGCGAGCAGTTGCTGAATCCGGCGGACGTTCGGGTCGAAAGACTCAAAGGCTTTCAAGAGGGGTGACGGTCCGGCCTTCCTGTTCGCTGCCTTGGCCGGTTCCGGCTTGGCCTTCGCAGGCTGGGGCTTCTTCTCCGGTTGCTCGCGCAGGAGATGCGCCCGGCGCGCGATCGACGCTTGCTCTTCCTTGGAAGCGAACCGCTTGAGGAACTCGACCACTTTCGCACGCCGGTTGGCCATCGCGATATCCAGAGCGGTTCGCCCGTCGCTGTCCACCGCTTTCGGATCGGCGTCGGCCGCGATGAGCATCTTCACGACGTCCAAGTGCCCACCCGCCGCGGCAGCCATGAGCGGCGTGATGCCTTGCTCTTCACTTCGTTCCACGTCCGCGCCGGCCGCCAGCAAGAGCTTGACGACCTGCGCGTGCCCGCTCCCCGCAGCGCCGCACAACGGGACAGCCAGCCCACCGAAGTTGACATCCGCACCAGCCTTGAGCAGTTCTTTTGCCATCGCCGAGCGGCCCAACGCCGCCGCCTTGCTGAGGGCCGTCTCGTCTTCAAACTCATCGACGTCGGCCCCTTCAGCAATCAGCTCGCGCAGCCGCTTCATGTCGCCTGCTTTGACTGCAGCAAGCATCGCTGCGGACGGGTCTCCTGCGATACCCCGCGCAGATACGGAGTGGGACTCGACATGCCCTTTAAGGCGGGGCCAACTGGCGAAGCCGTATTCGCGGGCGATGGCGAGTTGGGCTTCGGCTAGGGTTGTGAACTCGCGCTGCTTGACGCGACGTTTGGCTTCGTCTTTCAGGATCCGAAGGTTCGGATGGTCGGGAAGCGTGCGGGAAGGTCGGTCGGACTTGGCCATGACGAAACTCCTTTCGCAAAGCGCCCGGCGTCCGCACCATGGGCCGAAAAGGAATTCATCACGTTGTACGGACCGGACAATCAGGTGGGCTTGAAGCCCTTCCCGCGGACGGGGTGCGCCCTGGACGCAAAGGAAAGCCTACCGAAATTCCGCCCCAGAGGCAAGGTCGGTGCGGCTATGAGGGCGCGTTGTCGCGCCTCTATGGGCCGCTCTCGGTCATACGCCGCTCTTCGGTCCGGCGTGCAGAGCACGCCCTACCCCGCTCGCTTCGGACGCAGCGGCAGAAGCTTGATGCTCTTGAACCAGCAGGGGCTGCCGTGGTCCTGGAGACCGATGTAGCCGTGACGGGGGTGGTTTTTCCAGACCCGGCCGGTGAACTTGTGGGTCGAACCGTCGGGGCGTTTCTCCACTTGCGTCCACTCGTCGAGATTCATCTCGCTGACGCGCTCCCCGTTCAGTTCGACGATGATTCTCGGGGCATCGCAGGTGATGACCGCATGGTTCCACTGGCCGACGGGCTTCATGGCGTTGCGGCAGGGGGCGACGAGGTCGTAGATGGCGCCGGTGTCATGCATACCCGCGCCGGTGCTGTCATCGATGGCCATCTCGAGCCCGTTGTAGCCCACGTCCTCCCCGGGTTTGACCTTGATTGGGAAGGTCCGCACGAAAATGCCGCTGTTGCAGCCTTTGCTGATCTTGAAGTCGAGCGAGAGGATGAAATCGTCGTACTCGCGCTCCGGCACCATCATGTACGCGCCGCAGCCGTGGGGCTGGATGCAGCCGTTATCGACCGGGACCTTGCTCTCCTGCATGGTGCAGGTCTTCCAGCCCTTGAGCGTCTTGCCGTCAAAGAGCAGTTGCCAGCCGGCGGCCTTTTCCTCGGGGCTCAGCGTGTTGTCCGGCGTGTCGAGCCGGCGGACGCGGATGCTGCGGTAGCGCACGAACTGCTTCGTGAGATCGCCGCCGCCGTGGACCTGCAGGGCGATGCCGCCCTTGTCGGGCAGGCGTTTTTCGGTGTCCGTCCAGTCCATGAACTTGATGCCGTTGATCCAGGTCTCGACTCGCGGCGGGTTGCCGGTGATCCGGGCCTGCACCTGGTTCCAGTCCTTCTTCCAGAAGGTCTTCCACTGCTCGGGCGTCAGCGGGCAGTGGAACTCCGGATAGTCGAGCACCTTGATCCTGTCGGGCGATTCGAGTGTCTGGAAGTTCCGGGCAGCGAAACCGCCGATGCCCTCACCGTAGACGCCCATCACGTTGCCGTTGTTGTGGTAGTCGATCATCGCCTGGTAGCACTTGCCGTTCTCGGTGCTTCGCAGGAACAGGCCGCTGTCCGGGCCGTAGTCATTGCCCATTTCGAGCGAGACCTCGAAATCGCCGTACTGCTCGTCGGTGATGACGATCCCGCCGTTGCCGGGCTTGTCCTGCGTGCCGGTGATCGCGTCGTCCTTGACCACCCACGCCTTTGTCGTGCCGTGCCCGGTCTTCGTGCTGATGTGCCAGCCCTTGAGTGTCTTGCCGTCGAAGATCGAGGCGAAGTCAGAACCGGCCTGCGGACAGGTTTTCGGCTTGTCCTGAGCCGAGGCAATCGCGACACACACGAGTACGATGATGGATGAGCTGTTTGCCAGTTTCATCGGGAGTTCCTCCAAGGCGCGGGTTACTTGGTCAGCAGGCCCTTTTGCTCGAGGCAGGCAAGGACCTGGGCAGCGGCCTCCTGGGGCGTGATCTGGTCGTTGTGGATGACCAACTCCGGCTTGAGCGGGGGCTCGTATGGGTCGTCCACGCCAGTGAAGCCCATTCCCTTGCCGGCGGCCAGCGCTTCCCGGGCCTTTTTGTAGAGGCCCTTGGGGTCGCGCTGCTCGCACTTATCGATGGGCACGTCAACGAAGATCTCGATGAACGTCAGGCCGGCCTCCTCATGGATCTTGCGGGCCTGGTCGCGGTCCTTGCGGTAGGGGCTGATGAAGCTGGTCAGCATGATGACGCCCGCATCCGCGAACAGCTTGGCGACCTCGCCGATGCGGCGGATGTTCTCCTCGCGGTCGGCGGCAGAGAAGCCGAGGTTCTTGTTCAGGCCGTGGCGGATGTTGTCGCCGTCGCCCACGTAGGCCAGATGGCCTCGCTCGACCAGGGCGTGTTCAACGGTGAAGGCGATGGTGCTCTTGCCGGACCCGCTCAGGCCAGTGAACCAGATGGTCGCGCCTTTCTGCCCCAGGAGCTTTTCTCGGTCCGCCCGACTGACGTGACCTTCGTGCCAGGTGATGTTCGTTGCTCTGATCTCAGTCATATCTGTCCCTTCGTAGAACTTGCTGCCCCCTCGCTCACTGGCGAAACGAGTGGGGTAGTATAAGAGTCCGCCGGCCGGGCCTCAACTGGGCGTGTGACAGACAGCGGCTGCCCTCCTCGCGGTCGCTCAGGTTAACGTGAACGCCAGCCGGAAGCAGGCCGCTTCAGCGGTCTTTCCCGAAGGGCAAATAGGCCAGTCGTTTTACGGCTGGTCCATGGTCGGGCGATTCCTCCTCTCTTCGTTTTCCCGCATTGAGCCCGTTTCAACGGGCTTACACGATGCGGGGAAGCCCGTTGAAACGGGCTGAGATCCTGGAGAAGGAAAGGAGCCGTGGCCCAGCCGCCAACCGGCCGTACAACGGCCGGCCTATGAGCCCGTCCACCCACCTTCGGCGAGGTCTTCGACCTTCGGCGAGATCTAATGACCTTTGGCGGGGAAACCCCCTGAGGGAATTGGCCGCTCACCCTGGGCCATCCGGCATGCCCCGCAGAGTTCGTCGCACACCCGGTTCAACTGACTTGGCATGGCGATGGCTTGCCTTGTTCGGTTTCACGACTCCGGCCATAATTCCCGGCCATGAGTGAAACGCCCAGACCCAGGATCGTAGTGACCGAGCGGGCCAGCGAGTCGGCGATGGCCCGGCTGGCGGCCGTCGGTGATGTCGTCCTGCTGCCCGATTGCGACGAGGCCAGCCTCATTGGGGCGGTAGCCGCCGCCGACGCCCTGGTGGTGCGGACATATTCCCTCATCAACGCCAAGGTGATCGCGGCGGCCAAGGCAGCCGGGCGGCTCAAGGTGATCGGCCGGGGCGGCGTCGGGCTGGACAACATCGACCTGAAGGCGGCCTTGGATGCGGGGATCAAGGTGGTCTACACGCCCGCGGCGTCAACTCATGCGGTCGCTGACCTGGTTGTGGGTTTGATCGTGTCTTTGCAGCGGCGGGTGGTGGAGAACGACAGGGCCATGCGAGCCGGCGAGTTCAGCACTGTCCGTCTGGCCAAGCCCAAGGCCAATGAGCTTCGCCACCAGACGGTGGGCGTGATCGGGATGGGGCGGATCGGCACGGCCGTCGGGTTTCGGCTGGCCAACGGTTTCGGAACCAGGATCATCTACCACGATATCCGGGAGATCGGCTGGTTGCCGTTCCCGGCCGAGAGCAAGAGCAGCCACAGGTCGGTGTACGCCGAGGCCGACGTGGTCACCCTGCACGTGCCGCTCACGAAGCTGACCTGCGGAATGATCGACGCGGATGCCCTGGCGTCGTTCAAGCCCGGATCGTACCTGATCAACGCCGCACGCGGGCCGGTGGTTGTCCCGTCGGCCCTGGCCGAAGCCCTCAAGTCGGGGCATCTGGCGGGTGCGGCCATCGACGTTCACGATCCCGAGCCGCCTCCGGCGGATTATGCCCTGTTATCGGCCCCAAACTGCGTGTTGACCGCCCATATCGGGGCCCGCAGCCCCGAAGGACTGGCGGGCATGAACGATGTGGTCGAAGATGTCATTGCGGTACTGCAGGGCAAGGAACCGAACTGGCCCGCAGGCCCAGAGTTGATTGAATGAGGAGTCGCATCAAGAGCTGAGAGCTGAAGGCTCACAGCTAAGAGCTAACAGCCAAGAGCTAATAGCTAGCATTGTGTTGTGAGAGGTCTTCCTGATGTCTACATATCTTGTCACCGGCGGCGCGGGCTTCATCGGATCGCACATCGTTCATCGGCTGGTGGCCGACGGGCAGAAGGTCCGCGTGCTCGACAACTTCTCGACCGGCAAGCGGGCCAACCTGGCTGCTGTGAGCAAGGATGTCGAAGTCGTCGAGGGCGATCTCCGCTCGATCGACGATTGCCGCAAAGCCGGCAAAGGCGTCGAGATCATCTTTCATGAAGGGGCCTTGCCATCGGTGCCCAAGTCGGTGGCTGATCCGCGGTCCTCGCACGACTGCAACATCAACGGGACGTTCAACGTTCTTATGGCAGCCCGCGATTGCGGCTGCCGCAGAGTCATCTATGCCGCCAGCAGCAGCGCCTACGGCGACCAGCTCGAATCGCCCAAACGCGAGTCGATGCGGCCGGCCCCGCTCAGCCCTTACGCGGTCAACAAACTGGTGGGCGAGTACTACCTGAGGGCCTTCTACGAGTGCTACGGATTGGAGACGATCTCATTGCGTTATTTCAACGTCTTCGGCCCGCGCCAGGACCCCAAGAGCCAGTACGCGGCGGCCATCCCGGCTTTTGTGAGCGCCATTCTCAACGACAAGCCGCCCACCATCTACGGCGACGGCGAGCAGACCCGCGATTTTACCTACATTGACAACGTCGTTCACAGCAACATGCTGGCCGCCAAGGCTCCCAAGCTGAGCGGCGAGGTGATCAATGTCGCTTGCTCCGAGAGCGTCACGGTCAACCACACCATCGAGTTGATCAACAACCTTCTGGGCAAGAATGTCAAGCCGATCTACACCGATGTTCGCCCGGGCGACGTGAAGCACTCGCTGGCCGACATCACCCTGGCCCGAAAGATCATCGGCTTCGAGCCGGTGGTGAAGTTCGACGAGGGCCTGCGTCGGGCGATCGAGTGGTATCGGGAGAACCTGTGAAGAGAAGGAGGAAGGCTGAAGGATGAAGGATGAGTCAAGACAGGCCCTGGCGCGATCGAAGGGACCTTCTCGGCATTCTTTCCTTCGATCCCCGCCCCTCGCCCCTCGTTCCTTTTCGCTTGTACGTGCCCGCATCGATGGATCAGGAACAGCTTGATGGGTGGCAAGCCGCGCACATCCGGCAGATCGCGTCGGCCTGACATCTGGCTGCCATTCTGGCGGCGGCGGTGGGTCGGGCTGGTTTTCCTGCTGGTTCTGGTGACGGCCGTTATAGCTGAGCGATTCGGCCTTCTGGATCGGTTGGGCCGGTCTCAGGAGACAACGGTCGTCATCGCCGGCACCGACCACGACCGCTACAACAACCGCACCTTCACCTGCATCAAAGTGATTGACGGCGACACGTTGCACATTGACGCGCCCGACGGCAAGAAGTCGTATACCGCTGTTCGACTCATCGGCGTGGACACGCCCGAGATCGACAAGAGCCTTGGAAGGCCGACGTATTTCGGTGCCGAGGCCTCAGAGTTCACCCGTTCGCAGGCGGAGGGCAAGCCGGTCAGGATCGTTCTCAAGGAGAAGGAGACCCGCGACCGATTTCGCCGGCTTCTGGCGTATGTTTACCTGGACGACGGCCTGACCATGCTCAACGAGGAAATCATCGCTCAGGGCTACGGGTATGCCTATACGTCATACTCACATCCTTGGATGCAGCGGTTCGTCGACATCGAGAAACGGGCTCGCAGGCAGCAACGGGGATTGTGGAAGGACGTCACGCCGGACCAGATGCCGGAGTGGCGCCGCAAGTTCGAGGAGTTCAGGTAGGGCGGGCTTTGCTTGCCGCTTGATCGGATGGCGGGCGAGGGATTTGCCTACCACGGAATCTCTCTTGCCGCACGGCTGGCCAGGTATTCCGACCATCTTCGCTTCACCTGCTCGATCTCGTATGGGGTCCCGCATTCCGGACAACGGTGTTGATCGGGAAGGCCCGTGAGGCAGTATCCGCAGCGGAGGCACAGGCGACAGTCGTTGGCTTCAGCCTCGCGAGTCAAGGCGGTGATTTCCTTCCTGCTCCACCAAAGAATCAAGAAGCAGATGACGAGAACTCCGCCCACGACGTAAACGGCGTAGTCAGCATGATGCACGGGGTCAATGTCGAGGAAACACAGAAGATTCACCAGCAAGAACAGGAAGAGCAATAACGCGCCTGCAACGATCTGAGGCCTGTTCTCCAGCTTCTTGACCACCGGCGGTGCCGGTGCGAGCTTGCCGTTGGGCCCAAGCCCTGGAAGAAACATCACTTTCAACGAGCGCACAATGAACAGCCGGAAGAAGAGGCTGATCGCTCGCCCGATGTATCTCAAGCGTCCGGCCCTATTCGACCTTCACGGCGATACGGAATCACGAAAACACGAAAGCGGGAAAGCACGAGAAGGAGAGCAGCAAGGTTTGGTCGGACCTGCGCCACAGCGAGTTCCCCTTTTCTTTCGTGTTTTGTGATGAATCCAGCGGCGCTGCCACGGCGCCATGTTGTCCGAGCGATTATGTGTCCGTCCGCTCTGTCGTGCAAGCAGGGGCGAGCTTTTCCGGTCTGATGGGGTCCGTGAGAGAATCGGTGGGTTGTGCCAGACGGACCGAAGTGAGGAATCAATCCCCTTCAGGGGGTTCTCCCGCCAAAGGCGGGTTGATAGGCCGGCCGTTATACGGCCGGTTGTTGATCGCCCATGACCGTTCTTTGTTCCCATGACTTGAGCCCGTTTCAACGGGTTTTCCTGGACAACGTAAGCCCGTTGAAACGGGCTCAATGCCAGAAGACAAGGAGAGAGGAACGAGTAGCCGGCCGCGAACCAGCCGTCAAACGGCTGGCCTATCAGCCCTGCGGGAAAGACCGCTGAAGCGGTCTGTTTCCGGCTCGCCTCTGCCGCTGAGCCGGAGAACCGCTAGGGAGATGGCCGATTTTCGTCACGGCGTTGTGCTGTCTGAGCGATCATGTCTCCGACCGGCCCGCCATGCAAGCGGAGACCTGCCTCTCGGAGCGAGTGGCCCCGTCTTTTCCTTGCCTCACGTGGCTCATTTCTTGGTCCGCTGGGCCTCGAAATACCGCTCCCATGTCTTCTTCACGGTGGCAATGTCGTAGGGTTCGCCGCACTCCGGGCAGCGGTGCTTGTCCGGCAGGCCCTTGAGCGGATAGCCGCACTCAAGGCATCGCTCGCTGTTGTCCGCAAGGATTTCGCGCTCGAATCGCCGCAGGCGGCGCCTGGCGAGATAGGGAAGCAGGGTTGTTCCGACGCTGCCAAGTAGCGCGGCGGAGGGAAAGACGTATCGCAGAGTCCTCTGCCATGCCGGGGGCGGAGCCAGCGGGAATCGCCCGGTTCGACGCATCTCCAGGACAAACGAGCCGATCATGATGATTGCCGCTGCGTAAATGACGGTCAGGACCGGGATGACAAACAACCTCAGCGGGCGAAGGCGTTCCCACAGGGCTTTGGGCACCCCCTTCGGCGGGCGGGGGAAGAGGTATTTGTACGGAGAGATATGCCCAACCGGCTGCACCTTGCCGGCTCGGGCCGCAGCGGCCTCCTGGATCTGCCGATTGGCCACGGGGATGCGTGCCACGTTGTCGCTCCCGCAGTGCGGGCAGCGGTAAACGTGGGCCGGTCCGTCGATGGGGCGGTCACATGCAAGGCAACAGGGTTTTCGATCGGCATCGTCAGCCATGGGTGTCAACCCCGCCGGGTGGGCCGCGTTTTACCCGTCAACTCCTTGAATAGCGTGATCTCCGCTGGGTCATAGGGTGTCCCGTCCTTGTGGAAAAGATCGTGGAACCACGGGTTGGGCTCGGGGGCGCCTACCTTGGACTCCCACGGGTAGATGGTCTGCGACTTGCCCGAAACGAGGCCCCAGTTGATGGCTGCCACGCGTTCCTTAGCGAAAATCGGCAGGTGAGATTGCACGACGCTGATCGGCCGGCGCATCCACTCGGTGCAGATCACCGGCCGGCCATGCTTTTTCAGCTCGGCGATCTGATCCGTCAGGCTCCTGGCGTCGTCGTAGTTGTGGAACGTGATGATGTCCGACGCTTCAAGCTGGAACGCGTTGAGCTCCTTGTTGTGGTACCACAAGCCGACGCTCAGCGGCTGCGTCGGGCCGGCGGCCCTCGCCCACTCGAAGACCTTCTTCAGCAGCGGCAGCGACTTGGTGTGCTGCTTGGTGTTGCCCGGCTCGTTGTACAGGTCCCACATGAGGATGCGGGCGTCCTTGCCGAACGTACCGACCACGTCGCGGACATATCGCTCCAGCCGGCCCCACTCGGCCGGGTTGTTGACCACGGCCTTGCCGGGGCTTTGCATCCAGCCGGAGTTGTGGACGCCGGGGATCGGAGCGGGCTGGGTGCCGATCTTCGGGTTGTCGTTCCAGCAGTCGTCGAAGATGACAAACAACGGCCGGATGCGATGCTTGTCAGCGATCTTGAGGAACTCGTTCATCCGTTTCTTGAATCCGTCCGGATCGGCCTGCCAGGCGAGGTCGTGCAGGTACACGCGGACGGTGTTCATCCCGATGCCGGCCGCCCAGCCGAGTTCGCGGTCGATCGTGGCGGGGTCGAAGGTCGCCTCCTGCCACATTTCGAGCTGGTTGATGGCCGTGCTGGGGATGAAGTTGCAGCCGACGAGCCACGGCTGGCGGGCGTACCATTCATTGGCCTTCTCGGCGGTCCATCGCGAGGCCGGAGCGGCAGCACGGGCAGCCCGAACCGGCACGAGTGCCGAGAGGCTGATGAGAACGACCGTCAGAACCGCAGTCAATGTGCATCGGTGAGAGTTTCTATCCATGAAGGGAGCTCCTTTCGATGATCGCCATCTCTTGTTGCGAGACAGGCTGCGTCCGTGTGCCACTGCTCTGTGAGCAGTGCCGGTCACTGCTGGCACAGCAGTGGCACACACGAGCAGATGCGCGCCTTGCCACCATTCTCGCGCCGCGGGCTATGCACGTCGGACCCGCTTGTGGTACTCTACCGCAACTTGCGGATTCGTGACAGATGCTCTGGTGACAAGAGGGAGCTCACAGATGTCGGACGCCATCAACATCGCGATGAAACCGGCCGGGAAATCCCGGCAGTTGACAACCTTTAATCTCGAAAAGCGATCGAAGACGATCGTGCTGCCGCCAGGGCAAAAGGTGACGATTGGCGAGGTACGGGGTGCGGGCTACATCGGGCGGATTTGGTTGACATTCCCCGGCTGGTTCTGGCAACACTGGCACACGACGGCCGCCATCGACCCGACGATGCTCAAGTCGCTGATCCTGCGGGTCTACTGGGACGGCTCGGCCACCCCGGCCGTCGAGTGCCCGATGGGCGACTTCTTCGGGGCCGGCCAGTGCGAGTTCAACTCATTCACCTCCCGCTACGTCGGCACGTCCAGCGGCGGCTTCTACACCCACTGGCCGATGCCCTACGCCAAGGGCTTCCGCTTCGAAGTTGAGAACCGCCACCCGCGCAACGGCACCGACATCTTCGTCAACATCAACTACCAGGAGCTCGACGCCATGCCCAAGGGCGCGGGCTACTTCTGCACCCAGTTCCACACCGGCCGTCGAAAGCCCGGCGACGATGCTCTGATCATCGACACCGCCGGCAGCGGCCACTTCGTCGGCATGATGCTGCACATGCAGGGGGAACTGCTGCACTACCTGTCGTTCCTGGAGGCCCCCGAGTACGTCTATATCGATGACGACTGGGACAAGCCGCGGTTCACCGGTACCGGCCTGGAGGACTACTTCAACGGCGGATGGTATTTCCGAGACGGTGAGTTTGCCGGCCCGCTCCACGGCGTCCCGCTCAAGGACCCGCTGCGGTCCATGGTGACCATGTATCGCTTCCACGAGGCTGACGCCATTGCCTTTGACCGTCGCTTCAAGCTCGCCTTCGTCAACCCGTGGGAGGTCGACCGGCTCAAACCCTACTGGTACTCGTCCGTTGCGTACTATTACTGCAACACGCCGGCGCCGACACAGCCGCCGATGCCGCCGCATGAAGAGGTGATGAAGCTGTATCGCACGCGGGATACGGACCACATCTCGATTCCGTGAGCTCTACCGTGGCCTGGCACGGCCTGAGGCGGGCGGCGTTTGACAGCCTTGGCACTTCGTTGACCCCTTCTGGGGGATTTCTATAATCGGTTCCCATGGCGCCGTCTCAGCCTTCGGTCCGAGGCGTGGAAGACGGGTGCTCGCCTTTTGGGGTTGCTTGGGCGATGCGCGTGCAGATTAACGGCAAAGATGAAGACATCGATCCGGGCATGACCGTGGCCGGGCTGGTAGGGCGCTACAACCTGCAGCCGAAGCACGTGGCCGTGGAGGTCAACTGCGACCTGGTGCCCCGGAAGGTCTTCGACACGACCAGCCTCAAGGAAGGCGATCGAATCGAGATTGTAACCCTCGTTGGAGGTGGTTGAATGACTGCTTCGAGCTTCAAGCTCGGTCCGTTTGAGTTCAAGTCCCGCCTTTTTGTGGGCACGGGAAAGTATTCAGATTTCGAGGTGATGAACGAGTGCCTGGCGGCATCGGGCTGCCAGGTGGTGACCGTGGCGGTCCGCCGTGATGTTTTGCGTCCGGAAGGGGGCAAGCGGGACAAGAGCCTGCTGGACGCCCTGGATCCCCATCGGTATACGATCCTGCCGAACACGGCCGGGTGCTTCACCGCCGAGGATGCCATCCGGGCCGCCCGCCTGAGCCGCGAACTTCTTGAAGGGCTTGACAACCCCGGTGCACAGTGGGTCAAGCTGGAGGTGCTGGCCGACAAGCGGACGCTTCTGCCCGATCCGGTCGGCAGTTTGCAGGCGACCGAGAAGCTTGTGAAAGAGGGATTCTGCGTTCTGGTCTATACGTCCGACGATCCAATCATGGCCAAGCGCCTCAAGGAAGCGGGGGCCACGAGCGTGATGCCGGCCGGTTCGCCCATCGGGAGCGGGCAGGGCGTTCTCAACCCCAACAACATCCGGATCATCATCGAGTATCTCAAGGAGAACGATCCCGACTACCCGGTCATCGTCGACGCGGGTGTGGGGACCGCCTCGGACGTGACCATCGCCATGGAACTGGGCAGCGACGGAGTTCTGCTCAACACCGGCATCGCCGGGGCCGCCGACCCTGTCCGCATGGCCCATGCGATGCGGCATGCGGTTGAGGCCGGGCGACTGGCGTTCATGGCCGGACGTATTCCAAAGAAGTTGTATGCAACCGCTTCGAGCCCGACCGAGGGCGTGATCGCCCCGGCCGCCCGGACGCATTGATGGAGCCTGCCGGTGCAGCGTCGAACTCGAAACAGAATCTGTATCTGGCTGATCGTCGGCGGCCTGGGCAATTTCCTGGTCTACACCGTGGTCTATGCCTATCTGGGGGGCGATGCACGCAACGGCACCAAGGAGACGATTGCCAACGCCGACGGCCAGGTCGAGGAGATGTTCTACATCCGCGGGCACTTCCTTCACGGTGCCGAAGTCGGCCGACCGACGGCCGTTTCCCGCACGGTTTGGGTCTACAGCTATCTTCACTCCATCTCGATCTGGCCGACGCAGGGAGTGATGATGATCTGCATGCTGATTCTCGCCCAGCCGCACATCATCGCCACCATGCAGGAGAGCAACTGGATTCGGGGGCCGACGTTCGTGGCCGTGGCGATCACACTGGTGGCGGTTGTCTGTTCGGCAATGTCGATCTGGTTTGCGATCGGCTTCGTCAGAGACTTAACCGCCTGAATATCGGGGCAGTCTATCCGTGCCGACAGTCAGCGAAGTTCTCGGAATCGATGGACTGATCGCCCGGCGGTTGGCCGGCTACGAGCAGCGTCCCCAGCAGTTGGAGATGGCCGCGGCGGTGGAACGGGCGTTCGGACAGTCCCGGCACCTGGTCGCCGAGGCGGGGACCGGCGTGGGCAAGAGCTTCGCTTACCTCGTGCCGGCCATTCAAAGGGCGACCAACGCCAACGAGCGGGTGATCATCAGCACCCACACCATCGCCCTCCAGGAGCAGATTGTTCAGAAAGATGTGCCGTTCCTCGCGGCAATCTGGCCGGACGAGTTTACCGCCGTTCTGGTCAAGGGGCGAAACAACTACCTCTGTATCAGGCGATTGAAGCAGACCAGCGAACGACAGATTTCCCTATTCGCGGCGGATTCGTTGCGTGAGGAGCTGTGGCGGATCGAGGACTGGGCGTACAAGACGACCGAAGGTTCGCTGGGCGAGTTGGACCCGGTGCCCGACCCGCGTGTCTGGGAGCTTGTTCGAAGCGAACACGGCAACTGTCTCGGGCGGCGATGCCCGCACTACAATGCCTGCTTCTATCAGCGGGCTCGGCGTCGGGCGGCTCACGCCCAGATCCTGGTGGTGAACCACGCGTTGCTGATGACCCATCTGGCCCTCGGGCGGCAGAAAGTCTCGCTCCTGCCGCCGTACCAACTGGTGGTGATTGACGAAGCCCATACGCTGGAGGCGGTCGCGGCGGATCATTTCGGGCAATCCGTCTCACAAGGGCAGGTGCGTTTCCTGCTCAACCGGCTGCACAGCGAACGCACGGGACGCGGTTTCCTCTCGGTGTTCGGCACGCAGGAAACCATGCGGGCTGTTCAGCGGACGCGGCAAGCGGCCGACCGGTTCTGGGAGAGCCTCTGGGACTGGAAGAAGCTTCACGGCCGTGCGAACGGCCGAGTCATTGACCGAATTCCAGTCGATGATCCACTGACGGAGGCTCTCCGCGCGCTGCAGCAGGCGCTGCTGGCTTTGCGAGACCGAATCGTCAAGCAGGAAGACCTGGTCGAACTGGGGAGCCTGGCCGACAGAACCGGGGCGCTGGCCGCTGAATTGGAGGGGCTGCTCGGCGATGCCCAGCCGAACACCGTCCGCTGGCTGGAAGGTCGGGGGCCGGCCTCCGGAGATGTCACTCTTTCCGAGGCACCGGTCAGTGTCGCCGATGACCTGCGCGAGAACCTGTTCAAGAAAACACAAAGCGTGATTCTGACCAGTGCGACCCTGGCGGTGGGGCGGAAGGATGGTTTCGCTTACATTCGATCGCGGTTGGGGCTTGATGAGGCTGACGAGGTTCAACTGGGATCACCGTTTGACTACAAGGCCCAGGCCGAGCTGCATATTGAGGCCGGAATGCCCGAGGCCGATGACACCGAGGCGTTTCTCCCGGCGGCGGCCGACACTGTGGCGAGGCACGTGGAGTCGACAAACGGCCATGCCTTCGTGCTGTTCACCAGTTACGAGATGATGCGTGACCTGGCCGAGCGGTTGCGGAGTCGCCTGCACGACATGGGTCTTCGGTTGATGGTTCAGGGTGAAGGTATGCCTCGCTCCCTGATGCTGGAGCGGTTTCGCAACGAGCCGGGCTGGGTGCTGTTCGGGACGGACAGCTTCTGGCAGGGCGTCGATGTGCCGGGCGAGGCCCTCACGAACGTGATCATTGTGAAGCTGCCGTTCATGGTGCCCGACAGGCCCGTGGTAGAGGCCCGGATTGAGCACATTCGCGCCAGCGGCGGCAACCCGTTTATGGACTATCAGCTCCCTGAGGCGGTGCTCAAGTTCAAACAGGGCTTCGGCCGGCTGATCCGCACGCGGAGCGATCACGGCAAAGTCGTCGTGCTCGACCGGCGGATCAAAACCAAGCGATACGGCAAGCGATTCCTGGACGCGATCCCGGAGTGCCGGGTGATCGTGCACAAGTGAAAGCTCATGAGGAAGGTGCGGCTATGATGCGAAATAGACTCTCTCGCTGTTATTGTGCGATGGGTATGCTTGTTTGCACGCTGGCCGGGGGGTGCGCGGTCAGGGCACCACGGCCTTCATACGATGGCAGGCCGATCTTCGAGGAACAAGCGGTTTTCGTGTCGGGCGAGGGCGGCTATCACACGTACCGGATTCCCTCGCTCATGGTCACGCCCAAGGGGACGCTGCTGGCGTTCTGCGAAGGCCGCAAGAACAGCGCCGCCGACTACGGCGACATCGACATCCTGCTGCGACGGAGTTGCGATTACGGCCGGACCTGGGGCCCGGTTCAGCTCATCGTCGATCACGGCCCGAACACCATCGGAAACCCGTGTCCGGTGGTGAACCGCGAGACGGGAAGGATCCGGCTGCTGCTGACCGGGAACCTGGGTGATGACAGCGAGGACAAGATTCTCCGGCGCATGGCCAGGGAAACGCGGACTGTCTGGTCCTGCTGCAGCATCGATGAGGGCCAGACCTGGACGATGCCGTCCGAAATCACCGCCGACACGAAGATGCCCGATTGGACCTGGTATGCCACGGGGCCGGGGCGTGGCATCCAGCTTAAGAACGGGCGCATGGTGATTCCGTGCGACCACAATGTGGCCGAGCCTGAGGATATCCGGCGCTCGCACGTGATCTATAGCGACGACGGTGGGGACACGTGGCAGATCGGCGGGGTGGTCGGGGACCAGGTCAATGAATGCCAGGTGGTTGAACTGGTCGACGGATCATTGATGCTCAACATGCGGAACTATGCCAGCGGTGAGGGGCAACGGAACTGCCGTGCGGTGGCGACCAGCGGCGACGGGGGCCTGTCGTGGTCTCCAATCTGGTGGGCCGGGGAGCTGGTCGAGCCCGTCTGCCAGGCCAGCTTCATCCGGTTCACGAAGCAGCCTGAATTCACCAAAAACCGGCTGCTGTTTGCCAACCCTGCCAGCACCAGGAGAGAGAAGATGACCATTCGCGTCAGCTATGACGAGGGGCTGTCGTGGCTTGTGGCAAAAGAGATCTACTCGGGTCCTTCGGCTTATTCGGCCCTGGCCGTGTTGCCCGACATGACCATCGGGTGCCTGTATGAGCGCGGCGAAAAGGGTCCGTACGAAACGATCACCTTCGCGAGGCTTTCGCTGGAGTGGATCACGAACGGTGCCGACCGTCCGTAGGGCACGGTCGAGCGCAGCGAGACCTGCCGAATTGCCGCCGTGACCGGGGACATGCGGATGTTTGCGGTGGTCAATCAGCAGGGCCATAGCCCTGTTCGCGAAAATGGCGGTCGAATGCGAAGGCTCGTGTCAACCCACGACGCCGCATGATTTCGAAGCTGATGCAATCCACAAGACTGAGTTGCCGCCGCCCGGCTGCAAGAAGTGCGGCCGTTCCCGCCGCATGAGTTTCGGAAGTCACCCACTCGATAGCGAGCAGCGGGAGGATGTCTTCGATGAACACACGAACGGCATCCATGCCCAGCCTGTTCTGAGCCACGGCCGATGTCTCATTGATCACATAATTGGTGGATAGCAGGGGGGTGCGGTTCTCGATCAGGCTCACCCACTGTCGGGCAGCCCGGGCATGATGCTGATCGTCGCGGTCGAGCACGGCCAGCAGCGCGGAGGTGTCAACGAAGACCGCTGTCAACGGTAGGCCTCCGCGAGGTAATCGTCATGCCTCTCTGAGAGATCGCGCTTGCCGGATGCGAAACGGCCGGCCGCCCGCAAGGCTCGTTGTCGCCGTTCCTCATCGCTGACAGAACCGAGGGACAGGAGATAGAGATCAACCCCGCGGCGGATCAACTCGGCGACTGAGGTCCCTTCTTCAGCGGCCTGCTGTTGAAGCAGTACAGCCTGCTTCTCGGTGAGTTGGATCTGCGTACGGACCATGACACCTGCCTCATGACGATAACATGATTACATCGACAACATTATGATAACACTCAACACGCCCGCGTCAAGAGTCTCATAATTCCGTGGCCATGCCAGAGATGAACCGCACCAAGGCCGGTTCCCACAATACCGCCGGGTGACACCGGCCAGGATATCAAGGCGTAGCCCCCGATGTCCCAAACACAGCTTTGGGCGAACCGGAAGCGAATCGCAATCTACTGGGCATCCTTTGGTGGCGTTCCGATCCCTCGGCCCAGGGCCTGCTCGATGATATCGCGTGACAGCAGGGCGCAGAGGACTTTCAAACGGATGTAGTCCTCGCGATAGAACATGTACCCGTTGTGAGAGTTATTCCAGGCCTTGGTGCCTGAATCCTTGATCAGGTACCACATCTGCCCGTCCTTCTCCAGCCAGCCGACAAGGTGGACATCGTGGTCGTCGGTGGTGGATTCGTTCGAAAATCGCATCTGCCGGGCCGGGTCGTCGATCAGGGCCGGCGGAATGTCGAAGGTCGGCACCGCCGCGAAACCCTCGCGGAAGCAGTAGCCCGGCTCGGTGTTGTCGATACCCAGACAGACGGTTCGACCGGCGCGGGCCGCGTGCCGGATCACCCTGACGAAGTCATCCAGTTTGACGTTGTAGTAGCGGCGGCTGTGCCACCAGTTATCGACCGGTTTGAACTGCGACCACTGGTCGTAAGGTTCGTCCATGGTGGACATCAGGCTGACATAGTTGTCCAGATCGAGCCTGACGACCTGCTTGAGGTACGCTGCCGGCGTCATCGATTTGCCGTCGACCAGCACGGTCTCTGGCGGGCGGCCCAGGTGCTTGTCAAGGATTGCCCGGGCGGCGGTGACAATCTGTGACTCATCCCATCTGCCGCTCACTTTCATCTCGGCCAGATACGCCGCGATTTCCAGATGTGCGGCCCTGTCCTGCGGGATGTCCTGACCGGCCGGCAGTCCGCGATAGGCCTCGGCCGGCATCACCCCATATCGTCGCCAGATCCGCAGCACGGCATCGGGCTCGGACCCTCTGTTGAACACGGACTGGCCTCGCGTGCGGACGAACTCGCGGGCCTTTTCGACGAATTCCCAATAGTACGTGTGGGCGACCGACAGGCGCATCTCACGGCCGGTCAGACGATGAACTTCGGATTCCAAAAAGGACGTGGCCGAGAAGTCCCAGCACTGCCCGGTCAGCCCCTGCGACACGGGCGGGTGGTGCCAGGCCTGCCTGAAGTCGGCGGGCGATTTCGGCGCGTCAACGGTCGCCGGATCGAGCATCAGCGTCGCCGCGGGCGCTTCGGCAGGCCGCGTGGCGGGTGCAAGTCGCCGCCGCAGCTCCCGGTTGAACGTGTCCGGATACTCGCCCCAAACGGCCTTGTCTTGTGCACAGGTATCTGAGCGCGAGACCACCAGATGCGCTGCCACCATCGCCCACACGGCCATGCTGCTTCGCATGAGATCGTTCTCCCTTCTCCGGTCAACCCCTGACCTTGACCGGTACGTTTCGGAGGTAGTCTACCCTGCCTTATCTCGCAGACAAGAACGATATCCGGAGCCCGGTCGGGGGTGGGGGGGGCGGACAACACCGGACTTGCCGCGGGCCCGCCCAAGTCGAACCGCAATAGGCAATGCTGGTCAAGCTGCTGCCGGTGCTGTATGTTAGTCGCCGCCTCCAATCTGCACGGGATGTTGAGCATGGGATGGTTGTGGCACACCGCGAACCCGCTACCGGATGGCGAGGCGGCGATGCGGACGACAAGATGTGTTCCATCCGTAACCACGGTCCGGCGTCGTAGGTGACGGAGGGGCACCGCTTGCCATGTCAGGCAAGTCCCGGCTGGCCAGAGGATTTCTGATGTTCAAGAAACAATCGCTCATACACGTTGGCAGGTTGCTGATCTGGATCTTGGGTGCGTGGTTCTGCAGGCCGACCCTGGCCCAGATCCCCGAGGCAGGCCCAGGTCGTCCCGGTACGCTGCAACGGACGGGCCAGGAACGGACCGCTTGGTGGGTGTCTGGCGTGGCAACCGTCTCGATCGATGGCGACGGGGCACTGTCGGGCACAGTTGAGAAAGCCGCCGGCGACACGCAGAGCAACCAGCACCACGGTTCTGATCCCAGCCCGCTCTGGTGGATTCTCCCGGTTTGTGTTGTGGTCATCGCGGCGATCCTGTACTGGAACCGCACGTTGGGCCGAAAAGCATCGGTCGAAACGGCCGACCGACCGACGAGTGACGAGAGCATTCGCGACACGAGTCGCCGATTCAGAGCCATCTTCGACCAGTCGATTAACCTGATTGGCGTCATGGACCCGCAAGGCACGCTGCTCGATCTCAATAATCTGGCGATCGAGCTCTCGGGCGCTTCTCGCGAAGAGGTGCTCGGCAAACCATTCTGGGAGGGACCGTGGTGGCGCCATGACCCGGTTGCCCGAGAACGGCTGCGGGAGGCCGTCGCCCGGGTTGCCCGCGGCGGCGAACCGGTGCAATTTGAGACTACTCATACCGACCGCGACGGGCGAATGCACGACATCCAGTTCTGTTTGCGTGCGGTCCAAGATGAGACCGGCCGCATCGTCCTTCTGGTGCCTGAAGGTATGGACATCACCGAAAGGAAACAGATGGAGAGAGCGCTGCGCGGAAGCGAGGCCCGGCTCAGGGAAGCACAGCGCATTGCTCACATCGGAGACTGGGAGCTGAATCTTCTGACCAACAGGCTTACCTGGTCCGACGAGGTGTTTCGGATTTTCGAAATCGACAACAGGCGGTTCGGCGCATCCTATGAGGCCTTCCTGGCAATGGTTCATCCGGATGATCGCGGGGCAGTCGATGCCGCCTACAGGCAGTCCCTGGAGACCGGCAAGGCATACGGTATCGCACACCGGCTTCTCATGCCCGACGGACGGGTCAAATACGTACGCGAACAGTGCGAGACCTACCACAACGCCGAGGGCAAGCCGATTCGGTCTGTCGGAACCGTACAGGACATCACCGACCTCAAGCGTTCTGAAGACGCCTTGCGGGAAAGCAAGGAATGGCACCGCTCACTGCTCGAGGCTGCCAACGACGCAATCTTCCTGATGGCGGAGGATCGCTTCGTCGACTGCAACCCGAGAACGCTGGCATTGTTCGGCGGCACTCGCGAGCAGATTCTGCAGGCTCACCCGTACGACCTGTCGCCGGAGTTCCAGGTGGACGGACGTTTGTCCGCAGAGAAAGCCCGTGAAAAGATCTCGGCCGCCTATGGCGGAGAGCCCCAGTCCTTCGAGTGGCGCCACTGCCGAATCGATCGCACACCCTTTGAGGCCGAGGTGAGTCTCAACCGGGTTTTCCTGGAGGGTAAACCACATCTTCTGGCGATTGTCCGCGACATCACCGAGCGAAAGCAGGCGGAAGAGGCCCTGCGTAAAGAGATGGCTTTCAGCAGGACGGTCATCGAGTCCTCTCCGGCCTTTTTTGTCGCCATCGGAGCCGACGGCAGGACACGGATGATGAATCCCGCCATGTTGAACGCCCTGGGCTACACCGAGGAAGAGGTCGTCGGGAAAGACTACCTGACGGCTTTCGTGCCGGAGGCGGATCACGAGGCACTGGCCGGCGTCTTCGAGCAAATCGTGGTGGGCAGGCAGGCGACGGTGAACGAGAATCACATTCTTTCAAAGGACGGGCACACGCTGCTCGTGGAGTGGCACGGCGCGCCGGTCTATAAGAATGACGAGATGGATTACTTCTTCGGCGTGGGTATCGACATTACCGAACGTAAGCGGGCGGAGGAGGAGATCCGAAAGCTGAACACGGAGCTGGAGCAGCGTGTCCAGGACCGCACCGCACAACTTGCCGCCGCCAACGCGGCGCTGAATGAGTTTGCCTATGTGGTGTCTCACGACCTGAAGGCCCCGTTACGCGCGGTCAGTCAGTTGGCCCAGTGGGTGTCCGAAGACTATGCGGCCGTCCTGGACGAGGAGGGAAGGAGCAGGCTCAAGCTCATGAACAGCCGGATCGCGAGGATGTACAATCTGATCGACGGCATCCTCCAGTATTCACGCATCGGGCGCGTTGAGGAGGACCGGAGGCCGATCGATCTGGACGCCCTGGTTCGCGATGTGATCGAGGCGTTGTCTCCTCCGGACGGCATCCGGGTGACGGTCGACCGCACACTGCCGATGGTTACCGCCGACCGGACCCAGATGGAGCAGGTGTTCCAGAACCTGATCGGAAACGCCATCAAGTTTATGGACAAACCCGTCGGCCTCGTCACCGTCGCCTGCGAGGATGCCGGTGACCGCTGGCGCTTCCAGGTGGCGGACAACGGACCGGGAATCGATCCGAAATACCACGAGAAGGTTTTCGGGATCTTTCAGACTCTGGCCCCTCGCGATCAGCAGGAGAGCACCGGTATCGGGCTGACACTGGTCAGGAAAATCGTGGAGTTGTATAGTGGCAGGGTAGAGCTTGCCTCGGAAGTCGGGAAAGGGAGTACTTTCACGTTCACGTTGCCCAAATGACCGGGCAGAAAGGATGCCATGCGCCCCAACAAGCCGATCCTGCTGGTGGAGGATGACGAGGTCGATCGGATAACCGTCCAGCGGGCACTCAGGGAGATTCGCGTCACCAATCAGCTTCAGATCGCAGGCAACGGCGAAGAGGCTCTGGAAATACTGAAAGACGCAAACCGTGAGCGGCCGGGGATCATCCTGCTGGACCTGAACATGCCGCGGATGAACGGGGTGGAGTTTCTTCGCGTTATCAAGAGCGATGGGGAACTGAAACGCATACCCGTGATCGTGCTGACCTCTTCCCGCGAGGAGCAGGACCGGGTCGAGAGCTTCAATCTGAGCGTTGCGGGTTACATGATCAAGCCGGTGGACTATCGCCAGTTCGTGGAAGTGGTCCGAGCTATTGATCTCTACTGGACGCTCAGCGAGCTGCCGGAGTAGGAGGAAGACCATGAACGCCGGCCCGCTTCGAGTTTTATTCGTTGATGATGACCTGGTCGACCGAATGGCGTTCGATCGGTTTGTCAAGAGGGGGCGGCTCCCATATGCATGCGTCCTTGCAGACTCGGCCCAGGCAGCTCGGAAGCATCTGGCTTCGGAATGCTTCGACATCGTAATCACTGATTATTCGCTGACCGACGGGACCTGCCTCGATCTTCTGGGAGAATTCAAGAACGTCCCCTTCATTGTGGTCACCGGAACCGGGAGCGAGGAGACCGCTGTCGAGGCGATGAAACTCGGGGCCCGCGACTACCTCATCAAAGATCCGGACGGGCATCACCTGACCGTGCTGCCCGCGACGGTGAGGAACGTTCTGGAACGATGCGCGGCTGAGACTGAACTGCGAGAGCACCGCGAGCACCTCGAGGAACTGGTGAAGGAGCGAACTGCCGAACTGGTCGCCGAAATCCACGAGCGCCTCCGGGCGGAGGAAGAGAAACGGGTTCTCCAGGAGCAGCTCAATCATGCCCAGAAGATGGAGGCGGTCGGGCAGCTCGCCAGCGGCGTGGCCCACGATTTCAACAATCTTCTCACCGTCATTTTCGGCAACCTCGATCTGGTGCGGCGGCAACTGTCGCCGGATCAGGAGAAGGCCATCGGCGCAAGCCTGGAGGCGATCTGGGAAGCCGCTCAGCAGGCGATCGGGGTCACTCGCTCGCTTCTGATATTCGCCCGGAAAGTCCCCGGCGAGAAGAAGCCGATCGACCTTTGCGAGACGGTCGAAAGGACGATGAGGATGATTCGGCGGGCACTGCCGGCCTCCATTGAACTGGTGACTGAGACGGCAAAGGAAACGCCGATCTGGACGCACGCCGACGAGACACAGATCCAGCAGGTCATCATGAATCTGGCGGTCAATGCCCGAGACGCGATGCCCAACGGGGGGACTCTGCGAATCGCCGTGGCCGGGGCGGGCGGCCCGATCGATGAGGGGGTCAGGAGGTCGGGGAAGCCGGAAGCCCCCCTTGTGTGCCTGACGGTCAGCGATACCGGGACAGGGATTCCGCCGAGAATCCAGGCCCGTATCTTCGAACCGTTTTTCAGCACCAAGCCGCGGGGCGCCGGCACGGGACTCGGCCTGTCCATCATCCACGGTATTGTCAAGGACCACAACGGGCGAATTGAGGTGGGCTCCGTGGTGGGGAAGGGGACTACCTTTAGAGTCTTCCTGCCTGCCTGCGAGCCTGGAGTGGAGGCCGAGGCGGGACGATCACCAGGTGGGGGACCGCAGGGCAAGGGAGAGAAGATCCTGTTGGCCGAGGATGATGACTATATTGGCACGGTTCTGGCGACCAGGTTGGAGTCGGATGGTTACCTCGTGATCAGGGCCGACAATGGCCAATCGTTGCTGGACGCCTGCCGAGAACACGGCGATTCCATCCGTCTTTTCGTTCTCGACGTGGATCTCCCCAAACGCAGCGGGATCGATTGCCTGAAGGATCTTCGTACGGAAGGCTGCCAGACGCCCGCCATTCTCATGACGGGCAGCATGGAGGTGGATCTGACGGAACCGCTTCCCGGCCGTACGCGTTTGCTTCGCAAGCCTTTCCAGGTTGTCGAATTGACCCGCCTGATCGGCGAGGCTCTGGCTTCGCCGTCCGGCAGCGGCGCGGCAGAGTAATTGAACGGATATCGGCGTCGCCTGCTGATCCTGAAGCCCTGATACGCAATGGGGTGGCGCTTTTCATTTCAGTCCGGGCGTCGTGCAACCCCTGGACGAGGGGATCCCCAGAGGACGTGCCGTCTTGGCCGGGGGTTCCGCAACCGAACGGCTCGCTGCGGGCAGGCACGCCAAACAGCGCTCGGTTGAAGGACTAAACCACAGCGGGCGATGGGATTCGAACCCACGACGTCCAGCTTGGGAAGAGACCAAGACGCAAACGTAAATCTCGTAGCGACAAGGACTAACATGTTGTCAGCAAAGCGGTTGCGTCACTGCTTGCACACTACGTTCGGAGTGATTCCAGCCTGTTTCCGGCCTGATTCTGACGCAACTTTGACGCAACTCCACGACTCGATCCCTGAGCGGTCTCGACATCTTCTCTGTGCGTGTCCACAGTTGCCCCTGTGATCCCGCCCTTGGCCCTGTACCGATTCGACAGGCCGGGTCTGCCTCCCGCCGCAACGGAGAAATCTTCAGAAGTGAGGTAACCGTGAGAAAGGGGTGAGAAACCCGTGAAAAGTGCGGAGTATGTTTGAGGAGGCAAAGAGAAAGGATCTGTCTTGGGCACAGGAGACCGAGCCATGAGAGTCAGAAACATTATCAAAGCGAATGTCGTCATGTTGACTGCGGTCGGGTGCTCGTTGGCGACGCGAGGAGGTGAGGCATCGGCTGCCTCCCTCGCTCCCGTCGGCGTGTTGGACGAAAGCCATGGCTACAGCATGGTCATGGCTTTGTCGCCGGACGGGATGTTCGCGGTGGGGGGCGGCGTGAACGCAGCCGGATTCATGGCGCCCTTTCTTTGGCAACGGGGGACAGGAACTCAGGCCCTGCCCAACCCTGGAGACCAGTATGGCTACGCAACCGGTGTAGACGTGAGGCCGGCCGTGGGCGAGATCGTGATCGCCGGCCAGATCGGCTACACCGCGCAAAGGTATAACGCCTCGTTGAGTGGGACCGGACCATGGCTCGGATCCTGGGTGGTTCTGCCCGGAGCCGTCTACACCGAGGTTTCGTCCTGCAACAGTGTTTCCACAAGCGCGAACGGCGACAAGTACTACATTGCCGGCTGGACGACCAGCACATGTTATAAGGGCGCAAAGGGCTACCGATACCGCGGATCGAGCACGCAGAACGACTACTGGGACTTCAAGGGCACGGGGGGAACTTACTTCGACGCCGTCGCCTCAACAGGCGTGTGCGTTGGGTCTGATTCGGGCGGCTCGGGTGCCCGGTCCCTCTGGGCATGGCAGAGCGGTTCGGGGCTGATACCTCCCCTTTCGAGCGAGCAAGGTGTCGGGCAGGGCATCGGAATCTCACCTGATGGGACCTGGATGACCGGCGGTTCTTGTGTCGACAGTACGAACTACCACGCCTTCCTCTGGAAAACCGGCCAGACGCAGGCCATCGATCTGAGCCCTCTGGCCATGGATACAGGCAGTGTAGGTTATGACGTCACCGACGATGGCGTCGTGGTCGGCTATTCCTGTGGTACATCGTGGGAGACGAGACGCGCTGCTGTCTGGGATCGCACCGGCACATGGGATACGACCGGCCAAGGGGCGCTGGTGATGGATGTGCTCACGCAGGCCGGCGCTGATCTGGGCGACTGGGCGCAGCTCACGGAGGCGGTATCCATTTCAGCGGACGGCCTGGTGATCGCCGGCAACGGCGTCTGGGCTTCCGATGGCAGCACTCGGGGATGGGTAGCCACGATTCCCGAGCCTGCCGCTATCTGGCTGGCTCTTGTTGCCGGCCTGCGGCTGCTCGGGCCCCGGGGCCGCCCGGTGGTGAGGAAACGGTAAGGTTCGTAGTGTATGTTTGAGGTAGAGTGCGGCGAAACGCCTGCGCGATTCAATGAAGGAGAACGCCATGGCGACCCGAGTCTGGATGCTTCTGTTTGTCGGTGGGCTCGTACTGCAGCTCGGCTCGGCCACGGCGGCCGCCGAGCCGCTTACGGTGCTGCTGGAAAAAGGCATCTACGCTGAAGAGACGCTGGGTGACCTGGATCAGGCCATACGGATCTACGGCCAGATCAGCGCCAAATCCAAGGCCGAACGGCCGATCGCTGCCCAGGCCCAGTTCCGCCAGGGCCGGTGCCTGCTTGCCAAGGGTGATCAGGCCCGGGCGGCCACGGCATTTCGAGCGGTTATTTCAGACTATCCCGACCAGAAGGACCTGGTCGCCGAGGCCGAGAGGCTGCTCGGTGACCTCAGCGCCGCCAGCCAGAACCCGCCAACCGTGGTCGAGACGCAACCGAAAGCACTTGATGACGCTGTGCCGGTCTCGCTCAAAGAGATCAAGGTCACGTTCGACCAGAAGATGAAGGACGGTAGCTGGTCGTGGGCTATCGCCGGATCGGTAACGAAGCCGGCCGGAGAGGCTGAGGCAGGAGTCGGCGGAGGCTTCAGTGGGCCGACAGGCTTCTTTTTGGCCGGTCCTGCCCAGCCGCCCAAGATCACGGCACGACAGCCGCGTCTGACAGGCCAGCCTCGCTACGACGGCAAGAAGACGACCTGTAGCGCCCCGGTTGAATTGAGGCCGGGCACGATCTACCGGCTGGAAATCAACGTATCGCCAAGTGCCGCCAAGTTTCAGAGTTCGCAGGGCGTGGCGGCCCAGCCGTACGTGATCCTCTTCGCCACGCAAGGGAAAGACGGCAAGCCCACGCCGATCCCCGATGATCTAAGCGGTGAGACCAAAGCCGTCAACGAGCGGAACCGCAGCCTCGACCACATCCGCGCGGACATCTACGTGCTCCGGCATCAGGTCGTCGTCGGTGGTTACGAGGGGTGGATTGGTGCGATGCACCGGCTCGCCCGGGACGGCCGACGGGCGGTGCCGGAACTGGTGATGGAGCTGCTGCGCCAGAGCCCCGAGCATCAGGTGGAGCGGCGGGTGCTGGCGTTCACCTTACGGGCGATCGGCGACACCCGAGCCGTGCCGGCGTTGATCCAGGAACTGCCCAAATGCCCACATGAAGAGAGCAGCGATTGTGCGCTCAACCTGCCGAACAACGAAGAATGGGCACGATTCGTCAGCGCACACCAGGCGGAGCGGACCGGGACCGAACGCGAGAACGACGAGTTCGGCTTCTACCGGGCGGTGCGGGAAATCACCGGGGCGCTGGAGAAGATCACCGGCCATTCGGAGGGCGACAAACACTACTATGCGCACCTTACCGCGGCCCAGAGTCTGAAGCTCAGGAAGGAAGTCAGCCAGCGATGGCAAACCTGGTGGGATGCACACGCGACCGGGTTCCTCAAGCCGGAAGAGTTGGCGGAGGCCAGGCGTTGGCCGGTCATGTCTCGCAATGATCTCATCGAAGAAGCCGGCTTGCGCATCGTCGGCCCGATGATTCCGACCGGACCGGAATACTGCTTCGGGCCGGAGAAGGAGATGGTGATCCGAACACAAGTGCCCGATCGCCAAGGCCGTGGCGGCTGGAAGATGGGCGATACGTACGTCGATCTGGATACCTGCCGCGCGTACGGCGGCCGACCTTACCCCGAGGCTGGAGAACCATGGGACGTCGCGCAGCGGCGCAAGGAAGCCCAATGGGACGAGGAACGCAGCATTGACATCTACGTTCAGAGTTCGGGCAGTGACGCGTTGGAGAACACGCTGCTGACTATGCATAACTGCCTCGGCTGGGCGCTGGAACCGGGTGCGTGGCAGGCGACCATCGAGGCGGTCAGCAGGCCGCAGCCGTTGAAACTCCCACCCATGAGCCATCGATACTTCGTCACAAAGAAGGGCGGCAAACTTGTCGACACCTTCCTGTTCAGAACGCGAGAAGGCGGCATCGCTGTTCTGCAGGTACAGCAGGCGATGCGCAAGGACTGGTCTGTGAAGTTTCGGTACCGGATGCTCTGTCGGGAAGACGCGGGGGGAGCCCTTATGCAGGTCGGTCAGCCGCGATCCACGGTTGCGGATGATGTGCTGGTGAAGTCGCAGGGCTCCGCGAGCCGGCCCGAGACAGCCACCACCCGGCCGTCCAGGTTGCCGGTGCGAGACTGGAGCAGGCCGCTCGATGCCCAAGAGCACGATCGAGCCCTGGCGTTGGCGGAGACGATCGTGCTGGAGGACCTGCGAAAGTACCAGGCGGTCGAGAAGGAGAAGGGTTGGGCGCTTGAAATGGTTCACACGCCGCTGGGCTGTCTCGCTCAACTCAATCGGGCCAACGCGCGGGATCTGCTGCTTGAAGGAGTCTTCCCTGAGATCCGGCCGTCGGTGACCTTTGCGCACGAACTCCGCCGGGCGGGCGACAAGCGGGTGGATGAGCGAGTGAACCGGGCGCTGGCGGACGCGGGGACTCCGGTAAGCGAACGCATCAAATGGCTTCGCCTCTGCGCAGAAGGTTCGTTGGCTTTGCCGGCGGCGGTAGAGGACCAGATGCTGGTGGCCGCGCTTGAGGGGACCGGCGCCGACGACGGCGAGTTCGATCGGTTTGGGTATGTGTGTGCCAAGGCCCTGCGCCGCTTGGCCACGGAGCGGAGCCGCAAAGCCCTCGAAGAGCGGCTGCTCGCCGAAATCCCCAATAAGCAGACCCGCCCCGACGTCGTCCTCTGGACGGAAGGGCCATCGCGTCTTTGCGCTCACAAGATGCCTGGCCTGTTCAGCCCGTCGCATGCGACGACCCTGGTCAAGACGCTGATCCACATCGACCACCCGGCCTCGAAGGAGGTGCTGCTTCGCGTCGTCCGCGAGGGCCCTCCCAACTGCGTCCGCGCCTCTGCGGCGATGGGCCTCCACCACTTCGGCGACACAGCCGACAAGAAGCTGGCCGTGAACGCTCTGCGGGACATTTATCGCCAATTGAAATGGGAGCCGGCGAAAGAGGAGTACGCTTTCCTCATGGCGTCTCTGGGAGATCCCTATGGCCTCCGGCAGCTCCAAGGCTTTATGCGTCACAAGGACGACTCTATTCGTAGCCAGGCCTACGTCGATCTCCAGGCGATTGACGACCGATCCTTCATTGCCATCGCCGCGAAGGACTATCCCGACAAGAACCGCGAGCCGAACGGCTTCGACCGCATCGTGAACTGGGGAGGAATGGGCTATGACGAGAAGACCGGCCAGGTGTCGCCGAAGGAATGCGTTGCCGACTACCTCTACGAGGTCCTTCGTTCCGCGAAGAACCCGGCGGCGACGGGCCAGGCCATGAGGTACCTGCTCCTGCTTCCCGATGAGAAGCTGGAAGCGATCCTCCCCCTGTGCCGCGGTGTTCTGACCGAGCCGGTCGGCACGGATGTGTATGAGGTTCCGTACTCTACAGGGTGGCGCGGGCAGATGGACCGCCTGATCGGGCTTGTCCGCGCCGGAAGTGCCGACGAGAAGCGCCGGGCGATGCAGCGGCTGGCGGAGTTCTTTGCCGTCGAAGAACAGCTCGACAGTCACCCGACGGCGATCATCAACACCCTCTGCTATTTGCGGTATAAGCCGGCCCAGCGGTTGCTCACATACGTGATGGAGACGTACCCGGCCGAGCCCGCGGCGGAAGAGGGCAAACAGCGTTACCCCGACGTGCGGCATCTTGCGGCGTACGCGTTTCTGCTGATCGAGACCGGTCGTGTGGGCCAGAACTACTGAGCCGGCATACGAGTGGATAGAGCATCGGCTGTGAACTGGAGTCGGTCCAGATCGAATCGCGGATTGTGGCTGATCCTGCTGCCGCTGATCGCCGTGGTCCTCGTGCCGACCGCTTGCGTGCTCTGGTTTGCCAACCGGGCGATGCGGAACGAGCAGTTGGCCGTGCAGCAGCGTCTGACAGAGGCATACCGCCTGCAATTGGTCAGCGCGCAACGGCGGCTGGACGAGTACTGGCGGGCCAGGCTCGATGACCTGAAAGCGGCCGAGACGATGCCGTCCGCTGGTGAGGCATTCGCGCAACTGGTGAGAACTGGCCAGTTCGCCGCCGTGATTATCTTCGACGCCGAAGGCCATGCTTCCTATCCTGCCCGCGTGCCCTGGCGTCCCCCACCGACGTCGGCGAACGAGACCTGGGACGCAGCGGCCGCGGCCGAGCACGAGGGCGGGAGTCTGCGGCGGGCAATCGACATGTATGGCGAGATCACCGACAAAAGCTCGGATCCGCAGGAACGTGCCCGTGCGCTCATTGCCCAGGCCCGGTGCCTGGCCAAGACCGGCGAGAAGGCAGCGGCCGTAGGAATCCTGACGGAGAGACTCAGCGATGCACAGTACCGCAACGCGACCGACGAGCGGGGCGGGCTGATCGTCCCCAACGCACAGCTCATGGCGCTTCACCTGCTCGATGAAAGATCAACGCCGCAGTATCGGCGCATCCTCGGCGACCTTGTCAATCGTCTGAATGATTACGGTGAGCCCGCCATGCCGGCGGGCCAACGGCTGCACCTGATGGGCGAAGTGCAGCCGATTGCCGCGAGCCTTACCGGAATGGCCGCCAGCAGAGTCGCCAGCCCCGCGGAAGGATCTGCGGGCGACTTCTTCTTCAACCAGGATGCCCTCTTTCCGACGCTGGAAGCTGAGCGACTCGCCGCAACCTACCTGGACGCCGATCAGCCACCGCTCGTAGGCAAGGGCAGCCCCGAACCCACCGCCTCGCCGGGCATCTGGCGATGGGTTTCCCCGAAAGGAACCATCGTCGCGCTCTGTGCCGAGCAACGCCTGGCCGATGCTCTGACTGCGCTGGCTGTAGAGGATATCTCCTCTCACGATATCACGGTGAAGATTGCACCACCGAGAACCGGCACGTCCGGGGCGTTTCTCACGATGCCCGCGGCCCGGGCGATGCCGGATTGGACGCTGGCACTCTATCTTCCAGGGCCTAAGCCGCTGGAAACAGCGGCGCGGCGCCAGGCGGCCGCGCACCTTTGGACCGGCGCGCTGGCCGTTATGGTGGTCGTCCTGCTGGCGCTTGTGGTCATTCGTCAGATCAGCCGTCAGGTCAGGCTGGCCGAGCTCCAGAACAACCTTGTCGCAACGGTGTCGCATGAGTTGAAGACGCCCCTGAGCTCCATTCGGCTGCTGCTGGAGGTCCTGGCCGAGAACGAATGCCAGGATCGTAACCAGGTCAAGGAGTACGTCGGTCTGATCACCAGCCAGACCGCTCGCCTGGATCGCCTCGTGGAGCACTTCCTGGCCTACTCGCGCATGGAGCAAAGACGCCACACATTCGTCATGGCGGCCGTTGAGCCGGCCAAGGTCGCTCAGGTTGCCGTCGAGTCCCTACAGGAACGTTGCACGGCCGCGGGAGCGCACCTTACCGTCGAGGTCGCACCCGACTTACCCACCATCCGCGGCGATATCGAGGCCCTCGTCACGGTCCTGGTGAACCTGCTCGACAACGCCTGCAAATACTGCGAGAATCAACCGCAGGTTCTGCTGCGGGCGTACGCGGCCGACGGCCAGGTCTGCTTTGCCGTGCAGGACAACGGGATCGGGCTTTCCCGCCGGTCGGTCAAGCGGATCTTTGACCGTTTCTACCAGGTTGACCAGCGCCTCTCACGCAAGACCGGCGGGTGCGGCCTCGGCTTGAGCATCGTCCGCTTCATCGTGGACGCCCACCGCGGCTCAGTTCAGGTGGCCAGCGAGCCGGGCAAGGGCAGCACGTTTACGGTCAGGTTGCCGGTTGCCCCGCAGCGATAGGAGTCGAGGGGCATGAGCCCGAGTTCCATCCTCATCATCGAAGATGACACCACCCTGCTGCGTGGCCTGAAGGACAGCTTCGAGGCTCACGGATATGAGGTGACAACCGCCGCCGACGGCGAGGCGGGACTCGACGCTGCGCTGAAGAGCCAGGCGGATCTCATCGTGCTCGACATCATGCTGCCCAAGATCAACGGTTACCAGATCTGTCGGGCGGTGCGCGAGGCGAGAATCGACGTGCCGATCATCATGCTGACCGCCAAGGACCAGGAGTCCGACATCGTCATGGGGCTTAACCTGGGCGCCGACGATTACGTCACCAAGCCGTTCGGGCTCCGGGAACTGTTGGCTCGTGTGAATGCCGCTCTCCGCCGCGGAAGCTCACCCGAGGGCAATGTTTACCGCTTCGGCGACTTCCAGCTCAACCTGGACTCGCACAAGCTGCTCCGCGGTGATCAGGAGATCCCGCTGACACCAAAGGAGTTCGGCGCGCTGGCGTACCTCCTCCGGCGCGCGGGGCAAGCTGTGACCCGCGATCAGATTCTCAACGTTGTGTGGGGCCACGACGTGTTTGTGACGCCGCATAGCATCGACCGCTGCATCAACACCCTCCGCGGCAAGATCGAGCCGGATCCTCGGGATCCCACCTACATCTACACCATCCGTGACGTGGGTTACCGTTTCGAACCACCGGCCACGGACGATGGTGCCGCGATGTGACCTTGCTCGATGGGTCTCCTACCGACAATCATACGTCTGTCCGGGGCGCGCTTACCTACGAGATGACATCCAGGCTGGATCGTCATACACGATTGCGCGACAGCGTGGTGCGGACCGCGTAGTATCCCCCGGTTTCGGCGTTTGCCGTGGCACTCTACGCTGGCCATCAGTTCCTCGATCGTTCAGCCGGGGTGGTGCCGGATCGCCAGGTCCACATTGGAACAGGGAACTAAGCGACGAGCCGCAGCCCGCACGATATCAGCAGAACACCACCACGGCCCGCTCTCCATCGGCGAATCGACTGCCAGCTTTTGGGCTGACAGTCGCTGGCGAAGACATCGACAAATCGGCGTTTCTGAACTCTGAATGGCGCTCGGCTGCTCGACTCTACCCGAACTCCGGCGTCATTCTGACGCAACTTGTGACGCAACTCGCGCTGAGGCCTAAGAAACCGACCGCAACGTTGGTCGTAACTCATTCTTAGGAAAGGAGATAGGAAAGCGGGCGAAGGGATTCGAACCCTCGACGTCCAGCTTGGGAAAGCGAATGTCCGCGCGCAAGCCCTTGTTGCCGATGGGCTTATAGCGGTTTTTGAGGCCGAAAACGAGGTTTGCAGGTGGTTGATAGGTCGATGACAAGTTGAAAACGAGTGGTTGGCACGTGGCGACTGACCCAGTTTTGACCCACTCGAAAAGACGCTTCCGAACGCCGAACCACCGGGCATGGACATTTTCGGGCAATGCCGCCGATTTCGACGACGTCCAGCTCGGCGGGCTGGCGGTCCCGAAAGCGGTCTCAGAACGGCGGCCGCCGGCGCGCTGGTCGATCGCCTTCGGAAGGCCCGCCTGCAGCTCACATGTTCTCCCGGAGGCGGCAAGACCGCGTGGGTGGTCGAGAGCTCCCTCCGGCGAGCTGGAATGTGCGTGTCTCGCCTAGCAGCCCAACCACGGATTCCCGCGGGACTGCGTATTCATAACTGCCGGCATCAAACCGGCCGCTGCTCCGATGTGGAGTAGCTGTTCGATTTCGGAATCGGAGGAGCCTGCGATGAAGACGATTACTTTGGCCATGTTTGTCGCACTAACCGCCACCATTGAAACAGCTGCAGCGATCCAGGACCGCTTGGTGCTGTCGTACGATTGTGAGGTGAGCGGGGTCCTGCTGAAGCTCGTATTCCGCGAGGGAGAAGACACGAAGGAGCACCTCCGACGCCAAGTGGTCTCCATTGAACTTCGCGGCTCCGGTGCCGACCAACTGGTCTTGGCGGGAAACATCAAGCGCGAAGGTGAAATCGTTTCGGTCACTCTGAAGTCGCCCTTTGGCGTCGTTACGTTCCTCCGGAATGAGTTGACCAGAATCCGGCTCGGGATCATCGATCCAGAAGCAGCGAAGAAGCCGAACGAGTCCGAGGTGACGGCGGAGCAGAAACGTTGGCTGGACAAGAACAATGAGTTGTATCGCGAGCACGTACGCAAGCTCTCCGTGGAGACCCACGAAAAGCGGGGGCGCATCAGTGCCGACCATGGGGCCCGCCTGCGGGAGACCCAAAAAGTCATGGAGGCCGCCCGAAAGAGCGTGCGAGTGAAGGAGAAGAACAATCATACAATCCGATTCACTCTGTATGGTAAAGTGGTTGCTGAGCACAACCCCCTGGCGGAAGCGCACGCGAAGCTGCGGGCAGCCGAGGCAAGGGAGGCGGAACTCACAAAAGCGAAGGCGTTCGCCTTGAGCGAACTCTCTATCGAAGAAAAACAGAGACGTGAGAAGCTGGCCTCGGTATTCATGAAGCACAAGAGCGTCATTCTTGCCAAGGGCAAGCTGTCCGAGGCCGTGCTCGCCAACAACTTTCTGGCTGCGACAGAGTAAGGGGCGTGTCGCTCGTAGCGGCCACCCCAAGCATGGCGCTTGAGGGCCGGAATTCGATGAGGGGCGGCTTGGCGGGCTTGCTGGCAACGGCGGGCGAACAGGGCGATGCCGTCCCTCACTGCTTGGTAACAACGTAATCCTCGCCTGCAACCGCGACGAGCAGACGATAGCCGCCTCGGCTCCCCGTTTTGAGAAGTTCGGCTGCCAAGCGTTCGCTGATCTGCTTCTCAAAGACCCTTTCCAGCGCGCGGGCCCCGTATATCTCGTCGTAGCCTTCATTGAGCAGCCTCTGGCGTGCCTCGGGCGACAGGCAGACGGTAATTGTCTTGTCGCGGAGCCTCGCGTTCAGCTGATCGATCAGTTTCGACAGTATGGCTTCGAGAGCCTTACGGCCGAGTGGCCGGAATACGACCTGCTTCCGGACGCGGTTGAGAAACTCCGGTCGAAAGTGGCGGCTGACCTCGGACAGAACGGCCTGCGCGAGCGCTTGATCCTCGCTGCCGGCCTCAATCGACGACTCGAAGCGTCCGCCTTGTTCCCTCGGCGGGTGGAATCCGAAGCCCGTGCCGGCTCGCTCCTGATCGTGCAGCCGCCGACACCCCAGGTTCGACGTCATGATGATAATGCACTCGGAGAAATCGGCGCGGCGGCCCTTGCCATCGGTCAGCCGGCCCTCGTCGAACACCTGGAGGAAGACGTCGTATACTTCCGGATGGGCCTTCTCGATCTCGTCGAAGAGAATGACGGCATATGGTCGCGTCCGCACCTTGCTTACGAGTTGGCCCTCGTCGTGATACCCGACGTACCCTGGAGGAGCGCCGATCAGCTTCGCAACCTCGTGCTTCTCCTTATACTCGGACATGTCGAAGCGAATCAGGGCGTCCTCGGAACCGAACAGGAACTCCGCAAGAGCCTTGGCCAGCTCCGTCTTGCCGACACCCGTAGGTCCGAGAAACAGGAATACACCCGCGGGACGCCTCGGGTCAGCCAGACCCAGTCGGGCGGAACGAACAGCCGCCGCGGCCTCTCGCACCGCGTTGTCCTGCCCGATCACCCGTTGTTTCAGAGCGTCTTCCATACCCTCCAGTCGGATTCGCTCATCGGTGGTCAGTAGCGCCGCTGGCACCCGGCACCGCTCGGCAACCACCTTCGCGATATCTGCAGCATCCAGCGGTTGCGCGTTGGCCTGCGGGCCGTCCGGATTGAATGAGAGCGTAGCAAGCATTCGCGATGAACACGCCTGATCAATCAGGTCGATCGCCTTGTCTGGCAGCCGGTGATCCGGCATATACCGCATGGAGAGCTCCACCGCCTTGGCCACCGCATTATCACTGATGACCAGACCGTGATGCTCTTCGAACCTACCCTTGAGCCCCGTCAGTATCTCGATGGCTTCCTGCTTGCTCGGCTCGTTAACCCAGACCATTTGAAACCGACGCTCCAGCGCGGCGTCGGATTCGATGTACCTGCGATATTCTGCATTCGTTGTTGCGCCGATGACCTTGATCTCGCCCCGAGCAAGGGCTGGCTTGAGAATCTGTGCGGCGTCCATGCCCTGCTCGCTGCCTTTACCGGCGCCCACCATCGTGTGAAGCTCATCGACGAAAAGGACGACATTCGGGTCGCCGCCGGCTTCCCTGATAAGGATCTGCAGCCGCTGCTCGAACTCTCCGCGCAGGCAGGTGCCGGCCAGCAAGCTCCCCATGCTGATCTCGACGATGCGCCATCCGCGGATCTCGGACGGAGCCTCGCTGGCAACCACCCGTTGGGCGAGCCCCTCCACGACACATGTCTTGCCAACTCCGGGATCACCGACGAGGACGGGGTTGCTCTTCGTCTTGCGGCGGAGGATCTGTGCGATCTGTCGCATCTCGTCCTTTCTCCCGACGCACGGCATGAGCTTACCCTCCCGAGCCAGCGCCGTAACATCGCGCCCGAGCTTGTCGAGAAGAGGCGTCCTCGAAGCGCGCCCCGGTTTACCTGGATGCTTGGCGGGGGAGGGCGAGGCTTGTGCCGCGGCGTTCTCCTTCGGAATTGTGGGCGCCGCTTCGCCTTTCTCATCGCCCGTGAGGCCAACCGCTTCCCGAAGCACCGTCCAGCGGCCGTCCAGACCAACAATCACTTCCCGGATGACGGGGCTGGCGTCGACGATCAGCGCTGTCATGAAGTGACGGATGCTGACCGCGCGTTGATCCTCTTCGCGAGCCAGCTCTTCGGCGGCCTCGCAGACCTGGACGCATCGCTCCGATCGATGCCCGGTAAACTTGCCCTTGGGGTAATCCGCCTTCCGCATAAGGGCGCGCAATCGGCGCCGGACGCCAGAGCAACTGAGGCCCGCATCCTCGAGCACTTTCCGCAACCACGCGATAGCCTCGCCGACCTCGGGAAACATGAGGGCAGCCTCGGCCAAGGCTTCGAGCTTGCAGATGCCGAGGAAGAGGTGCTCGGGCTCGAGCGAAGCGTTACCACACAGCCGGGCCTCGGCCCCGGCTATCCCCAACGTGATTCGCATCGAAGGGCTGATGTCCATGCGTGCCGGCCTCCATTTGTCTTGGCGGCGCCTCGGCTCTTGTACCCCAACGGTTGGGTAACGTAGCCTCGGGCGACGGGCGACGAACGACGGATGACGTTGCCACCCTCCTGAGGGGCTCAATCTTCCTCCGCCGCACCGGTCTCCTGCTCCTCAGTGAGCATCCGATAGAGTGCGGCGGCCATGAGGCCCGCCACGTCGAATACCGAGGTCACGATCCGTGCCGCTTCACCGTGTGCCACGTCAGCGCTGTCATCCGCCGCCTTTCGCAACGCCGCTACGGCCGATCGCACCATCTGGGCGGCTCCGAAACGACGCGTCTCGCTGCTTGCCAGAGACAGCAACACACACAGGCCGGCCAGCCTGGTCCGGGCATTATCCGCCAGCGTTCCGGCGCTCTCGAACCACCGTTTTGCGGTCAGCTCGTTCACGCCAAGAAGCCGCGACGCCTCGTTCACGCCCAGACCGTGCCCACGTAGGCTGTTCCGAACAGCCTCCAGGAGCTGGCTTGCCGACAACCCCATGAGACGTTGAAGCTCGGTCGCGTGAGCCCCCGGTTCACCGGCGGCCTCCAGGCCCAGATCGAGCAGATCGACGATTTGTTCATTGCTCAGCCGTCTCGTATCGTACGCTTTGCTGCCCATAACAACCTCGCTTTCCAATCCTCTCTACCACCGCCGTCGCTGCGCGCGGCCAAACGCCCGTATCAAGTCAGCGATTTCTTCCGCGAACTCCGCATCGGACATGTCGGGCGTCCGTATCTCCTCCTCCAAAGCCTTTCGAAACCGGTCCTGTACGGTCTTGGCCCTGTTCCGGACGGCGTCGGCGGATAGCCCGTATTTCGGACCGATCTCGACCCATCCGAGAGGAGGGTTTTCCAGATGCTTCGCGGCGAATATCTCAAAGTGAACACCCAGCCCGTCCCTTTCGCATTCTGCCCCAACCCGTACGATAACCGCGCTGAGCAGGGTATGCCCGTACTCTCGGTCGAAGGCCTCTTCCGGCGTCTCGCCCTCCGCTGGTTCCAACTGGGCGGCGCCTTCCATCACCCGGTCCAGGCAAGCCAGCCCACCCTCCGGCCACCGTATATCCACCTGCGCACGCCTGATCGCGTCGATGAACATGTTTGAGAGGGCTCGCTTGAGGAAGGAGCGAAACCGATACACGCGGGGCCTGAGCTTGGCAAAAAGCTGGCCGCGGGTGAGCTTCAGGAAGAGGTCCTGCGTCAGATCCTTTGCCGCCTCCGGGTTCATTCCATGCTGCCGGAAGTAGCAGAAGACGGGTGTGCCGTACCGGCGCGCGAGGTCCGTGATGGCTGCCTGGTCACCGCCCTGGGCCCGCTCAATGCAGCTCCACATCGTGGGCGGAAGGGACTTTTTCCAAGCGCCTGAATCGATCAACGGTGAGTCATTCTGTTGGACGTCGTCTCCGCTCATCAATAACCTCCGTCGGGGCAAGACGAGCGACGTGCTCGTCGCTATGCCAAGCCGAACCGTGCGATCCTGCCCACAGGCAATACACGCCGTCACACGGACGGATATCCCCACCCGATACACCACTCCTCTTGCTTCCTCGCCAACATACTGTCAACCCGGACCATCGAATCTTGCGACGATCACCGTGCTATTGTCGTGGCCGCCGGCCTGGTTGGCTACCTCGATCAGAGCTCGGCAGGCGGCCTCGGGCTCGTCGTGGCCGAGCAGCAACCTCGTGATTCCGCCAGCGTCCACCATGCCGGTCAGGCCGTCGGTGCACAATAGGAAGCGATCGCCCGGCCTTGCGGGCACGGTGCACACGTCTGGAGAGGCATCGCCTTCCATCCCGACGAAGCGGGACAGCCGGCCTCTGGCGGGATGATCCCTGGCCTCGGCGGGAGTGATCTCGCCGGCCCGCAGCAGGATGCCGACGACGGAGTGATCCTCGGTGAGCTGCTGGAGCTTCCCGTCCCGCAGGCGATACGCCCGGCTGTCACCCAGGTGGACGATGTGCGCGAAGCGTCCCCGGACGAGCATCGCGACCACCGTCGCCCCCATCCCCGCAAGCCCCAGGCGTCCCGCGGTTTCTTCGCGCAGGTGTCGGCTGAGGTCCGCAACGGCGTTCTGCATTCCACCTCGAATCGCCCCGGCCGTCATAGCCTTGACCCGGGCCAACTGCTGCTCGATCAGCTCCGGCAGGACTCGAACGACGATCTGCGAGGCCAGCTCGCCGGCTTGCGCACCCCCCATGCCGTCCGAGACGATGAACAGACCGTGAGCGGAGTCAGCGAGGCAGGCGTCCTCATTAACCTGTCGGACCCTGCCGACATCGGTCAGGGCGGCTGCCTGCATCCGGGTGGAAGAAGAACTGCGATTAACTCTGCTGCCTGCCATCACTCACCAAACACCGTTGCCCTTGCACGATCTTATCCCCAGAGTAATCTCTTCGGCCCTCATTCCCTCCGCGCGTTAGTATGCGATTGGCCTCCTCCGTCTGCTTCTGAAGCTCTTCCCATTTCTTCCGGTGCCATGACGTTCGCTGTTTCGTCTCGCCCCCAGCGGGGCCTGTGCCCGTTGAAGGTTCTTTGCTCGTTTACTTCCTCCTGAAGATCCTCGCAAACCAGCCGGCCTTCGGCTTCCCCTTCGACCCACCTGACGCCTTTCTGGACGAGTCGCTATTGCTGTGCTGCGGCCTCGGTAGATGCGCATCGGCGAGCTGGGAAAGGAGTCGATCTGCCTGCTCCAACTGTGATTGCGCATGGGCATTTGAAGGATCGGCCTGCGCCGCCTCCTCAAGATGCTTCTTTCCCGACATAAGCAGTTCGGCGATGGCGATCGAAAACTCGCTGTCCTGCAGTTCCTTCACGGCCTGATTGATCTGCTCGATTCCGAGGCTTGTCAGAGCAAGCGAGAGAAACCGTTGCCAATCCTGCGGCGGCTCGCCGGGAGCAGCGGCAATGGCGTCCCTCAGGCGATCCACTGCTTCCTGCCACGCTTGCCGGCCCGCTGCGTCGTGTGCCTGCCGAAACAGATCGACGGCTTTGTTGACTTCCCGTCTCTGCCGCGCTGCCTCCGCCGAAGCAGCAGCCGCATGACGCAGCTTGGTCAAGAGTTGAAACACCTGACCGAACTGTTGTTGTGCGTGAGCGTTTGCTGGGTCGAGGTCGGTTGCCTCTGCCAGATCCCGTTTCCCCGCCTCCAACAGGTCGATCGTCTTATCGTCCGGGGTCGGTGGTCCCTGGAGGGCCTGAAGTTCCTCGAGACAGTCCCGGCAAAGCCTGGCCTCGTCGCCGGCGGGTGATTTCACCTCGGCGACGCCCTCGCTTTGGGCGCAGTGCGTGCAGAGATCGGAGAGGGCAAGGAAAGGCAACCGCTCCGGCAAATCTGGCTGGTTACCGCCTTCGTCCGGTGCTGTGCGGCTGCGAAACATTGCATCGAGGCGTTGTTTTCGCTCCTCCGACGAATCGTGAAGCTGCCTTACGGCCCGGTTGACCTTCTCAATCCCCAGGTTGGTGAGCGCAATGGCCAGAAACTTCTCCCAGTCCGACGGTGCGCTCGATTGCGCCAGGCCGCGGGCCTTCCGGAGACCGTCGACGGCCGCTTCCCAGTCCTGCCGGCCGGCGGCTTCGTTTGCCCGCCGAAACTGGTCGAGGGCTTTCTTATCGGGAGCGTCGAGCGGTCGCTCCGGGGACGCCTCAGAGGAGGCGCGCGGGCCCTCACGCGTGCTCGACGGAGGCGCACCAGCCTTGGATATCGGCTTGCCGCAATGTGTGCAGAAACGCACGCCCGCCGGTATGACTTCGTTGCATTCGTGACAGCGATCCATATCAGTTTCCCTCGCGCGTTGCACGCGCTTCAGCCTCAGCCCCCCTCCTTGCTCTCCAGCGGCGCACCACACTGGACGCAGAACCTTACCTCACCGGGAAGCGTCGCTCGGCACCGGGGGCACAGGAGAGGTCGAGCCTGCAGCGGCTGGCCGCATTGGCTGCAGAAACTGTTGCCGGGTGGGTTTCGAGAGCCGCATCGACACGCGATCGATTCTGACTCCCCTTGTGCTGCGCGCTGAGCCATCCCCGCCTTGTCTGCCGGTGTGCCGCAATGCGTGCAGAAACGCAAGTCGGCGGCAACGAGATTTCCACAGTGCTGGCATGGTCGTTCTGCGGGCTCCGATGGTTGTGTCCGTGCCGAGGCCGGCTTGAGAACGGTCGGACCTTCAGGTCCGGGAGACTTCTGGCTGAAGGGCTGTCTCAGGAAGGTCTCGGCAGCGGCTGGCGCAGGGGGCATGTCGCGGGTGATACGGATCATCTCCTGAAACCGGGGAGGCGCGGGCCGTGGCGGCTCCACAGCCGGCGCCGTCGCTGGAGACTCGCCGGGCAACGCCGAACCCCGCCGTTCCTGGGTCATCTTCTCCAGTTCTCGCCGCACACCCTCCGCGCGCAACCAACCGAAGCCGCGGGTTTGCAGTTCCTTCGTCAGTTTATGGAAATCCTCATCCGTCCAACTCGGCTTGCCCTTCCGGCTGATGCTGTCGGCATCGAGCGCGCAGTGCAGCGTCAAGAACGTCTTCAGGTAGGGCCGCGCCGCCTCGTCCCAGTCCGCCCATCCAGGGAACTCGTATTCCCAGTCCAGTTGCCACAGGCCGAGCTTACGGTCAGCGCTCCCTGACAACGCCCAACGGCCGTCCAGACTGAGCGCAACGGAGTTTACAGAGGACGTGTGCCCCTCGAATACGGACAGGCATTCACCTGTGGCCAGCTTCCATAGCCGGACGGTCCTGTCATAGCTTCCCGACAGAGCCCAGCGCCCGTCCGGGCTTACCGCAACGGAATGCACGGTAGCAGTGTGCCCCTCGAATGTCCGCAAGCTCTTGCCCGTATTCAACTCCCACAGCCGAAGCGGTTGGTCTAGATGTCCCGTCAGCGTCCAGCGCCCATCCGGACTGATCGCAATTGATGTCACGTCCTTACCGCCCCCGCGCCCCCCAAAAGTCCGCAGGCACTTGCCCGTCGCAAGCTCCCACAGCCTAAGTGTGTTGTCCTTGCTTCCTGACAGCCCCAGGCGCCCGTCCGGGCTGATCGCAACCGACGTCACGCCTTGCCTGTGTCCCGTGAAGACTCGCAGGCAGTTGCCAGTCGCCAGCTCCCACAGCCGAACGGTCAGGTCATCGAGCCCCCCGCCTGAAAGCGCCCGTTGACCATCCGGGCTGATCGCGACGCAGATCACTTTGTCCTTATGCCCCTCGAGTTTTCGCAGGCACTTTCCGGTAGCCAGATTCCAGACGCGCAACGTCTTGTCCTCGCTTCCTGACAGCCCCCGGCGCCCGTCCGGGCTGATGGCAACCGACGTCACGCTTTGCCTGTGTCCCATGAAAACTCGCAGGCAGTTGCCAGTCTGTCTCTTATACACATCTCCGAGCCCACGAGACAGCGCTG
>JAUCQB010000175.1 GCA_030372985.1 Phycisphaerae bacterium
GTCGGTTGCGGCGACCCGATCACCGACTTTGACGGCGGTCCGATAGCCGTCGATCCGTTCGGCGACGGGTCGGATTTCGGCTTCCTGGCGGCGTACCACAACAAGGTCTACATCGGGCCGAACAAGAACGGCAACATGGCGAACAGGATGGAGCCGGACGGGAGCCTCCCGACCAACTGCTACTTCACCTTCATCAAGGACACTGAAACCGCCAGCGGCACCGAGACCCATGAGAACGGCGCTGCCGGCATACCCCCGGCGCGTTTCCGCACCATCGGCCACACCGGGTGCCTGACGAACAACTCGGACATCAACTCGGGTTGCGGGCCCGACAATGAAAACGGACGAGGCCTGTTCGTCAACGGCACGGTGGGCGACACAGAGTACCTCTTCATCACCGGCGGCAAGTCGACCGGCAACAACGACTATCTGTACCAGACCACGGACACGGACACCACCCTTGACTTCAGCTTCGTCGACCTGTCCGCAACTTTCAACAGCGACAGCATCGAGGGAAACAAGGGTACCGAGTCGATCGTGGTGTTCAACAACAAGGTCTACTGGATGGAGCCGGGAAACCTGGACTACCGGCCGTACTTCGTGAAGCTTAACAACCTGGACGCCCAGTCCGCCAGCGGCTCGGACAGCAACTGGATGTACATACGCTACATGAGCGGTATGGGGAACCACAACAGCAAGCCGAACAGGGCCGACCGCATCGGCGGAACACTTTTCGCATTCAACAGCCGTCTCTATCTTGCCAACAACGGCTCGGTGCGCAACACGTCGGACGGCAACTATGACGACATCAGGCCAGGCTGCAACGCCACCACGCCTGACTCTTACACCAGCGGCTGCGGCTTCCTGGGGCTCTTCTCCTGCCAGAACACCTGCATTAACGACGGCGGGATCATCCGCTCCACCAACACCGATCCGGCGCCCTGCACCGGGCAGGACAACTGCACCAACTGGACCGACATCACACCGAGCAGTACGAAGTACACCGGTTACTTCTCGAAGGTCATCACCAAACTGGCGGACGTGATACCGGCCAACAGGCCCGTACCGGCCTTCACCGAGTTCAAGGGCAACCTGTACATGATACGAAACGCCTGCGCGACCAATACGATCAATACGGCATGCACGCCAAACGGACTTAACTCGTGCACGGACGATGTCTCCTGCCCGTCGGGCAGCGAGGTGCCCCAGCTCTGGAAATGCGAACCCGGCGCGGACGGCCACTG
>JAUCQB010000176.1 GCA_030372985.1 Phycisphaerae bacterium
CCCGCACAGCACCCCGTCCGGATCATACGCCCGGATCACATCCCCCGGCGAAAGCGGCACGCCGTTCAACAGCGGATAGCCGCAGTACACGTTGATCCACTCGTTGGTCGGCACCGGCTCGTCGCCGCCGCCCGGCACCGTGATCACCACCTCCTGGCTGCCGAAGGGCGAACCGTCGCCCAGCAGGCAGATCGTGAATTCGTAGGTCCCGCCAGCCGTTCCCTCGGGCACCGTGATGTCGATGTCAAAGTCGAGCGTCGCCGGCGCCGTCACGTTGGCGTAGAACGGGGGATCAACGGAGGTGAGCCACTCCTCGAACCCGTCGGTGCAGACTCCGAGCGTCACGGTGTCAAAGCGGGTCGCCTCGGTGCCGATCAGGCCGACGATGGCGTCGGGAATATCCGCAGCCGCCGTGAGGTCGTAGGAGGCTCCGCCGGTGAGCGATGTCCAGTGCGCCCACCAGGTGTCGAAGGATCCGCCGCTGTACACGTTCAGGAGAGTTACCTGGTGCGCCGCCATGCCGGCCAGCACCTGCTGGAAGTCAAGGTCATCCGGCGTACCGATGACGGCATCGCGGCCGGGGTCGCTGCCGGTCGAGTACGGGGCAGGCCCCCCCGGAATCCCCTCGGCGACATTGCAGTCGTGCGGCACAGCGTCGCCGAAGTTCACCAGGATCTTCTTGGCCCCGGCCCGGTATCCGATCCCTGTATCCGCATAGCTCTCATAGAAAACCCGGCCGTAGTCCTGCGGCCCGTCTTCGCCGCTGCCCAGGACCAGGCTGTTGATGCTCGACGACACCTGGGCCTTGTTGTCCGTCAGCGCCAGATTCAGAAGATAGGCGTAATCGCCATAGTACGTGCTCCCGTACTGCTGGCTATAGCCGCAGGAGGAGTAGTACGCCGGGTAGTCCATGTAGGACATGACCCCGTACCGGGCATCGGCGACGAGCGAATCGAGCCGGTTCAGGATCTCGATCGCCCGTACCTTCACCGTCTCAATCTCGTCCATCATCGAGCCCGTCAGGTCAAAGGAAAAGAGGATGTCTCCTTTCGGAATAACGCCCGTCAGCGTCGCCGTCTTCGACTCCGACAACACATCTCCCGGATTGAGCGTCGCTACCACGCTGTCCGGTTCGAGCCCGGCGCGGGCTGAACCCGCCAGTGCCGCAAAAAGCACCAGGCACAGTCCCGCCCCGAGCACCAATTTCCCGCGTTTCCGCATAGTTGATCCTTTCGTCTCCCTAGCCCCCATGAGGTGTTCCAATTTGCTTGGTTGTCTTGGCTCTCCCCCGGGCGGAGCTTTTCGCGATTCTTCGCGGCGGCCGCACGGACTCTTGCGGCTGTTCCCTCGGACGGCCAAACACGCGCGCCCCTCGATTGCCGCTGCGCACCGGCGACGCAATCGCCTGGCCCGCCGATGACATTTCTCCTAACTCCCGGCCGGGTCAATACCGATGTTTTACTGCTATTGCCGGTCTCCCCCAAAAAAGTGTTACCCGCTCCCCTCAGATCTACTGTCATCCGTCTGATAGCTTTGAAACTCGCCTCAGGCGGTGCGTGGCGTTGAAATCTGTCCCTCCTCCTTTCTCCCGACGCCTCGCGGCGCCTGGTCGAAACGTGATCCAAAGCACACTTGTCTATAAGACCTTCAATCGCGAGAACTCTGTGACGATGACTGCACCTTCCGGACGCCCTGCTTCACCTTCAATCTGCGCGGCCTCTCGCCTTCCCGGCGCCTCGCCGGCCGCCGAAAAAC
>JAUCQB010000177.1 GCA_030372985.1 Phycisphaerae bacterium
GGGGGTGGGGAGAAGACCCGACTCGGGGGCCGTTGGAGCGGGCGATGAAGTCGGGGCAGGGGGTATCGGCTGACTGCCTGGGGGAAGACCGTCACCTTCGAGAGTGGAGGTTGCCGCAGCAGGCGCGGAAACCGGCGTCGCACGGGCGTCAGGGGGCGTGCCGTCGATCCAGGACGCCACCTGACCGGCGATCATCCAGCATAGAAGCTGGCTGACCACGCAGAACCACAGCCAGACGGGGGTGAGGCGGTTGAGGCGGATGGGCGAGCCTCGGAGGGGGCTGCGACGACCGCCTTGCCACCAGATGGTCGCCAATGCCGCGAGAACCAGCCCGCCTGCAATGAGCAGGCTGATGTCGATGATTTGCATCGCGTCTGTTGAGAGCATGGCAAGAACGGCCATGATGAGTCTCTTCGAATCTTTCTGCCCGATCGCGTACAATGCCGCTCAGAGCATGTGTGAAAGCCGTCGCAAGCATTTGGCAGGACAGCGCCGAGGTCGCCGCGACGACCGAGACCTGCCGCATTGTTGAGCTCGGGCCGGCAGGTCTTTGCCCTGCTTCGTACTCTGGGACTTCAGAGGGCTCCGACCGCGCCCTGCCTTTTTCACACGCGTTCTCAGCAAACGAGCCTTCTCGGCATGCCAGCCGCCGGTGCAGGCACAGGAGTTCCGGACGTGGGCAATATATTGGATCGGATCGTCGAAACCAAGCGTGGTGAAGTCGCGGTGGCCAAAGTGCGCCGGCCGCTGAGTGAGCTGAAGGCGGCCTTGCGCGACGTTGCCCCGCCGCGCAATTTTCTCCGGGCCGTGTCCAAGACTCCAACGAGGGGCGTCAATCTGATTGCCGAGATCAAGAAGAAATCGCCCTCGGCCGGACTGATCAGAGCTGATTTCGATCCTGTCGATCTGGCCCGCGTCTACCATTCGGTCGGGGCCGACGCCTTGAGTGTGCTGACCGATCGGATCTATTTTGAAGGTTATCTGGGCTTCATCGCCCAGGTCAAGGAAGCCGTGCCCATCCCCGTGTTGCGCAAGGACTTCATTATCGACGAGTACCAGCTTTATGAGGCTCGTGCGGCCGGAGCCGACGCGATTCTGCTGATCGGCGAGGTGCTCCCGCCCGCTCGGCTCGCTGACCTGCTGGAGCTGGCTTACGAACTCGGTCTGACGAGCTTGGTTGAAGTCCACGAAGCCGAGACGCTGGCGAAGCTCCAGGCGGTCGTCGGTTTTCCGAACAAGAAGCGCAGCCTCCTGGGCATCAACAATCGTGACCTGAAGATCCAGAAAACGGACCTGTCCACCACGGAGACGCTGGCGAAGCAGATTGGCAAAGACGTGGTACTCGTGTCCGAGAGCGGCATCAAGACGAAAGCAGACGTCGAGCGGCTGGTCCAGGCTGGAGCTCGCGCGTTGCTGATCGGCGAGACCTTCATGCGGTCGCCCGACATCGCCGCCAAGGTGGCCGAACTGCTGGGGCCAGTGCCGGTCACACGTTGAACCGGAAGTTGATCACGTCGCCGTCCTGGACGATGTAGGTTTTGCCTTCGAGACGGACCTTGCCCGCGGCCTTGGCTCCCTTCATGTCGCCGGCGGCGTGCAGGTCGTTATACGCCACCGTTTCGGCACGGATGAATCCCCGGGCGATATCGGTATGAATCTTGCTTGCCGCCTCGACGGCGTCACTGCCTTTCTTAATCGACCAGGCCCGCACTTCGTCATCGCCCACGGTCAGAAATGATACCAGCCCCACGGCGTCATAGCAGACCCTGATCAGCCGGTCCTTGGCCGGTTCACTGACGCCGAGATCTTCGAGGAATGCTTTGCGGTCTTCGGGTGGCAGTTCGGCGATCTCGGCCTCGGTCTCGGCGCAGAGGGCGATGGTTGCCTTTGCCTGCGGCCACTCGAACGGCGCCGGTTTGGCGGCCTGGTTTTCGTTGACGTTGATGACCGCGATCAGAGGCAGTTCGGTCAGGAACTGGTAACCGGAAAGTGTCTTGCGTTCCTCATCGGTTTCGATGATCGAGGAGATGGGCTTTTCGTTTTCCAGCGCTTCCTGACATCGCTTCATGAGCGCCAGTTCGCGTTTTTCCTGCTCGTGGCTTTTGGTGGGTTTGGTGAGAGCCTTCTCGATCTTTTCGATCCGGTTCATGACCGCTTCGAGGTCGCAGAAGATCAACTCGGCGACCAGTTCATCGAGGTCGGCGCGGGCGTCGACGCGGTCGCGGTAGGGGGGGACGGTGGAGCTTTCAAACGCCCGCACGACGGCTACCAGGGCATCGGCCTGCCGAATGTGGGGGAGGCTCTTGCGGAACTCCGCCTGTTGCTGGGCGGTTTCGTGGCTGAACCCGGGCACATCCAGGCAGTCGATCGTCGCTTCGACCAGCTTCTTGGGTTTGTACAGGTTGAAGAGCCAGTGCAGGCGCTGGTCGGGCACCTTCACCACTGCCATGTGCTCGCCTAGTCCCGGGTGGCTCGATGCCGCCTGTCCCGTGACCGCCCGAAACAAGGTTGACTTGCCGCTCAATGGCGGGCCGACGAACGCGATTTTCATTGCAGCTCCTGGTTTCGAAGGGACCGTCGGAGCGGCGATTGTATATCTCCCAGCAATGCGGTCAACCCGCCGCTTTCACCCCGGCCGTGAGGTGGTTACGATCGTTTCTGCCCTTGGGCAAAGCAGGCCGGCAGACGATGGAGGACAAGCGATGAGTCGAAAGCCGCGGATGGTGATGATCGTTGTTTCCGCACTGGCTGCGACGTCCCAGGCAGTGGCGGCTCCGGGCAATAGGACGAACCTCGTTCTGATCATGACCGACGACCAGGGGGCCTGGTCGATGGGCTGTTACGGCAATCCGGAGGCCCGCACGCCTGTCCTGGACAAGATGGCCGCCGGCGGTGTTCGCATGACGCGGGCATTCGCCACGACGCCCGTCTGTTCGCCCAGCCGCGCGACGTACTTCACCGGACGGATTCCCTCTCAGCACGGCATCCACGACTGGATCAAGCACGAAAACATGGGGCCTCGGGCGCGATACTGCCTGCCTCGCGAGAAACAGATCAGCGAGGTCCTTGCCGAAGCCGGCTACGTCTGCGGCCTGTCGGGCAAGTGGCACCTGGGCGACAGCCTGCATGCCCGTGCCGGCTACACGTTCTGGTACGCGATGCCGCAGGGCGGCAGCCAGTACAACGACGCCGAGATGATCTGGCAGGAAAAGGTCGTCAAAACCCAGGGCTACGTGACCGACCGTATCACCGACAAAGCCATTGAGTTTCTCAACGCCAACCGCGAGCGGCCATTCTTCCTCAACGTCCAGTACAACGCCCCGCACAGTCCATACACCGGCCAGCCCAAGGAACTCGTCGACCTGTTTGCCGATGTCGCGTTCGCGTCAATCCCGAAGCTGCCGCTGCATCCGTGGGCATCTTCAGGTCTGACACGCATTCATAACCAGCGCGAGCCGCTCGAGCAGTACTTTGCCGCCTGCTCCGGAGTGGACCGGGCCGTGGGTCGCCTGCTGGCGGAGCTCGACAGGCTGGGTCTGACCCGTGACACGCTCGTCGTCTACACCAGCGACCAGGGTTTCTGCACCGGTCACCACGGTTTCTGGGGCAAGGGCAACGGCACCAACCCGCGCAACGCCTACGACACCTCGCTGCAAATGCCGATGATATTCAGTCATCCGGGGCTGCTTCCGGCCGGAACGACCGTGGGCGCGATGGTGAGTGCGTATGACTTCATGCCCACGGTGCTCGATTACCTGGGAGTGAAGCCCCCGGCCGACCGGAACCTGCCCGGCCGCAGCTTTGCCCCCATGCTCCGCGGCGAGAGGCAGCCGGATTGGCCCGACGCCGTTTTCGGCGAATATGGCCAGCTTCGTTTCATCCGCACGGCCGATCACAAGTACGTCCACCGGGCCAACGGCGGCCCGTTCGAGCTGTACGACCTGGCCAAAGACCCGGACGAGACCAACAACCTGGTCGATCGGCCCGAGCATCGAAAGCTGCGAAACGCACTCCGAAAACGCATGTTCGACTGGTTTGAGCAATACGCGGATTCCGGCGCCGACCCCGTGGGGCAGGAGTACATTCGCCCGGACGACCGGTGAGCTCACCGCACCGGCAGGGCACGGTCGAAGCCGCCGGAGGCGACGAAGACCTGCCGCACCAGTCTGACCGGGGTCAGTTGGCGCAATCGGCGTTAACCGGCACGCCCTCGCCGCTGTAACATCGCTGGAGGGCGCCGAAGTCTGTCTGGTCGACGTCGTTGTCGTCGTCGAGATCGGCTTTCGCACAATCCCCGTCGGCGAACGGAATGCCCGGTCCGGTGGCGCAGGCCTCGAAGGTGTCCAGATCGTCCTGGTCGACGTCGCCGTCGGTGTTGAAATCGACCGGGGCATGGTAGCCGCGCAAGACGACCAGCCTCACCCTGTTTGCCTCGTAGGAAACGTCGAATACCGGCTCGCCCATGATGGTGGGCAGGTCGTAGGTGTCGAACTCCTCCGAAACGCCGCCGGCCGCGTAGACGATGCTGTACGTATGTCCCAGTGGCGGCACGTATCCGTCGAGGATGCGAACCTTCAATGTACCGCCCAGGGTGGCGGTGTCATCCCCGTCCCACAGGTTGATCTCGCTAACGCTGTCATCAGCCACATCGATGTGCAGCGTTCCACCGGAGGCCTGGACGTAGCTGCTCCACAGGGTCAGGCTTCGGGGGTCGCCGGCTTCGAGAGCGGCAGGGTGGATCAAGCCGGTCGAATTGGTCACCGGGCCGGTGAGTTCACCGTTGCCCTCGATGGTGCCGCCGAGGCTCAGGCTCGATGTCTCAAGGTGACCCCCCGACAGCGTCAGCGTACCGGGGGCGTGGATTGTCGTGCTGCCCGATGTCCACACCCCGCACTCGAATCCGATCGACAGGCGGCCTGTATCGCCCACGTTACCGACCAGGTCGCCGCCGATCGCCAGCGGGCCATCGATGTCCCAGTAAGGAGAGCTCTCACCGGTCGGGCTGGAGAGCTGCACCTCACCCTGTGAGCCAGGCGTGCGGCCGATGACCCCGTACGTCGAGGTCAGGTCGCCGCCGGTCATCTCGATACGGCCGTTGCCCATCCAGCCGACCGTCAAGCCGCCGTCGGGCATGTCCCATCGGGAGCCGCCCTTGATCGTCACCAGGCCGGTGCCCCCTGCGCCTCGGCCGACGATGCCGGCGCTTTCACTGGGAGAAGCGTGTTTCCAGGAGACGACGTACCCGCCATTCTCGATGTTGAGCGTTCCACGGCCACCTGGGTCGGAGCCGAGAGAAATCTGGGCATTGCTCTCCAGCGTGGAAGCCGTCTCGCCATCCACGCCCGTGACCGTCAGCGTTCCGGCCGAACGGATGCCGATGAAAGTGAGGCCCTTGAAGTTGTCGCCCCAGTTGGGGTCTGCATTGGAACCATCGACGTAGATCATGGCCCCGTTGCTCACGATCGCCTCGCCCACGCCGTCACGACCGACTTCGAACTGGAAGCGGGAGAGCAGCAGAGAGTCCGAGCCATCAACCAGCAGGTCTGCTTCACCGCCGCCACCGCCGATCGTCGTGGAGTAGTCGGTGGTGACTTGGCCGCCGTTAGTGATGCTCAGCAGGTTGCCGGTGCCCTGCCGGCCCATCTCCATGCCGATGTAGCTGCCTTCGCCGTCGTAGCCGAGCACCTCCAGCAACGAGTCGGCTCCATCCACAATGACCTGGCTGTAACTGCCCTCTTCGGCGTTCGGGTCGGTGCCCACGATCACCGGCCCGGACACGAGGCCCCACGCGTCAGCCCACAGCTCAAGGTCGCCCACTCCGCCGCGACCCACCGTGAGGCGCTGGTCGCACTGCAACGCCGGGATCGGAGTACCGGAACTATCGCGGCCAGGTCCATCCAGCACAACACTGCCCGTGGTGCCTGGGTTCTCCGCGAGATACATCTCGCCCCGATTGACCACCGATCCGCCGTCCCAGGTGGTCACGGAACCCCATCCGGCCTTCCCGACGATCAGGCTGACCTCCCAGCCGGACTGCAGTTCCCATTGCGATCCGTTGCCGGAAATGTCGGCCATTCCCGCAGACCCAGGGTTGCAGGCCATGTCGCACTTGCCGGTCTCGGCCTTTGCCCCATTGGTTACAAACAGGTTGCCCTGCCCCTGATCGCCAAGGCCGAGCCAGCCGCCCGCCTGCCAGTAGGAGCGAACGTTGGGATCGGAGGGCTTGGTACCGTCAACGGTGATCACCCCCACCGAGTTGGCGAACTGGCCGACGAAACCGTGGCCGTGATGCACCCAGCCGCCGTCAACGACATTCAACGAGCCAACGCCCTGAGTCCCGACGCTGACACCGTGCGCATACACGGTGAACACCCCGTCCTCGCCGATGGTCAATTGCCCGTTTCCGTCGAGGCCGATCTCGACGTCCTTGGCGTCGACATGGCCGTCGATGATGGCCATGTTGGCCGTCGCGTTCGCGGTATTGCCGATGGTCAGAGAGGCTCGGTAAACGTCGTTCCATTCCCTGAGGATTGCGTAGTTCCAGCCATCCAGGTCAAAGACCATCTGATCGTCGGTGTTCTGACCCGACGGGGCGGTCACCACGAGCCGGGCTGTCCGGTGGTCGTCGTCAAACAGGATGGTCTGGTCGGCGCCGCTCGGCGAATTGACAATCGCACGGCCATTCTCCCAGGGCGGACCTCCTGACGGGCTCCAGAACGAACTCTCAGCGAACAGTCCGCCATCAGGTCCAATCCATACGTAGTCGTCCGGCTCCGGCAGGAGGGTGAAGTCCAGCCGCAAGCGGGCATTCAAGGGGCCTGAGACGGGACCGTCGCTTTCGGCCGCCGCCCGGACGCCACCGTACCAGTGGTAGTCGTTTCCAGCGGTGAGCGTTCCGACGAAGTACCAGATGCCCTCTTGGCCTTGGCCTGTGTATGCGAGGCCCTCAACGACCGCAAACATGTCAAAAGCGCGGCTGCCATCCGAAAGATAGGCTGGCACCAACCCGTCGTCGTACTCCTGGACTGCCCAGATGGTGTACTCGTAATTCTTGTCCCTTGGCCGGACCCAGAACTGAAAGTAGCTGTGGCCTTGGCCAAAGACCTTGGAATAGCTCGTGTCAGTCAGCTCGGCCTGAAGACCACCGAGCGTCGCCTCGATGTACTGAGGGTCGGTGCTGTCAGGTGCGACCGACAGGTCCAGGTAGCTGCCCCCTCCGGCGGTGAGAGTGTTGGTGCTCAACTCGGCACTGTGGAGGTAGACATCCAGAGTGTCGTCGTAGATCTGCTCGACGAACGTCAACGTGTTGTCGGGGAGCAGGAAGCCGCCGGCCTCGGCCTGGGCGGAGAGGATTTCGTAACTGTAGGTTATGCTTGCCTGGGCCGAGATCGTCACCGTCAACAACAACAGCATGGCCGCTGTCAGAGTGGATTTGGACTGCATGATTCTGTCCCCTTCCTCGCATGTGACCTGCGACTGTGAGGTGTGCGGGCCAGTTGTGCCGCGTCCACGCAGGATTCCGTGCCGTCTCAACCGACCGATCGCCTTTGGCGCGGGTAAGTCATCTTTTACCCGATGTGCAACTGATACGAGCAACCCCTCCCGAACTCGGTAGTCCTCGGGATCGGCAATGGGGTCAATATGCTATTGTATTGTACGGATTCCTTGCACGTGCTGCAAGGGGGTGCTCAGAGGAAATCATGAGTTCTGGAAAAGTCGCATCCTCATGCTGTAGATGAGCTTACGGCAACCGAATCGAGGTCGCAATCGGTGCGATCTGGACGTTCTGATGCGGCTCATTGACCTAGAAACGATTGGGCACTCATCGCATTGACCCGCCGGCCGCATCGAGTCGTATCGTAACACGACGGAGTAATCATTCCGCCCTGCGCCGTAGCAGAAGCAGCCATCCGGTCAACAACAGGACAGCCCCGGCCGGTTCCGGGATGGCGGCCACAAACACACCCTGTGATCCGTCGGTGAAACAGGCGAGGAAGGTCAATTCACTGCGAGCGTTGAAGAACGAACCCCGTCCGTCTTCGCCCCCGGAGAATCCATACGTAGCGACTCTCGATATCGTACGGCTATCGCCAGGCGCGACGCTCAACGTGTCGCCGACGCCGATCAGGTAATGAAGCAAACCTTCCAGGTCTGTGAACCAGATACCAGCATCTGCTCCCGAGGGCATGCCCGGACCGGTGCAAGACGAGCTGAAAGCGTACTGTCCGAGAACGTTCATCGCGCCCCATGGTAGCCACTCTCCGTACGTCGTGCCGAACACGACACCCTCTGGCATACCCGGAGCCTGCTGACCTTCACGAGCCACGAGTCGCAATTCGCCGGTGGAATCGCTCCAGACGCCCTCGTCGTTCATGCTGGTGACGCCAGGTCCGCTGAGCTTCCCATGGAGACCGACCCCGCCCGAGCCACTGATTAGGTGGTCGCGGAAAATGGCGAACTTCACGCCTTCGGGCGCGTCGGGAGCCTGCTCTCCTGTTCTCGCGACCATGGAAAACTCGCCGCCATTCTCCCTCCAGATTGACCAATTCGTATCGAAATTGGCGAAAGCGATTTGGCCCGCATTATTGATCGTCGGGTAGCCGATGGTCCCGAACAACGCACCCGGCCGTCCCGGTACCGGCATATTGCTGTTGACCACCATCTGCGGTGTGCCGCCGTCTTCTCTCCAGATTGCGGAAACCCCGGTGCTTCCGGTTCTTGCCTGAGCTGTGAACGCTGTTGTGCCGTTGCCGTTGATGACGGGTTCACTCTGGAAACCTATGAAGGTCCAACCGTCCATGCCTGGCACCGGCGAGCCGTTGTGGGCGACACATGACAACGTGCCGTTTCGGTTGGTCAGGATCGCTCCATACGCACGAAAGGCGGCCTCTCCTGCCGGCGTGATGACCGGCACGCTGCTGGCATTCAACTCCGGGACCACCAGGGAGGTGCCGGGAATTTGTTGTCCCTGCACCGCGAGCGGTCGAATCTCGCCGCCGTGGCTGGCGACCATTGCGTAGCCGCCCAGCAACCCACCTCCAATGAGGCCGAAGAATGCCTCGTGAGTCACACCACTGACCGGGGTAAGACCGTACGGGAGCGCCAACTTGTAGTCGGCCCCGAGCGAAGGGATGGATTGGCCCTCATGGAAGGTGAGTCTCAGGCCCTCCGGCCTCTCGGACCAGCCTCCGCGGCGCTCCATTGTAGGTGCGTCGAGGAGGTTGGCCTCGAACGCCACCTGCCCCTCGGTGTTGATTCGAGGCGGGTTGAATGAGCCGAAACGCTGACCCAGGGGTCGATCCGGGGCTTGTGAACCGCTGATCGCCACCGTGCGGAAGGTGAAGTCCGCGTGAGCCGATGCACAGGCGGCGGCAACAGGCATGACGGCGATAGCGATAGATCGGAAAGCAGATGAAGCCGGCATGGTCTCTCCTCCCATTCTCTTGCCTGATCACGACCGGGAAGCTGTAAACGCTCGCGGTTTCCCAGCCACTGTAGTATACAACAAGCTGCTGAAGGGTTACAAGAGCGTTTGTTGCCCACCCGGCGCCTCCTCTTCCGCGGCACCCCTGTGGGGGGTATAATTGCCCGGAGCCGGCCAAGGTGCGGGGTGCCGGCGGAAGTCATGGAAGGTCATTCCAACTGCGGAAAGGAGACCGCGATGAAACGTCTTGCCTGTCTTGCCTTGGTCGGGTTGGTATTGCCGCTGGTCGGGGCCTGCGACCTGATGAAGCTGCTTCAGGGCAACGCCACGACCGTCCAACTGGCCAACAGCGGCGACTACCCGGTCATCGTTGAGCTTCGGTACAGCGACAATCAATATGAGCTTCAGGCGGTACTCGAGGAGTTCGGAAACGAGCTGACGTACACCATCGCGGCCGGGGAGGCGGTCACATTCTTCAAGGACTGTGAGGATCTCCAGGCCATTCTGATCAGGAAGGCGGATCTCGACCTCGTCGGATCCGTTGGTCCCAGCGCCAGCACGGACATTCTCCGAGATGGCGACGACTTCGGTTGCGGAGATATCATCACCTACACGTTCAGCCACCCGGATCCGCCCGTGAGCCTGGCGATTACTGAGAACGTCATTGGCTAGAACGTGTCGCTCAGAGCAGATGGGTCGGCGTGCTTGTCGGTCCGGTGAGCAGGCCGACGATGGTGTCGCGTGCACCTGCGCACGGAGTGCTGTTCATGGATGAAGGCCGACAACTGACGACTGAGAACTGACCACTGCCGCTCACGCCTTGATCTTCTTCCAATCCGCGAGGAACCGTTCGAGCCCGATGTCGGTCAGCGGGTGATCGAGCAGGCGGGCCAGGGTGGACGGCGGAATGGTGGCCACGTCGGCCCCGATGCGGGCGGCCTGCACGACGTGCAAGGGGTGGCGCAGGCTGGCTGCCAGAATCTTGGTCCTGAAGTCGTAGTTGTCGTAGATCTCGCGAATCGTCTGGAGGACTTCCATACTGTCCTGGCCGATGTCGTCCAGGCGGCCGAGGAAGGGGCTGACATAGGTTGCCCCGATCTTGGCCACGATCAGGGCCTGCAGCGGCTGGAAGACCAGCGTCATGTTGGTCTTAATCCCTTCCTTCGTGCATTGGGCCAGTGCCTTGATACCTTCCTGGATGGTCGGGAGTTTGACCACGACATGCGGTGATAGCCTGGCCAACGTGCGGGCCTCGGTCAACATGCCTTCGCTGTCGGTGGACACAACTTCGGCCGAGACCGGTCCCTGGACGATGTCGCAGATCTGCCTGATGTGTGCGTGGAAATCAACCTTGCCCTCCTTGGACATCAGCGAGGGGTTGGTCGTGACGCCGTCCAGCAGGCCTAATCCCTTGAACTTGCGGATTTCCTCCAGGTTGGCCGTATCGATGAAGAATTGCATGGCGAGCCTCCGGAGAAGGCTACTCGTGCTTGTATTTGATCAACCACGGGTCGTTCGTCTTCTCCTGCCATTCTAGGAGCCGCGCACGCAGATCGGCCACCAGCTTTGCGTGATTCGGGTCACCGGCCAGGTTTCTCGTTTCGTTGGGGTCGGCCTGGAGATCGTACAGTTCTTCACGAGGGCGATGGATGTAGACATCCACCGTTCGTTGACCGTAGTGCTTATCGCCCCGTTTCAGGACCGCCTGCCACGTGCTGCTGCCCCACAGATCCGAGGCGAAGGGGAACTCCAGACGGTGTGCCAGGTTCAGGATGTACTTGTACTGACGGGTGCGGATCATTCGTACCGGGTAGTACATGGTGACTTCGTGGAAGGTATGTGAGCCGTAGACGGTGTCCCAGCCCTCCGGCCGTGCTTCCTCCAGGATCGGCAGCAGCGAGCGGCCGAACACCTTGGCGGGCTTCTCGACGCCGGCCCAGTCCAGAAGGGTCGGCGTGATGTCTACCCAACTCACCATCGCTTCATTGACGACTCCTGCCTTCTTCTGCTGCGGGCTCCGGATGATCAGCGGCAAGTGGATGCCGGGGTCGTACAAGGTGGTCTTGGCCCCCGGCCAGGGCGGCCCATTGTCGCTCACGTAGATCGCCAGCGTGTCGCCTTCGTGGCCGGTGTCGGCAATCGCCTTGAGCATCAACCCAACGCCCTGATCGAGGCGGCTGATCGATTGATAATACTCCGCCAGTTCCTCGCGAACCTCTCGGTGGTCGCTCAGCCAGGGCGGAACCACGATGTCCTCCGGCTTGCAGGTGATTGTCTCGATGCCGTCGTATTTGGGCTTGTTGGCAAAACCCTTCGCTTCGCGGTGTGGATCGGTGTAACCGATGAGCAGGAAGAACGGGCTGTCGCTCTTGGCCTCCATGAACTTGCGGGCCTCCTTGGCCATGGCGGCGACGTTGCGCGGGCCGCCTGGGCAGGGCAACACATCGGTGAATGGGTAGGTCTCCTCCGGTTGGACGTGGTATTTGCCGATGATCGCGGTCCGATAGCCGGCTTGCTTGAGCTGCCGTGGCAGCGATTGAACGTCGTGGAACGAATGGAAATGATGCGTGGCGTGGGCCAGGCCGTACTGCCCGTTGCTGTGCGTGAACATTCCGCTCAGGATGACCGCTCGCGACGGGCTGCAACTGGACACCGCCGCGAAGGCATTGGCGAATCGTGTGCCCTGCGCCGCCAGCCGATCCATGGCGGGTGTCTTGACGACCTTGTCGCCGTAGCAGCCGACCTGCATGCCGTGGTCGTCGCCGATCATGAGCACGACGTTGCGCGGTGCGGCCTGGCTGACCCCCGCCACGACCGCGAGGACAACTGTCACGGGTGCGAATCGACACATCATCAGACCTCCCATTTCGTTTCCGGGCGAAGATGACGTCGGCTGAGTAGACCGGCAGACGATCGACTTGGCAAGCGAATCGTGCCGCGGTCTGAGGCCAGGCAGGGGCCTATGATCGAGTGTCGTCGGGGGTCGGGGTAACGGGTGTGCCGGCGGCCCTTGCAATATCGATGGCGGTATGTGAGAATACCGCTGACGGCCTGCCTTGCAGGCCGTCCGGGGTCAAGGAATCCCGGTATTTGAACGATAATTCATGATTACGAGCCGCCTGTCGCGGGCTGCCGTGGGAGCAGCCTGATGGCAGGGCCGGTCGAAACCGGTCAGGCTCGACCACCGGTGCTTGCGGTGCCCCGGTGGCAACCATGGCAACCTATTGGAAAGGAGAAAACCATGGCTACGCAACCGCAAACCACGTTTGCGCCTGCACTTACAGTGTCTCAACCTCCGGCTCCGCCTGCGGTCCGAAAGACCGGTGCCCGAATTCTGCACGACACCCTGGTCGATCTGGGCGTTGAAGTCGCCTTCGGTTATTCCGGAGGAGCGATCTTGCCCACCTTCGACACACTGCACAACACGCCGATCCGGTTTATTGTCAGCCGGCATGAGCAGGGTGCCGGGCATATGGCCGACGGGTACGCCCGAGCCACCGGCAAGGTCGGAACGGTCATCGTCACCAGCGGCCCCGGTGCCACGAACCTGACGACGGCCCTGGCGACGGCTTACATGGACAGCATCCCGGTCGTGGCCATCAGCGGCCAGGTCGCCACCGCCGCGATCGGCAACGACGCATTCCAGGAAGCCGACGTCGTGGGCGTGACCCGTCCGGTGACCAAGCACAACGTCCTGGTCAAAGACGTCAACAGCATCGAGCGGGTCATCCGCGAGGCCTACTTCATCGCCCGAACCGGGCGTCCCGGGCCGGTGCTCATCGACGTGCCCAAGGACGTCCAGGTGTCCATCCCTGAGGATGGCAATAACAGCGAACCGGCTCTGCCCGGCTATCGTCCTCGCGGCAAAGGCAACCAGAGGCAGATTCGACTGGCCGCCGAGGCCATTAATGCGTCGGAGCGTCCGGTGCTGTACGTCGGCGGCGGAGTCATCTCATCGAATGCTTCGAAAGAACTCCGCAAGCTCGCCCGTGTCGGCAACATCCCGGTGACGACCACGCTGCTGGGGCTGGGGGCGTTTGACGAAATTGCCGACAGCGATCTGGCTCTGCACATGCTGGGCATGCACGGCAGCGCGTACGCCAACTATGCCGTACAGGCGTCCGACCTGCTGATCGCCGTGGGCGCCCGGTTCGACGACCGGGTGACCGGTAAGCTGGAGACCTTCGCGCCTCACGCGAAGATCATTCACATTGATATCGACCCCTCGAGCATCAGCAAGAGCGTCGATGTGGACATCCCCGTGGTCGGTGATGCCAGGGAAGTGCTGAGCGAAATGCTGCCTTCGATCGAGCGGCGCGAACGCACCGAGTGGTTCGCTCAGATGAACGAGTGGAAACGCCGCTTCCCGTTCAGCTACCAGCCCGAGGCGGGGGTCATCAAGCCGCAGGCGGTCGTCGAGGAGATCAACCGCCAGACGAACAGCGAGGCGATCATCGCCACCGGCGTGGGGCAGCACCAGATGTGGGCAGCCCAGTTCTACCGCTGGCGTTTCCCGCGGCAGATGATCAGTTCGGGCGGCCTGGGAACCATGGGCTACGGTTTCCCGGCGTCCATTGGTGCCGCCGTCGGCATGCCCGGCAAGGTGGTCATTGACATCGACGGCGACGGCAGCTTCCTGATGACCTGCAACGAGCTGGCCACCATTGCCGAGTACAAGATCCCGGTGAAGGTGGTCATCCTGAACAACGCGTTCCAGGGCATGGTTCGTCAGTGGCAGGAGCTGTTCTTCGGACGCCGATACGTCGGCACCCGAATGACCAACCCGAGCTTCGCCCGTGTGGCCGAGGCCTTCGGCTGCACCGGCATCGAGGTCAAGGACCCCAAGGATCTGCCCAACGCCATCAAGCAAATGCTTGAAACTTCGGGCCCGGTGGTGGTGGACGCGCACGTCGCCCCCGAGGAAAATGTCTATCCGATGGTGGCCGTCGGCAAGAGCCTGCACGAAATGGAAATGGGCGGCATGTCTTGACGTAAACCTGGAGAGCAGTGGTGTCCGGAGAACGACCCACGACCGGCTTCGACGAGCAGGCCCCGAGGCAGCGCGAAGTGCGCCGCCTCTGGCCGCTGGCTCGAACCTTGCTTCGCACGAGGATCGCCGCCGGGCTGCTCACGGTGATCCCCATCTGGGTCACCTGGTTTGTGGTGAAGTTCCTGTTCGACCTCATCCGGCCGGGAATGGACCTGCTGGCCAAACCGGTGGCTGAGGCGCTGGTCGACTACAACAAGGATCTGCTGCCTGGGGAGGCGGAGAGGTACAGCGGTTACATCGTCCTGGCGGTGTCCATCATCCTGATGCTGTTCCTGCTGTACCTGCTGGGGCTGTTCTCGGCCAACGTGTTCGGAGCCCGCTTCCTCCTGTGGCTGGAAGGCATCTTCGGAAAGCTGCCGCTGGTCAAGACCATCTACAGCTCGACCAAGCAGATCGTGGTGACCGTCGGGGGCGGCCAGTCGAGCTATTTCCAGCGGGTGGTCCTGGTGGAGTACCCCCGGCCGGGCATGAAAGTGATCGGCTTCCTGACGTCGGTGGTGGACGATGCGGATACCGGCCGCAAGATTGCGGCGATCTTCATCGCCAGCACGCCGACGTGTTCGACCGGATACATGCAGCTTGTGCCGCTGGACGAAGTGTCGGAGACCGGATGGACTGTCGAGGAAGCGGTCAAGGCGGTGATGTCAGGCGGGCTGGTGATGCCCGAGGGCGTACGCTTCGACCGCGTTCATCCAGTCCAGATGATGACGTCGCCGGAGGCACGCCGGTCGTCCGAACTGCTGCCCGAGCACATGAAGCCTCCGGCGGAGCGTGACGTGAGAGTATGACTCGCCACGGCGAAGCCCGCCGGCGTAGCCGGGGAGGCCGGGGGGTGGGCACTGGGGCCCTGTCCCCTTGCTGCTACCGTTTGTGGGTGAATGAAATGGAACTAACGCCGGGCTGGTCCCGGCGAGAGGTGATGAGGCAATCATGAGAAAGCATATTCTGAGCGTGTTGGTGCAGAACAAACCTGGTGTGCTGGCGCACATTTCGGGCATGTTCGCGGCCAGAGGTTACAACATTGATTCGCTGGTGGTGGGTCGGACTGAGGACCCGGAGTTCTCGCGCATGGTCATCGTCTCCACCGGCGACGACCAGACCATGGAGCAGGTCCGCAAGCAGCTTGGCAAGATTGTCGAGGTGGTGAAGGTCCGCGACCTGAGCGAGCAGTCCTGCGTGGAGCGAGACCTGCTCTTGTTGCAGGTGCATTGCCCGCCCGAGAAGCGCGTCGAGTTGAGGCAGATTGCCGAGGTCTTCCGCGGCAGCATCGTTGATGTCGGCCCGCGGTCGATCGTGATCCAACTGACCGGCCCGGAGGACAAGATCGAGGCATTTGTCGAGTTGTGCCGGCCATATGGGATCAAAGCCCTGTCGCGGACGGGCCTGATTGCGGTTCCGCGCGCCAGCCAGCCCGAGTCTGATGCTCCCGCAACCTCGGCGCGCCGGCGCATCCGCTCGGCCGCCGACAGCAAGGTGCCCAGCGCCGTGCCCGAGGTGGTCCTGCCGCCAAGCTGATCCGGTGGTGTCCATATCGATCTGAACCAGTGGTGCGGATGTCGAAATGATCCAGTGGTGCCAACGCCCTCGTCGGCACTTTCTTTCCGCTGGCCCCAGAATCCCTTGTGGGGCCTTCCGCATCGAGGATTCCAATCCTCATTCTCACCGAATGCGGAAAGGATTCCGCCAAGACTTGCGGCCCGGAATGGATTCCGGGCCGAGCGGCCTAAACCAGTGGTGCGGATGTCGAACTGAACCAGTGGTGCCGACGTCCTCGTCGGCACTTTCTTCCCGCTGGCCCCAGAATCCCTTCTGGGGCCTTTCGCCTCGAGGATTCCGATCCTCATTCTCACCGAATGCGGCATGGATTCGGCCATGCGAGGCAGCCCTGCTTCGCGGTGAGCGCTTCGCAGGACAGGATCGTGCGGATTCCAGGCTGAGCGGCTCCGCGCCAGACAGCCCCGGCTGAGGTTCTGTGCCGGGCAATACTGCAACACGAATTCCTCCCGTGGGCCAAGTGAAGGGCTTATCCGGAGGCCCGCACCGGATACCGCTTTTTTCCATTGACACTTGCCTGACATCCTGGGACAATGAAGCAGCGGATGGGCGTGAAGGGGAAAAGAGATGCGGCCGGTTCAGGACCAATCCACGCGAGCCCAACTTGCGTACCCGCTCGCCGCGCGGTCCGACGAATCCGCGTTCCCCCTCCGCCCGACAGGTCTTTGTGTGCGCAAAGGTCGTGTGTGTTTCCCTTCGCAAGGAGTGTCACATGCACGCGTGCGGATCTGACGGCCTCAGGCTGACGGCGGTCGGTGTCCTGGTGGTGTTGGGAGGTGCGGGTTCCCTGGTTGCCCGCACATGGTACGTGGATCCGTCGTCGAAGCAGCCTCACGACGGCACAAGCTGGCGCAGGGCATACACCGAATTACAGGAAGCCCTGGCTGCTGCTGGCAGCGGAGATGAAATCTGGGTTGCCCAGGGGACCTGCCGTCCGGACTACGACCCCGCGAGCGGCCTTCATACCGGCAATCGCTCGGCACACTTCGCGCTGATCAACGGGAAGCGGATCTACGGCGGGTTTCCCCCCGGCGGAGGGGACGGCACATTCTCCGCACGCGACCTCGCGGTCTACGAGACCGTCCTGAGCGGCGATCTGCTGCAAGACGACGTGTCGCCGCTGGCAGACGGGTTGGGCTGTTGGAGCGGCAGTGGGCAGTCGTACCGTCAGGGCTGCGCGGACCACGACGCCGACGCCGACGGCGACGTGGACGACGCCGATCTGCACATCGAGGACAACTCCTACCAAGTGGTCACGGTCGGCTTCGCGGCAACAACCGTCGACGGCTTCACGATCACCGCCGGCCATGCCAACGGGCCCAGCCATACGATTGGCGGCGGCATCGCCACTTCGGCGAATCTTACCCTGGCCAACTGCCGGCTTGTGGCCAACTCGGCACTTGGCCAGAGTACCAGCGACGGCGGCGCCGTCGACATCAGAGGCCAGCTCTCGCTGACCATGACCCACTGCCGGTTCGAGGGTAATGTTGCGGACCGGAACGGCGGGGCCATTTGCGCTCAATGGGGCACCACCATCCAAGCGACCTCCTGCGACTTCATCAACAACCGCACGGTACGCAACAACGGTGGTGCGGTCTACAAACTCGATCTGTCCAGCGGGACCTTCAGAGATTGCACGTTCATCGGCAACACCAGCGGATACTACGGCGCGGCGATCCACAGCGAGAACACCAACCTAACTCTGTTGGTCAATTGCACGTTCGAGAGCAACCGTTCCCCCGCGTGCGGAGGCGCCATCGTTGTCTACGATACGCAAGCCATCGCTACTGGCTGCACCTTTGTCAATAATTCCTGTGCCAACAGCGGTGGAGCGATCTACGGCGGCAATCTCAACTTGAGCGGCTGCGTGCTGATCGGCAACAGCACCGACTCCGCCTGGGGCGGCGGTGGAGCCGTCCAGGCCAGCGGCACCGTGAGTCTGCGGGATTGCGATCTGATCCGGAACAAGGCAGGCCATGGAGGGGCCGTTTCTGCCGGGTCGATGTCCCAGGTCGAGGTGATGCGGTGCCGGTTCCTGGGCAACACCGCTCTGGCCGGCGGGGGGGCGTATGAGGCGGCCTCTGGCGATGGGACGTCACCGTCTCTTCTGAGCAATTGCGCCTTCGTGGGCAACCAGGCGGCGACTTACGGCGGGGCCGTCGCGTGCCTGGCACGAAACGTGAGCCTGTACAACTGCTCTCTGGTCGCGAACACGGCCGGTACCGTCGGCGGGGGTCTCTACAACAGCGTCGATTGGCCCCCAAGCCTGTACAGCTCCATCTTCTGGGACAACAAGGACAGTAAGGGAGCGACCCGGTCGTCACAAATGGCCAACGCGCCCGGAGTATGGCGACCGATCAATACCTACTATTGCTGTGTCCAATATGGCACGCCGGACAAAGAGATCACCGTGCCTCCCGGTTTCGTCAGAGAGCCCTCGCCGGGCGCGGACGGCGCGTGGGGAACCGAGGATGACGATTGCGGCGACATTCAACTGCAAACCGGTTCGCCCTGCATTGACGCGGGAACCGGCACCGGTGGGGGTTCCAGTACCGACCTGGCTGGCCAGCCTCGCCGGGTCGATGATCCATGCGTGCCCGACAGCGGTTCCGGCACGCCGCCGATTGTGGACATCGGGGCGTACGAGCACGTGCCGACGGCCCCGGCCGATTTCGACTACGACTTTGACGTGGACGGCGACGATGTGGCCGCCTTTGAGACTTGTGCATCCGGGCCAGGGGTGCCGATGGCCGCGGGATGCGGCACGAAAGACCTTGATCGCGATGGCGATGTCGATCAGTCCGACTTCGGTGTGGTGCAACGATGCCTGAGCGGGAGCGGGGTCGAGGCGGAGATCCACTGCGCGGAGTGAGGCAAGAGCAGTCAGCGACCAGCAATCAGCCAGACGAAGAGCATGTCCACGCAACGCCGTGGACATGGCACCTGCCAACAGACGAACAGTCCAACAGGCGAATGGCCCAAAGGCGACCCCCCTTGGTCCCCCCTTGTGAAGGGGGGAAGAGAGCAGGCGTCCTGTGGACCCGGCTGGCTCGTCGCTTGACATGGTACTTCCTGGCCGTAGACTCATGCTTCAAGGAATCCTGAAGCATGGACGATCAGCACGACGCGATATTCAAGGCATTGGCAGACCCGCACCGGCGGCGGATCGTTGCGGCTTTGTGCAACGAGCCGATGGTGGCCGGTGATCTGGGCCGTCTGGTGTCATTGGCCCCCAACGCCGTCTCGTTTCACCTCAGGCTGCTCCAGGAGGCGGGGTTGGTCACAATTCAGCGGCAGGGGCGGTTCCTGTGGTACCGGGTGGACCGCGACGTGCTCGATGACTGGCGATCTTATGCCCACGGTTTGTTCGAGGTCCGGGCCGGGGTCGAGGCTATCGGAACGTACGTCTCACGTCCGCCGGAGTATCCACCGCCTGTGGAGTTGAAAACAACAGTTCATACCACGGCCGTCCGCCCCGGCGAGGCCAAGCCTGCCATACGTCGTGACGTGCCGGTCGATCACGACATTACCGTCTCTGAAGCTGACGAGAAGCTCCCTGCCGAACTGCTCTGAGCAGCCGAAGAAACCGCTTTCTGTCCCTGCAACGCCCGGGCCACAGCGATACACTGAGCGAGAGAATCCTCATCCCGCGCTCGCGTTGCCCGGTGGGGCCGGACTTGCGGGGTCGGGCAGTTGTCCGACACCCGCCAGCCCGGCCTCCCACCATCGCACTCACCCCGGCCGAGATCATCGTTGCTGCCCCCGTTCCCATTCGTCTCTGAGCACCGCGAAACGGTATTCATCCTCATACCGTCCGTTCCGAAAGACCGCCCGACGCAGGCAGCCCTCCTGGACAAAGCCGGCCTTCTGGTAGCAGCGGATCGCCCGCGGATTGTTCGAGAACACCGACAGGGCGATGCGGTTGAGGTTGAGCTCCTCAAAGCCGTACCGCAGACACAGCAGGGTGGCTTCGGTGCCGTAGCCCTTGTTTTGAAAGGCCGGGTCGCCGATGTTGATTCCGAAATTCGCGGAGCGGTTGACGGCGCTGATGTTGATCAGGCCGGCCACGCCAATCAGACGATCGTCCTGTCGAACGACGATGCCGAACGCGTAGTCCTTGCCGTCCCGTCCGAGCGATTCGACCCACTCTTGCTCGCGGCAGGAGTTAACCGGGCCGCGATGCATCAGGCCTCGCCAGTTGGCCGGATCGTTGATGAACCGGCGCAGCAGGGGCTCGTCTTCGGGCTCGATCGGACTGAAGTAAATCCGGTGCCCTTCGTAGAAGACGACCCGCGCGGGCGGGTCGGTCACGGCCGAGGAACCGCTTCGGCATCTCGCGGCTGGCGAAACACGGGTCAAAGTCGCCATGGCATACACTCCCCGGGCAGCCCGCTTCCCTGCGGGCTGCCCTGAAAACTAAACCTTGCAGAAGTCATCGCTCGCACGCACGAGCGGGCCTCTGCCCGTCAGTCACCTTCCGGCCGGCGCGCACAGCTTCTCCGTCCATGCCGCCGGCATGGCAAAACGTCACCGCCCTCGGCGTGCCTTGACAGCGTCGAGAGCCGGACTCAAACAAAAAGGCCTTGCGATTCCGGTGAACCGCAAGGCCTGGAAATTCGTCGGAATCTCAATTCAGCCCTACGGTTCACCTCGGCAATCAATGCCCTTGACCGGCGTACCGCGAAATACGGCCACCTGGGCATGGCGGGCGCGCAGTTGGCACGCGTTTTCCGGCATGGTCCATGAATGACTGTAACTCGCGAACATCGCTGGAATCGTTCCGTACCCCGGCAACCGTTGCCGGGAAACTATCAATATACACCACACTTCGGCAAAGTCAAGCCCCGACTCAGGGCAATCCGGACGAAGCGGCGGCGAGCGGTTGAGAGAGGCAGGCTGTTTCCGTCAACAACTTCGGCAGCTCCGGGCGGCGTTTCTGCCGACCGGCCGCCTCCGGGTGTGCAGGTGCCGGCGGTCATGACGGTTCGATTGTCCGGCACGTCCGTTCCGGCCGGTGACGCGGGAAGCCACCAATAAGTGCCTTTCAGTGCTTTAAAGACTCTCGATCTAATTAGTTGTGTTCCCTATACCTCCATTTTGACGCCATGGCCCGGCAACGCCGGTCTGCCCGATGACCGGGCTGATCGCGAGGTCTTATCATGGCGTGTTTACGCCATTATGTCCACGTAACCGTCCGCACCCGGCCGTATTCTCCGACATTCTCGGCAGCCGTGGTCGGCGGGCGCGGCTTGTCCCTGTCGGCGGCTCTGGGTAGGATAGGGGACTTCATCGTTTCACCCGGTGGCTTGCGTCAAGGAGAGCAGCATGTACGCCAAGCAGGTGTGCGTCTTCCTGGAGAACAAGAAGGGTAGAATCGCCGAGGTGACCGGCCTGTTGGCCGAGGAGGGCATCAACATCCGGGCCCTGTCGCTGGCCGACACGCCCGACTTCGGCGTTTTGAGGTTAATCGTGGACGACCGTGTTCGGTGCGTTCGCGCCCTCAAGTCCCACGGGTTTGTCGTCCAGGAGACCGAGGTCATCGCCATCGAGATCGATGACCGTCCGGGCGGCCTGCATCGAATCGTCGAGTTGCTGGACCGCGAGGGCATCAACATCGAGTACATCTACGCCTTCATGAAGAAGAAGGCGGAGTTGGCCCTGGTGGTGTTCAAGGTCGATGATCTGGTTCGTGCCGCCGAAACGCTCAAGCGCGGCGGAATTGCCATCTTGTCAGAGGACGCCATACAGGATCTGTGATGGTCTTCGTTGTGAAAGGAAGGTCGACATGACAAAGCGTTTTCTCACCATCCTCGGGCTTGGGGGGCTGTGCTGGGTTGTTGCTCTGACCGGATGCAAGGATTCAGCCACGGGTCCGGCGCCGGTGGGCCCTATCAAAGTCGGCGCGATCTTCTCGGTGACAGGCCCGGCATCGTTCCTGGGAGCGCCGGAGGAGAAAACGGCGCAGATGCTGGTTGACAAGATCAACGCCGAGGGCGGCATCAACGGTCGCAAGCTGCAACTGATCGTGAAGGATTCCGGCGGAAAGCCGGAGAACGCCCTGTCCATGGCCAAGCAGTTGATCGAAGAGGACAAGGTTCTGGCGATCATCGGCCCGTCGACGAGCGGCGAGACGATGGCGATCAAGAAACTCTGCCAGGACAGCAAAATGATCCTTGTCTCGTGCGCCGCCGCCGAGGACATCGTCATCCCCCTGGCCAGCTACGTTTTCAAGAGCCCGCAGAAGGACAGTGATGCCGCGAGGCTCATCTATCAGACGATGAAGGCCCGCAACATCTCCAAGATCGGTGTGGTGGTCAGCAACGACGGCTTCGGCACGGCCGGCAAGGCCCAACTCGAAAAGCTCGCCGGAGAGTACGGGATGACCGTGGCGATCTCCGAGATCTACGACAAGCAGGCGACGGACCTGACCGACGCGCTCACCAAGGTGAAAGGTCAGGGGGTCCAGGCCGTTGTGAACTGGTCCATCGTTCCCGCCCAGAGCCTGGTGGCCAAGAACATGAAGCAGATCGGTCTGGATGTTCCGCTGTTCCAGAGCCACGGGTTCGGCAATATCAAGTACGTGCAGGCCGGCGGCGAAGCCCTCAACGGCACGCTCTTCCCGTGTGGGCGCCTGCTGGTCGCCGAGCAACTGCCCGACAATCACCCCCAAAAGGCCCTGCTGGTGTCCTACAAGAAGGACTACGAGAGCAGGTATAAGGAAGATGCCAGCACCTTCGGCGGACACGCTTATGATGCCCTGCTGATTCTCACCGAGGGACTCAAACAAGCGGGCAGCGTCGATCGCGACAAGGTGCGCGACGCCATCGAAGGCCTCAAGGGCCTCGCAGGTACGGCCGGCATCTTCAATATGTCCCCCGAGGATCACAATGGGTTGACGATCGAGGCTTTTGAACTCCTGACCGTGAAGGATGGGAAGTTCGCGATTGCCGGAAAGTAGTCTCGGCAGAGTGATTGGATCGCAGGAGTTCGCGCCGCAATGGACGCATCCCAGATCGTGCAGTATTGCCTCTCAGGGATCACGCTCGGCAGCATCTATGCGATCGTTGCCATCGGTTTCAACATCATCTATAACACCACCGGGATCATCAACTTCGCCCAGGGGGAGTTTCTCATCGTCGGCGCGATGACGGCGATCAGCCTCAGCGAGATCGTTCCCCTGCCGATTGCCCTGGTGATCTCGGTGGTGATCACCGCCTGTTTGGGCGCCGTGGTCGAAATGATGTTTATCCGCCCGGTTCGCCAGGCTCCGGTGTTGCGTCTGGTCGTGATCACCATCGGCATCTCGATCCTGCTGCGAGAAGGTATGCTGCACGTCTGGGATGAGAAGGTTCGATCCCTGCCGTATTTCACCGGTACCGACGTTTCGACCCTCAGTGTGCTGGGCGCTCACATCTCGCCCCAGGTCTTGTGGGTGCTGGGCGTGTGCGCCGTGATCGTCGCCGGGCTGACGCTGTTCTTCCGGTTCACCCTGACCGGCCGGGCCATGCGGGCCTGCGCAGATGATCGGATGGCGGCTCGCCTGTGCGGGATCAAAGACTCGCGGATGGTGACGCTGTCGTTCATGCTCAGCGCGGCGATCGGGGCGGTGGCGGGTTGTGTGATCTCGCCGGTCACGCAAACGCAATACGACATGGGAACGCCGCTGGCCATCAAAGGCTTTACGGTGGCGATTCTCGGGGGACTGGGCAACAGCATGGCCGCCGTGGCTGCGGGGCTTCTGCTCGGTCTGCTGGAGGCTTTCGCCGTCAGCCAGTTGCCTGTTGCATACAAAGAGGCAGTGGCCATCGTGGTCCTTCTGGCGGTCCTGATCGCGCGACCCAGCGGCCTGTTCGTTCGCCGCGAAGTCGTCGCTTTGAGGGACCACTGATGCGCTGCGGCAGATACGTGCCTGTTCTGGCTGCGGGGCTTGTGGTGGTTCTGCTGCAGCTCGGCCTGTCTGCCGGCGACAGACCCTATTACATGACCCAGATCACCATGTCGGCTTACTATGCCCTCGTGGTGATCGGCCTGTGTCTGCTGATGGGGTACGCGGGGCAGGCGTCGTTGGGGCACGCGGGCTTCTTCGCCATCGGCGGCTACATCTCGGCGGCGCTGACGACCTCCAATCTCCTGGCCTATCAAGCCAGTCCCCTGGTTCGATGGTGCCACTCGCTGGGCCTGACCGTGGAGCAACAGGATCTTTACGGGAAGGCGATGCTCTGTATCGCCCCCTGGCCGGCATTCGTGGCGGCTCTGCTTCTGACCGGTGTCATCGCACTTCTGATCGGCATGCCGGTCATCCGCCTCAAGGGGCACTACCTGGCGATGGCCACGCTCGGTTTCGGCCTGATCATCTATCGGATCGTGCTCGGGGCCGAGGTCTTCGGTCAGGCGGACGGCATCTCGAGCGTGCCGCCGTTCAAGCTGGCCGGCACCCTGCTGCAGGTGAACGGCTCGCCTGCCTTCCGGGTGCAGAATTACTACATCGCCTGGGCCGTGGTCCTGGCGGCCATGGTCCTGGCGATCAACCTGGTTCAGTCGCGCATTGGCAGAGCCCTGCGATCCATTCATCAAAGCGAAGAGGCCGCCCACTCGCTCGGAGTCGATACCTACCGTTACAAGCTCTACACTTTCGTCCTGAGCGCGGTTTTCGCCGCCGCGGGGGGCGTGCTTCTGACGCATTACAACGGCAGCATCGGTCCCTCAGAAGTCACGGTCATGAAGTCCGTTCGCTATGTGGCTATCGTGGCCGTCGGCGGAATGGCAAACCTCTGGGGAGCACTCCTCATGGGTGTGATTCTGAACTTTCTGTCCCTTCGAGGCGTTTTCGGCACCTACGACGACACCGTCTTCGGGGCCATCCTCATCGCGGTGATGATCTTTGCGCCGGAAGGTCTGCTGCGGATACCCAGATGGCGCGGACTGCCGTTCCGGTCCGCCAGGAGTTCCCATGGCTGAAGGCCTGCTGATGACCAGAAAGCTTCATCGGCATTTTGGCGGCCTTGAGGCGGTCAATGACGTGAGCTTCGGCGTGCCCCGAGGGGCGATCAAAGCCATCATCGGCCCGAACGGCGCGGGCAAGACGACGCTGTTCAATCTCATCGCCGGCACGCTGGCGCCGCATGAAGGAGAAGTCTACTTCCGCGGCAGCCGGATCACCGGCTGGAGGGCGCATGCGGTCGCGAGGCTGGGGATTGCCAGAACGTTTCAGACCACGAAGCTGTTTCCCCATATGACCGTTCTTGAGAACGTCATGGTGGGCCGCCATCCGAGGACGCGGTCCGGATTCATCGCCGGCATGCTCAACCTCCCGCGCACCTGGCGTGAAGAACGAGAGAGCAGAGATAAGGCCATGTCGATCCTCGATGATCTGGGCCTGTCGGGGTGCGCGTTGGAGATCGCCTCGAACCTCTCGTTCGGGCGTCAGCGGCTGGTCGAGTTCGCGCGGGCCCTGGCCACCGAACCGCAGCTTCTGCTCCTTGACGAGCCCGCGGCGGGGCTCAATATCTATGAGACGCAGGCCCTCGCCGGGCTGATCTTGAAGATTCGCGGACGGGGTGTTACCTGTCTGGTGGTCGAGCACGACATGTCCCTGGTCATGAACATCTCGGATGATGTGGTGGTCCTGGATCAGGGGCGGAAGATTGCGGAAGGGCCGCCGCGGGTGATCCAGACGGACCCCGAGGTGATACGCGTTTACCTGGGTGATGAGCATGTTGCGGCTGACCAATCTTGAGGCAGGCTACGGCGCCCTGCGGGTCCTCAAGGGGATCTCGCTGCACGTCTCGCAGGGGGAGATCGTCGCCATCATCGGGGCTAACGGCGCCGGCAAAACGACGCTGCTCAAGAGCATCGCCGGCATTCTTCCGCCGCGGTCCGGAACGATCCTGTTTGACAAGCGCGAGCTCCGGGGCCAGCCGGCCGAGAAGATCGTCCAGCTCGGGTGTTCGCTGGTGCCCGAGGGCCGTCACGTCTTCCCCACCATGACCGTCAAGGAGAACCTGGTCCTGGGGGCCTACTCGCGCCGGGGCAAGGGACGGATGCCCGAGGCGGTAAGGGCGAGCATCGACGAGGTTTGCCGGCTCTTTGGCATCCTCAGGGAGCGGGAGAATCAGCTTGCCGGGACGCTCTCCGGCGGACAGCAGCAGATGTTGGCCATCGGGCGGGCCCTCATGTCCAAACCGCGGCTTCTGATGATGGATGAACCGTCGCTCGGGGTTGCGCCGCTGGTCGTCAGCGATATCTACCGGACCATCGCCGCCTTGAAACGCGACGGCCTGACGATCCTGCTGGTCGAGCAGAACGCACGGGCGGCGCTGGCCGTGGCGGATCGTGGATACGTCATCGAGACAGGGCAGATCGTCCTCGAGGGGACTTCGCGCGAACTGAGCGACAATCGCGAGGTCCAGAGAGCCTACCTCGGCAAGGAATACAAGCGCATCGATGAGTGAGGCAACATCATGAGCCAGAAAGCCCTCTACAACCCAGGTTGCGAAGCACTTTCCCGCGACGAGTTGGAGCAGCTCCAGATCGAGCGGCTCCAGTCGACGCTGAACCGCGTCTATCGCAACGTCGCCTTCTATCGGACGGCCTTCGACACCGGCTGCGTCAATCTGGAAAAGATCAGAGACCTGCGTACCATGCAGGACCTGCCCTTCACGACCCGCGAGGACCTTCTGCGAAGCTACCCGTACGACATGTTTGCCGTTCCGCTGCGGGACATCGTGCGCATCCACTCGGGTTTCGCGATTGCCGGCACGCCTGTCGTCGTCGGCTACACGCGAAACGACCTGCGGAACTGGACGGAATGCGCCGCCCGCGTTCTGACTGCCGGCGGGATCACCGAACACGATGTGGTCCAGATCGCCCTGGACTACGGCCTGCTGCCCGGAGCTCCCGGGTTCCAGCAGGGTGCCGAGCTCATCGGGGCATCGGTGATCCCGGCCTCCATGACGGCTTCGATGGCCAGGCAGATCGCCATCATGAAAGACTTCAAAACCACGGCCCTGGTTTCCACGCCGAGCCACGCTCTGAGCATCATCGCCGGGCTCGAGGAGCTGGACGTTCACCCGGAACGGCTCAATCTGCGTCTGGCGCTGTTTGGTGGTGAGCGGTGGAGTGATGAGCTGCAGCATCGGATCGAAGAGAAGCTCCACATCATGGCGATCGATACCTATGGCCTGACCGCGATCATGGGGCCTGGCGTGGCCGGCGAGTGTCATTTCCGGTGCGGACTGCACATCAATGAAGACCACTTTATCGTCGAGGTCATTGATCCGACGAGCCTTGAACCTGTGGAACCCGGCCGGGAAGGCGAGCTGGTGCTCACCACCATCACCAAGGAAGGCTTCCCGTTGATCCGCTATCGGACGGGGGATATTACGTCGGTGAACACCGAGCCTTGTGCCTGCGGCCGGACGCTCGTCCGGATGGCTCGCGTGTCCCGCCGAACCGATGACCTGATTTTCTTCCACGGCGTGGGCTTCTTCCCGGTGCAGATCGAGAAGATCCTGTTCGAGGTCGAGGGGCTGAGCCCGCACTATCAGATCATCCTGGACCGACAGGGCGAGGTTGACACGCTCGAGATCAAGGTCGAGGTCCTCGAAGACATCCCTGCTCTCGATGAAATCAAGACACTGGAAATCCTCAGAAACCAGGTGGCCCGGCGAATCAAGGCGGTGCTGAACCTGGACGCGAAAGTGACTTTCGCCGAGCCCAAGTCCTTGCGTTCGGATTCCGGCCCCATTCCGCGCGTGCTGGATCGAAGGCCGGGATGACTGCGCACGATCAGCGCCGGGTGCCGCTGACGGCATGCTGTCCGGCGCAGGCTTCTGGCGAAGTCATGCAGGCTGGTGCATGGTCAGTAGCGCACGCCCTTGAGGGGGCCCGCAGGCCGGCTGAGAAGCCGGCCGTTTGACGGCCGGGTGGCTGTTACCCGCCGCGAGCCTGTTTCTCTCAACACGTGTGTGTAAACGGTAGGGCATGCTCGGAGCCACCGAAGGGGGCGGAGACCTGCCGGTCCTGACTCATCGCTTCCTGCAGTTCGTCATTGACTGTTCATTGCCCCTCGGTCATTGGACATTTGCTCTCCGCGGGGCCGCGTTTTTCGATCACCCAGTAACGCTTTCCAAGGTGCGGCGCCCCAACCAGAGCATACTGACCGTTGAGCTTCTTTCCCTTGAGGTCAACGCGGATCTCGGTGTCTCCCCACTCGTGACAGATGTAATCACCCTGGTCCCAGATCTGGACCTTGCCTGCGTACTGGCCGTCGGGGATGGTGCCCTCAAAACTGCCGAAGATCAGGTCGCAGTCTTCGGCCTGGGTAACGACCCGCTCGATCCCTGGCCGGTCAGGCAGCCGCTGGTGGGCCGTCCAACTCTTATAGACTCCGTCCTTTTCGAGGCGGAGGTCGAAATGACGCGCACCATCATGATGCTCCTGTACCACGAATTGCATGGCCGGCTGACCTCCTTATCCTGGTCGACAATGCCGATCCGGCAGCGGCGGGTGAGCCGCTCCGGAAGATCCTCGCTGCAGCAGGCTCCTCGGCATGACTGCCCGGCTGGCCGGGCGACGGCCACGCGAGAGGGTCTCGGCAGACTCATCAGGGTCTCGTGACTGGTTCCCATGAACTGGACTCCCGCCGTGCAGACGGACATGTGCGTGGCAGTCGGGTGTTCAGTCTACCCGCCGGTCGGGCGACACGCCAGCGGTCAACTCGGCGGGAGGGCTGTGGTCTCACTTCCCCACCTCGAAACAAGGTGGAACCCCGGCGAGATGGCATCGTCGTGATCGCATCGCTTCGGCCGTGTGACGCTCACTGAACCCTGCTTGCCACGGCGGAGCGAAGCGAAGACGGGAACCCTTTCCCCATCCCTACAGCGCCGGTACCAGGTGCTTTCGGATTGTCTCGCCGGCTTTGACCTGGTAGACCCGCATGCCGTTGTGTCTGGGCAGGGCTTTGAGCTCGATTGCCTCGACCTCGCTGCCGATGAGCCACACGGCCGCGAAGATCGCCTGCTTGTCCTTCTTGCGGACCATCATCATGGGCACGCTCGGCGAATCCGGTTGGTCAGTCGAGGGGTAGCCGCAGAGGATGACGCGTTCGGTGCCCGGTTCGAGCATCCGGAGCCGCAGCCGCACCTCGCCGTCCTGCCACTCCATTCTGATCGGCCCGCTCGGCTTGAAGCTCTGGGGGTCGCGAAGCCATCTCCATGCCGCGCCCTTGGGCAACTCGAAGGGCTCGCGTGATGCCAGATCAGGATTGCCGACCTCAGACATCTTGGCGTTGCCATCGAGGATGTGGGCGACCCAGTCGATCTGTCGCGGTTGGGTGCCGCAGTCGACCTGGAACACATCGAGCACGTACTCGGGTGTCATCGCGATCGTCCGCATCTGGCGAATGCCCTCATAGAGAATGCCCCTGTCATCGGCGGCGGTGACGCGCTTCTCCTCGGGCAGCTCCCGGAATTCGACCAGGCGCAGCATCTCGGAGCTGCACCGCTGGTCGCGGCCGTCGATCATGACCGTATTTTGGCTCAAGGCCCCACGATTGAGTTCGCTCTGGATCTTGCTGCTGAAGGCGTGGGGTACGGTTGCCCGCCCTTCAACGTCGGACACCAGCATGCGTTTCTGGCCGAACAGGGTGAGGCTGAGCTTGTCGGCGTTGGCATGCACGCCGCTGCGGTCGTAGGTCAGGAACGCGCACCAGGCGTCGGTATCCCAGTACAACTCGTCCTGCTGCGACCGAAGGAAGGCATATCCGTGCTCGGGCAGAAGAGTAGATTTGACCGGCGGAGCGGCCACGTCCTGGGGCAGCGGCGGGGCGAAGAGCATCGTGGCCGAGGGCTTCTCGTTATGGCTGACGAGCCAGGCGTACTTGGAGTCGCCCCACAGCATCCAGCAGGTTTCGTACAGCCTCATGTTGTAGAGCCTCTGGTGCAGGCCGTAGGCATCGCCGACCGGCGGGATCATGCCGTCGGCCGAGAGGACGTTGAACATGGCGTCAAACGACTGCTTGAGCATGCGGCCGTTGCCGGCAACCAGGCCATGCAGGCCGGGGCTGATTCCCAGCCGCCGCTGGCAATCAGCCATGACCAGCATCGGGGCGATGGCTGCGAACTGGTAGTTAAGGCTGCTTTCGCACCACAGCCCGTCGTCGGTCAGTCCGTCTTCGAGCAGCGACACGAGCCCGCGCCGGCCATTGAGGCAATAATCGACCATCGCGGGGCGGTTGTAGAACATTCCCAGCAGCCCGAGCATCATCTTGTGCCACGCCAGGTGGTTGTTGATGCCGCCGCCGATGTTGTTGTCGATCCAGTAAATGTCATTCTTGGCGACGGCCTTGGCCAGGCGGGTCATGAAACCATCAAGCGCCTTGCGCTGCGGCGCCGACATGAGCGGCATCAGGGCGTCGTATGCCTTCAAACAGCTCAGACCCCAGCCGGCGTAGTTCATGCCGACATCGAAGTGCTCGGGGGCGAAGCTGTACGACGAGAGATTCTTCAGCAGGGCGATCGCCTTGTCGGCGCATTCCTGTTTGCCGGTCAGCAGCCAGGCGGTAGCCAGGGACGCGGCCGGGTGAGCATACGCTCCGGGCTTGATCGCGGTGTTCTCGTAGACCTCCGGATAGGTCTCCTCCCACTTCTTGCTCTTGGCCTTGTTCCACCAGTTCTCGTCGAGCGGCTGGATCTCGATTTGCAGGTGCTTGTCCGCCTCGGCCTTCAGGTTGTCGAGGATGGCTCGGGCCTGCTCGTCGGTATCGAGGCGTGCCTTGGCCCGCCCAATCTCGTCCTGTGTGAAAAAGAGGCGAGGGCCGGCGGCCTTGATGGCGGAGGAGTCCAACGTGCCGATGTCGAAGCCAAGGCCCGTGAGTCCGCCTGGAGCCTTGTCAGCAGCCAAGGCCGCTGATGCGGCCCCGACCACGAATACCAGCGTCGCAGAAGCACGAACGCGTGTTGGGATCTGTCGCATTTCTGGGTTCCCTCTCGCTGTCATGAAGCCTGTCACTTATCGACTGCCAGCTCCAAAGACTACCAGGGAGGATTCTCGGCCGCTACAGGACGCTTCAGAACAAACGTGCGGCTTGGGTTTGCGATGAGTCCCTGGCCTGAATCGTGTCGTGGCTCACGGAGGGGGCAGCTGTGGGCTGGTCCATGTCAGATGCGCAGGGGAATCAGCGGGCGTTCGGCGGGCTCAGGGCATTCGACGGGCAGTTCGACGATGAACCGCGAGCCCTGGCCGAGTTCGCTCTCCACGCGAATGGTACCGCCCAGCATCGTGCAGAGCTCCTTGCTGATCGCCAGTCCCAGCCCGCTTCCGCTGTGCTCGCGGGTCACCGACGAGTCCAACTGGTGGAACTTCTCGAAGATCCTGCCCTGATCCTCAGGTGAGATGCCCGGCCCCGTGTCGATCACGGCCAGCCGCACCCGCTGGCCGTCGGCGATGACCCGCACTTCAAGTCGCACCGATCCGCGATCGGGCGTGTATTTGATCGCATTGCTCAGCAGGTTGAACAGGATCTGCCGCAGCTTGCCCGCGTCAGAGTTCATCATCGGCAGGTTCTCGTCCATGTCCGTTGTCATGACCAGCGACTTTTTGTCCATGTTCGGCCGGACGAAATCGCATAGCGCCTCGCAGACGTCGCGAAGGGAGAAGATCGTGCGGTGCAGCTCGATCTTGCGGGCCTCGATCTTGGCCAGATCGAGCAGGTCGTTGATCAGGTCGAGCAGCCCGCGGCCGCTGACCAGGATGTTGTCGGCGAACCGGGCGGCCCGCGAGACGTCGATCTGCCCACCGCCGAGCATCGAGTCTCGCAGCAGGTCCGCAAAGCCGATGATCGAGGTCAGCGGTGTGCGAAGCTCATGGCTGACATTGGCGAGGAACTCGCTCTTGACCCGGTTCGACTCGAACAGGGCGACATTGGTCTCGGCCAATTCACCGAGCTTGGCATCGAGCGAGCGGTTGGCCGTTTCCAGCTCAGCTCGGGCCTGTTCCAGGCGGACGAGCATGTCGTTGAAGGCGTCGGAGAGTTTTTCATATTCGTCGCCGGTCTGCAGGCTGGCCCGTGCCTGAAGGTCGCCGCCGGCGATCTGGCCCGCCAAGGCGGTCAGTTCGCGAACGGGTGCCAGAATCAGCCGTTGCGAGATCAGGTAAAAGACCAGGATGGCCAGGAACCCCGCCAGCATGCCGGCCAGCACCAGGATGGCGCGGGTGAGGAACCGTAACTCATCCGTGATCGGTGCGGGCAGACTGATGTCGATGATGCCGACGAGGGGATGGCTGGTGGACGGGGAGGGGGGCGATCCCCTGACTGCCTGAATGTAGCGATAGACCGTCGGCCCGCCTGACGAGCGCACCGGTCCGCCCTCCCCGCTGGTGCCTTCGTTGAGCATTCGTTCGACGCACTTCTTCTGGAATTCGTCCAGTGGCGGGTACCACTGGTTCCCCATGGCCAATGCGCGCCCCAGAGCGGCGGCTCCCCGGCGCGTGGCATCGAGACAACGATCGCGCTCGCGTTCCGGCAGGGATTCCCAGGCGAGTCGAGCCACGTGCCAGGCAGCGGGAGGATCGAACCGCCGCCTGACCCTGTCAACGGCCGGGCCCGCTCGTTCTGACAGCATGCTGAGGAACCGGGCGAATTCCCGCCTTTGTTGGGCGGCGGCCTCGCCGCTGTCGGTCGGCAGCAGCCTGACCACCCGCGGACGGCATTCCTTCAGGAAGGGGAGGACCTTCTCGTTGACTTCCCACCACTGGTCGAGGGCCTTCTGCTGCTGGCGCCAGTCGGCGGCGGCCGGATCGATGCGGGCCGCGGCCACGGCGGCCAGTTGCTGGGCGCGCTGGACGTGCATCTGATCAACGAACGAACCCATATAATAGCCGGGGACGAAAAGCGCAGCAGCGATGATCAGCAGCACCGCGAGGCCAAACAGCAACTGGCACTTACGGGCCAGCGAGATCTGAAACAGCGACAGGAGCCTCATGGCCGGCTATTGTACACGCCGACCCCGTTGCCCGCACCGTTCCGACGGGAAGATGGCGTTGGAGGCCCGTCGGGCGTAGACTGAGAGTCCATGCGAAGGCGAAGGGTGGTCGCAGCATGGGGGACGTGGCTGATGGTCGCCGGGGTGGTCGCGGCCACGGTATCGCATGCCCTGTATTACCAGAGCGACGCCTACCGCCGCGGGCTCGAATCGGATCTGGTCAGCTTCTTCGGCCTGCCCACCGCGATCGCGGATATCTCCCCACATAGTTTCACTGCCCGGCAGCTCGAGGATGTCCGCGTCTGGCTGCCCGAGAGGAGAGACCTCGTCTTTCGCTGCCCGCGGGTCATCTGGGATAAGTCGGGTGCTCCCGGCGGACGGGAGGCATCAATCGATATCTACGAGCCGGTCTGGCTGCTCGGCTCGGAGGCCTGGCGATCGCATGATTACACTCGCATCCTGCAGGCCGGTTTGAAGCACAACTTCCAGGCCGTAAAGCTTGGGATCGTCCGGCTGCACGAGGCCCGCCTCGAATGGCAATGGCCGGGCTGCAACCTGCACGCGGATGGCGTGGACGGCCAACTGGTCTTCGACGCCCAGGGACAAGGTCAGGCCGATCTTGTCTGCCACGAGTTCAACGGCCATACGACCTCCGCTCCCATCCACATCTCGGCCCGCATCGATCCCGAAGCCGACGATCTGCTTCCCGAGGTCGTGATGGTGGTTCCGGAGTTGCCCATGACGACGCTGGGGCTGGATCAGATACTCCAATCCCCCGTCACGCAGGGATCTTTTTGCGGGACGATTACGCTGATGCAGTCGCGAGCGGGCGACCAGATCATCTTATCGGGTCGGGCGGTGAAGGTTCGCCTGGAGGAGTGGACCCAGCGAATCCCCGGCGGCGCCGTCTCGGGTCTGCTGGATCTGACTCTCGAAAGGCTCATGGTGCAGGGCCGGCAGTTGCGCGAGTTGCGGTTCAGAGGAGAAGCCGCGGAAATCTCGGTGGATTCGCTGCTGGCTCGGTTCGGATGGCCGCAGCTTGGAGGTATTGCCAAGCTTCGCGTTCTTGACGCACAGGTCACGGACGGGGCCGTGCGCAGGCTGCAGGTCTTCGGAAGTTGGGACGGCGGCTCGCTGGACGGCCTGTGTCAGAGGCTGTTCGGGAAAACCGGCCTGGAGGGCCGACTGCGGGCCCGTATCAACTCGCTGGTGATCGAAAACGATCAGATTGCCAGCGGCGACATCGAGCTGTCGGGGGAGCCTCCCGCCGGCAGAGCGGGGACCATCGAGAAGGCGCTGCTGATGGAAGCGTTCGAGAAGCTGTTCGGCCTGTGGTTGCCGAGCCAGCTTCTGCCGGAGCGTGTTCAGTACACCCAGATGGGCGTCAGAATCCTGATCGATCATCGGGAGGTGCGCGTCCTGAGCGGGCTGGGCCCGGTCGGCCCGGCCGTGGTCACCACGCAGATTCTGGGGCAGGACCTGCCGTTGGGAGGACAATTGGATGTGCACCTGACCGTCGATCAGCTTCTCAGCCAGGCCAAAGGGCAGCTCGAACTCCTTCCTCGCGACCTTCGCAAGCGGCTTTTGCCGCCGACTCGGCCGGCTTCGCCGGGTTGATGGAAACAGCAATCGGTACGGGGCACCGGAGGAGCCGTGGCGGTACTCACTTGAACTATCGCCGATGGTTCGTAGAATCTTGCGGTCCCAGGCGTGAACCGGTTTGAGCGGGGTGTCCGACGACCGGCTGGTTGGTGATTACGGATCGTCCGGGTGGCCCGCCCTGGAACTTGAGCAATGCTTCCGACCTCTGGCTGACCAATGGAGAACAAATGATGGCAAAACAGAAAGTGGGCCTGATCGGCTTGGCGGTCATGGGCGAGTACCTGGCTCTCAATATTGAGAGCCGCGGCTACTCGATG
>JAUCQB010000178.1 GCA_030372985.1 Phycisphaerae bacterium
CGGCCGGAGGCATTCCGGGTTTGCCGAAGTCACCCTCGAGCCACGGGGCCTTGCCCCTGGTGTAAACATCGAGGAATCGCGAGACGTCGTCGGCGTCATAGCGTTCGTAGAGAAACTGGCCGAGGCCGATTCCGTCGATTTCGGCGGCAAGGTTCTGGTCGCCCTGCTTGTCATAGAGCGAAGTGATGGTTCCGCGTGTCATATCGATGCGGATGCGCCATCTGTGGTTCTCGTCTACCTGAAGGGCGTCCGAGGAGTCGGCCCTTGGCCATGCCGTCTTGCCGGTGGGCGAAACAGTTCCGGCACTGTCGAGCACAAAGGTGCGATAGCCCAGCGGCGGGACCCCGTGGGCGACGAAGGAGAGCCGCTCATCCTTCAGTTCCGCCGGGACAGACCGTCCGGTCTCCCAATCGCGGACCTTGCCCACGGTCGCCTGTGACCACGGTAATGAAACCACGTCGTCGCGCGGCCACGGCAGCGGGTTGAAGACGACGATCCGAGGCCCTTCGGTGTTGACCGTGGCGGCCAATGCCCACATGCCCTCCTCCAGCGTCGGCATGATCAACTCTTCGACGCGCCGGATGTAGGCCGCATGCTGTCCCCACGACTGTTCGAGCTTCACAAATGTGCCCTTGTCGTACTCATCCTGCCATGCCTGCCCATACAGCCGCGGAAACCGCTTGGCGTCCATGCCCCAGGTGTGCTCGCCGTAAAGGAAGCTCTGCTCATAGGCTTCCGCGATCGTTCCGCGGATGTCGGCGTCGCCGACACGCCAGAGGTCAAGCAGCGTGGCGAGCGATTCGGTCGCCGCGATGAGCGGGCGCACGCGACGGGCCAGGCCGCTCTCAACGGGCATCGACATGATCCCGTGAATCCAGGTGTCGGGCATGTCGGCCCGAACCACCGGAAGCTCCGGCTTCTCCGCGAGAATCGCGTCGGCGAAGTCGGACAACCGGCCCATGCGGATTCTGACGCCGGGCAGTTCGCTCCTGGCTTGCACCAGCAGGTTCTGCATCTGCTCGGGGGTCGGCGGACCCTGGTTATCGCCCGTGTGGATCAGGGCCAGCCAAGTGGCGTGCGGCCAGTCGGCGGGCGGCGTGAGGCCCGTGCCGTAGGTGGGAGACTGCATGGTGAGCACGCGAGAGCCGTCGGGCCCCTCCCACCAGAACAGCACCGGCACATCCGGCGGCGTGCTCAGGCGGTTGCAGCCCAGATGCAGGAAGGCCACGCCTGCTCGGGCGAGGATCGTTGGCAGCGCCCAGGCGTGCGACGGCACGTCGGTCATCTTGGCATCACGGGGCAACTCCTGGCCGAACTGCCGGGCCAGACGCGACGAGAAGCCCATGCCGCGGACGAGGTCTTCGAGTTCAAGCGACTCAGTGTGGGTCGTGCCCGGCAGTGCGTGCCAGACGAGGCGGCCCTCGCGGATCATCGCGGAGATGCGCTCGCGCCGCGCGTCCGTCTGCAGCGGGCCGAGAATGTGACTCAACGGCCAGCCGGGCAGAGTCCACACGAACCGCTCGCCGGGCGGCAACTCGCGCGTCTGGTCGCAAACCGCCAGGGCCTTGTCGATCATCGTCGTGCGGTAGTTCTCAAGTACCTTGGACACCAGGTCGGTGTACCCGATGTCAAAGTGCGTCTTGGAGACGACGATGACTTCTTTCACCTGCGCCGGCGAGGTTGTCTGGGCGGCCAGTCGCAGACTCGCCATCGAGAAAAGAACTGCTGTCAGGCAGAGACGCCGAATGAATCGTTCATCTTTCATCCTTCTGCCTTCATCCTTTCCTACTGAACCCTGCCGCCTTCGCTCGGGGAGCTACGGCGTGTTGAGGCTTGCCACGGCGAAGCCGGGAACCCCGAACCCTTAACCTTCCGACTGCTCTGCAGATGCCGAATTCTTCCCGTACACCGCAAACTCGTCAATCTGCTGCGCCAAGCCCATGAGAATCTGCGCCTCCGCCCGTGTCAACTGTGCCCGCGAGAGGATGTTGCGGATCGGGAACATCAGGTGGTCGGGCTTCTCCGGTCGCAGGTATCCGATGGTCAGCAGGGCATGCTGCAGCTTGGCCATCAGGCGATCCATCAGCGCCAGGTCGGCCGGGTCCAGACGCCGCTTGGGATGCCCTTTCGGCTCCGGCGCGCCGGCCACGGCCACGAACGTCT
>JAUCQB010000179.1 GCA_030372985.1 Phycisphaerae bacterium
CCGCGCGGCACACTGCCGCGGTGGGGTTTCCCCGAATTCACCCGGTGTTCACCGACCTCTTCCGAGGTCGGGTCCCAATTTCTTAGGAAACCGCCGCTCTATCCAACTGAGCTACGGGGGCACCGTACGGCGGCATTTTACGGTCCCAACTACGCCGCCGCTACCCCACCGCGACAGTTTCACGCGCAGCGGGTGCATCCACCGATGGGTTGCACCGGTTTGTCGTCATCATGCCGCCCGCTGCAGCGGGCGGCTGTCCCAGAACGAATTCCACATGCCGTTGACCCGTTTGCCCACCAGGGCGGCCATCGCGATCGCCCCCTGCTCGCTCCCCAGCATTCCGGGGCCCTTCAGACGCTGGCCCACGACCTGCTTGCACGTGGACTCGATCACCGTGCTGCTCGAGCATTTCCTCCTGCAGGTCCGCGAAGGCCAGATGGGTGCTCAGCCGCAGGGCCCGCCGGGCCAGGCTGGGGGTCACTTCGCCACGGGGCAGATCCGGCAACTCGTCCAGCGGGGTTGCGGCGAAAGTCGCGGTAGGGACCGCCCTTTCGGGCGGCCCCCCGCACGGATCCCGGCGAGCGGAACTACCGCACCGGGCTCTTGCCTCAGATACTGACGCATAGACGCTCCTCGGGATAAGGTTGACAGATCCGCGGGTACGGCAGCCAGCGTCGCGCGATTCGCCCCATGCGCGCCCAGGTCGTTGTGCGCCTCTGGCTGCGGCGGTTGAGTACCCCGTGCCACAGGCGGACCACCATCGCCCGGAACGCCCACAGCGGCTGACTGTTGCGCGGGACGCCGAAGTAGCGGAAGTAGCCGCTCAGCACGCCCCGGAGCCACGCTCCCGTCGTGCTGATGCTCTCGTGCACGCGTCGCCTCAGCTCCTCTTTCAAGGCCCTCAGCTTCGCACGCATTCGCCGGCCCATCGTCCGTCTCAGGACGATGAACCGGCCCCATCGCGTCCGGCCGCAACTGTGCGTGAAGCCCAGGAAGTGAAAGGTCGCCGGCTTGTCGCCGACCCCCTTCCGGTACCGCCCGTCACAGGCCGCTCCGAACTCGATGATCCGCGTCTTGGCCGCATGCAGTTCCAGGTTGAACCTGCCGAATCGCTCCCGCAGCTCTTCCAGGAACCGGCGGGCGTCCGCTTCCCGCTCGAAGCCGACCACGAAGTCGTCGGCGTACCGGACGATGACCACGTCACCGCAGGCCGGCCGCTTCCTCCAATGATCGGCCCACAGGTCCAGCGTGTAATGCAGGTAGATGTTGGCCAGCAGCGGCGAGATGCTCCCGCCCTGCGGCGTGCCTTCTTCCTGAACCAGACGCCGGCCCTGTTCCATCACCCCGGCCTTCAGCCATTTGCGGATGTGCCGAAGGACCTGGGGATCGGCGATCCGGTGCTCCACGAACTTCAGCAGCCACTGGTGGTCCAGTGTGTCGAAGAAACTGCTGATGTCCGCGTCCAGCACCCAGTTTACCTTCCGGCTCTGAATGGCCACCGCCAGCGCATCCAGCGCCTGATGAGCGCCACGCGAGGGTCGAAAGCCATACGAGAAACCCTTGAAGTCGGCCTCGTAGACGGCATTGAGCACCTCCACCGTCGCCCGCTGGACGATCTTGTCCTCCAGCACGGGGATGCCGATGGGACGCTGCCTGCCATCCGCTTTGGGCACATAGGCCCGCTTCACCGGCCGGGCCTTGTAGGTTCCTCGTCTCAGTCGCTCGGAGAGGTCCCGGAGGTTGGCCTCCAGGTTCTCGCCGTAGGCTTGCCACGTCTGGCCATCGACGCCGGGGGCGGCCCGCTTCGAGAGCTCGAAGTAGGCTTGCCGCAGGCGAGCGACATCGTAGACGTGGTGCCAAAGGTTGGTGAACCGCAGCTTCTTATCCCGACGAGCTGCCTGTCGTATCCGATCCAGCGCGTTTGGCAGGGCTTCCGGGTCCGAGCCTGGCTCTTCCCGTAGGTGGCTCTGAGTCCAATCGTCCTGTTGTGCCGGATCGGCGTTCTCCTTGGCCAGGCCCCTTCCCTTCATCACCTCGACGTGCCGCTGATAAAACTCCCAGTAGCTCATCTTCGGCGACTTCACCGGTACTACGGGCCTGTCCGACTTCCCATCGTCGTGCATCATCGCCTTGCTCCTTCTGAGGGATTCGCGATGCGGGCCAGGCCTTGCGGTCCGGCCGACGGTGGGATCTCCCGGCTTCCGTCAGACGCAGTTGCCTCCGTCCGGCAGACGGCGAATGCCGCCTGCGCGAGGTGTGTCCATGCGTGCCTGGGGTCTCTGGCCCCGCCGGGCCGGACCGGTTCTCGCGATG
>JAUCQB010000180.1 GCA_030372985.1 Phycisphaerae bacterium
TGGGCTCGGAGATGTGTATAAGAGACAGCCGGGGGCCTCTGCCAGATTGCCCCGGCAAGGCGGAACAAAGAGGAATGTCCTGTCCGCGCCGACATGGATCACGACGGCGGCACCCGGCTGGCCGCCGGTTGTCTGCGGGGGTGTCCAGCGGACGACCTGACCTCCGGTCAATGTGACGTCGAGTTCCGCGGTGGCGACGAGCGTCCGTGAGTCCGTGTGAGTCAGATCGATTCGCCCGGCATACACCCACTCCGGCTTCTTGCCGGTTGTGCGGCGCTCGGCCATGTCCCAGGCCTTAACGGTGACGCCGTCGGCGACGAGCGGCCTGATGCGGGCACCCGAATAGTCCACTTTGACTGCCTCGATGGCCAGCTCGGCGATCTCACGCATGCCCCCCATCCCGCCGGGAATCGGACCGCGAACAACGAACTTCTCGTTGATTTGCACGCCGTCGCTCTCGCCGGCGGCGATCAGGCAGTAGTCACCCGCCACTTTGAACACGACGGCGGCCAGTGGCTTGGGAGGCTGCCCCGGCCGCAGACGCACCAGCACCGCATCGCCGACTTCGGGCGTGCCGCGCGTCGCGGGCTCCATCACCAGCGCCCGGCTCAGCGGCTCATAGATTTCTCGGACCGCCGCAACACCGAGGAACTGCTCCTTGCGGAAGATGTCGACGAGCCGGTTCTCCACGATGCCATCGGCGGCCGTTCCGACAAAGGTGATGACCGACCCTTCGGACGACCCTTGGACATCGAGAATCGTGCTCTTCAGCCGGACCTCAAGGTCCACCCCCGGCGGCGGCCAGATCTCGGCGTCGTCGCCCGGCTCGGGCAGGGCATTGCCAACCAGGGGATGCAGCGCGGCCAGCGACACCTCCTCTTCCACGATCTCAAGCTGCCCGCGGGAGATGGGAAGGCCGAATCGCCGGATGACCACCGGGTCGCCTTGCCGCAGGCCCGACCGCCGGCCAAAGTCCAGCCAGGCAGTGCGCCTCGCCGGAGGAACGCGGGCGACCCGCGAGCGGATCGGCACCTCAGGACTGACCTGTCGCCTCAAGGCTGTTAAGGAGGCCCCGACGAGAACCACGGCCGACTGCCGGGCGCCGACGTTCCTGCCGGCGAAACTCAGTCGCCCCACGGACTGCGTCCCGGACACCAGGTACACGGTGCCGGTTCCCGTGATATTCTCCTCATGGAAAAGCCAGAAACGATCGCCGACACTGACGCCTTCATCGCGCCCGACACCGAGAGTCATGAGTTGGCGTTCAGCGTTGTACTCGCCGGCGGACGTGACCAGGACCGGCGTCACGGGGCTTTCGCGCGTAGTCTGCCCCCCGGCCGCGGAGGCCAGCAGCAGGATCGGCAAAACCGTGGCGAACCGCTTTCTCACGTATCCTTCGCTCCCGGTGCATATGATACCCGGAGTCTTTCCATGAGAGTATCGGGAGACACATCTCGCATGCAGCGGTGATCGTGGGGGCAATCCGCCACGCGTCTGATGTAGCAGGGCGAGCACAACAGGTCCAACCGGGCGATGGATTCCGGGCGATGGTATGGGCCGGTGCGTTGCGGGCTGGTAGGCCCATAGATGGCCACCATCGGACGCCCCAGCGCGGTCGCCAGGTGCATCGGGCCCGAGTCGTGCATGACGCAAAGCGCCGCCCCTGCGACCAAGGCGATCAACTCGGGCAGCTTCGTTCGCCCGGCCAGGTTGACAATCCCCCCTCCGGCGGCTCGCTCCACCTCCCGAGCCACCCCGACTTCATCCTCCATACCGATCAGGACGACCGGCAGGGCCAGTTCGGCGTGAATTCGCCTGGCGACCTCGGCAAACCCCGCGGCCGGCCAGCGCTTGGTCTCCCAGCGGGTTCCAGGCGCCATCAGGGCGTAGGGCCGGCCTCGCGCGATGCCGTGATCCGCCAGAACGGCTGCCACGGTCTCGGCAGCCTCGGGGCGAACAGGCAAATTGAACGACACTGGAAGATCACCGAACCCGAGCGCCCGGGCGAAAAGGTAGTTCCGGTCGACCGCGTGCATCTCCGGATTCGGCACGGGGATTCGGCGGCTGTAGAAAAGCGGTGCGAACTCACGGGCTCTGGCGAAACCGAGCGTCACCCGGGCACCTGTCACAAGAGTCAAGAAGGCGCTGCGAAACAGGCCCTGCAGGTCGAGCACCAGGTCAAAAGACCGACGGCGAAGCTCACCCAGAAACCGGATAAACTCAACGGTAGGAGCAAGTCCTCGACCGATCCGTCCATACCGCTTGCGGTCGAAACGGATGACTTCGTCCAGGTCCGGGTGCCCTTCCAGCAGCCCGGCGCAGCTATTGGCCACCAGCCAACTGATTCGGGCGCGCGGAAAGCGCGTTCGCAGACCGTGCAACACCGGCATCGCATGGATCACGTCGCCGAACGAACTCGGCTTGATGATCAGGATGCGTCTGAATTCATCCGTCCTCAGATTCATGCGGTCTCCGGACGCCCAACGGATCGCTCGCGGTCAAGGATGCTCGAACGCCACCTTAATCGCCCCGCTCCCTGCCCGATTCGCCAGTGCGGCCATCGCCTCGCGGTACTGGTCGATTCGGAAGCGATGCGTCAGCAGCCCCGACAGGTCGAGCTTTCGCTCGCGGATCAATTCGATCACGATCTCGTAGGTGTGCATCGCCCGGCCGTCGTACTGCTCAATCGCCCGGCCGTTCGTGCCCATGAGGGTCAGCTCGTCAAACCACAGCGGCGCCGTGTCCACCAGCGTGATCTGCGAAGTCCCGACTTCCACGACCGTCCCGCCGGAACGCGCATATTTCATGGAATCCGTCAGCGTCTGCCCCGTGCCGACGCAGTCGTAGACCAGGTCGACACCGCCCGTGAACGCCTGATGACCGAACTTGGTAGCGACCACCTTGCCATCCACTCGAGCAGCCACCTTCCCATACCGCGCCGCCTGGGGATCACGGCCGCCGACCGCAATGAATTCGTCCACCCCGAACCGCTGCATGGTCTCCCGCTGTTTTTCCTGAAGGCCAATCGCCAGAAGGCGACAGCGGCCGCCCAGCGCTCGAATGCAGGCCGCTACGCCCATTGCCAGCAGGCCGTCACCAACGATCAGAGTCGTCTCGTGATCCAACGGCCTGCGTCGCAAGACCGCGTGCAGGGCTCCCGCCATCGGGTCGATCAACACCGCAATCCGGTCGTCGATCTCATCCGGCACCCGGTGGAGTTGCGACTCGTGGGCGACAAAAAACGGCCCCCAACTGCCGCCGGTAAAGCAGTTCCAGCCGATCATCGAACCCACGGGCAGCGGACCGGTACGGAAGTTCTCGCAGAGCGTGAAGCGCCCGGCCGCACAGTTGCGGCACACCGGATCAATGTCGCGGGGCACGCACGACAACGTCGGCTCGACGACCACCCGGTCACCGGGCTTCCAGCCGCTCACCGTCGGCCCGACTTCGTCCACCAGGGCGACATTCTCATGGCCGAGCAAGGCCGGAAAACTCGAAAACGCCTGCAGGATCGACGCCGGGTGCCCCCGCTGCATGATGCCCGAAAAATCCGTCCCGCAGATTCCGCCCAAGAGCGTCTTCAGCCGCACCCAGCGCGGACCGGGCAGCGTCGGCGCCGGCACCTCACTCAGCCGCAGACCCGACAGCCGCGACCAGAACACCGACGGCCACACCCAGCCAATCACCTTGCACACGGTCCATTGCACCGGGCGAACCGAGTACGTGAGAGCCGTCATCCTGTCTGTCGTTTCGCCGTGTTGCACGGCAAAATCATACAGTCTCGGGGTTTACGCTTCCACAGATGCCGAGCCGATCTGGCGGTGACCGCACGGCTGAGGCCCTCAGGGACACAAATCGGTCGGCAAGCGCGCCTCCGAACCGCACGACTCTGTGTCGCCGCTGTCCGAGTAGTACACGCGGGCCAACCACCGTGCTCCGTCCAGGTAGCAATAGGTGATGTTCTGGTCCACCTTTAATCAACCTGTCCCTTTACTTGCCTGCTTCCGTTGGTTTCGCTGTCCCAAGCAGCAAAGGCTTGCTATACGCGGCGATTCTGAATAGTATAATAGCTTCACGAGGGATTGCTCATGAGCGATCCGACGCACAACCTGCCCACACGCGAGGACGGCGCTCCTGGGAGTGCTGACGAACTCCTACCCGAAATCTATAACGAGTTGCGGCAGTTGGCAGCCGCCCGGCTGGTTCACGAGAAACCAGGCCAGACTCTTCAGGCCACCGCCCTGGTCCACGAAGTCTGGCTGCGGATCGCCGGCATTCACAAACGCCCGTGGCACAACCGCGCCGAGTTTTTCTCTGCCGCGGCCCAGGCCATGCGGCGCATTCTGGTCGAAAACGCCCGGCGCAAGCAGCGGCGCAACAGCATCCAAGGAGGCGAGCGCGTCCCGATGGAATGCGCCCAGTTGGCCTCTCCGTTGCCGGACGAGGACCTGCTCGCGCTTGACGAGGGGCTGCGCCAGTTGGCTGAACACCACCCGTCGGCCGCCCGCCTGGTGGACCTGCGGTTTTTCGCCGGGTTGACGCAGACCGAGGCCGCGGAACAGCTTGGCATTTCCCGAAGCACCGCCGACCGCCTCTGGCTCCTGGCCCGTTCCTGGCTGTACGCCCGGGTCCGCATGCCGGAGGAGGGTTGAACTGATGCGTGGGTCGGGACGGCCTGTCCGGGTGAAGCAAATCGGCCGTTCGCAGCGCTCATATGAGTAGCGGGGCCGGCTGTGTGCCACGACTCGACTGAGCTCGCCGAAGTCTGCTCTGTGAGCAGTGCGGTCGTGTGCCACTGCTCTCTGAGCAGTGCGCTCGTGAATGAGGTGGGATACGGTGAGCATCGACTTCCAGCGCCTGGAACAGGTCTTGGGCGACGCGGCGGCTCGGAGCGACCCGTCAGAACGGGCTGCCTTTCTCGCCGAGGCCTGCGGCGACGACCTGGAGCTTCGTGCGGAGGTGGAACGTCTGCTGGCAGCTCACGAGCAGGCGGGGGATTTCCTGGAATCGCCGGTGAACCCGTTCCCGGAACCCATGATCGGCGGTCGGCCCGGCGAAACCGAGGCGCTACCGGGTCCCGGCATGGCCATCGAACGTCCCGGCACGATGATCGGTCGCTACAAGCTGCTCGAGGAGATCGGTCAGGGCGGATTTGGCGTGGTCTATATGGCCGAGCAGGTCGAACCCGTTCAGCGCAAGGTAGCCCTCAAGATCATCAAGGCCGGCATGGACACCAGGGAAGTCGTGGCCCGGTTCAAGGCCGAGCAGCAGGCACTCGCCCTGATGGACCATCCGAGCATCGCCCGAGTATTCGACGGCGGCGTCACCCCGACGGGTCGGCCCTACTTCGTGATGGAGCTGGTGCGGGGCATTCCCATCACCGCGTTCTGCGACCAGCGGAATCTGCCCACGCCCCAGCGGCTGAAGCTGTTCATTCAGGTCTGCCACGCCGTCCAGCACGCTCATCAGAAGGGCATCATCCATCGCGATCTGAAGCCATCGAACATTCTGGTCACGCTGATAGACGGTGAGCCGCTGCCCAAGGTGATCGACTTCGGCGTGGCCAAGGCTCTGGGCCAGCAGCTCACGGAGCAAACGCTTTTTACGGGGTTCCTGCAGATGGTCGGCACACCCGCTTACATGAGCCCCGAGCAGGCCGACCTGAGTGGCGTGGACGTGGATACGCGGGCAGACATCTACGCTTTGGGCGTGCTGCTCTATGAACTGCTGACCGGCGCCACGCCGTTCGACGCCGAGACCTTCCGCCGGGCGGCGCTGGATGAGATCCGCCGAATGATCCGGGAGACCGAGCCGCCGAAGCCTTCGACGCGGTTACAGACCCTGGGAGACAAGCTCACGGAGGTAGCAAAGCGTCGGCAGACGGAGCCGGTGGCGTTGCGAAAACTGATCCGCGGCGACCTCGACTGGATCGTGATGAGATGCCTGGAGAAAGATCGCCGCCGTCGTTACGAGACCGCCAACAGCCTGGCCGAGGACATCGAGCGACACGTGGCCCACGAACCGGTCCTCGCCTGCCCGCCGGCGGCGGGATACAGGCTCCGCAAGTTCGCCCGACGGAACAAGCTGGCACTGGTGATAGCGGGTCTGGTCGGCCTTGTACTGGTTATAGCCAGCGTGATCAGTACCTGGCAGGCCATTCGCGCCACCCGGGCCGAACAACTGGCCGAGAAGCGGCTGGAAGCCGAGGCCCGCGCGCGCGCGGTGGCTGATGAGGCCCAGCGGGAAGCTGTGGCCGAAACCTTGAAGGCCAGGACCATCAACGAGCTTCTGCAGGCCGCGATGGCCCAACAATACAGCCACGCCGGAGCCCTCGTGAACGCGGGCCAAGCCCACGAAGCTGAAAAGGCGTACCGCGAAGCTCTCGCCATTTTCGACACATTGTCCAAACAAGCGGATGCGCCGGACCACCGTTGGCGCATGGCCATCTACAGCGAGACCCTCGCAGGATTGCTCTATCAGAAAGGCCAGCTTCGGGAGGCCGAAGACCACTATCGAAAGGCAATTGCCGTTTGGGAGGAGTTGGCCGGCGATACGAACGTGCCGGACCACCGTTGGCATCTGGCAGGGTGCAGAGAGACGTTCGCAATGTTCCTGCAACGCAGGGGGCGGCTGTCGGACGCCGAACCGCTCTATCGAGAGGCGCTCGCTGGCTGGGAGAAGCTGGTAGCCGATCACCCCGGTAACGCAGACTATCGCGGCCATTATGGCTGGACGTTTCACCGGCTGGCGAACTTGCTGGAAACCACTGGCCGGCACGCAGAGGCCGAGCAGGCGTGCAGTCAGGTGCTGGTCCAATGGGACAAGATGATCGAGTTGGCCCCCAATCTGGTCGGTTTTCATGCTATTGTTGCCTGGGAATGGGTAACGTGCCCGGAGCCCCAATGCCGTAACGTGCACCGAGCCATTGAAATCACAGAAGGATGGGTCAAGAGGCTCCCCGATAGAGGGTCGTGCTGGTCAGTGCTGGGGGTAGCGTATTATCGCGAGGGGGACTGGAAATCCGCTCGTAGGTCCCTGGCAAAGGGGATGGAGTTCGGCAAGGGCGGAAACAGTGCCGAATGGTTTTTCATGGCCATGACACAATGGCAAGCAGGCGACCGAGAGTCGGCCGTCAAGTGGTACGCCCTGGCCCTCCGGTGGCTGCAGGACAGCAGCCGAAAACCAGGTGTGCGCCTTGGCGGCGACATGTTCGATTACCAGGACCTCGTTCGCATCCAAGGCGAAGCCGCCGCCCTGATGGGTATTCCCGACCAGCCCGATCCCGGCGTACGGCCGGATCCGGCCGACGATTTCGAGATCGCCAACCTCATTCTCGCCGCCGATCCCGCCGCGGGCTGGGCTTATCAGCATCGCGGCGGCCTTTACGCCAATCTTAGGCAATGGGACAAGGCCGAGCCCGACTTCAGCAAAGCCATCGAAATGGAGCCGGAGAACCCGGCCCGGTGGTTGAGCCGCGCCACGTCTTATGCCGAGCAGGCCAGGTGGGATTCAGCCAGCGCCGACCTTGGCAGGGCAATCCAATTGGACCCGGACTCCGCGTCCGTGTGGTACCTGCACGGCCTGACGTACCTGTCTTCCGGTCGGGCGAACGAGGCCCGCAAGGACTGCGCCGAGATGCTCAGTCGCTTCAGCGAGATCGGCAAACCGGACGACGCCCTCTGGGTCGCCTGGAGTTGCGCGATCCTCCCGGACGCCGTGGTCGACTGGGCAAGTGTTGTTACTCTCGGAGAGAGAGTCGCGGCAAGCTATCCAGAGAGCTTGAACTGCATGAATGCCTCCGGGGCGGTCCTGTATCGCGCCGGCCGGTTCAAGGACGCGCTCGCTCGGCTGACGGAGGTTGATCGCTTAATGGGGACACCCAGCGAGAGCCTGCCAATCTCGCCGGCGTACACCTGGTTCTTCCTGGCCATGGCCCATTCTCGGATGGGCGAAACCGAGGAGGCGAAGCATTGGCTCGATAAGGCTGTGGCCTGGAGCGACAAGGCCGTCAAGGAGCACGAGGAGCGCGTGAAGGTCCTTCCCTGGAATCGACGTGCGACGCTCCAACTCCTTCGGGCGGAGGCCGAGGCCCTTCTCAACGAATCCGTCGTGCCAGAAACCAAGGTCCCGGGCTCGCGGAACGGAGGGTGACGGAATGCAGCAAGCGATCTCAATTCCGCCCCTGGGATGCGGCCCGGGGCCCTTAGCGCATGTGCCCGCAGAAAGTTGCGCTTTGCACTCGCGTGAACCTCTCACGATCTCTGCCTCGCTTTTCTGGTCCGGTGGCGTCGGGAATCAAAAAAATGAAGCAAATCTCCCGTTCGTGGCGCTCTATCCGGTGAACGCACTGAAAGCTAGCCGACAGCGATTCGAACCGGTCGTCGGCCGCCTTCAGGGCGGGCATTCCGGCCCTTGACCGCGGCTGAATCCTTGATCGCTCCGGGCGGCACGCCCCCACGCCCGGCAGAGGTGGCCCGTTTCTACTGATCTGCGGACCAGATTGAGAAAAGGAGAATTGCGATGAATCCCATGAAGCGACTTGGACTGGCAGCACTGTTGGTGCTCGGTGTGATGCCCCTCGGGAGCACGACGGCGTCGGCTAAAGCGACCAAACCGGCCAAACCGGCTGAATCGGCTGAACCAGTGGGGATCTGGCTCTCGGGCGTCGGCGACGAACCGGGAGCGTGGGCTGCGGGAAGCTTCACGGTCCATAAGGTCAAGCGCACGGTCCACGTGGGGTGGCCTGCGTCGTGGGTCGTCTGGTCCTACACGGGAAGACTGACTCTGGCGTGTGAGGGTCTTAGACCGGGCGCAACGTACCTGACTCCCGCTGGAAGTTTCACGGCCGACGCCACGGGTGCTGGGAGCGTCACCGGCAACGCGACCCTGAGCGTCCAGAAAACGGTTGTCAACGGGTGGGAGGACTGGAGACCGGCCATCATCGACGTGGTTCGCCTTGCCCCGGACGGTTCCAGGACCACAGTACTAAGCGGGGAATTCTGGGGCACGCGATGAGTGCGGTGCAGTCGATTGCGTGACACAAAGGAGGATTACGATGAAACGTTCCGTGTTTTCAGCGATGTTGGCCGCCGCAGCGCTGGCTGCGAGCTTGATCGCCGGTGTCGCTCAGGTTCGAGCAGGGCAATACCTCGTGGTCGCCGCGGGCAACGATTTTCCCGACAGCCGGGTGCAAGCCGTGCAGCAGGCCGGCGGCCAGGTCGTCAAGGTCTTTCCCCAGATCGGCGTGGCCGTGGCCATTTCGGACGACCCGGACTTTCCCGCCAAGGCCAAAGCCATCACCGGGCTCCAGTCAGTCGTTCCGGATCCTGTTGCGGTCATCCGATCCGACACGGAGCCCCTGCCCGCCGAACCCGCATCCAAGCAAAAGCCCGCAATCGAAAAAGGCGCTGACCTGACGGGTCTCCAGTGGGGGCTTCAGGCCGTCCAGGCCCCGGCGGCCTGGGCGCTGGGCTTTACAGGCAAGGGAGTGCGTGTGGCCGTCCTTGACGGCGGCATCATGACCACGCATCCCGACCTGGCGCCCAATCTCAACCTGCAGTTGAGCACGAGCGTGGTGCCCGGAGAAACCGTCGAGTTCATCCCCGGCGCCGGATCGGGCAATCGCAGCCACGCCACGCACGTGGCAGGCATCATCGCTGCGGCAGACAACGGGTTCGGCACCACCGGCGTTGCACCGGATGTTGAACTGGTAGCCATCAAGATTGGGTCCGACCGAGCCTATAGCACGCGGATGAGTTGGGCCGTGGAGGGCATCCTCTACGCCGCACAAATCCGCGCGGATGTCGCCAACATGAGCTTCGCCGTTGCGGAGTGGATGAAGAACGCACCGCCTGAAGGAGTGGCCGAAATTGACATAGCCTATTCAGTTGCCTTCCGGGCGATCCGCTGGGCCGAGCAACAGGGCACGCTTCTGGTTGCCGCCGCTGGCAACGAGGCCCTTGATCTGGACGGCGGTGGGAATTGCGTTGAGTTCCCTCGCGACGTACCGGGCATTCTGGCCGTGGCCGCCACGGCTCCGAGAGAGTGTTGGGCATTCGACCACACGGTGAACCTCGACTGGCCTGCCCCTTACACCGACTACGGCCAACGGGTAATCGACCTCGCAGCCCCGGGCGGCAGTGCGAATCCGAGTCTCTCCACCGAGTTTGTCACTCTGGGGGGGGCAACGTTTCGAGCCTTCGCATTCAACATGGTCCTGAGCACCAGCAGCGACTTCGGCGCAACAAGCGATTACGAAAAGAAGGGATCGTGGAATTTCGCTGGCGGCACCAGCAGCGCGGCGCCGCACGTTTGCGGCGTGGCGGCCCTAGCCATCCAGGCTCACGGCAGCGACCTCACGCCGGCCCAGATCCGCACGATCCTCGAACAGTCGGCCGATGACCTGGGCGATCCCGGCAACGACGACTTCTACGGCGCCGGCCGGGTCAATGCCTTGCGGGCGGTTCAGCAATAATCACCGAGTGTTTCAGCAGGTTCCTCTCTTTCAAAGGAGAAAAATGCCATGATCCGAAGAGTCAACAATCCGAAAACGTACATCCTCTGTCTGTTGACCGGCGTTCTGGCCGCGTTCTGCGGCGGGCCGCTCTGGGCCGGCGAGGGCAACGCCGACAACCCGGGCATCCTGCCGCCCAATTCAACCCCGGGCGACCTGTCCTATCCCGAGTGGCACGTCGTCTGCCTGAACTGGGTTCTCTCGATCCCGGCCGAAATCAACCCGCTGTTGAATGTCGATGACGAGGCGGACCTCGCCAGTCCCGCGCCGCATCCGCTCTGGGTTGGAACGTATGATGCCTCTGTGGGTCAGTCCGGTAACGTCTGGATCCTTCCCGGAGCGTATGCGACGGTGGTGCGTAACGCGACTATTCCGGCCGGCAAAACTCTCTGTCTCCCGCTGCTGAACCAGGTGGTGTTGGGATGGCCGCCTATCCCGGCCGCCGAAGCGTTCTACCGCTCGTATGTGAAACTGGTCATGGACACGGCCACAGACAGAATCTCCTGTGAAATCGACGGCGTACCCGTCCAGGACCTGGAACGCTACCGCCATCAATCACCGGCGGCTCCCGTGATCCTTTCGGAAGACAACATGCTGGACCTGCCTCCGGGGCAGTACGGGATGATCGTGGACGACGGCTATTACCTGATCCTGGCCCCGCTCTCCGTGGGCACCCACACCATCCACTGGAAATCCACCACGGACCTGATTCCGCTCTGGAACCCGCAGCAGGGAGAAACGCAACCCCCGCCGCCTTATCCCCAAGGCTACCAGGAGGTCACGTACCACATCACGGTAGTGCCGTCCAAGTAGTCTCGGACACGAAGAACAGATGAAGGCCCACCACGGCCTGCGCCGCAGCACCCGCGGGCGCAGGCCGCTGTCTCGGTGCCCGGTGGGCACAGAACACTCGAACCTTACGAACGCGACAAGGCATCAGAGAGACATTCTGGCTTTCCGAGGAAAGCAGAATGTCCCCTTTGCTCCTCTGGCAACGCGCTACCCTCGCGGCAATAATAGTCTTGGGCGAGGGTATCTCATGATCCCGATGGGCAAACTGATCATCGTTCTCGGCGTTTTGATGGTGATCATCGGCGCGGCCATCTGGGCGCTCGGTCGACTTGGCTTTCGCGGCCTGCCCGGCGACATCCGCTACGAGTCGGAGAACGTCCGCTTTTATTTCCCCATCGTCTCCTGCATCGTCCTGTCCGTCATCCTGACGCTTGGCTTGTGGTTGTGGCACCGATTGAGCCAGAAATGACGACTCGGCCGGATGGCCGTCGTTCGCCGAGTACCTGACGGACAGGCCCCGGGGAAGCGCAAACCCATCGTCCCGCGCGTGATGCAATATCAGCCGGCGTAGGGGTTCACGCCGGTCACTTCCTGCACGAACGAGTCAAAGCGACTGCGGCTCGGCAGCGCGGCAACCAGAATGATAATCGCGATGACCGGGGCGGCCCACAGAAGCTGTTGGCCGGTGATCAGCAGGAAAACCAGGCCGGCCAGGCCAACCCCCTCGGCCATGGCCGCACGAATGATGACCAGCGGGGCGTACGCGCGTGCAAGTGCTCCGAGCGGCAACGCCTTCCCACCGCTTTGCTCGCACTGTGATCTGGCCGTTCTGACCACCACGGCCCTGAATGCCGAATAGACAACAAGGAAGGCAAGAGCAACCAAACCGAGGATGCCCACAAAGAGCCCGCCGAGCGAGACCTGAGAAGCCATCCTGTCTCCCAGGACCAGCACGACCACTCCAAAAGCGGCTACCCCTACGATCATCGCGCCGCTGATGATTCTGCCTGTCAGAATCACGCCCCTGACGGTCTCTTGCCCCTCGTTCATCGTTGGCCTTTCTGATGAAATTGGACAGGCGCGGGGTCAATCACCACGACGGTCTCAGCCGCCCGCAGCCCGGTCCGGCTGCTTGTCAGACGCGCCCCGGAGCGCTCTCCATAAGGAGAGGCATTTTCACCTCATTCGGGCCACGGCACAAGCCTTCCTTCTTGACGACGACTGACGCGCACAGCATCATCACACGCGATGACGCCGGTTGAATCACACGAAAGCGGCCCTCAACCCCTTCATGCATGGCAGAGACGACTGCTGGTCAGCCTGCTGATCATCCTGTCGCCGGTGGTCATTCTTGCAGGCGCCTGGCGATTGGGCGGCGCTTCGGCTCTCGAAGACGACCTCATCTACTACCTGCCGGTCCGGCAGTACATCGGCGAGCGGATCGCGGCAGGCGACTGGCCCTTGTGGAACCCGCTCACACGTATGGGAACCTCGGTTGCGGCGGACCCGCAAAGCGGCTTGTGGTATCCCCCCACATGGCTCTTCGTCGTCCTGCCGCCGCTGGTCGCCTATCCGGTATCGATCGTCGCGCACTTTGCCCTGGCCGGGGCGGGAATGTACCGCTTTCTGCGGTCTTTGGGGCGATATTGGCAGGCGGCCCTGTTCGGGGCGATTGCTTTCGAGTTCAGCGGCTACCTGGTCGCGCATCGAGCCCATCTGACGATCCATCACGCCACCGCCTGGCTGCCGCTGATCTTCTATGGATGGCAACAATTCACGACCGGTGGCCGCTACAAGCATTTTGCCCTGGCGGCGTTTGCCCTCGGCATGCAGATGCTCGTCCAGCACGTTCAGATCACCATCATCGGGCTGGCTCTGCTGACCGGATACACGCTGATCGTCCTGCGGCCGCGCCGGCCTCGGTTGATCTGGGAGTTTCCGCTGGGCATTGCCGCAGGCATTCTCCTGTCTGCTATTCAACTCGTGCCGACGTTGCTGCACCTCTCGGCCACCGGCCGGGCCACTCCTTCGTACGCGATGTTCGTCGAGAACTCGTGGGTACCGTTGTCCGGGCTGATGCTGCTCTTCCCGATGCTCTTCGGAAACAGAACCCCGAACGTCTGGGACCAGCCGTGGTGGGGCGTCTCTCATTTCTGCGAGCAGTCAGCCTACGGAACCATCCTGATTCTGGTGTTGGCCGTGGCGTCGTACTGGCTCTTGCGCGGGCATCAGCGGCCGTCCGTTCGCCTGGCCTCGCTCCGAGCCCAGGGCAGTGAGTTGCAGAGAGCTTCCGCTCGCCCGTGGAACCGAGAGATCCTCTTCTGGTGGATCGCCTCATTCGCGGTTCTGCTGCTGGCCTTGGGACAGTTGACCCCTCTGGCTGCGGTGCTGTTCCACGTCCCGTTTTACCGCAGCCTTCGGGTCCCGGCCCGCTGGATACTCGGCTGGTCGCTGGCCATGCCGATCCTGGCTTCCGCGGTCATGTCGGCCGTGTTGTCATCGCAACCTGCGGCTGACAGGGCAACTGGCGGAATCCGATTCGTGGTGAAACGCATCCTGCCCATCGCCATGGTGATCTGTCTGCTGCTGATGGTGCTGGCTCGGTGGCAGGCGGGCTGGCTGGAAGGGGTCTTCGCCGGATACTGGAATGCGAACGTGTTCTTTCGCGGCCTTCGGGCGGCGATTCGACCCGGCAACCTGGCCATCTGGTGGCCGATCCTGCTCTCGGCAGGGACGGGATTTGTGCTGCTGCGATGGGCGAATCGCGTCCACACCCGCCAGATGGTGCTGCTGTTCCTGATCATGATCGTTGACGCAGCATCCGTCGCGGCTTTCATCGACGTCGACGTTCGGACATACCAGCGGACGGACCTGCATCACCCGCCGGCCCTGGCCCGCGCTATTGCGGAGGCAGAACCGGAAGCCGGCCATCGTCTTCTCGTGCCGCGTTTCTCGGCAGACTACGATCGCCCGATCGAGGTGCTCTGGCCCCAGACAAATGTGCAGCAGTCCATCTCAACGGCTCACGGCTATGGGCCGCTGTGGCCGCTGTCCAACCGGCTGCTTCTGCGGTTCATGCCGTGGGGATCGAGCCAGGAGATGCTTTCCCTGCTGCGCGACCCGCGTCTTCTCCAGTCGCTGGGCGTGCGGTTCGTCGCGGTGCGCTCGAAGCAGGAACGGGCACTGCTCGATGCGGCTTTCTGGCCGGACACGCCATCGCCCGCGTTGTCGTCGATTGTCGGTACGGAATCGCCGGTGGTCGTCCGCGCGGGCCAGGACGTGCTGTGGCCCATCGAAATACCGTCTAGCGGGATCTATGAACTTCAGCTCGATGCGACAGCGAACCCAGGTGACACCGGCCGATGGTTTGTCAGGCTTGAAACCGAGAACGTCGAGCAGATAGAAGAGATCCGGATGTTGACGCCCGAGGACCTTGCCGCCGGCCCTCGCCGGATGCGTTTCCAGTTCCGCTGTGACCAGGCCTTCGGCTGGGTCCGAGTCAGGGTGAAAGCCGAACGAGGCCGACCAGTGACTGTGAGCCGTGCGACATTCGGACGGGTTGCGTCTGCCCCACAAACGACGTCGACCTCGCCTGCGGCGCCTGAAATCAAGTCGCCATGGTCGCTGCTGACCAACTTGCCGGGCGATGTCTCGCTCTATGAGTTGCGGGATGCCAATCCGCTGCTGTTTTGGGCCGACCGTGTGACCCCGGTGACCAGCCTTCTGGAGGCCGTCGATATCCTGCAAACACGACCCAGCTGGCTCGAAGGCCCAGCCCACGTTGTTGTCGAGGGTCCCGCAGGAGCCGGAATCACGATTGCCCCAGGATCGGCCGTAGCGCTGTCCTGGAAACGACCGTCGGCCGAAGAGCTGCTGGTTACCACGGACAACCCGGCCGCCGCTTTCCTTGTGTTCAACGAGACTTATGACGCGGGCTGGACCGTCGAGATCGACGGGCGCGTTGCACGGCCACACCGCGTGAACGCCGTGGTTCAGGGCGTGGCCGTGCCTCCCGGGCCCCACCGGCTGGTCTGGAGATACCGCCCGGTCGGACTCGACGCAGGTATTGGACTGACCATCCTGTCGCTGTTGGGGCTGGTCGCACCCTTCGCGGCACCCCTGAGACGGAAATTCGCCAGGTAAACGCAAAGTCAACATAGCACCTTGCCCGAGCATGCGTTACAGTACATTCGGCAACTAAACCGGCCGATAACTAACACCATGCGCCGGATTGCGTGTCTAATGATGTAGGCGTCAATATTGTCGCAGTGCGCGCGGTGCTGGAGGCACCCAATTCTTCCGGGGAACATGCGCTGACGCCTTGACTGGACCGCCTGAGGGCGCAGATCGAGGAGGCATAACCAAATGGCCGAATCCAACAACAAGTGGCTTCACTTTCTGCTTGTCATGGTCGTTCTTGTCCTCGTCGGGATGTACTTCCACGAGCAGATCATTGGGAGCGTCGCCTACGCCGTCGAGAAAGGCGTGCGAGAAGCAGACAAGGAGCATCTCGCCAAGGTCGAGGCGATTTCGCAGGCATTCAGGCTGGTGGCCAGACAAGTCAAGCCGACGGTGGTGCACATCACCACGACCGCAAAACCGCCGGAGCGCCGCGGCCGTCGGCCACAGATTGACCCGAAGCAGCTCCCCGAGCCTTTCAGGGAGTTTTTTGAGGAATTCCAGGATCCGCGTTTGCTGCCTCAGCGGCCTCGTGAGGGCACGGGCAGCGGCGTCATCATCGATGCCGAAGCCGGGTACATCATCACCAACAACCACGTCGTTTCAGATGTTGAAGACGGCCAGGGACGCATTGACGTCCGGTTACCGGACGGCCGGAAAGTCAAGGCGGACGTGGTCGGCCGCGATGACAAGACGGATCTCGCCCTGCTTCGAATCCACGCGGATAAGCTGCATGCGATTACCATTGGTGACAGCGATAACATGGAGGTGGGCGACTGGGTTCTGGCGATCGGCTCTCCTTTCGGCCTGGACCAGACGGTCACCCAGGGCATTATTTCCGCCAAAGGGCGCTCGCACCTGCTCGAGATTCCTTACGAAGACTTGATCCAGACCGACGCGGCCATTAACCCGGGCAACAGCGGCGGCCCGCTGGTGAACATGCGGGGCGAAATGATCGGCATCAATACGGCCATCGCCACCAACAGCCTCACCCGTGGATACATGGGTGTCGGGTTTGCCATTCCCAGCAAGACGATCAAGGAAATCCTCACTTCGCTCAAGGAAGGCAAAGAGATTGTTCGAGGCTACCTGGGCGTGCGCATCGTCAGCCTTGACGCATATGGGCCGGGATTCGGCAAGACTTTCGGTCTGGACCATGACGAGGGCGTGCTTGTCGAAGATGTGTTCGACGACACACCCGCAGCCAAGGCCGGTTTGAAGATGGACGACGTGATCCTGTCCTATGACGGCAAGCCGACAAAGGAAGCCACCCAGCTTACCATGATGGTCACGAAGACCTCCCCGGGCACCAAGATCGAGCTGAAGGTCTGGCGTGACCGCAAGGAGATGACCATCCCGGTAACCATCGAGAAGCAACCTCGCGATTTCTTCACTTGGGGCGGTCGCCGAGGAGAGGAAGGCGAGCCGGAGGACGAAGAGGGCGAATCCGGTCCCGCGGAGATCGCCACCATCGGCATCGCGGTCGAGGTGCTGAACGAGGAACTCGCCAAGCAATACGGCTGGGAGGACGAATACGACGAGGTCAAGAACCTGCTGGTTGTCACCGAGGTTGACCCGATCGGCGAAGCCCAGGCCCAGGGCCTGCGTCCTGGCGACCTCATCATCAGCGTGCAGGGCAAGGAGGTAGGATCGGTCGCAGCCCTCAAGCAGGCCCTCAGCGAGGAGGTCCTGGCAGAAGGCGCACGGCTGCGGGCCAGGACGACCGCCGGCTATCGCACGTTTTTCCTCCAGGTGGAGAAGTAGCCGCCCAGGTGCGGTGCCGGATTGCCGCTCCTCGACGAGTGAGTCACGAAGCCGCTCGCACAACACTGGCCGTTGTCCTCGGTGCCCACGCGCTTGTGGGCACAAAGGGTGCTGCTTTCCGCGTTGACGCCGCAGCGGCCACCTTTATAATGCCCCACCAACAGGGACATCGTGCCCAGAGAGACGGCCAAAGAGGGCAGCAGACGACCCCTCGCTGCGGCTCGCTTGACCATGGAAAGGCCAGACACATTGGCAAGAACCGCCTCACTGGTTGGGACTGTGCTGTTGATCTCGCTGGTGACGGCGTTCCCGCTGCACGGCCAGCCGCGTCCGCTTCTCCCGGTTGATGACGCCCAGGCAGAAAGCACCCTCCAGCCGGCCGGAGTTGTCCTTACCCAACCTGAGATCTTCGCCAGCTACGTCTATCTGCGGCCGCAGCACGACGGCACGCAGGTCTTGCAGTTCCACGGCGACTTTTCTCTGCAGGTGGGCGCCCGAGAACTCAAGAGCCAGGAAGCCGTGGTCTGGATGCAGCGCAGTCAATGGGAGGGACAGAGCTTCTATCACTACGAGGTTTTTCTCTCTCGCCACGCACAGGTGCGGGACTCGGCGGACACAATCACCTCCGGTCCGACTCTCTTCGTTACATTCAATGCGAGCAAGCCTGTCGAAATCCATAATGACGTCCACACGACCGAATCGCCGGAGGAGACCAAACTCTTTCAAGAAGCGTCGAGAATCCGTCTCTCGGTGCGTGCTGCCGGCGCTGCTGCCACTCAGCCCGCCGAGATGGAGGTCGTATCCGCGGAGAGTGCCCAGCAGGCACCTGACCTCAAGCCTCGACCCATCGTTCACGTCCGCGGAGACAACCTCGAAGCTGACCAGCGAGCGGGCATTGTGACCGTCATCGGGAATGTCTACGTCTCACAAGGCTTGGCCGACAGCAAGGAAGTGATGGAGCTTCAGACCGACGCGGCAGTCCTTTTCCTGGCTCGCCAACCGTCCGGGCAGCCGACGGACAGCGTTGCGCCTGGTCTGCAAGTCATGCCGGCCGAGCGAACCGGGCGTACCCCCGAACAAATGTCAGCCTCGCTCGGCTTTGGCGAAGGTATTGGCGCGCAAGTCTCGGGTGTCTATCTCCAGGGGAACGTTGTTCTCTCCCGCGGCGACCGCCGCATCCGAGCCACGGAACTGTATTATGACTTCGAGAACGACCGGGCCCTGATTCTCGATGCGGTCATGTGGACGACGATTCCGGACCGCGAGATCCCCATCTATGTGCGAGCCCGGCAGGTTCGACAGCTTTCGACAACCGACTTTGTCGCCAAGAACGCGGTGATCAGTACCAGCGAGTTCCACACACCGCACCTGCATCTGGGGGCCAGCCAGGTCAAGCTCACGGATACCACCTTTCGCGACGAGTCCGGCCAGATCGCCGGGGTGCAGGCAGGTAAGTTCCAGATGCGGGATGCCACGTTGAACCTTGAGGGCATCCCCATCGCCTACTGGCCGTATGTCGCCGGCGACTTTCGGCGAAGCGAGACTTCCATCCACAACGTACGGACCGCCTACAGCGATGACTTCGGGGCCACCTTCGAGTCGAAATGGTACCTGTTCAACCTTCTCGGCATCGAGAAGCCGGACGGCGTGGACGGCATTCTCCGACTGGACTACTACAGCAAGCGAGGGCCCGGCGTCGGCATCGATCTCGACTACGAGCTTGAGAATGCCTACGGTCTGATCCGCAGCTACTACATTTACGACGACGGCGAAGACAACCTCGGGCCATACCGCGATGGGACCTTTGAGGACCCCAACCGCGACCGGGCCCTGATCCGACACCGGCAGATCCTGCCCGACGGCTGGGAGCTGACACTCGAGGCTTCGCACATCAGTGACCGCAATTTCCTCGAGGAGTACTTCCGGCCCGAGTTTGAGGAGGGCAAGGAACAGGAAACGCTGCTTTATCTCAAGAAACAGCAGGACAACTGGGCTTTTACCGCCCTCGCACAATGGCGGATACTCGATTTCCTCACGCAAACGGAGCATCTGCCTGACCTGGGATTCCACTGGGTCGGCCAGCCGCTGGCCAATATCATCAACTACTACAACGAGTCGCATCTGGGTCTTGTCCGGTATCGCGCGGATGAAGGCCGGCTCTTCGAGTACGACCGCAGGTTTGACAACACCGAGTCGACCGACATGACCTTCCGCGGCGAGACGCGCAACGAGATCGACATGCCGATCAAGCTGACGGGAATCAACCTCAACGTCGTTCCATTTGCCACGGGGCGGGCGGGATATTGGGACGGCAGCCCGCAGGAAGGCTCCGTCGACCGCCTGTTCGGCATGGCGGGCGTGCGGGCGGGAACGCAGTTCTGGAGGCTTTTTGAAAACGCCGTGTCCGAGATCCTTGACGTCAACGGCGTCCGTCACGTGATCAGGCCTGAGGTGACCGCCTGGGGCAGCACCAGCAACCGCGACAGCTACGAGCTGACACCTTTCGATCACGGCATCGAGGACATCGACGATTTCTACGGCACGTCAATCGCCCTGCGACAGCGCTGGCAGACCAAACGCGGTGGCCCGGGTACTCCCGGCAGCGAGGGTGAATGGCGGAAGGTGGACTGGATCGTCCTGGATATCGAGCTCAACCTCTTCGGCAACAGCCCGCTTTATGAGTTGCCGATCGGCCGGTATTACGCCGTGCGACCGGAGGATAGTGTCGCCCGCAACCATGTGCGCACCGACTTCCTCTATCGCATCAGCGATACGACCAGCATCCTGTCGGACTCCAATTTCGACCTGACAGACGGAGACATGGACCTGTTCAATCTCTCCTACGCCGTCGAGCGGTCGCCGCGGTTTTCTTATTTCGTCGGATATCGACGGATCAAGGATACCGATTCGGAACTGATCGGCGCCGGGGCGAACTACGGGATCAGCACCAAGTATCGTCTGGCGGTCCGCGCGTACTACGACATCGAGCGGAGCCACACCGACATGTTCGATATCAGCATCATCCGCAAGTGGCCGAGATGGTACAGCGCTCTCACGCTCCAGGTCGACAGGCTGGAAGACACCTTTGGGGTGGGACTGTCCGTATGGCCCGAGGGCGCACCGCAAATGGCCCTCGGGTCGCGGCGATACACCAGCCTGTCGGAGTCCACCGGCATCAAGCCCGAGGAATGACGTTCCCTTGTCCCCAAGCAGAAAAGACCGGCGGTGGCCGGACGCCTCCCCCGTCCTGGACATGCGGCTTGGTGCCTGGGGAGCCAGCACCGGCAGCGCAGAAGAAAACAGCAGTCCGCGCAGCGACGGCTCATGCGACTCGACATAACGAGGAATACCGCGGAACAGCGGCTTGTGGGATCGGCTCAGGAAGCCGGCGCTGCGGAAGCGTCGGTAGCTCCTTCGGCAGCCTCTTCCTTCTTCTTGGCCTTCTTACCGACCTTGACGCTCCGATTGGCTACTTTCGGCAGGCCGAAAACGCTCTTGCCTTCCTCCCAGGACTCCGCCTCCTTGAGCTTGGCGAGGCGCTCATCGCGGGTCAGGACGTTACGATGACGGCTCAGGCCGCCGGCAACCTTCAATGACGGATCAAGCGACATACAATTCGGTCTCCCATTCGCCCGGCATCGGGACGAACCGACTAATATACCACATACCGGCCTTCCGGCAAAGGGGGGGGTGAACGACGACCGTCAGTCTTTCTGCTTTCGCAGTTCAGGCTTGTCAAAGGCGTAGTATCGGAATCGCTGCTCGGAACGGCAATCCTGACGGTACGCAGGGCTCAGATTCTTCAGCTTGGCCTCAAGTGCCAGGCGCTTGGCCTTATGGTCTGTGTTGCTCAGGTCGAAACCTTCCGCGCTCACCAGCGACAGCCAGTCGCCGCCGTCATCGATGGCTGTCTCTATGCCTTTGCTGGACAACCACTTATGAGCATGAAGGGCGTCGTCTAGATGCTCAGGCCTGAATCGCACGATGTACAGGTAGTTGAGTCCTGTCACACGAACGGACTTGGGGACCGCACTGTTGTCGGCGCCTGGGGTACTGGCGGATGGCGGAGCCGCAGGAGGTTTTGCCGATCCGGCCCCGGCGTTTGGCTGAACAGCAGGGGTAGCCCTTCCGGAGCCACTGGCCGCAGGCCGCACGATTGGAGGGCTGGCATTGCCCTTGGCCAATTCAGCACGAGGAGTCACAGCCTTGGCCGGCTTACCGGCGTCCAGCACCGTTGAGTCCCGCTCCTGCTCCTGCAGGGCAGCCAGATCGTCCTCCTTCGGCGAACCACTCCTCTTGTCCTTACCGAGTTGATAGGCACCAATGACGGCGACAAGCAGAACGCCGAAAGCAACGCTAAGACTGATGGGATTCAACGAGAACTGAATTCGCCCCCTGTCCAAACCGACGACAAGGCGCCTTGAACCTGCAGTCCTGGAACCACTATGACTTGCGACGGCTGCAGGACCGTGTTCGGGCCTGGCTACCGCGGACGTCACCGGCGGCGGGGGCTGAACCTGCGGGCTCGGAGGAACAGGAGTCCTCTCTTGGGCTGGTGGCCTGTCGAATTGTGGAACCAACTTGATGATTCGCTCTCGATCGGCCGTCTTGGGCTCGGGCTGACCTGCCGGCGGGTAGTTTGGACTGCTGGCCTTGTTTCCCCGCCACCATTTCGGAAGCGGGAACCGGCTTGAACCGCCCTGCAATTGCCGAGGCTCGATAACCTCGAACAGGGCCGGCGCTCTCTTCGATTTTCCCACGTCAGTGACCCTCGATTGGCTTGCCGCGTGCTTGCCTCGCACAGTTTCGTCAAACGCATACAATAGCCTTTTTGGGAGCGGATTCAAGGGATTACTCGAGCTTTTTGACAATCGGCGCTGAATTGCAGCGGCAACCCTCGATTCTGCCTCGCGTGTTGATAAATCCCGTTCAAAGCTGATAATCCGAACCCCGGCGACGCACTCACACCTGGAGGAACGGCGGTGAACGGCAAGAAATGCGCCCTGACGACAGCGTGCCTCACGACGGTATTCGCGATCATGCCGGGTTCCGGCGGCTGCACATTGCCCGGCCGCTGGGCAGGTCCCGGTCGACTCGTTGAGACCCGCGAACCGTTGTTCCAGCGGCCCTATCTGGTGTACTTGCCAAGCCACTACGGCCAGCAGGAGCGATGGCCATTGGTGATGACCTGCCCCGGCGACGGCCCGTTCGAGAGTCCTCGTCGCCAGATCGACGAATGGAAACGGCTGGCAGAGAAAGAGGGATTTCTTCTGGCCGCTCCGGATCTGAAGCGGCGCAAAGGCCTCGGTGCCGAGAAGCTTTCTGCAGGGCAGATCATCGCGGAGGACGAAGGGTTCCTTCTCTCAGCGCTGCGGAGTATCCGCGGGGCACACACCATCGACGAGACACGGGTTTTTCTTGCCGGGAGCGGAACGGGCGCCTTTCCTGCCCTGTATGTCGGTCTTCGCCACCCGGATATCTGGCGCGCGATCTGCGTGCGGCAACCGTCTTTTGACGCCGCTCAGCTCGATCCGTGCGTGCCGTTCGTGGACCCATACCAGCCGATCCAGGTGCTGTACGCGAGGGGCGACCTCATCGGCAAGAAGAAAGCCGAAGCCTGCGTCACCTGGCTTCAAGACCACGATCTGAACCTGACAATCATCGAGGAGCCGGGCGCTCATCGCCGCGATCCCGGTGCCGTGTTCCGTTTTGTCAGCGAGGTCGTCCGGCAGCAGCCGTGGATTCGCATTCACCTCCGCGATGACGCCAGGAACGACATGGCCATCAGCCTGGCGGCCAAGATGTCATTCGAGCCAAAGAGGGTGAGATGGGATTTCGGCGACGGCAACAGTTCGACCGAATGGTCACCCTCCCACGAATTCAGCCAGCCCGGGCGATATACCGTGAAGCTGTCTGTCTGGTCGTCGGGCGGCAAGCGGCATGCGCGGCAGGTTGAGGTACGAATCCCTCGAATTCGGCTGGGAGCCACGCAGCCCGCGACCCGTTAAAGAGCCGACCAACTGCTGTGTATCGAGCTGGCGACAGGCACGAGTTGAGCGACGGTGTCACGCTCGCCATCCGTGGCCGCTGTATGCCGCCTTGTCTTGCAGGCGATCCCGCACCTGAACCAGGATTCGCTCGACCATCAGCCGCACCGCTTCTTCTCCGAACTCCGCCGAGGCCTCCTGGACCGGTTTGCTGGTATGCACGCCGACAAGCGGCTCTTTGGGATCGGACGGCAGTTCGCTCATGTCGATCAGGCCAGGCTCCAAGGCCAGCACGAGGCTGGTCTCCCAGTAACCCGCATGGTCACCGGCTTCAGGATAGACGTCTCTGACCAGTTCGTAGCCGGTGAAGGCCCAGGTGATGCTCCACCGACGCCGATTGTTCCACCTGGCCTGGTGAAACTGGGCACAAGCGGCCCGTGCATGGTCCAACAGCGGGTAATGCCCTGCCGCAACCACCAGAACCTCAAACCCCAGGCTCTGCATCTGGCACAGGCAATGGAAGAGAAGCCGCTGGCAGTTGTCGTACTGTTGTTGTGGCGTGAAACGCATGTAGCCCGGAGCGAAGTTCTGCCGAGGCAGCTTCATCGCCTCCAGAATTCGATCACGATCGTCGGCGTTTGCCTCCATCAGCCCTTCCTCGCGGCTCTCGCCGTAGTACAAGGGTGGGAAAACCAGGCCACCCCCCGCCCGGGCGCAGCGGATGGCCAACTGGTGGATCTTCAGAGCGTCCAGGCCGATGGGGTTGTGACGCCCGTGCCATTCGATCGTGCCGATCGGAAGATAGGCCACCGGGCAAGCCTCACGTGCGGCTACGATCTGCGCCGGGCGAAGGCGTTCGTAGCGAACTTCGTTTTCGTTCAGACTCGCACTCATGAGCGAACTCCTGCGTGGCTCGAAGCCGGCGGAGACAGAAAAAGCGGGCAGTCCGGATGGGAGCAGCAGCCCTGGACGATCGCTTTGCCGGTTGGGGCTTCGCACCCCCACGGCCACCTCGGTCGCCTCTCAGGCCTCCGGGTTCACAAGAAACCGGGACTGTGCTAGAGTCTGTCGCATTCGACAGCCTCGTGCAAGGGAACAGTGATATGGCGATCCTTGGCCGGCGACTGGAACGTGCACCCTTCTGGATCCGGTGGCCCGTCAAGTGGGCCGTGTTCGGAGTCGTTCTCCTCCTGGTCTGCTACCCCTATCCGCCTCTGCTCCGCCGCCATTTGCAGCACCTCAGGCGGATCGACGAGCTCCCCGACCCGAATGAGCCTTTGCTGCAACCCCTGCTGCGCGAACTGGACGAACACCTGGCGGCCAGGGGCGTAACCACTTCCGCTCCTGCAGAGTGGCTCCGGCAAGTGCAAATCTTCGTCAACCGGCGAATCCCGTACGAGTACGACTGGGACTCGTGGGGCGTCGTCGACTACCTGCCGACCTTGTCAGAGATCATCCGGCAGGGCAAGGAGGACTGCGACGGCCGGGCGGTGGTCGCCGCTGCGCTGATCCGGGCAAGACTCGGGGACGCCCAACTGGTCGGATCCTCCGCCCACATGTGGGTCTCCAGCCCCCTCGGTGACACGATGGGGCCCCGGGGCAGGCCGGCAATGACCTCTTCGGCGGAAGGCATGCGCATTCGGTGGCTGGAATTCATGAATCTCGCCGAATTCGCGGTCGGCGTCGCCCTTTTCCCCATCCCTCGCGAGGCGATCATCGTCCTGACAGCGTGGCTTCTCCTCCTACCCGCGGAGGTCCGAAAGTCCCAGGCATTGTTATGCCTGTTCCTGCTGATCCAGGCCTGGGTCCTGCTGCGACTGTCTGGCAGCAACCTCGCTGAGCCCAGTCACTGGGGAGCCCGCTGGGCCCTGCTCAACGTCGTGGCGGCATTTCTCGTCGTGGGTCTGGCTCCCCGGTTCTTCAGCAAAGATACCGGCCGGTCGGTTTCTTCTTAGTTCGCTCTCAGTGCTTCTAAGCTCAGTCACGCCAAGTCTTGGCCGGATCATATCCTCTTGTGCGAGAAGATCTTACGCTCATAACCGTCGGCCTGTTGTCGGTCGTGGCGAATGGGCGGTTGTTCGTCAGATGCTCCCAAGATTCCTCCCTGGTCAAACCGGGCGAAACTGAGATAATGAGCGATCGGGGGAATCTGGGCGTGGGCGGCAACGACGTTCCGCGTCGCACGGGACTTTGCGGGTCCGGACGTCGGGAGGCGAAACAAACACCTGCCTGCGACGACCATATAGAGATGATGGGTACTGAGAATGGGCTCTTTCAGGAGAGGCATGCCATGAGGCGAAGGACATGGGTTGTCGGATTGATGGCCGGACTGGGGTTATTTGTCATTGCGAGCACTCCCGCGGCCGCGGACAAGACAACAGACGCCAGTCAAGCGGACGCGACCAAGCCGGCGACGACCAAACCTGCAAAGCCGGCAGTCATTGCGGTGTACAACCTGCGCGGTGAACTCAAGGATGGTCCACCCACGTTGGCCATCAGTCTGGACATGGAGGCCTCGCAGTCGCTGTTCAAGCTGCTCCAGCGGTTTCGTAAGATCGAGAAGGACGACGAGGTGAAGGCGGTCGTTCTGTCCATATCGGATCTTGCGTTGGGGTGGGGCCAGATGCAGGAACTGCGCCAGGCGATTCTGGGGCTGCGGGCGGCCAAGAAGGATGTGTACTGTTATCTGGAAGAAGCCGGGCCGGCGGTCTACTTGCTGGCCACCGCCGCATCGCGAATCTGTGTGGTGCCCACGGGTGACATAGCCCTGATGGGCATGCACGTCGAGCAAACCTACTTCAAGGGGCTCATGGACAAGATCGGCATTGAAGCCGACATCGAGCACATGGGCGACTTCAAGGGTGCCGGCGAACCGTTCACCCGGACCGGGCCGTCCGAAGAGGCCAAGCGGATGATCGAATGGCTGGTCAAGGACCTCTTCGAACAGATGGTCGAGACGGTCTCGCAGGGGCGGGGCCTTCCGGCCGACAAGGTTCGCTCGCTCATCGACCAGGGCCCCTTCAACGCCCGGCAGGCCCTCGACGCCAAGCTGGTTGACCACGCGATCTATGCCGACGAGCTCGCGGAAGCCCTGCGGGACCGCTATGGCGATGATGCCAAGTTCGTCCAGAACTACGGAGCGGACAAAAAGGCTCAGCTCGATTTGTCGAGCCCCTTTGCGATCTTCAAGCTGTTGGGCGAAAGCGCATCGAAAGGCAAGCCCTCTGCGAAGGCCTGTGTCGCAGTGGTCTACCTGGACGGCATGATCATCACGGGCAAAACGGAGCAGAGTCCCTTCGGCGATGCCGGGGCTGTGGGCAGCACCAGTCTGCGGCACGCACTAGCCAAGGCGGCCGCGGACAAGTCGGTGAAGGCGGTCGTTCTGCGGGTCAACTCGCCCGGCGGGTCGGCCACCGCCAGCGACATCATCTGGCGGGCTGCCAATGAGCTCGGCAAGGAAAAGCCGTTCGTGGTCTCGATGGGCAACGTGGCGGCGAGCGGCGGCTATTACGTGTCGGCCGGGGCGAGAGCCATCTTCGCCGACCACGGCACGCTCACCGGTTCGATCGGCGTCGTGACCGGCAAGCTCGTCACGAAGGGGTTGTGGGATTGGGTCGGCATCAGCTTCCACGAGACGACCATGGGGCAGAACGCGGATTTGTTCAACAGCAACCGCCGCTTCGATGATCGGCAGCGGGCTATCGTGCGACAACAGCTTGAGATGATCTACAAGGAGTTCACCGATCGCGTCATGACCGGCCGTGGGAACAAGCTGAAGAAGGAGCTTTCTGAACTGGCGGGCGGCCGAGTATTCACCGGCCGTCAGGCGGAAGCCAACGGGCTGGTCGACCGGCTCGGCGGGCTCCAGGACGCCATCGCCTACGCCGCCAAGCAGGCCAAGCTCAGTGAGGCCGAGTATGAGGTACGCGTGCTGCCCGAACCTCAGAACTTCATGGACCTGTTTCTTCGCAGCCTGACCGGCCAGGAAGAGCAAGACGAAGGCGTGGATGTGGCTCTCACGACGGATACGCCATGGACACTGCAGCTTCCGTTCGTACAGGAACTGCTGCCGGCCCTCAAGAAACTTGATCCGGAACGGGCGAAGGCAATCCTCCGCTCGCTCCTGCGAATCGAGCTGCTGGGCCGGGAGCATATGCTGCTCGCCCTGCCGTGCGAAATCTCGATCCGGTAGCGGCGCGTCATGTGAGAAGGTGCAACTTCACCTGCCCATGTGCGACGCATGGGTGCGAGGCTGTTTGTCTGCAGGTTGGAACGTCCTCCAAACGATGTTGAATTGAGGAAGCACACATGGCTGGCAGAATCACGAACGGTCTTAACCTGGCTCGGGCGAGCTGGGAGGTCATCAAGCTTGACAAAGAGATGCTCTTGTTCCCGGTGCTCAGTGGGCTGGCGTGTTTGGTCGTGCTGGCCAGCTTTGCCGTACCCCTGATCGGCAGCGACTACTTGCAGACGATCACCGAGGAAGAGCAGGCAGCACAGAACCCGCTGTTGTGGGTGCTGCTTTTCTGCTTCTACTTCGCGAACTACTTCGTCATCGTCTTTTTCAACGTGGGCCTGGTGAGCTGCGCGATGATCCGCTTCGACGGGGGCAACCCAACCGTGATGGATGGCCTGAGAGCGGCTTTCGCGAGGTTGCCGCAGATCATGTCATGGGCGTTGCTCAGTGCGACGGTCGGCGTGATCCTCAAGGCCATCGAATCGAGGTCCTCGAAGGCCGGGAAGATCGCATCCGGCCTGCTGGGAATGGCTTGGGGAATCTCCACCTACTTCGTGGTTCCCGTCCTGGCGGTCGAGCGAGTCGGGCCTTTCGAAGCGATCAAGCGGAGCCTGTCGATCCTGCGAAAGACCTGGGGTGAGGCCCTGGTGTCGAACATCAGCATCAGTCTGATCGTGTTTCTGGCGATTCTGGTTTGTTGCGTGCCGGCCGTGCTCGGCGGTCTGGCCACCGCCAGCTACAACACCCCCGCGTACCTGATCGGTGGAGCGGCCGTGACGATCGTCCTGATTATCCTGGTCTCGCTGATCTCGTCGGTCCTGAACGTCGTGATCGTTGCGGCCCTGTATCATTATGCTTCGACTGGAAACAGCCCGAGGGGATTTGACGACGGTGCGCTGCAGCAGGCATTCTACCGGGACTGACCGCCGGTCGCTCCTCAATGCCGAGCAGGAACCGGAGTCTTCAAAACGGCCGTGTCCAAACGTTCTACCCGCCGCCATTCGGATCGGCCGGGACATCCGCACCGGTCAGGCAACCAATGAACACCGGCGTGTCGTCACGATCCACGTCCGTATCGAAATCCAGGTCTGCCCTTTCGCAAGCCCCCGCCGCTGCAACACCCGGCGTGGAGAGGCACACCTGGAAGCTGCCAAAATCAGCCTGGTCGACATCGCCATCCCTGTCGAGATCACCAGGAACATCAGGCGGGCAGCCAGCCTCGTCGACGTCCATCCCCGGGATCGTCTTGGGGCAATGATCACAGACGTCCCCAATACCGTCCGCGTCGCCGTCTGCCTGGTTGGTATTGGCGGTCAGGGGACAGTTGTCCTGGCCGTCGACGACCCCGTCATCATCGTCGTCATCATCGCAGGGATCTCCGTCGCCGTCCCCATCTGCATCCTGCTGGGTGGGGTTGTACTCGTTGGGGCAGTTGTCGCAGACGTCGCCCCATCCGTCGCCGTCGGCATCCTCCTGTAACGGGTTGGACGCGAACCTGCAGTTGTCGGCGTTGTCCATTACGCCGTCTTCGTCGGTGTCTATGAGTTGGTCCGTCGCCACTACCCACTGGGGGTCAGCCGTGTCGGGAATAGCGCTCGACCCGCGGAACCCCTCGTTCCGGTACAAGCTCAGATCCGCAAGAGACTGTTCCGTGCAGCCGTCGAACATCGGCCAGTAGCCGACGAGCCCAGGCTCGTCGCCCACCAGTGCCTTGTCGCGGAACATCGCGATCTGTTCCTGTGAGCGGGCCACGGACCACAAACGCACCTCGTCCAGCATGCCCTGGAAATAGCCCTCGTCGGTGTGTCGCTTGCCCAAGAGGACGGCAGCGGCATTGGTGATGTTCATCGGCAAGGCCAATGATTCCGAAGCGGCCTGCTGCCCGTCGATGTAGAGCAACATCTCGTCACCCTGCCGAACGCCGGCCATGTGATGCCAAGCCCCATCGGCAAGGTTGCCCTCGGAGTAGATGACGGTCTCGTTTCCTTGCTGCTCCGGGACCTCCAGAGCGAAACTCATCAGCCCGCCTGTCAGGATTTCCAGGAAGAAACCGACTTCTCCGTCGCCCGAGGGCTGCCGTTTGTTCAGCAGGAAGCCGTAGCGATCGATACTCATGCGAAAACGCATTTCCACGGTGAAGTCGCCGGAGCCGAAGTGATAGGCGGCGTGGTCGGGTATCGTTGCGAAATCGTCGCCGCCGTCGAAGTCCAAGGCCAGTTCGGGCGGGGAAGGGTCGCAGGCGTCGCCGAAGGCGTCGTCATCCAGGTTGCACTGGCTCACGTTGGCGGTCAGTGGACAGTTGTCGCAGACATCGCCGTGCCCATCGCCGTCGCCGTCCTCTTGTACAGGATTGAATACCAACGGGCAATTGTCGGATGCGTCCGGCCTGCCGTCGTTCTCGTCGTCTTCGTCGCAGGCATCCCCCGAAGCGTCGCCGTCGAGGTCTGCCTGGTCAAGGTTGGGGACCGCGGGGCAGTTGTCGCACACATCGCCGATCCAGTCACCGTCGCTGTCGGGCTGGTCCGGATCGTGCGTCTGCGGGCACATATCGCAGACATCTCCGACGCCATCGCCGTCCCCATCCTCCTGCCCCTCGTTGGGAAGCACCGGGCAGTTGTCCACGTCGTCCGCCAATTCGTCACCGTCAAAGTCGCCGGGAAGCAATGGCGTCCGTTCAAAGGCCCCGAGATCCACGATGCCCATGGCGATCCGCGGGTTGCCGGCCAGATCTGTCGTGACATCCACAGGCACGGCAGAGTTGCTTCCTCGGTTCACGCACGGCGAACCAATGCTGAGTTGGAGATCACCGAAGCCGTCATTGTCACCGACGTTCCAGCCGTCTCCGCCGTCGCTCGGGTCTCGCACAAAGAGCGGAGCAAGATCGATGTTACCGGTGCCAGGGAAGACGGTCGCGTCGCCGGCTTCGTCATCCCGCACGCAACTGTGCGACACGGTCACGGCTCCGGCCACCTCGTTCGTCGCCGTCCCGGGATCGGCATCGTCATTGTTCCACAACACCGAGTTGACGACGGTGACAGGCCCGTTGTCGATGCCGGCCACGGCACCGCCGGTGACATCGGCCGTGTTATCGAAAAAGGTGCAGTTGATCACCGTAGCCCCGCTGTCCCCCCGACCGGAGACAGCGCCACCCCTGCCGGCCGAGCGATTCCCCACGAACTCGCAGTTGATCATCGTTGCGAAGCTGCCCGCGATGTTCCGGACCGCCCCGCCGTCGTCGTCGATGCCGATACCAGGCACCAGCGGAAACGTCCAGTTGGCCAGGAACCGGCAATCGACGAAGAACGGGGCCGAGCCAAAGGCATTGCATGCCGCGCTGGGCGAGTTGGCCCGGAAAACGCAACCGCGAACCACCACGTTGCTTTGGCAGTTTGTCATCGCTCCCCCGTCGCGGTCACCCCGATTTCCGATAAATGAGCAGCCGGTAAAGGTTGCCTCGTCGCCAAGCACGTACACCCCGGCCCCGAACTCCGAACGGTTACGGACAAAATCGCAGTTAAGGACGGTCGTGGCCGTCGCCGTATACAAGGCTCCTCCGCCCTCGCAGCTGCGATTACCTGTGAAGACGCAACCGGTCAGCGTGGCGCCGTAGTACACATCGTCCATGCCCGCCCCCCATTCAGCCATGTTGCCCACGATCTTGCAGTTGGAAATCGTCGGAGTCGCAAGCTCGACCAGAATGCCGGCGCCGGATGTGTCGCGACCCATGTCAGGCAGCGCCGATCCGCCCTTCACGGTCAAGCCGTCCAGAATTGCTGTGGCTTGACAGTAGTCTGCTCTCACCACGTGGTTACTGTTGTCGAGCATCCCCAGGTCTTCGGCGTCAACGGTTCCGTCCCGGTCAGCATCGTAGACCGCGCAAGCCGGGTCCGGCGGTACGGTCTGATCGCTCAGGCAGGGAACAGCCTCAAAGTCGTCCACGTCGTCTCCCTTGAGGTCACCGCTGAGGATGGTTTCGTTGGCCTGCGGATCTCGCTGGTCGCGCTGAGTCTCACCGCCCGGATACGTCGGCGAATCAGCTCCGTCGAAACCGCCATAGATAGCCACCCCGTCCTGGAGGTAGAAAGAAGCGTAGTAATTGAGCGTGTGGGTTCCCGTGCCGATGTCGTAGTCCGGCCTGTAAGTGCCTTCTGCGACCCAGATTTCGCTGCCACTGACGGCGACGGCCAGCGCGGACTGTAACTCCCTGTAGGCGTCCGTCCAACTCGTGCCGTCGTTGGCGCCGGTGGCGTTGGCGTCCACGAGAATGATCGCAGCCTGTCCGACCGTGGCCGGCACGAAACACAACCCCAGCATCAAAGCTGCGCATGTTTCCCTTGTCTTGATCGGCAACATGAGCGGTCCCCTTCTGAGTGTCCCGGAACCCGAGGGCGCCGGCGAGGCCCCCGGCAAACCGCTACCTGACCAAAGATGACCAACCCGCAACACCCGGCTGCGTGCTGTCAATTGTCGCTGGAAGGTGGTGTCGTGTCAAGCAGGAATTGCGTATTTGTTGAAACTTATGCTTCCGGCTCGGCAAAGAGAGCTTCCACAAAGCTTTCGGGGTTGAAGGGCTCGATGTCGTCGGGGGTCTCGCCGAGGCCGACGAACTTGACCGGGATGTTGATCTGGTCGCGGATGCCGATGACGATGCCTCCTTTGGCCGAGCCGTCGAGCTTGGCCAGGAACAAGCCGGTGACCTTGACATGCTGGCTGAAGACCTTGGCCTGGTTGATGGCGTTCTGGCCGATGGTCGAATCGAGAACCAGCAGGACTTCGTGCGGGGCACCGGGGATCTTCTTCTCGACCACGCGCTGAATCTTGTTCAGCTCGCGCATCAGGTGCTCCTGAGTGTGCAGCCGTCCGGCGGTATCGACGATCAAGACGTCGGCGTTGCGGGCCAGCGCTGCCTCGCAGGCGTCGTAGGCCACCGCGCCGGGGTCGGCCCCTTGCTGGTGCTTGACGATCTGGACGCCCAGGCGGCTGGACCATTCGGTCAGTTGAGCGACGGCCGCGGCCCTGAAGGTGTCGCAGGCCGCGAGGATGACCTGGTCGCCTTCCTTGGTCAGGTAGTTGCAGAGCTTGGCGACGCTGGTGGTCTTGCCCGATCCGTTGACGCCGCTGACCAGGATCACCGTCGGTCCGGACGCGGCACGGATCAGTTGCCGGTCGGCCTCGGGCCAATAGGACACAATCTTCTGCTTGAGGAACGGGATGATTTCCTGGGTCTCACCGATCTGGCCGCCCTTCCAGGCAACCCGGACTTCATCGATGAGCCGATCGGTGACGGCCGGACCCATGTCGTCGGTCAGCATGGTCTCTTCAAGCTGGCTGATGATCGTGTCATCAATCTTCTTGCCGAACGGCAGAATGGACCGGAAGCTCCGCGAGATCTTGTCGCGCGTCTTGGCTAATCCCTGCTTGAGTCGATCGAATAAACCCATGGTTAGACTACTAGGCCTTTAGACCTCTAGACTTCTAGGCTGCCCGGCTCCGGCTAATAGCTAACAGCTAAGAGCTAAGAGCTAATAGCTTCTTTCCTACCCCGTCTCTCCTCTTGCGACCCGGCAGGCCGGATGCTTCTTCCAGATCGCGTCCAGAACGCCGTTGACGAACTGAGGCGTCTCAGCATCGCCGAATTCGCGGGCGATCTCGACCGCCTCGTCGATCACCACACGGGCGGGCACATCCGGCCGCTCGACCAGCTCATATATTGCCATCCGAAGCACGTTTCGATCAACAACCGCCATCCGCGACACTTCCCAATGGTCGGTGACTTCGGTAATCATGCGGTCATACTGATCGCGTTTGGCCCAGGCCCCGGCCGTCACTTGCCGGGCATATTCGGCGGCCTCGGCAGAGGCACCCGCCTCGTTCAGAATCGCCTTCAGGCATTCGGCTGCATCCGTATCGGCGGGCGCACGCTGGATATCCAGTTGGTAGAGCCCCTGAAGGGCCGCCGTTCGAGCCTGATGTCGGGATTGCTTCATGGGGGCGGGCGCTTCAGGTATTCTTGCCTTCGAGTTTCGCGTACAGATTGGCCATCTCAATCGCGGTCATCGCGGCATCGGCCCCCTTGTTGCCGGCCTTGGCCCCGGCCCGGTTGATGGCCTGTTCGAGCGTGTCGGCCGTCAAGACGCCGAAAACGATTGGCACCTCGACCGACAGCCCCACCTGAGCAATGCCCTTAGCCGCCTCGGCGGCGATGTAGTCAAAATGCGGGGTCTCGCCCCGGATCACGCAACCCACGCATATGACGGCGGCGTACTGGTTCATCGCGGCAAGCTTACGGGCGGCGAGCGGCAGTTCCCACGCACCGGGCACCCGGACGACGGTAATGTCGGAAACGGCACAGCCGTGCCGTTCGAGGGCGTCGACCGCCCCGTCAATCAGCCGCGAACAGACAAACTCGTTGAACCGGCTGGCCACGATCGCAAACTTCTGGCCCTTGCGAATGGTCAACTCACCGGTGACGGTCCTGATGTTGTCCGCCATATGCCTGACTCCCGTGTGGTGCGGCGGCTTCCTGTCTCCCTGAGCCACCGGCAACCGGACGCTGCGTATCTGCCCTTCGCGGCTCCGCCGGGCGCAGCACTGTATGATACCGCAGACGGCCTGCGGATGCCAGAAGCGTGATCTGGCCGGTGCGGATGGATGTGTTGTCAGGCGGCCAGGTTGCCGGTCGGGCTTTTGGCCAACATCGCTTTGCCCGGCTTGCGCGATTATGCTGTCGTTGCCAACCCAGAGGGCATCCAATGGCGGAACTACCATTCCTTGTGGACGTCTACGGGCTGTTTGGTCCGGGGCACGTCCGGATCGTGTACCGGGAGGAGCCGGCCCCGGCCATACCGGCCTTGGAGGCCACGGTGGCCGATGCCTGGCTCGAGCAGATGGAAATCGCCCGACAACGGGGATTCCACCTCTACAACGGCCAGATCGTCCGTCTGCTGAGGTACCGCGTCGATGATGACCATCTGCTGATGGAAGGTGGACCGTCCGATTTTGCCCATTTTATCGGGACAAACTACCTGAATTATCATCGGGCTGAGGAGTTCGGCTGGGATGTCTTCAGCAACCCGATTGGCGTCTCGGGCATCATCATCACTCGTGACGACTGGATCCTCTACGGTCGGCGCAACCACCGGGTGGCCTGTCATCCGGGCTGCGTCCAGGCGTTCGGCGGCAGCCTTGAGATGCGCGAACGACGTCCGGACAACACCTTCGATGCTTTCGCCTGCGTCCTGCGCGAGCTCCGGGAGGAGGCTGGCGTTCGGCCTGAGGACGTCCAAGAGACGGTATGCCTCGGCATGGCTCGCGACAGTCAGATCCGGCAACCCGAGCTTGTGTTTGACGTCAAGATCCGGCAAAGGCGCGAGGAAATGGCCGATCGCCTTCGCCACGACGACCCCGAACAGGAGCACGCGGAGATCGTCGCGTGCCACGACATCCCAGAGGCGATTGTACCATTCATCCGGCGAATGGCGCCAGTGTCGCCCGTGGCGATTGGGGCCCTTTTCCTGCACGGACGGCGACGCTTTGGCGATGGATGGCATGAAAAGGCCTCACAGGATTTATGTCAGCCACAGTGACGTCCGCGAGGGCTCGCTCGGTAGGCGAATTCCTCCAGCCCATTTCGCCGGACCGCCGATATCTTTGTATCCGGACACCGCGATGCCCAAGGTGGGGTTTGCGCCCAAGAGGCACGGTCGATTGCCTGACGGTTCGCCGCACGGGCTTGGAAGATTCTGTTTGGGGCGATAAGATAGCGGCCGCGTATCACGGAGGAAACGCTCCGCATGAGCAAATTCCAGCAACGCCTGCAGATCGTCCGTGGCTGTCTGATTCTGCTGGTGCTGATCAGTTGTCTTTTCCTGTGGGTATCCGTGCTGAGTTTCAGCCCGCTGGACGCCCCGAATCCACACGTCTACCCCCATCCTGAGCAGGCCTACAACGCCGGCGGCAAGGCCGGTGCGTGGGTGGCCTACAAGATGTTTTCATACTTCGGCAAGGGGGCCTATGCCGCGGCCGCCGGCCTGACGATGACGATTATCGTGCTGGCATGGAAGGGTCACCTGCCGTCGCTGTGGCAACGGATCATCGGCGTCAGCCTCTTGATCTCAGTGACCTCGACGGTCTCCTACATGTTGTTGGATTCTCCCGGCAGTTTCCTCGAAGAGACAGGAGGGACTCTGGGTTACTGTCTGGCCAACTGGCTGCTGGAGTCGGTCAACTGGATGATCTGGCCGATCCTGTTTTACGGAGCGGTTGTTGGTTTGCTCTTCACCGCCGAGGAGTTGATTCTGCAGATTCCGGCCATGCTAGGTCGGCGGCGACAACAGCTCACGGAGATTGCGTCCGCGGCGGCTCCGGCCACGCACAAAGTCGCGGCAATCGCCGGCCCCTTTCGCCGGGTCGTGGCGAGACTGACGGGGCTCTGGCCTCGGTTGAGCCCTGTGGGGGCGCCGGCCGGCGGCCGGACCTCATCGCCACTGATCGTCAGACCCAGGCCGGTATCGGCGAAGCCCAAGCCTGCGCCGACCACAGCTGATCCGGATGACGCCGACGAGGGGCAGGCAGAGGATCGGGACGACTCGGACCCGGCGGCAGCCAAGGCTGAGAAGACTGCGGCGGCCGTGGCCACTGAAGAAATTGACGACGAATCCGCCGCCACCGAGGCGAGCGATCACGATGAGCCGCTTCTGCCCGCGCCTGCGGCCATCAAACCTCCGCCGATGGTCGTGAACTTCCCTACTCCACCCAAGCCCTCCACGACGCCTCAGCCGATCGTCCCCCCGAAGCCCTATCCGGCACAGTTGGGTGAGTGGACCTTCCCGCCCGTTTCCTCGCTTGTCGAGCCTGAATACAGCTTCACCTCACAACAGGAAGCCATGGTTCGGGAGAAAGCCCAGGATCTTCAGAAGGCCCTGCACGAATACGGCATCGAGGCCCACGTGGTGACCATCGACACGGGGCCGGTGATCACGATGTTTGAATTACAGGTGGCTCCCGGTGTCAAGCTGAGCCAGATCACCTCACTGGCCAATGACATCGCCAGGTCCCTTTACGCCCCCAGCGTACGTGTGGTCGCGCCCATACCAGGAAAGAACACCATCGGCATCGAGGTCCCGAACCTCAACAAGGAGAAGGTCCGCCTGAAGGAACTCATGACCATGGGCGGCGACAGCGTCCGCCGGATGGCCCTGCCGTTGTTCCTGGGCAAGGATGCGAGCGGCCGGGCGCTGATCGGCGACCTGGCGGGGATGCCGCACATGTTGATCGCCGGTACCACCGGCTCAGGCAAGAGCGTTTGCATCAACTCGATCATCATGTCCCTTCTCATGACCCAGCGTCCGGACATGGTCAAGCTGATTCTCGTTGACCCGAAAATGGTCGAAATGAGCACCTTCCGTGACGTGCCCCACCTCATGTGCCCGATCGTGACCGAAATCGAACGGGCCGAGAAGATCCTCTCATGGGCGACGGAGAAGATGGACGAACGATACGCGCTGCTGGCCGAGGCGGGTGTGCGAAACATCAGCGCCTACAACCGGCTTTCTGAGCAGGAAAAACTCGACCGATTCCAGCCCACCACGGAGGATGAGACAGCACAGATCCCCAAGCATCTGCCTTACGTCATCGTCATCATCGACGAATTGGCGGACATGATGATGACGTCGGCCAAGGAGGTGGAGGCGCACCTGGCCCGACTCGCACAAAAGAGTCGGGCGGTCGGCATCCACATTATCGTCGCCACGCAACGGCCGGAGGCCAAGATCGTCACCGGCCTGATCAAGAGCAACCTGCCGTGCCGCATCGCGTTTCGCGTTGCCTCTCGCATGGATTCGCGCATCGTTCTCGACCAGAACGGCGCCGAGGTGCTCATGGGCCAGGGCGACATGCTCTATCTGCCACCCGGATCCTCAAAGCTGGTTCGCGCTCAGGGAACATTTCTCGAGGACTCGGAGGTCCGCGAGGTCATCGGCTTCCTTCGCGAGAGGAGCAAGCCCGAGTTTCACCCCGAGCTCATGCAGCTCGGCAAGGCGGAAGCCTCGGGCGACGGGCCGCGTGACGAGCTGTTCGACCAGGCCGTGGACATCATTCTGGAGACCGGCCGCGGCAGCGTGAGCCTGCTCCAGCGGCGGCTGGCAATCGGCTACTCACGTGCCAGCCGCCTCATCGAGGAGATGGCCGCGGCCGGCATTGTCGGTGAATACACCGGCAGCCAGGCCCGCAAAGTGCTCGTCACCGCCGAGGAATGGCAGGTCCGCAAAGAGCAGGAGGCCACCCGCATCCGCCAGTCAGCGCTGCAGGACGGCGGGGTGCCGGATATGCTCTTCGATGACGACATTGACTGAGAACGCGTGCGAAGGAAGGTCAGGTCGAAGCCACCACCGGCGGCGGAGACCTGCCGCGGCCCGATCTTCATTATACGGCAACCCCGGTTCGGTCTTGATCATGCGGCGGGACCCGGTCGCTGCACTGACCTTGCCTCTGCCTTACGACGCGGCCCCGGTGTAGCTCTCACACAGGCTTTGGCCAGTTACCGTCAGGAGTCACCTCATGCCGCTGCGCCACTGCGCAAATTGCGTCGCTTTGTTCCTTCTCGTATCGATGTCCGCCTGCGGGCGTCCGGCGGCTGATGTGAGGTTCGATCCTCAACAGCGCGCCGGGCTGCACGCCATCGAGATGAACAAACCCGCGCAGGGCTTTTTCAAGGGCGCTGTTCTGGGCAACGGCGGCATGGGCGTCATCGTCTGCACCCGCCCCGACTCGATCATGATCCACCTCGGCCACAACGAAGTCTGGGACATCCGCATCGCCGAGAACAACCGCGAGAAGCTGGTGACTTTCGATGAGCTGTGGAGCCGGCTGAAGCGTGGCACGCCGGAGGACAAGGCGTGGTTCGATGACTACTGCAAGATGGCCCGCGAGAATTACGCCCAACCTTACCCTCGCCCCTGGCCGTGCGGCTCGGTGTTGCTCGGATTCGACCGCCGCAAGGCGGAACTGCTCGGGCATTGCGTTCGAATCGACGCCGGCAGGTGCGAAGTCCGCTTTCTGATCGACGGCCGTCCTGCCACGCTGGTTCTTTTCAACGAGATGAACGCCGATCGACTCTGGATGCGCATGGTGGACGATCTGGGCAAGCCGATCCAGGCCCCATTCGATCGCCTCCGACTGATCCCCGAGAAGGGCATGGCCACGGAGACGGCGTCGGGGACGGACACGCTCTCATTCAGACAGGTGCTGCCGGTTCTGGGCGACGATCGTGACAAAGATGAGGCCCTGCGGGTGGCCGTGCGGGTGAAAGGCAGGATCGGCGCGCCGCTGGTGCAGGATGGGCCCTTCATGGCCTGCGTGCAGTTGGAGCACGGCATGGCCCGGATTCTTTCCAAGCCTGATGTCAAGGTTCCGGAGCCCGGCGAGCATGCTTTTGCCGCCGCGTCGGCCGAGGCCACCCGGGTCTGGAAGGATTACTGGAGCCTGTCGGGCGTTCAACTGGACGACGAGTTCCTCGAGCGGGCCTGGTATCGCAACATGTACTTTCTGAACTGCGCGGTACGGCCGGGGGTGGTGTGTCCCGGCCTGTTCGCCAACTGGAGCTACAAGAACATTGGCACCGCCTGGCACGGCGATTATCACACCAACTACAACCTCCAGCAGCCGTTCTGGGTGACGTTCTCGTCGAACCGGGTCGACAAGCACCTGCCATACGTGGATCTCGTGCATTTTCTTCTGCCGGTCAGCCGCGACTGGGCGAAGAACCATTACAAACTGCCTGGGGCGTTTTTCCCGCACTCGGCCTATCCGGTCGAGATGACCATGATGCCGTATCCGGTGCCGACGTGGGGCGCGGAGGTATGCGAGACGCCGTGGGTGGTCCAGAGTCTGTGGTGGCACTATCTGTACACCATGGACAAGGAGTTTCTCCGGGACCGGGCCTTCGGGCCGATTCGCGAGGCGGTTCAGTTCCTCAATGCCTACATGCGACGGCCCGATGCCCACGGCCCGCAGCGGAAAGATGACAGGTACCACATCTATCCGACGGTAGTGCCCGAGCTGCACGGGCTAAAAGTCGATCCGGCATTTTGTGCCGACTGTATCGTGGACCTGACGTTGACCAAGTTCGTGTTCAAGGCCTATCTGCAGGCCTGCAGGATTCTCGGACGCGATCGGGAGGAAGCGTCCCTGATGCGCGACGTTCGAGAGATCCTCGATCATTTCCCCGAGTACACCACGGCCGAGAGTCATCGCGGCAATGTCTTCGTTTCAGTCTCCGGCGAGAGCCCCGAGCAGGTTTACAACACACCGAACCCGTTGATGCCGGTTTTCCCCGGCGAGGACATCGGGCTGCATTCGCCGAAAGAGATCCTGGAGGTCGCCCTCAACACCTGGCACAACCAGCGTAACGAGGGCGGCAACGAACTGGTGTTCCTGAACCTGCAGGGGGCGAGGCTGGGGGTGCTGGATCTCGAGAAGTTCAAAAGGCAGATCAACTACTGCCTGTTGCCCAACGGAACCTGCGCGGACATGGTCCTGCAGGCCGGCGGCCGGTACTCCGACGAGACCGATTATGCCTTCATGGCCCCGATGGGGATCTGGTTCGAGAACTTCTCGCTGCCGGTCGTGGTCAACGAATGCCTCCTGCAAAGCTACACGGGGCAACTGCGATTCTTCCCCAACTGGCCCAGGGATAAAGATGCGGCTTTCCAGGATCTTCGGGCGGTGGGAGCGTTTCTGGTCAGCGCCGAGATGAAGAAGGGCCGAGTGTCGTGGATCCGCGTTCGGGCCGAGGTCGGTGGTCCGCTGCGGATCATCAACCCATGGCCGGGCAAGGTCGACGTGGTTCGCGGAGATTCGACCCAGACGATGAGCGGTGAGCTTCTTGAACTCGACACCCATGCCGGAGAGACATTCATCTTCCGGGCACAGAGCTGAAAGCTGAGAGCTGGCCCCAGAATCCGTTCTGGGGCCTACCGGTTGACGATTCCAATCGTCATTCACAACCAAATGCGGAAGGGATTCCGCGAACGAGGTGGCCCGGAAGGGATTCCGGGCCGAGCGGAAAGCTGAGAGCTGGCCCCAGAATCCGTTCTGGGGCCCACCGGTTGACGATTCCAATCGTCATTCATAACCAAATGCGGAAGGGATTCCGCGAACGAGGTGGCCCGGAAGGGATTCCGGGCCGAGCGGAGATGCATGGCTCAAAGCTGACCGCTGACTGCTGACAGCTACTCACACAACGATTGGAGCATCGATGAAAAGATACGCCATTCTGGCCATGATTGGCATCGTATCCCTGGCCGGCTGCGACGCTCTGGTCAGCCGACCGGACCGGATCGTTTACATTCCCGCCGGCTGGAAGGGTCCCGACGCCACCAATCAGCACTTCATCGTTGTTCCCACGCCCAAGCGGACGTTTCTGGCCTTCTGGACGCAGGCCCATGTCGAAAACGGCCCGGACCAGCACGTGGTCATGAGTCGCAGCGACGATCAGGGCGGAACATGGACGCGGCCACTGACGCTGGCCGGGGATCCTTCCGGCAAGAGCGGGCGGATTGCCTCCTGGCAGATGCCCTTTGTCGTCCCGCACAGCGGCCGCGTGTACCTGTTCTGGAACCAGAATGTTGGCGTGGTCGATGCCCGCGAGGACACCACTGGTGCGCTCGCCTGCCGCTGGTCGGATGATGACGGCCGCACCTGGTCCGACGTGCGGACCCTGCCCATCCGCAAATCGGCGATTTCAGATCCCGACCCGAACGCCCCGGAAAACTGGGTCGCCTATCAGGGGCCGATCATCACCCGCAGCGGCGAGGTCATGGTTGGGTTCACGCGGTGGGCCAGCAAGAAGGTGCAGCCCAAGGGCGGTCTGTTCGACCGCGATTCCGAGATCTGGTTTCTGCGGTTCGACAACATCCTCTCCGAGTCGGACCCGACGAAGCTTCGGGTCACCACGCTGCCCGACGGCGATCATGGCCTGCGGGTTCAGTCGCCGGATAATCCCGAGGTCAGCGTGGCCCAGGAGCCGACATTCCAGGAGTTATCCGACGGCCGGCTGATCGCGGTGATGCGGACGCGGACCGGTTACGTTCACTATGCATTGTCCGCCGACGGCGGGCACACCTGGGACCAGCCACGGCCGTTGCGTTTCGCGCCCGGCGGCCCGCCGATCCCGCAACCGCTGGCATCCAGCCCGCTGTACAAGCTCCGCGACGGCCGATACCTGCTGATTTTCCACAACAACCGCGGCGACGCTTTCGGGGCCAAGGGTGTGGCCGATTCCGCGAAGAACCGCCGACCGGTCTTCGTGGCCGTCGGGCGTGAGGTCGCCGACAAGGATCATCCGCTGGTCTTCAGCAGGCCGCGCCTGCTGGCCGACAACAACGGCCGGACCGGCGGCCGCAAAGGTACCACGCAGATCGGCACCTACCCGAGCCTGTTCGAGTTCGAGGGCAGAGTGTACTTCTGGTATCCCGATCGCAAGCACTATCTGCTGGGCAAGATCCTGACGGCAGAGCTGCTCGATGACGCGGGGCTGCCGAGATGATTGGCTCGGTCCGAAATCGCGGTGTGGTACGGAATTACCCGAGCACAAGAATGCCACGAATAGTCTTGGCCATTTGCAGCGAGGACGACGGATGATCACGAGAATAGCCTTTGTCACAGCCGTGGCGGTTGCCATGGCATCGCCCCTTCTGTTCGGTGACGAGCGGTTGCCCGAAGCGAGGCCGGTTCCCGATGTCACGGTGACTCCCCTGCCCTATGACCAGGCGTCGTTTCAGCATCGCGGCCGTGAGCTGACGCGATACCACTTCGGCCCGACGCTCAACCGGCCGTTTCTGTTCCCACTGATCGGCCCGGCCGGGTGCAGCTACACGCGCATGGGGCACCCGCAAGACCCCATCGGCCACAGCCATCACAATTCCGTGTGGATCTCCCATCAGAACGTCAACGGGGTCAACTTCTGGGAAGATGGCGACGCTCGGATCGTCTGCGAGGGAGTCTCTCGATACGAGGACGGCCTTCAGCAGGCGGCCTTGCTTGCCCTGAACGCGTGGCAGGACGCCGACGGCAAGACGTTGATGATCGAGCAGCGCCGCGTCGCGGTCGAACCGCTCGACGGCAACGAATGGCTGATGTTCATCGACATCCGCCTCGACGCTCCGGAAAACGGTGAGGCGACCCTCAACACCAGTCCATTCGGCCTGATCGGCGTGCGTATGGCCAAGACCATCGGTGTTCGTGACGGCGGCGGGCGGATTCTCAACTCGGACGGCCTTCGAAACGAGAAGGAGGTTTTCCGGAAGCCCGCCCGATGGGTTGATTACAGCGGCCCGGCCGCAACCGACGCCACCGGCGGCATCACCCTGATGAATCATCCGGCCAATCCGAACCACCCGGTGCCCTTCCATGTGCGCGACGACGGCTGGATGGGAGCCAGCCTGACACTGAACCAGCCGCTGACCGTCCGACCGGCAGCACCGCTGCGGCTGCGCTACGGCTTGTGGATCCACGCGGGCATACCCGGCACTGAGCGGATCGATCCACTGTGGAAGCGGTTCGCCCAAGCGCCCATGCCTGAGATGGGGCCGCCGAGCCGAGGCACAACCGCATCAAGACCTGCGCTGATCGACCGGACGAGCAGGCCGGCAGCCGCAGGGCCGCTCGAACCTCGAACCATCGGCGGCGAGCCGATCGCGGTATTCCGGGACCCGACCCGATACACGAGTTTCCCGGATGTCGAGCGACTGCCCGACGGGCGGCTCTTGTGCGTCTTTCGCGATGCGAGCTTCCCGGAGCCTGTCAGACACATCGAGGCAGATGCCCGCGTCGTCGGCTCGACGTCGAGCGACGGCGGCCGCACGTGGTCCCGGCCGTTCGTCATTTACGACGACCCGGACTGCCAGAACGATCCGTCCGTTGCGGTGCTTGGCGATGGCCGTCTGCTGCTGAACTTCTTCAACTGGGTCGGCCGCAGCGAGGCCTACGTCAAGCAGCACAATCCCCCATACGCCCGGCGCGTCGACCGCGGGGTCTGGGGCGACTACGCCGAGCCCGGCGGGGTGAAAACGCTCTGGGGCAAGGCCCGCTCCCTCGAATGGGAGTCAAAACGCGACGACATCAAGAGCAAGGCAGAACAGTTGCTGGCCACCTCGTCATCGGCCATCGAGACATCGAAAGGCACGCTCCTGCTACCGGTTTACGGGCGGTCGACATCGCAGCCCGTCGATCAGGCCTATGTGCTTCGCAGTACCGACGGCGGCAGGACATGGAGCGACCAGATTCTGCTGGCGGTCGATGCCGGCGGCAAGATCGCCATGCAGGAGCCGGCCCTCGTCGAAAACGCAGACGGCACGATCATCGCGGTGATGCGGACCACCAACGCCCAGGACCACATGTTCACCGCTCGATCCGACGACGACGGTCTGACCTGGTCGTCGCCCGAGCGCCTCTCGCTGATCGGGCACCCGGCCGACCTGGTGCGGCTGCCCGACAAGCGTGTTCTGTTGGTCTACGGCTACCGGCATCAGCCCTTCGGCGTGCGAGCCTGCGTCAGCGACGACGGCGGTAAGACCTGGGACGTGGGGCGGGAGCTGGTGATCGCCGCGTCCGGCGTCAACACCGATCTCGGCTACCCGAGCGTCTGCCTGGCCGACGACCGCCACGTCGTGGTCGTCTACTACATGAACGGCCCGAACACCCGCGACCGCTGGATCGAGTGCAAGCGAATTGCGGTTGAGGAACTGAATTGAAAAACGGGCGATGCGTTCGCCACTGCGCGTCTGGCACGCCAAGCGAGGCAGTTTTTCAACAGACTCCCGGCTGACCGCCGCGAGGCGACGGCCTCACTTCCACACGTGCACCAGGCTGTGCTCGATCGGATAGTCCAGGGCTCCGCCGGGGGCGTAGGCCCGGATAGTGATCCGCAATGCCCGAGGCCAGCGGAAGGGGAAGGTGCGGTTGCGGAGGCCGGCAGGGTCCATGGTATCGTAGACGCTGGGGTCGGTTGACAGGCCCGTCCAGACGTAGATCTCACCCGGCGGAACAGTCTGCCATTTGACGGGCGAGGCGGCCGGGACGAATACCGATCCGCCGCTGGTGACGTCCACCAGGTCCGGCCGGCCGGTGGCCGGATCGACAACGATCTCTCGCGGGTCGTCATAGGTATATTCGACCTTGAACTCCGAGCACGAGGGCATGAAGTAAGCCGCCGTCCGCGCGGGCATTCCCGGCGGCGGCATCGGGTCGAGGCGAGTGCGGTATGAATTGCCTCCCGTGGCCGCAGGATTAAAGAACCAGTCGGGCCAGAAGCGATATCCTGGAGGGGCCTGGTAGTTGAGCACCACGGCCAGCGACAGGGGCGGCTGAACAATCGGACCGACCGGTCCGCTGGGGCCTTGTCTTATCCATTGGTTGGTATTGAATTGCTGCTGCCGCCACCAGTACGCCGTCAAGTCAGGAGATTCCGCATGAAGAATGTAATAGAAACCATCCCTGGAACAGTAATACGGGGGTTCGGACTCAAGATAGAACTCAGCCAGTTTGGTTTCCGCACTGCTCCACGTGTACGCGTAGAAGCCCGGATGTATCTGGCTCAAGAATGTCTCCGGCGACCACACGTCATAGATGACGTCCGTCATGACGCCGTTCGGATCTGTGCCAAGAACGTAGCTGGACGTCGGCGGCCAGCGCAAGGCGGGATATGTCGGTGGATCGTTGGCGTCCAGCTTGCGGAAGCCGACCACGCGGCGGGCCAGGTGCCACTCGGAGGCATACCACTGCCCGACCGAATTCTCGACGCGCTTCACCGTGCCGATCCACCCGCCCGTCGAATTGAGCTTGCCGAGATCGGCATGACCGTAAACCACCTGTTTGTACTGATCGAACATCGCGCCCGGCGGAACGGGATAATAGGCGAAGGGCTCGAAACGCTGCTGTGTCAGCAGCATCAGCACGTCGGCGCGGTGAGGGCGAACGATGGACTTGGGCGTATCGGCCGCCTCGACGGCCACGCCGGCGATGGCCAAGACGCCCTGCGGGGCACCACCGGCGCCGGCGCCCTTGCCCGTCAGCGTGTTGGCCAGGTCGATGCGCATCGTGTCGGCCGCCTGGAGAAGCTGGCGGTGCAGTCGGGCCTGGGCCTGGGCGACGCCGCTGGACTTGCCGGCCGTCGAGAAAATCATCGCGATCAGGGTCATCATGCCGACGAGAATGACCAGCGAGACGAGAAGCTCGGTGAGGGTAAAGGCCCTCTGTAAGGCTGAGGGATGAGGGATGAAGGTCGCACGAGGCGACTCGCCGTGGCGAGATGAGTCAAGATGAGCAGGCACACCCCTTCTTGCTCTGGCTGATGGGTGAGAGCTGAGAGCCGACAGCCTTGGCATGGCTGACCGCTGATCGCCGATCGCTGATCGCTTCGGCTCGCCGTTCATCGATTCATCGCCCCTTCTCATGCCTATTCAACCATCCTCATGAACACACCGGCAACCGGCGACTTGGCCTGGAAGCTGTAGGTTTTCCCCGACCGCTCGATGGCCGGCGGAATGACCCAGGCGTAGAGAACCTCCCGCGGATCCTTAAGATTGTTTGCGTCCCCCGGGACCCACACGACATTATCAATCGGCCGCTGTCGCCTGATCTGCAGGGTCCAGACCGGGTTGCCCAGATCTCCCTGCCGGCTCAACACCTCGTAGGCGGCTCCTGCGGCAATGGCCAGCTGCGGAACGTTGTTCGGGAAGGCATACATGGAGCGAGCCGCAACAAAGTACGAACCAGTGGGCAGCAGGTCGGCCACGGCCTTCATGCAGCGGACTTCACCGGTACCGAGGTTGACCTGATTGAATCGAACCAGCCACGGCCGGGGGAAGAGCATATCAGTATCCTCCGCGTCCGGGACCGGAGCGTTCAGGGTGTTCAGGTCCGGGTCCGGATTGAAGACCGGCGCGTAGACCGAGGGATCGCTGTCAGCGTCGGCCTGCCGGGCATACCGGTTTGCCAGATTGCTTCGGTACGTCACCAAGAGCGTGACGACGAATCTCGATCCGCCTGCGTTAGAGTCGGTTAAGTGGTGAATGGCAATCCAACTGTACCGCCGACCGGCCAAGTCGCTCCGTATGCCGGTCTCAGTGGCGGAATCGAGGAAGTCGCGGGACGAGCCGTCAGCCCTGGTCCGCTGCACGGGCGGATAAACCTGATCAATGAGGTTCAGGGGGTACACATCAGGCACCCGCCCCAGCGTCGGCGGGATGGCCGGGGGCAGGGAGTTGATGCTGGCGATATTCGCGTAGGCCGGCGGCAGATTCTGAGACGGTATCACATAGGCGTAGTCCCAGGCATCCCCCGGCCCGCTTGGCCCCTTCTCAGCCGTCCAGCCGGTTGTCTCCGTGAAAAACCGCAAGCGCTTGACGACCTCGACGTCGGCGGTCATCGCGCTGATGTCCCAGATCGTCGTAAAATGTCCGTTCAGTCCGAGAGCTGTCTGGTCGCTGACATCGATCTCAACCGGATCGGTCGCCGAGCCGAACTCTGTTCGGAGGACGTCCGGGGCGGCTTTCAGGGCAGGACCGGGGACCTTGTTGGGCCATCGCGGCACCTTGAGTTGGAGCGTGCCCAACGCAACGTCGGCGACGGCCTGGGCGATGTTCATCTGGACGGTCTGGGCGGCCATGTCGATGCCGATGGGGAAGACGGTGGCGACCATGACCATGCCGATGCCCAGGATGACGATGGCGATCATGAGTTCGAGGAGCGAAAAGGCAGCACGGAAGACAGGAGACAGGAGACAGGAGACAGGAGGACTGCCGGGGCGGGAGGATGACCGAAAACGCCCAGGCGTTCCGGCATCCTGGCTCCTGTCTTCTGACTTCTGTCTTCTTTTTTCCGCTCCTGTCATCTCTTCTCCTCCAGAACGGATCCGGTGAAGCGGTTGATGTAGATCGGTGTCGTGCGCTGCAGAAAATCGCGCCGGGCGAACCCGTCCGCCGGATTGATAGCGTTCCACTTGTTTCGATCGTACGCAATCAGCGAGAGCGATGAATCCTCAACCGTCCGCACAAACGGGGCATACTTGGCGTTTCTCGTCGGGTCTAAGGCGTAGGTCTGTCGATCGTCCTTGAAATAGCACTTGTCGGCGGGATGCCGGACCAGCTCCCCCGCGGCATTGAAGATGACCAGGAAGTCTTCGAGCCTGCTGTATTCGACGCCCCCGACGAAATTGTCCCCCGGATAGTACGGCCGGTATCGCAAGGCACCTTCGGTCAGTTGGGACGGCGACCGTGTCAGGGATTCCCCCGGCGCCACCCAGATATCCTTGGGCAAGGCTACGGGGTCGAAGCTTCCGACAGGAACCTCGAAAGCCTGCGAGACCGGAGTGCCGGGCCTGCCGGGTGCAAAAGCCACCAGCCGAACCTGCTGATGGTCCAGGGGGAGCGGAATGAAGTCGTTGAGTTCAAATGCGGCTTTGACGCCCTGTTCAAAGGCGGGCCTGTTGCTCATTCTTTCGACCATGTATCCGCGGCTGTCAACCTTCAGCGCCCGCTCGATTCGTAGACCCGCCGGCGTGCCGTAGGCCCGGGCGGTTGTCTGGGCGGTCACCAGCAGACTGCCGATCGTGCTGACGGCCGAGGCGGTCTGGTTAGAGGCGAACATCGGTCCCACGGCCGGTACGGCCAGGGTCGCCACAATCCCCAGAATGGCCAGCACGACCAGGAGTTCGGTGAGGGTGAAGGCCCTTCGGGCGGGACGCGGGGCGAGGGACGAGGGGCGAGAGGCGACCGGAGAGAATCGTGCCTCCTTACCTCTGGCTGAAAGCTGATCGCTGACTGCTGACAGCTCCAGCATGGCCGACTGCTTAGGCTTTCCATTCACCATTTGTAATTCCCCCGCTGCTTACGGCCCCGGCAGTACCACGTCGTCAGATGATCCCTGCGGGGTGAACGGCGCGGAGAAGAGGCCGTCCTTGCCCGCCGAGCGGAGCTCCCACCGAGGCGGCAGGCCCTTATTCTCCGGCTTACTCGGATCCTGATCGTGCGGCATGACCGCCCACCGCAACGGGCGATCCCACGCATCGAGGATCTCGTCGAGTGGTACGTACTGATTGCCCATCGTAAAGGCCTCGTCGCTGTCGAGGTTCTCCTTGCTGTCCTGGGGCATCTTGTCAATCACGGCCTTGGCCCGCGGGCTGCACTGAGTCAGAAAGAGAACCAGGCATTCGATGCTGGGGTAGTCTCTCTCGGCACTGGGAGGGGTGTTCACTACATAACCACCGGTGGGAATCCGCCAGCGGCGTTGCAGAGCAGGAGCTGGCGTTCCCTGCAGGTATCGGCGGATCAGCCAGTTGAATTGCGTGCCGGTAGTGGAATCCCATTCACCAGCGGGCCCTATGTTACCCACCGGCGTGGTTTTCCATGGGGTCGTCGGGCACGGCGGCAGATGACCAAACCAGTCCGTGTAGCGTGGGTGGGGAACGTTAGGGTCAATGTCCCTGATCTCGATCGGCCGCTCGTCCACGAACGCGTCGATGGCCGTCTTGAGGGTGTTCATCGTCGTTATGGTACCGGTGACCTTGGCGCTGTTAATCCAGACGTTGGCGCCGATCCCGATCAGGGCCAGGAGCAAGGCGATGATGGAAACGACCGCGATCATCTCGACCAGCGAGAAGGCGCGAACGGTATTGGGTCGCATGGTGTTCATCCGTCCTACCCTGCGTCTCGCCCCTGCCGAAATCGCCAAGGGCCGCCCTGCCGGGGGCGAACATAACATCTTGTCAAGGCAGATGTTACGCTCACACGGCGAACATCCACCCGGATGCATTGGGGCCTCTCTACCGTATATCATCGGACACCCCACGTGTCGGGCCAATCTCCAGGCCTGACAAAAGGTTACGGATCTCCGACGGCCCAGGCTCCCTGGCCTCCATCTGATCATATTCGCAGCGGGCGGCGGTGACAAAGAGGAAGGGTTCAGGGTTCGGGGTTCGGGGTTCGGGCTTCGGGGCATGATCGTAGCCAAGGATGAGGGATGAAGGCTGAAGGAGGAATCAAGGCGACGCAGTCCGGCATCTTCGCGGTTTCTTCTGACTCGTTCTTCCGCTTTCATCCTTTCACTCGCCCCTGGCCAACCGTCTCCCGCCCCGGCATTCCTTGCTTTCCCCCGGCTATCGCATAGGCTGGCAGTCCGGCGCATTGTCTGTTTCTTCAGGGAGGACGGGATGGACAGGCCGGATGAAAGGGGCGGCACCGACCGGGTCATCCGCATCCAGGGTGCCCGGCAGCACAACCTGCGCAACATTTCCTTGGACATCCCCCGGGACCGGTTCGTAGTGATCACCGGGCTGAGCGGGTCGGGCAAGAGTTCGCTGGCCTTCGACACCATCCACGCCGAAGGGCAGCGCAAGTACATCGAGACGCTCTCGGCTTACGCCCGGCAGTTTCTGCAGCAGATGAGCAAGCCGGACGTGGACCACATCGAGGGCCTGCCGCCGACCATCGCCATCGAGCAGCGGGCCAGGGGGATGAACCCGCGATCGACGGTCACGACGACGACCGAGATTTACGACTACCTGCGGCTGCTGATGGCCCGGGTGGGCGAGCCGCACTGCTGGGAGTGCGGGCGGCGGATCGAACGTTACTCGCCGCAGCAGATCGTCGATGCCGTCATGGGGCTTCCGGAGAACACGCGGATCATGGTGCTGGCGCCGATCGTTCGCGACCGACGGGGAACGCACCAGGAAATCATGCAGCAGATTCGCCGCGATGGGTTTGTGCGCATCCGGGCGGATGGACGGGTCTACGATGTGAAAGAGCCGCCGTCGCTGGCCAAGACCAAAAAGCACACCATCGAAGTGGTTGTGGACCGGATGGTGGTCAAGCCGGGCATGAACACTCGACTGGCCGAGAGCGTGTCCCTGGCCCTGAATTTGGCGGCCGAGACGGTGGTCATCGCGGCCGAGCGGGAGCGCGGCACGTGGGAAGAACGCATCTACAGCTCGCGATTCGCCTGCCCCGATCACCCCGAGGCCGCCCTGCCGGACCTGTCGCCGAGCCTGTTCAGCTTCAACTCGCCGCACGGGGCGTGCCCGACGTGCGACGGCCTGGGACACGTACCGGAGTTTGACGAGGATCTGATCGTGGTGGACCCGTCGCTGTCGCTGGCTCAGGGGGCAATCGACGCGTGGCAGCACAGCGGCAAACAGCTCAACATTTTCTATCGAAGGATGCTCAACGACTTCTGCGAGCAGTTCAGCGTGCCGCCGGACGTGCCGTACAAGAACCTGCCGGCCGAGATCCGCGAGATCCTCATGCACGGTACCAACAAAGAGACGGCCGCGAAATACGGAGCCAGGTTCGAAGGCGTGCTGCCCAATCTCAAGCGACGGTGGGAGACGACGGACAACGAGAGCGTCAAGCAGCGGCTGCACGAGTTCCTCAGCGAGCGGCCGTGCGAGGCCTGCGGCGGGGCCAGGCTCCGGCCCGAGGCCCTGGCGGTCAAGGTGGGAGGCAAAGGTCTGCACGACATCGTGCGTATGACCATCGAGCAGGGCCACGCCTTCTTCGCCGGGCTCAAGCTGACCGGCGAGCGATCGATCATCGCCTCGCAGATCCTCCGCGAAGTTGTGCAGCGGCTGCGGTTCATGATTGACGTCGGCGTCGGGTACCTGGGGCTGGACCGGACCAGTTCGACGTTGTCGGGCGGCGAGGCCCAGCGGATTCGATTGGCCACACAAGTAGGCAGCGGCATGGTCGGGGTGTGCTACGTGCTCGACGAGCCGACCATCGGGCTGCATCCGCGCGACAACGGCAAGCTGATCGGAACGTTGCGGCGCATGACCGACGCGGGGAACACCGTGCTGGTGGTCGAGCATGACGAAGAGACCATCCGGGCGGCGGATCATCTGATCGACATGGGGCCGGGGGCCGGTTCGCACGGCGGGGAGATCGTCGCGGCCGGGCCGATCGACGTGGTGCTGAGGCACGCGGAATCGACGACTGCCAGGTATCTGCGGGGCGAGGTGACCATTCCCCTGCCCGAAAAACGCCGCAAAGTGGTGCTCGCGCAGTCGATCCAGGTCAAGGGGGCGGGCGAGAACAACCTCAAGCAGATCGACGTGACCATTCCGGTGGGCTGTTTCGTGTGCATCACCGGCGTGTCGGGCAGCGGCAAGAGCACGTTGATCAACGAAGTGTTCCTCAGGGGCCTGCGACGGCTGCTCGGGCAGTCGCGGGTGCCGGCCGGAAAACACGAGCAGATCATCGGGGCCTCGCGGGTGGACAAGGTGGTGCAGATCGATCAGTCGCCCATCGGCCGCACGCCGCGGAGCAACCCGTGCACCTATACCGGGGCATTCGACCTGATCCGGGCCCTGTTCGCCCGAACGCGCGAGGCCAAGATCCGCGGGTATCGGCCGAGCCGGTTCAGCTTCAACGTGAAAGGCGGGCGGTGCGAGGCCTGCCAGGGCCAAGGCACCAAGCGGATCGAGATGCACTTTCTGCCGGACATGTTCGTCGATTGCGACCTATGCAAAGGCCGTCGCTACAATCGCGAGACGCTGGAGGTGCGATACCGAGGCAAGTCGATCGCCGACGTGCTGGACATGCGGGTGGAAGAGAGCATCCCGTTTTTCGCGAATTTCGAGCGGATCAAGCACGTGCTGCTGGCCCTGGACGACGTCGGGCTGTCGTACATGACGCTGGGGCAGTCGTCGACCACGCTGTCGGGGGGCGAGGCCCAGCGGGTCAAGCTCGCGGCCGAGCTGGGCAAGCCGGCCACCGACCACACGCTGTATGTGCTCGACGAGCCGACGACCGGGCTGCACTTTGCCGACGTGCACAACCTGCTGCGGGTGCTCAACCGACTGGTGGACAAGGGCAACAGCCTGGTGGTCATCGAGCACAACCTCGAAGTGATCAAGTGCGCTGACTGGATCATCGACCTGGGGCCCGAGGGCGGCGACGCAGGCGGGCAGGTGGTCGCCGCCGGACGGCCGGAGGAAATCGCCAAGGATGAACGCTCGCACACCGGGCGGTTTCTGCGGTCAAGGCTGGCGACGATCTGAGATTAGTTGAGGAAAGGCTCAGGGCAGGTTTTCGCCCTTACGAGAGAGATCTCGACCATTCGCGTCCTCAACCCGAACGATATGCAGGAGCGAGCAATACATCATGCGGTCGGCGATTCCACTGCCTTCCTCTGCTTCGACACCGATAGTCACGGCGGACCGGCCGATGATGGCCATCTCCGGGTGGCGCACCTCATACGTTGTGCCGTCGGAAAGATGGATCCTGACCGGCACGAACGGCTGTCGCCGCAATAGATCTCGCAAGTCTTCAGGCCGCATATAGACAGTTTAGCGAACCTGGAGCCGCTCGGCAAGCACGAATAGCCCTGAGATGGGACACCCCCCCGCTGGTCCCAGATTCCCATCCGCTGGTCCCAGATTCCTATCTGGGACCCCTCCGCTGACGATTCCCACTCGCTGGTCCCAGATTTCTATCTGGGACCTCTCCGTTGACGATTCCCATCGTCATTCGTGAGAGAACGCGAAAGGGATTCCGCACCGGGGTGCGGCCCAGAAATGATTCTGGGCCGAGCGGGCTCGATCATCGCTCCCCCATCTCGAAGACGAGATGGGGCACCCGAAAGCTACCAGCTCACGTCGACCTGCCAGGGCCCGGTGGTCTGGTTGTCACGGGTAACGTCGATACGCAGTTCGGTATCGCCTTCCGGCAACGAAACACTCTCGAAGAGGATGTCCTTCGCGTCGGCCGGAACGGGCAGCGTTTTCTCGTATCCGCCTGCCATCAGCTTGACCTGGCCCGCGGCCGAGTTCGGTTGCAGACGCATGAGCATGCGATACGAGTCCTTCTTCGCGACGTGCAGCAGCCACTTGCCCCTCACGCCGTAAGTTTCCTTGCCGGCCGCGACCCGCCGCCAATCCTGGCGTGTCAGCGTGACCGGGTTCTGAAGCGGGGTCCCGATCTGGATCCGCGGCGGGGCGTAGTTGTCCGGGCGGGTCGAGCTGACATCCTTGAACCACGCTTCGTATTCCTTTTTCAGTTTTTCGACGACCTCAGGATGCTTGTCAGCGAGATTGTTCTCCTCACGCGGATCTTGCATCGGGCGATACAACTCGAACTGCGGCGGGCCGGACCATTGTTCGCGGCCGAATCCTGAGGCGTTGACCAGCTTCCATTCCTGGTTGCGTGCCATGAAATGGTGATACAGGATCGGGACGTCGCCACGATGCGTCTGGATGAAGAGCGTGCGGTCGGGCCAATCGACCTGGCGGCCCTCCAGGAGGGGCAGGATGTTCCGGCCGTCGAGTTTCACGCCTTGGGGGACGGGTGCGCCGCAGGCCTCCAGCAGCGTCGGCATGATGTCGATATGGGCGGCGATGCGGTCCGAGGTGTGACCGGCCTTCAGTCTCGCCGGCCATCGGACCAGCAGCAGTGTACGGACGCCGCCGTCATGCACATCTGCCTTGGTTCCCCGGAACGGCCCGACGTATCGCCGGCTGGCCGGGCCGTTGTCCGTCAGGAAGATGACGATGGTGTCGTTCGCCACGCCCAGTCGGTCGAGCCCCGCCACCAGCTTGCCGACGTTCTCGTCGATGTTGGTGATCATTGCGAAGATGCGGGCGACGCGGTCAAGTTCCTTCTCTTCGGGCTTGCCGCCGCTCTTGGTCAGAACCACAGGTGACAGATCCATGGTCTTGTACTGCTGGTAAAGCTTCTGCGGAATGTCGTTGAGCGGGTCGTGCGGGGCGTTCGTCGGAATATACGCGAAGAAGGGCCGTTTCTGTTCGATGCATTTGCCCATCCAGTTCATCGCGGCGTCGAAGTAGACATCGGTGCAGTAGCCCTTCTGCGGCTCGGGATGACCATTGTGGAACAGGATAGGATCGGTGTACTTGCCCTCGCCGCCGGGCGGGTCTGATGGCTGACTGATGCCTCCGCCGCGGATGACCAGTGCCTCCTCGAATCCCTGATCCATCGCCCGCATGGGGTAGCAGTCGCCGAGGTGCCACTTGCCGAAGATGCCGGTCGCATAGCCCGCGTCACGCAGGGCCTCGGCGATGGTGACCTCCTGCGGCTCCATCATCGCCCGCCCGATGTAGGTGTCGAACGCCCGGGTGCGGTAGCTGTAACGACCGGTCATCAGGCAGGCCCGCGTCGGCGTGCACACCGGACTGACGTAGAAGTCGGTCATCCGGGCGCTGTCGGCGTACAGCGAGTCAATGTGGGGCGTGCGTATCACCGGGTTGCCGGTGCAGCCAAAGTCGCCGTACCCTTGATCGTCGGTCATGATCAGGACGACATTGGGGCGCTTCTCGGCTGCTTTCAAGACAATCGGCAGAGCGGCAACAGCCAATACGACAATCGCGACAAAGACAGACGGGACGCGCATGATGAATCCTCCTGAAAACCGTGCGCAACGATACCGCAGGATCGACCGCGAGCCAACTGTTCCGTCAAAGCCCTGGTGGCTGTGTCGACGCTCAGATTTCAGGATGGAGGTCTCCGAACGGACGTTGTTGCGAGATCACGAGCCGGCCGGGGCCGGTGCGCGCGCTTTCCCGGCCCAATTCTTCTCGACCCGGACGATCCAGTCGATGAAGCTCCGAGCGTCCATTCCCTCGGAGATACGTGCGATCGATTCTCCCTGCGGCGTGAGGGCAACCAGCGTGGGTATCGCCTCGACGCGAAAGTCCCGGGCGAGCTGTCGATGCCTGTCGACGTCGATTTTGACGGCCACCCAGTTGCCGAGGGCTTGCGCCACGTCGGTTCGGGGAAAGACCTCGCGGTCCATCGCCTTGCACGGGCCGCACCAGGTGGCGTAGAAATCGATCAGGAGCAGTCTGTTGGACTCGGCCGCCTTGGCTTTGGCGTCCTCGAAATCCCTAACCCACACGACGGCTGACGGTGGGGCCGGCCGATTGTTGTAGATGACGATCGCCCCCAGTGCGACGAGCATCACCCCCCAGAAAAGCCATTTCTTCTCGCCGGTGCGGGGCCGTGACGATTTCGATGTCGTGTCCGTGTCGCTCATGCCGTCATTGTAGTCCAGAGGCGGGCGAACACATAACACTGCACGGGAACAAGGTCGGATGGCCCAGGTGGGCCGTCCTGGAGGGACCGCATGATCATGGCCCGGCACTTCAGTTGACTGCCGGGACGCGAGCGCCGGTCCAACCGCCCAGGGAAATCGTTCATGATATCCCGAGTCCCGCAGGAACGAGGAAAAACGCTGTCGGCTTGGAGCCTGCGGGGATACTACTCATCGCTGCTCGCGTTCTTGAGCATCACGAAGCGTCTCATGCCCTCCGTGAAAACGGTGAGGCGCACGCCTTTCTTGAGGTCGTGCCTGCTCAAGGCCTCGTTGAACTCCGCGAGTGTGTCGACCGGCTTGCTCTGAACGGCGACAATCACGTCACCCCGACGCAGACCGGCCCTGGCTGCGGCGCTGAACGGCTCGACCTTCGTAACGACCACTCCCTTGGCCTGCTTGAGCCCCAGTTGCTCGGCGATCTCGGGCGTGACGCTCTTGAGGGTCATACCCAGATCTTCATCTTCTGCTTCGTGGCCCTTGATCGTCGCCAGACCGCTTTCGAGTTCACCTATGGTGACGTCCAAGGTCTCGCGCCGGCCCTCCCGAAATACCTCAACCTCAACCTTGGTTCCCGGCGAGGTGGCGGCCACCATCTGCCGGAGCTGGTTGCTGTCCTTGGTCTGCTTCCCGTCGAACTTGACGATGATGTCACCCTGCTTGAAGCCGGCCTTCTCGGCCGGGCCGTCAGGGGTCACATCGCCAACCAGTACGCCGTTGGTGCCCTCGAAACCGAACGACTCGGCCATCGCCTCATCGAGATTCTGAATGCCGACTCCCAGCCATCCGCGCACGACCTTGCCGTGGTCCATGAGGCTCTGCATGATCGATTTGGCCATGTTGCTCGGAATCGCAAAACCGATGCCCATGTACCCCCCGCTTCGGCTGAAGATGGCGGTGTTGATGCCGATGACCTCGCCCTTGAGATTCACCAGCGGTCCGCCGCTGTTGCCGGGGTTGATGGCCGCGTCCGTCTGGATGAAATCCTCGTACTCGGCAACCGCCCGGTTCGCGCGCCCTTTGGCACTGACGATTCCGGTTGTAATGGTATAAGACAAACCGAAGGGGTGCCCGACGGCTACCACCCACTCACCCACCCGTACCTGATCCGAATCGCCGAGCTTCGCGGGCGTGAGGTTGTCCGCCTTGATCTTCACGACAGCCAGGTCGGTCTTCGGGTCGGTGCCGATGATCTTGGCCTTGTACTCCCGCTTGTCGGTAAGGGTCACGGTGACCTCGTCCGCGTCGGCCACAACGTGATTGTTGGTCAGGATGTGGCCGTCTTCGGAGACAATCACCCCCGCGCCGAATCCCTGCTGCTTGAATCCCCCTCTCGGCGTATCCGGCCGCAGAAAACGCTCGAAGAACTCCGGGAAAGGTATCTCATCGGGCATCTCCTGTCCGCCGCGCATCATCGGCTTGATGGTTTTGACCGAGGTGATGTTCACTACAGACGGCTTGACCGTTTCAGCGACATATTGGAAGACCGCAGACAGGTCCTCGGCTGCCTTCATCTGGGCAACCGGTGGCTGAGGGGCGATTCTCTCTCTGCCCTCGGTGGCAACCGCTGGCCGGTTTGCCAGATGGACGACAACACCCATCATGAGCAACGCTGTCAGAGCAAAGGACCCGGCCAGAGTTTTTCGTTTAGTGATCGTCATGGTGTCTACTCCTTTTATTATTCCGCAAAGGCTACTCCTGCTTCTGATTGCCTACGGCCGAGCAACTGTCCCGGTTCGAGTTCGAGGCGCCGTCTGGCTCGGCCGGAAGGTCGTCAACGGTTTGTAAGCCCTTGTCAGCAGGAGGTTTATCTCCAAAAGGAGCAGAAGAACACCGCTGTCGATCGCCTTCCGGCGGTGTGCCGAATCGGGGCGCAGGTCGGCCTGGTTGTTTCGCCTCGGCGCTGTCCATGGGAGTGCAATCTGATTGCCGAGGCGGACGAGGTGTCCTGATCGACTTGCCCGGGGGCGTTGTCCTCGAGGGATCAGCAGCAACCACTGAATACCGGTGTTGCTCACTTTTTGCCTAGGCGACGCCTGTACGGCTGCCTATGATTTTTCGTCGCATATCGCGAAGACGACAACTCGGCAACGGACTCGGTGGCGCCTTCAAGGGGACCAGGTCGTGTGCCCCTTCGGAGAACACGGCATCACGGTGTGAGAAAGGAAACCATCATGACCGATACTTGCTCCAATGCGCAGCTTCTGGGCCAGATGCTCGCTGGCAGTTGGACGACCCAGGCCATATACGTAGCCGCTGAACTGGGGATCGCGGACCTGCTCGCAAAAGGCCCGCTGACTCCCGAAGAACTGGCGGATCGGACCGGCTCACACCGTGGTGCTCTTTGCCGGGTGCTGCGCGCATTGGCCAGTATCGGCATCTTCGCCGAGGACTCGGGTGGCCGGTTTTGTCTGACGCCGCTTGCGGACCGCCTGCGCAGCGATGCCCCCGGTTCACAGCGATGGTTCGCGATCATGATGGGGGCCGAGTTCTATCAATCCTGGGGCAACCTGTTGTTTGCCGTGCAGACGGGGGAGGATGCATTCCGCAAGACGTTTGGCGCCTCCTTTTTTGACTACATGACCCGGCATCCCGAGCGGCATCGCATCTATGACGCGGCCATGGAGGGAATCCACGGGCTTGAGACCGAACCCGTGCTCGACGCCTACGACTTCTCGTCGATTCGGACCGTGGTCGATGTCGGTGGGGGCAACGGCTCTACGTTGGCCGCGATTCTCAAGAGGTACCCCGCGATGAAGGGCATCCTGTTCGAGTTGCCCGCAGTGGCAGATCGAGCTGCCGCCGTCGTTGCGGGTCTGGGGCTGGACGGCCGCTGCCGCATCGTGGGGGGCGATTTCTTTTCCTCCGTCCCGGCCGGAGCCGATGCCTACGTCATGCGCCATGTGATCCACGACTGGGATGACGACAAGGCGGCAGCCATCCTGCGCAACTGCCGGGAGGCGATGGCACCTGGCGGAAAGATTCTGGTGCTCGAAAACGTGATCCAGCCGGGAAACGGACCCGGTTTCGGGAAGTGGCTCGATCTGATGATGCTGGTCGTGAGTGGCCGTGAACGTACTGAGGAGCAGTACCGACACTTGTTCCGTCAGGCGGGACTGAGCCTGAGCCGTGTTGTCCCAACCGCCGCGGGAATCAGCGTGGTCGAGGGTGTGCGCGCAACGTAGGGTCCTGTGGTCCCTGTCGGTGTTGGGCTCATTTCACCTGTGACTTGAGCCAGTCGATTCCGCGGCCTTCGGCCACGTGGGTCATCTTGATCTGCTGGGCCGTGGTCATGAACTGGTCGTACACCGGCTGTTGGGTGTCCGCCGCAGGCCAGTTGGCATTGGCCGCTTCGGCCTCCTTCCGCAGGCGATCCCACTGGATGATGAACGTGTACAGCACCGGCAGTTGGGCGGTCTGGACACGCAGCAGCAGCGCATCGTCCGCCGCAGCGGCTTGCTTCGCCACCTGGAGGTGCTCCCACCCGTCGGTGAGCGTCTGAATGCTCAGGAACTTCGCATCAGGCGGGGAGAAGCAGCCGAGCTTATCGCCGCTTGCGGCTACAGACCGGTGGATCACGTCAAGGTACGCCCTGATGTGCGGTGCGGCCGGACCATAGTAACCCGCGAGAAACTCGCCGATCAGCTTGTTCGCATCCAGCGACGGGTTCCAGAGCATTTTGGCCAACACCCACGCGCGAAGCTCCATCATTTCGGCGCCGTTGGTGTGATAGGCTCCCTGTTCAAACAGCCCGACGACGTTGTGATCGGCGAAGAACTTCACGTTGGGGCCGAGCACGTTGAGGTTCGGATGCGGCATCACGTAGTGGGCGAAGTTGGTGGTGTAGTCCCACACGTACAGCCGCTTGCAGATCTTCGACCAGCCCTCGATATCACGGCGGAAATCGGCGTTGATCTCGTCGGTCAGCGGCTTGCTGAACGAGCACTCGATGCTGCACAGCCAGACCACGACGTTTGGCCTCGGCCGAACCTTGAGCGGCGGCTTGCGGGTGTACTGGTAAGCCAGCGTGCTGATGGCGACATTGGGGAATTCCTTCTCGATCTCCTCGGCGACGGCGTTGACGAAGCGGATCATCGACCCGGCCGGGCTTCCCTCCTCCTTGTCGACGGCCGCACATCTCGGGCACTGGCAGTTGTTGGCCCAGTCGTTCTGAGAGACCGAAGCCATCGTGGCCGACGGGTTCCTCCGCAATTGATCCTTCAAGTTCTTGACCAGTTCAGCCCGCATTGGCTCATGGGTCAGGCACAACTGGCTGTGATCCTCCACACGCTTGCCCTGGATCTCGCTGAACCACTCCGGATGGTCCTTGAAGTACTTGGCCGGCGGGATCAGGCCGTTGAAGGTGTGGACGAAGCCCTGGATGACGTGTTTGCCGCCGTGTTTGTCCTCCAGGCGGGGTGTGGCCCCATTGCTCTTGTTGCGGGCGGCCCAGTCGCCGTCGAAGCCGCTGAACCAGAAGGGCTCGCGGTACTCCAGCGGCGGGATGTATTTGACATCGAGCTTGTCGAAGGCCAGCGTCGGCTTCCTGGGGATGCTGCTGGCGCCGGGCGCCCACCATCGGCAGCCGACGTGGTCTTCCAGGAATGTGTAGACCGCGTAAAGCGTTCCGCGCGGCCGGCCGCCGGCGAGAATCAAGTCTTTGTCGGCGGTGCGAATGATCAGACCTTCCGCGCCGAGCCCATCGGTTGTGAATCTCGGGTCGGCCAGTCTCGCCGCCGCCGGACCGACCAGCAGTCTTGGCTTGCCGCCGTCGGCGGACGCCGAAACCTCGAAATCAGCGCCCGTGATCTGCTTCAGAAACGAGGCCAGTTCCTGCGCCGCATGTTTCTCGGCCGGAGCGGCATTGTCTGAAACAACGATGACCGTCCGGGCCTCCCCGTTTTCGGCGATGACGATTGCCGCAACCCGGTCCGCGGCCGTAAAGATGACGAAAAGCACCGTTAATGCGAGCATCGGCAGCCATGTGAGCGATTGCATCCGTTGTCTCCTTGTATGCGGCCTCGCCTGTAGCTTATCGCCTGGAACATTAACACAAGCCTGCCGCCTTGGCCAGAAGCAGTCGGCTGACAGTATCTTGATCGCCGAATCGCGGAGTGTGGGGGCGAGTCTGCGACAAGGTCGCTGGAAGCCGGTCATTCATCGCCCTACAATACGCTTCTGAGTGAGACGCGATCCGATCGGCACGAACGGTCGTCGATCCATCCGGTGATGCTTTGCTTTGTCGGGGAAACCGCCATGATCCGTTTTCTTGTTTGCCATCTCGCATTCATGGCATGTATGGTGGTTGGCCTCATGGCCGAATCCTCTCGCGCCACCGACTGGCGCGAGGAACTGCTCAACCCGTCGCCCGAATTCTCGCTCATGCCTTTCTGGTTCTGGAACGACGATCTGGACGACGACGAGATCCGTCGCCAGATGGCGGCCTTTCGAGAGCAGGGCGTTCACGGCTTTGTTATTCATGCGAGAATGGGGTTGCCGAAAGAGGTCGCGTACATGGGACCCCGCTGGCTGGGGCACGTGCGGTTCGCGGTGGAGGAGGCGGCACGCACGAGTATGCGCGTATGCCTGTACGACGAGGGAATGTACCCATCAGGCTCGGCCCACGGGCGGGTCGTCCAACGCAATTCATCGTTTGCCGCCCAAGGGTTGGCGGTCGAGACCCAGCGCGTGGATGGACCGACGACGATCCGGCCTGACGTGGCCGGCAAGGGACGGTTGGTGGCCCGGATCCTGATTCAACCTGGCGAAGGGGAATCCTACCGGTCCGAAACAGCTCGTGCCGTTCCTGCTGACATGCAGACAGTTGAAATCCCGTCGGGCCAGTGGGTCGTGATGATCTTCCTCCAGGTGCCCACCGAAGGGCACATCCGCGGCGTGCATGATGGCGAAGACGACGGACAGCCGAATGCACCGCCGGCCGCGGATCTGCTGAACCCCGACGCCATGCGGACTTTCCTTCAACTGGCCTACGAACCCTACTACGAAACCGTCGGCACGCATTTCGGCAAGACGGTTATCGCGATGTTCACCGACGAGCCAAGCCTCACAGGCAGAGGTGGCCGTCGAGACGTCAAACCGTGGACGGGCGGTTTCTCGGAGTACTTCCGCGCGAAGGCCGGCTATGACCTGACACCACTGCTGCCCGCGTTGTTCTTTGACGTCGGAGAGCAGACCGGCAGGATTCGTTCAGACTACCGCAGGGTGCTCGATCAACGATTGGAGGAGACATACTATCGTCCGCTCTCGCAGTGGTGCGAGCGGCACGGCATCGCACTGACCGGCCACCCGGCCGCCAGTGATGAAATCAACTGCCTTCACCATTTTCAGATTCCCGGCCAGGATCTCGTATGGCGTTACGTCGTGCCCGGAAACAGCTCAGCCATCGAGGGCCCGCACAGCACGGCCGCCAAGGGTGCCGCCAGTGCCGCTCGCCATGACAACAGGCGGCGCAACAGCAACGAGGTTCTCGGCGCGTACGGATGGAACCTCACGATGGAGGAAATGAAGTTCGTGGCCGACCATGTGCTCCTGCGAGGCCAGAACCTGCTCTATCCGCACGCTTTCTACTATTCCGTTCGCGGGAGTCGCCTTCACGAGCGGCCGCCGGATGTGGGACCGCGCAATACCTGGTGGCCCCATTACCGCCTGTTTGCGGATTACAGCTCGCGCCTGTGTCAGCTGTTGACCGGTTCCGAGCAGGTCTGCGACGTGGCGGTGGTGGCCTGCGGCAACCGCTTGCCCTGGCGGGCCGCACGATGGTTGTATCAGAAGCAGGTGGATTTCAACTACGTGGAAGAATCTCGATTCACCGGACAGGCCGCGGTTCGCGACGGCCGTCTTGAAGTCGGCAAGATGCGGTATCGCACCTTGATCATCGACAGCGACGAAGGCATCCCCCAGGCCGTCAGCGCAGCGGCCGACTCTTTGAAACAGACGGGTGGATGGGTCTGCCATCTCAGCGCCGAGCCGGCCGAACCACTGGTTCCCCTGACGGGCCGCGACGTGGTTGCCAGCCCGCCGGTTCCTGACCTTCGTTATATCCACCTGGTCAAGCGAGGAATCGATTTCTACCTGTTGGGCAACGAAGGCGAAAAGGATCTTGACACCCGCCTGACCGTGCGACGCGTGGGCCAGGCCGAATGGTTTGATGCCTGGAAAGGGGTCTTCAGCCCTGCAACTGTCATCTCGGCGACCGATTCGACCATGACAGTTACGCTGCAACTACCTCGACGGGAGACGCGCGTTCTGTGCATCGACGCGTCAAGGCCGCCGATGATCTCTTCTGCGCGGGAGCCCGCCGGCTTTGTTGACTTCATGACTCTTGACGGATCGTGGGCAATCACCGTGCGAGGAAAGGAACCGCGACAGGAGGCATTGGGCGATTGGACCTTGCGGCCGGAGCTGGAGACCGAGGTCGGCCCGGTGCTGTACCGCACGTCTTTTGACATGCGGCGCAACCAGGGCAGCCGCTACGTTCTCGACCTGGGCGTTGTTGGAGACTGGGCGGTCGTGCGTCTGAACGACCAGGAACTTGGCGTGCGCTTCTGGTCCCCGTTCACATGGGACATAACGGATGCCCTGCGCGACGGCGAGAACACTCTGGCGGTTGAAGTCACCGGCTCGCTCGCCAACCGGCACGCCCCGAAAAACCGCTGCCCGGCCGGGCTGATGGGTCCGGTGCGAATCCTCACCGCCTCCCGAGACTGATTTTCGGATTCCCATGGCGGTTCTCTTTCGATTCCTTTTCCGATTGGGACCTGTCGAGCGTCTTGGCTCCACAGTAGGCCTGGGACTTCGACGCCTGATGGGATATACTATGCTGCGTTCAATCGTCTGGAAAACAGGAGCCAAGATCATGTGCGAATCGTGTTCATCGTATGTTCTGAATCGGCGTGGGTTTCTGGCGGCCACCGGTGCGATCGGGGCGGCGGCGTTCGTCTCGCGGGCCATGGCCCAGCAGGCCGCCACGACCGCCGCGTCTGCCCTGCCGAAGCGCGACAAGAAGCCCGCCAGGGTCCTCGTCGCCTTTCTGTATCCGCCGGCAGATGTGGTGAACGAGGGAAGGATGGAGGACTCATGGCGGGTACATAACTGGTTCACCTGGCCGGGCAACCAGTTCGAGCCGGAGCAGCAGGAACGCAAATTCACCGCGAAGATCAGGGCGATTGCGGACAGGCTGGGGGTCGTCGTCGAGTTCCAGCCGAAAGCCATCTACCAGGAGGCGAAAGTCAGAGAGTTCATCGAACAGGCCAAGGCAGCCCAGCCGGATGCCGTCTTTGTCGTCAACTTCTGGAACACGTTCTCCAAATGGTCGCACGAGATGGCCACCGAGCCGGGCGCCCCGACGGCCATCGTCTACCATTCGCTGGGGTCGAATCATCAATTGCCGCCGGAGTATCTGCGGAAGGCCGAGGGGCTGTACTACATCCATTCCATCGAGAACTGGGACGAGATTGAACGCGGCCTGACGGCCATCCATGCCAAGAAAATGCTGGCGCAGAGCCGACTGCTGCGCATCTCCGGCAAGCCGGCCGCCGGGCCCGTATCCGAGCCTCGGCTCGAGGTTGAGGTGGTCGGAGCCCCGGCCGAGGAATTCAACGCCGTGTTCGACGGCATCGCAGACGACGACGCACTGGTGCGAGACGCGATGCAGTTCAAGAAGAACGCCGCGAAGGTCACGGAAGTGGTCGACAAGTATTTCGTCGATGCCATGCGGGCCCATCGGGCTGTCGAGCAGATGATGCATCGCTACGGCGCCGACGCGATTACCATCGAGTGTCTGCAACTCAAGCATCGAAAGCCCTGCATCAGCTTCGCCACCCACAACGGGGCGCTCGTGCCCTGCGGCTGCGAGAACGATCTGAACGCCTCGCTCACGCTGATGCTGGGACGATGGCTGCTGGGCCGCGGCGGCTTTCAGCACAACCCCGAGTTTGACACGAGCGAGAACAGGTACTTTGCATCCCACTGCACCTGTGCCTGGAAGCTGCACGGTCCGCAGGGGCCTTCGCAGGAATACTTCGTCCGGCCGTTCTTCCACCAGTTGCCCAAGACTGCCGCGCTCGATGTCCAGTGGACGCCCGGCGAACCGATCATCCTGGCCAAGTATCTCAGCGAACAGGACACCCTCAACTGCTGGACCGGCAAGGTGATCGTGTCACCCACCTCGCCGCCAACAGGCGGCTGCGCGACGCGCGTGCTGATGGAAATGGACAACGTCGACGACGTGTGTAAGGTCTACGCCGGTCCGCATCCGATCCTGTTCTGCGGTAACCGCGGCGAGGCCGGGCGACTGAAAGCATTCGCCAAGATGTACCGTCTGACGCTGCAAGGTAACGTGTAGTGCGGTTGAGCAGAGCGGCCGGCAGTCTTGTGGGGTCGCGGATGAAACGCCGCAGGCGGACTCCTGGCCCCTGAACCCTGAATCCCGAAACCTGGACCCTCAGCCGCAGAACCTCTCGAAGTTGCCGCCGAAGAGGTCGGCGGCATCGCGTCGGATCTCCTGCTCGGTCGGCATCCAACCCGCCCGGGCCAGGTCGAGGTACTTGTCGGCCAGCACGTCGGCGATGATGCGGCGGGAGTGGGACCACTTATAGATGAGCTGGTCCAGGACACGGGCGTCCGAGTGCTGCGGAATGACGGACGTCCCCAGCAGTTCGAGCCGAATGCGCGTCATCTCCTCGATCAGACTGGGGTTGTTCAGAAACCACCAGCAGCCAAACACCATCAAGTTGGGGTGCTTGCGGGCGGTGACGCAGAGTTCGTGCTGGTTCTCGCGGGCCAGCATGGTGACCAGGAAGCGGTTGTCCGGGTGGGCCACGCACAATCGGCTGACGCTGGTCACGTCGGCGGCGCCCACCCCGTCGCCGGCCAGTCGCAGTTGCGGATTCAGGCTGCGCCGCACGCCGATCATCATCGCGAACGGGATGCCCGCCTCACGGCATACGGGCAGCACGCACCCGGCGATGAGGGCAGCCCGCGGACCGTCCTCGGGGATGGTGAAGTCCGGCGGCAGCGACACGGCCATGTAGCGCGGGCTCATCCGCTCGACCCAGTCGATGAGAAACCGCCGCACCTCGGCGACGTCCGACGTCCCCAACGTACCGTTCACGCGGTAGCCCCAGCCGGCCAGTCGCTTGACCGCGCCGTCCCAATCATTCAGCAGAGGATCGATTCGCAGAGCGGCCTGAAATCGCTCGTCCGGTTCGGGTCCCTGCTCCCAGACCGGCCGTTCGTTATCGTCAAACGGGTCATTGGTCATGATCACCCGTCTCACATGGGACAGCTTGAACACCTGGTCGATGTAGGCCTCTCGCGCAATCGCCGAAAGGTGTTTGCGGATGCTTGTCAGGTTCTTCTGCTTCGGATCGATCCCGAATGCCTGCAGAACCGTCAAGACGCCCCGGCATGCCTCGGAAACGGGAGAGTGCTCGATGAACAGGTGTTGCCAGATGTAGTCGGCCTGCTCGGATTTCGACATCCCCCAGAACCGTTCGTACGGCAGCGGGGCAACGCGAAACACCTCCGCGATCAGGTAATGATATGTCAGCAGTTCGTCCAGCCCGTACAGCAGCAGCCTGCCGAATCGCGCCGAGTATACATGGGTGTGAATGTCGAGAACGGGAGTCTCCGATGCCACCCGGTGGACGAATTCTCGCAGATTGTCTCGGCTCACTTCCGGCACTTTCTATTCCTCCCACGCCTCGGCACTGTATAAGCCGGCGCCAGTGCTGTAAAGTATCCAGACTGCGGAGGTCGAGGGGTGTTCAGAGCCGGAGACATGGGTCACGATGATTGTCCTTGATAGCGAATCAGTTGTCCTTTCGAGCCGCGCTTTCAGAATCCGGCTGAGCACTCGTCCCGGCACCTGTCGGCTCCTCGAGGAGTTCTGCACGTCGCTCAACCGCGACGGCCGTTACGATGTTCGCATTCCTCTCGTGCCCTGGACCGGTTTCGCCGGAGTCACCAGCCACACCCGCGAGTTCTTCATCACCACCGAGGGACCGCAGTCGCCCACGGTCGAGGTGCTCCATGATGAGGACGAGATCAGCCGGGTACGGTACGGGCCGCTGTTCGCCGCATCCTGGGAGATCTACTGGACGATCGGGCTGGTCAACGACGACCTGCAATGGAACGTCTCGGTGCAGGTCGGCCGCAAGACCCTGCCGGACGACGAAATCAACCTGCTGGCGTTCGACGTGCCGGAAGACGAAGAGATTACCGATGCCTGGTTTGACACCGGCTATATCTTGCCTCCCAAGGAGTGGTTTGCGATCCGGGAACCCGAGGTGACCTATCGGGGCAACGACGATAGCCGTGGAACTCTCGACCGCCGCGTGCGGCTGACGTTCGCCGGCGACGGGCACGAAATCATGTACCTCAACTTTGCGGGCGGGTACGGCCTCCAGGTGGCCTGCTCCGGAGACAATCTTTTTCGTATCGTTCCGAAGGCGACTTGTAGGCCTGCCGGCCGGCACGGTCCTCGCCGGTTGCCGCCGGCCCGCTTCGCCTTCAAATCTCACGAGCGGTTCTGTATCGGCACTTCTCGATGGTCGGAAGCCGAAGTGATCGAACCTCAGACGCAGTTTCAGTGCAGTACAGTGATTCAGGTGCGTCGGCCGGAGAAGATCGAAACCATGCATCTCGAAACGCCGGACCGGACGGTGGCGGAACGAACGATGCGCTTTCATCGCACGCATGCCCACGGCTCCATCGCCCACCGTGCCGGTTTTGCCGGCGGATGGCACAACGTGGGGCTACCCAAGGCCCACAGCGTTTCTTTCGAGTACTACATGCATGGCAAGGCGCATTTCTTCGGTCTGCACCCGGCGATCGACGAAGTCATGGCCCGCGCCCTTGATGCCGTTTATGAGCGAGAGACCCAGTCGGATGGTCTGATCTGGGCACACGGCTTCAACGGCCGGGGCGCCTTCTATGAAAACAACGCTTCGATGCTGATCTTCCTCGCCGACTATGCCCGACGAACGGGCGACCTCAGCCGCCTGCGGTATGGCGAACGATGGGCGGAATACATACTGACGCATTGCACCGAGAAACCCTTTCTCTATCTGGCCCCGACCTCAACCGGCATTCCCAGCCCGGGCAACGGTGCTCGCGTCTGCAACTGGTGGGACGTGGTTTCCTGCGGCGGCTACGATGCCTTCATCAACGTGCTGACGTATCCCGCGCTGCGCGACCTGGCCGAGATGGAGCGCGCCGCGGGCAGGGCTGAGTTGGCCGATCGTTACGCGGCCGCCGCGAGACGTTTGCGGCAGTCATTTAACGATTGGTTCTGGGACGAGCAGGCGGGCCGGTACATCTCGTGGGTGGACACGCAGGGAGGCCGTCACGACTACTTCTTCACCTCGGTCAACCTCATCGCCGCCGTCGAGGGCATTGCCGATGAGCCCAGGCGCCGGCGAATCCTTGATACGATTGATCGGCGCGTGGTGGAACTGGGCTACAAGGGCTTCTCCCTGCCCTGCAACCTGATCAGCATCCCACCGGAACACTACAACGCCGGCGACTGGTGGCTTGAAACCTACGGCTATCCGCATTTCTACGACACGTTCGGCACCTACGAAAACGGCGGCATCTTTCCGTGGGTCAGCGCCTACTACATCGCCGCCATGGCGGAATTCGATCCGGACAAGGCCTACGACCGCTATATGGCCATTCTGGATCAGTATGAGCGGGACAACCTCCAGGGCGCGGGCAACGGTTACTTCTGGGATACGGAAACAGGACTGCCGACTGAGGGCAGCAAACAGGAGCCCTATCTGGCCAATGTGGCCATGACGATCTGGGGCTTCATGTCCCTGTTTGGCCTGACCTTCGACTTCGCGAAGGGCATTGCCATCCGCCCCCATCTGCCGAAGCGGCTGGACGGGGCAAGATACTCGATGAGGTATCGCGGCGCCCGCCTGACGTTCAGCTTCAAGGGTTTCGGAAACAAGGTCACCGGCATACGTGTCGATGGCCGTGCTCTGTCGCCCGATGGCTTCATCTCGGCAGACCTGCTGCGCGAAGGCAGCACTGTGGAGGTTGAGGTATCAGAGGAGCGAACCAGGGCTTCAACGCGTGTGTGAAGATCGACGCGGCCGGACGGCAAAACAGCGTCGAGCCTGCCTCGCCTTGGTCCGCCGTGGCGACCGCAGGCGGGCTCGCCCCCGCGCCCGAGGCCTGCCATACTGTTGAGCTTGGGTTTCATGGGCGCTGTTTTCCGGGGCGAGTGGTGAGCGTCGGGGACGGGGGCAGCGCGATGAGTCGTCAGTCCCGATTGAGGCCCTACGGCAAGTCGAAGCACGCCGCGCCAGCATTCTGAAAACCACACCCAACATTCGTAAGCCAACCAGCTTGCAGAACGGAAGATGGGCCAGGAATCACCGTGCGGAATCCCTTCGGACGGCCGCCCGTCACCACAATTCTTCCGCCGGTGCACAGATCGTATTGACAGCTCTGACAGGCCTGATACAGAGTAGTTTTAGCATGAGCGTTATTGGGTTTCTGCCGATGCTACAATGCGTCGGAAATCGTTGCTGCGGGGCGAGATGCGTCCGCGACGAGCAAGCTGGGACAGCCCCAGCCGGTGCGCGTGTGCGCGTGCCTGACTAGCCTTGGTTCTCTATGTATGGTGGGTCAATATGCCTCAAGTTCGCAGCTTCATGGTCTTGCCGGCCCTCCCCGAGCCTCTCAGACCCCTGCGGGATCTGGCATACAACGTCTGGTGGACATGGAACCCCGATGCCATCGAGCTCTTCCGCCGCCTGGACGTTGACCTTTGGAGGGAGCTGAAACACAACCCGGTTGCGATGCTGGCCCAGCTTCGGCAGGAGCGTCTTGACCGGCTGGCCCGCGATCCGGCCTACATTGCCGCCCTGCGTCGCGTGCAGGAGCAACTGGCCGCATACCTGGAGCGCCCGACGTGGTTCTCCGAGACGTACGGCCATGAGAGCATCGGGAAGATCGCCTACTTTTCGGCGGAATTCGGGTTGCACGAGTGCCTGCCGATCTACTCGGGCGGCTTGGGCATTCTGTCCGGCGATCATCTCAAGAGCGCCAGCGACCTGGGACTGCCGCTGTACGGGGTGGGCCTGCTCTATCGACAGGGCTACTTCCACCAGTATCTGACCAATGACGGCTATCAGTTTGAGGACTACCCTGAGCTGGATTTTGCCACCATGCCGGTCACGCCGGTGCTGGAGTCGTCCGGCAACCAGTTGTGCATTCAACTGGACGTCGGCGGGCGAAATGTCTGGATCAAGGTGTGGAAGGTCGCCGTCGGGCGCGTCATCCTGTACCTTCTCGATGCCAACCATCCGAACAATCGGCGAGAGGATCGCGACATCACCGCCCGGCTCTACGGCGGCGATCAGGAGGTCCGCATCCGACAGGAGCTCGTCCTGGGTATCGGCGGCATGCGGGCACTGGCGGCGTTAGGCATCACCCCGTCCGTCTGCCACATGAACGAGGGGCATTCGGCTTTCCTGGCCGTCGAACGCATCCATCAACGGATGCGTGAGGACAAGCTCACGTTCGAGCAGGCCCGCGAAGTGGTGTCGACCGGGACCGTCTTCACGACGCATACGCCGGTCCCGGCCGGGATCGACCACTTCCCGCCGGCGCTGGTCACCAAGTATCTCACTCCTTACTGCCAGATCCTGGGCATCACCGAACAGACGCTGCTCCAACTGGGCCGGATGCAGCCCGAAGACGCCCACGAGCCTTTCTCCATGGCCGTTCTGGCTCTGCGGCTGTCGTATCTGAGCAACGGCGTCAGCCAGCTTCACGGAGAAGTCTCTCGCAAGATGTTCGGGCCGGTTTATCCGGGTGTGCCGACCAACGAGGTGCCGATCACGGCGATTACCAACGGCGTCCACATCAGGAGCTGGCTGTCGCGGGACATGGCCCATCTGCTGGACCAGTATCTCGGGCCGCAGTGGGCGGAAGACCCGCTGAACCAGGCGATCTGGCAGCGCGTGGATCTGGTGCCGGACGCGGAGCTGTGGCGAACGCACGAGCGGCTCCGCGAACGGCTGGTCGGCTTCGCCCGCCGGCGGTTGAAGGCCCAGTTGATCGCCCGCGGAGCTCCGCCCGCCGAGGTCGATGCGGTGGAGGAAATGCTCGACCCGGAGGCTCTGACTCTGGGCTTTGCGCGGCGGTTTGCGACCTACAAGCGGGCAACGCTGCTGATCTACAACCAGGACCGCCTGCGCAAGCTGCTGACCGACCCGCAACGGCCGGTCCAGGTCATCATCGCCGGAAAGGCCCATCCCAAGGACGAGGCAGGCAAGGAACTGATCAAACGGATCGTGGCTTTCACCAAGGACCCGCGGGTCCGCAACCGGATCATCTTCCTTGAAGACTACGACATGAGCATCGCCCGCCTGCTCATCGAAGGCGTGGACGTATGGCTCAACACCCCGACCAAACTGCATGAAGCCAGCGGCACCAGCGGCATGAAGGTCACGCCCAACGGTGGCATCAACATGTCGGTGCTGGACGGCTGGTGGCCCGAAGCCTATGACGGGACCAACGGCTGGGCGATCGGCGATCGCCGGATCTACAACAACCAGGACTACCAGGACTTCATGGAAGCCGACTCGCTGTACGACCTCCTCGAGAAGGAACTCATCCCGATGTTCTACGACCGGGGGGGCGATGGTCTGCCGCGACGGTGGACGGCGATGATGAAGGCCTCGATGCGAACCTGCTGCCCGGTGTTCAACACCAACCGCATGGTCCGCGAGTACACCGAGCGGTTCTACCTGCCTGCGGCCCGTCGGTGGCACCGGTTCACACAGGAGAGCTACAAGATCGCCCGCGATATCGCCGGCTGGCGGCAGCGGGTGAGCGACAAGTGGAACGAGGTGCGAATCGAATCGGTGGATGCGAATGTGCCCGCCGAGGTCACCGTCGGGACCGAGTTGCCGGTCCTTGCCCAGGTGCGACTCGGATCCATTAAACCCGAGGAGGTGTCCGTCGAGTTGTACTACGGGCCGCTGGACGCCAGCGGGCAGATCACCACCGGAAGCTCGACACCGCTGCGATGCGAGGGATCCAACGGCTCGGACAACGTCTACCGTTACAGCGGCGTCGTGCCCTGCGAATACAGCGGACAGTACGGATACGCCCTGCGGATCGTTCCGAGCCATCCTGAGATGCCGGCCCGCTATCACATCGGGCTGGTGCACTGGGGCTGAGGCGACCCATCGGTCGTGAAGTCGGGACCGTGGATGAGCCCCGGGGCGCTCGATTCGGGGAAATGAACGGTTCTCCAATGACCAAATCCCAATGACCAATCATTAAGGAAGGGCGAAAGTCGAACGAACAAGCAGACCGGTCTGCTCACTCAGGTCGCGTCATCCCGGCTTCTTTCGTCATTCGGATTTCGTCATTCGGGCTTCTTTGGTCATTGGGACTTCGGGACTGGTCATCCCCCCATTCTGTCACCAACGGTGGGATGGACCTCGGTACGGCTCTCTCGCCGGCGGTGGGTCCGCGGCTCATCGTCCCGTCTTGCGGGAAGCCGTCCAATCCGTTATGAGATGGCGACGCGCCACTGATCTGAAAAGGAGAATCCATGAGCAGAAAGACTGTACTCCATTGGTTGACGATCCCCGCGTGCGGACTCCTCACAGCCTTGTGCGGATGCGCCACCATGGGATTCGACAGCGACAAGGGAAGAACCATGACGTACCACGTGAAGAAAGCCCCCGGCCCGATGACCATCGACGCCAACTGGGACAAGCCGGAATGGAAAAACGCGCCGGTCGCCGAGCTGACCCATTACATGGGAGACAAGCCCGATCACTCTCCCAGAACGCAGGCCCGGGTGATGTACGATGACCAGGCGCTGTATGTGATCTTCCGCGTCGAGGACCGTTACGTGCTGGCGGTGGCAAAGCAGCACGACGATACCGTCTGCCGCGACAGTTGTGTGGAGTTCTTCTTCGTGCCGGGCATGGACATCGCCAAGGGATACTTCAACCTGGAGATGAACTGCGGCGGAACGATGCTGTTCCACTTCCAGATCATCCCGCGCAAGGATTCCATCGCCCTGGCCGCCGACGACCTGGCGAAGATCCAGGTCGCGCACACCATGCCCCGGCGGGTCGAGACCGAGATCACACAGCCGACCACATGGGTGGTCGAATACCGGCTGCCGCTGGATATCCTGCCCAGGTATCGAAAGGACATCGCCACACCGGGACCGGGTGTCACCTGGCGGGCGAACTTCTTCAAGTGCGCCGACAACAGCTCACACCCCCATTGGCTCACGTGGTCCAAGGTTGAAAGACCTCAGCCCGACTTTCATGTGCCGGAGTGCTTCGGGACGCTGCTGTTCGAGTAGCCTGCGGCCGGAGATGAGAGGACGGCCGGAAAGGAGCCACGTTCAGCATCGGCGCCGGGAGGCCGGTTTGCATCTGCCGTTCAATGAATCTCATCCGGCGCAATCATCGAGTTAACAGGAGTCTGACATGCAGACGTTCGCCAAGCTTGTGATGACGCTGGGGGTCGTGGCGGTGTTCGGCTGTTCGCAGTCATCGCGCTATCCTGAGCTGGTCCCACCCCCTCAGGAAATTCAGTGGGCGGCCGATCCGCCCCTGGCAGTCAGCAAGGACAGTGTGCAGATCGTATTGGGGGTCCGGGCCACCGCTCCTGAGAAACACGCCGCCAAGATGCTCCGGGACAGCGTATCACGCCGCTTCGGACAAGAATGGCCGATCGTCGAGGAAGGTCGTATACCGGAGGATTACGAGACGGCCGTGTTGCTCAGCCAGCGGGCATCGAGCGAATGGCTGGAACGGCTGTGCGAGCAGAAGCGTCTTGATTTGAGAACGGCGGCCCCGGGGAACGACAACTACGTCATCGAAATCCTGGATGACGGCGGCCGGACGGTGGTTGTCGTTGGCGGCGGCAACCCGCGCGGCGTGATCTACGGCCAGGACACGCTTTTCCAGATGTTCCGGGAACGCGTCGGGCGGCTGGAACTGGTCCGTGCGTCGGTGTGCGATTGGGCGAGCATTCCATGGCGAGGCCGGCCTCAGACGAACGTGGAACTCTATCTGCGACCGGGCGAACCTGACTGTTACTTGCGATCGCGAATCAACTTCGTGGACCTGCGCAACGGCATCTATGCCTTCGAGCCGAGTGACAAACTGGATGAGTCGCTTTTGTCTCGGGCCATCAATGAGATTCACCAGCGGGGTATGCTCGTCTACGGCACGGTCAACACCGGCGTGCCCGAGACGGAGTACGACAAAGCCATTGCGATGTTCGAGCGGTTCATCGCCCTGGGCGCCGACGGCCTCTGGGTATCGTTCGATGACAAGGGACCGGGCGACAAGCCTGAAGAGATCGTTCGCCGCGTGCTCGAACTCGGGCTGAAGCACAAGATGACGGGCGAGCGAATCGCCATCACTCCGCCGAAAGGCGCCTACCAGGACATCTCAGCCCCGTTTAACCGCAAGATCATGGCGGTGCCGGGCATGGAATCGGCGCTGTGGTTCTGGACGCGATACCCCTGTGATGCGGATGTCGAAGCCGCTCGTTCGATCGGATTGAAGGTGTTGCCGAGCTGGTGGCACAATTACCCCCGGACGCTCAACAACCACGACTACACCGGCATCCCGCCGCTGGCGCTCGGATGGCACGGGCCGGGCTACGACTTGCTGTCCGATGCCGGGCGTCAGTTCACGGCGGTGATGCCTTGGGGCGGCAACGCCTACGGCCCGTACTACGTGGTACCGGTTATCGGCTGGTGGAGCTGGAATCCAAAGGTCCACGACTGGCAGGCGACACGCAAGCGGATACATGGTTTCGTGTTCGGCGAAAACCAGGCGGCGGCCGTGGCCGAGTTTGACGAGACGCTGGCCCAGACGCGGCCATTGCTCCATGACGCCGCCGGTGACGGCGAATGGCAGCCGGTCGGCCCGCCGAGGCTGAATGATCCGGCAGATCGGCGGCGCGCAATGTCGCTTGTCGGTCGGCTGGAGGCATTGCTGATAAAGATCAAGCACGCCGCACCGGCCCAGAGCATGCTTGATGCCGACCAGTTGCAGGCCGGCTATCTGAGCAAGATGGGAGAAGAGGTCGCTACGTTGCGAGCGGCCGCAACGCTGCCTTTCCCGGAATACTGGTGGATCGCTCATCAGCGGGCCGTGCTTGACGCCGTGTATGACGAGAACATGGCGCGAGTCGAGCGGTTAGCCGCCGCCGTGCGTGAGCCTCTGCTGCGGGACATCGACGAAATCACCCACAAGGGCCGGCACCTTGGCAAGATCGACGACTACGTCAGATGGTGGACCGAGCAGGCCAATCTGGACGCCGCCGGTTGGAAAAACCTGGTCGAGAAACGCCGCGAGGAACTGGTCAAACGTCTGGCGGATTACAATTATTTCGTGAAGGTGCGGTCCGACATGCTGAAAGGGTTGGCCGACCCGCCGGTTGACTGGGGCACCGGCCGCTGGGAGTACGCAAACCTGGTGCGGGCCGGGGTGACGTTCACCCAACGCGAGCAATTCTGGGGCAATTGGATCGCAGGCGTGTGCGAGCATGAAGGCAGCAAGGTCGCCGCTTTCGCCACCAGCCGGCGCACGCCGGCCGCCGAGGGGGAATTTGCAGAGCTGGAGCTGATCCTGCCGATCTCGGGGGCTCGCGACCGGCTGGCCCTGCTCATCTACCTGGCGGATGTGAACAAGGAGCTGATCGGCCTGCACTACGTCAAATGGCGCTGGGCCGATTACCGCAGAATTCAACTGTTGCACCGCGATCATGTGCTGTGGGAGGCAAACCTCGGCGTGCAACGGGAGCAGGGCGAGTGGTTCATGGTCAAGCTGCCGCCCGTGCCGGAGAACATGAAGGAGGCAACGTTGCGCCTGCGCGTGGAGAATCTGCGGGGCGCGATCGGGAATCAGACGCTCGCCCTGGTCGGACCCATTCGTCTGATCGAGTTGCCCAAGCGAACCAACGTGGACTGATGATGGAGACCGCGCCCTATGAGCAGACACTTCGCTTGCCTGGCCATCCCGCTTCTCTCGTGCACCGCCGCCTTTGCTGCGAGAGTCGCCCCACCGATTCGGGCGCAGATGACTCCCGTGCCGGCGACCATCCGGGCCGGTCAGGCCGTTGACATCGTGCTGGACCGCTACTGGCGCAGCAACGTGAAGGTCGACCAGGACGGCCTGCACAACAACAAGAAGAGCTTCCCTCATGTGCCCCACCTCATCGAGTATCGCTTTGAGTTGCCGGTCGGCGGCGAGTACGAGCTTCAGGGCCGATATGTGGCGGGGACCGCCAGTCCGACGTTATTGACGATCGACGGCAAGCCGCAAGGGATGCGTTTTGAGAGAGCCGAGGATCGTCGGACGGAATGGGTTTCACTTGCACAGACACCGTTGACACCCGGGAAACACTGGATCCGCTTCACCTCACACTACGTGGAAACGCCCTTCCCGACGGTGACCGGCCTTCGGCTGGTGTACCGCGGCGGACAAAGCCCTGAGCCGGACCCCGAACCGCCCCTCGTGGGACCGAGACCGTCGCTACCCGACGACTGGTCCAAGACCATCAGCCGCAAGATCCACAGCGACTTTCACACTGCCGGCTTCATCCGGGGAATCGGCTCCAAGTTCGACGGCGAGACCTTCGGCAAGACGCTTCGAGACAGCGGCGTCAACGCCATCTGCATTTTCGCCAAAGGACATCACGGGTACGCCTACTACAACACCAAGATCGGGACGCGGCATCCTGGGCTGGACTTTGATCTGATGAAAGCCCAGATCGACGCCTGCCACAAGTATGGCATTGCCGTGTGGACTTATTTCTCCATCGCCCCGGATGAACTCTACACCAGCACCTGCGACCAGACGATCATGGACCCGAACGACCGCCCCACCGATATGCAGGTGGATATTAAATCGTCTTACGTGGTCGACAATCTCTGGCCGATGATCATCGAATGCGTCCGTAACTACGACCTGGACGGGCTCTTCTTTGATTTCCCCGGAAACGAGGAATTCGTGCGAGAGACCGTGCGTCTGGTCAAGGGCATCAAGCCCGGAATGGTCGTGGCCTACAACCATCAGTGGGCCAAAAGCCGGGAGGAACTCGGCGGGCTCGACGTCCTCGAACTCGAAAGCTGGCGGCACAAACAGCCGCTCTATCACTGGCAGTACTATGCCCGCTACGCCCGTGGCGCAGTGCCCCTGACGGCCATGACCATTCGCTTTCACAAGAGCTGGGGCGACTTCGGCGGCATCACCAGTGAGGCGATGCTCCGCGTCCACGCGGCCACCGCCATGGCCAACGGATGTCTGTTGACCATCGGTGATCATCTGCACCCTTCGGGGCAGCTCGACCCGGCGGTCTACGATCGCATCGGCCGTGTCCTGCGCGACGTCATGAAGATTGAGCCGTACGTCACCGGCTCGGAGAGCATCCCTTACGTCGCCCTGTTGCGGCCGAAAGACGTGGCTCTGATGGGCGTAGACGGCGCCTGCCATGCCCTGCTGGATTCGGGCGTCCACTTCACGGTCATCGATCCCTCGCAGGAGCTCAAGCCGTTTGCGGCCGTCGTCGTGCCAGAGGCGGGCACGACTGATGATGCCCTGACCGCGCGGTTGCAGCGATATGTCGAGAATGGCGGCCGGCTGCTGGTTTTCGGCAAGCCGTCGGCGAAGATGGCGGAATTGCTGGGCATTGAGGCACAGGCGGCGAGCGAGGCCGCCTATATCCAGATCGATCCGCGGATTCTCCCCACGCCGCCCGCCACAGTTTTGTATACCTACTTGGAGGTCGCTCCGGCCCGGCCGCTGGAGGGCACAGCGATGCTGGCCCCGCTGGTGTGGGCGAAGAATCACGGGACGATCCACGTGTCGCGGCGGCAAAGCCCGCCCTCGGATGAGCCCTCGGGCCTGGCGGCCATCACCGGGAGAGAGCTCGGCAAGGGCCAGGCCGTCTACTGTGCCGCCCTGCTGCCGGAGGTCTATGCCCGGTGGGGCTACTCGGCCATGCGGGAGATCGTCGCCGATCTGCTGAGGTACATGATCCCCGCCGATCAGCGGCTGGCGGACGTGGACGCCCCGGTCCACCTGGAAGTCTCGCTCAACCGCCAGGGCAACCGCATCATCGTGCATCTGGTACACTGTCCGCAGAGCCGCGCGAGCCTCGGCACGTTCAACAAGGATGACCTGGTCAACCAGGACCCGGTGATCGACGAGATGCCCACGGTGGCGGGGACGAAGCTGCACCTTGCGGAAAGCCTTGTCGGCAATCGCAGCATCAGGCTGCTGCCGGTGGGGACGGACATCAGGCCCGACCGTCGTGAGAAAGGCGTGGTGACGATCACGGTGGCGGATTTTCAGATCAGTTCAGTGCTGCTCATCGAGTAGAATTCGCAACCTGACGCGAGGATATCGAGATGCGGGTTCATCGCTTGGCTATGGTCGGGTGCGGGGCGTTCGCCAAGCTCTACCACCTGCCGATCATCCGAGCCAATCCCAGGGCAAGACTCGCGGTTGCGTGCGACCTTAATCTGGATGCCGCGAAGGAGTGTGCAGATCGCTTCAACGCCGGAAAAGCAACCGCCGACTGGCGAGAGGTGATCGGCGATCCCGACGTGGATGCCATCATCCTGGCCACGCATACCAACCTGCGCGGCGAACTGATTATCCCGGCATTGCAGGCGGGCAAACCGGTGTTCGTCGAGAAACCCGTAGCCAACACCGACGCCGAGATGGTGGAGATTGTGCGAGCCGGCCGCGAGAACGGCGTGCCTGTCTGCGTGGATCACAATCGCCGTTCAAGCCCGGCCATACACGATCTTTACAGGCTGCTGGAAAAGGCCCGCAAAGGCCCCGGGGGGCATCTGCCGTCTGTGGACCGCAGCGACGGCGGCCAGCGCCCCGCCATGCCGCAGGAAAAGCAGACCCAGATCCTGATCCGCGTCAATGATGACTGTCGCAGTTGGGTGGACTGGGCGTTAACCGATGCCGAGGGAATCCTGTTCGCCGAGATGGTCCACTTCATTGACGTCGCCATGTGGCTCATGACGCCTTCGCCGATCACCCGCGTCTTTGTCGAGGGCTCGGCCCAGGGCAATTTCGCACTGACGATGCGATTTGCGGACGGCTCTCTGGCCACGATACAGCAGACTGTTTGCGGCCACTTCGACTACCCCAAGGAGCTGATCGAAGTCACCGCCAACCACGTCACCCTGGCGATGGAGCACCACGTCGAGTTGCGCCAGCGGGGCCTGCCGGACGAACCTTTCCGTCGGACGTATCCGTTCAAGTCAATCAACGGACGACTGGAGAACGGCGGCATCGAAGCGTTTCACCTCGCGGTGACTGAAACATTCGAAAACACCCGCCGCACCGGTTCTCCGCCGGTGTTCATCTCACCCGATAAGGGACACGCGGCCCACATCGATCGTTTTCTTGACTGCATCGAGGGCAAGGGCGAAAACCCCTGCGACGTTGTCGATGCGGTGCGCGTCACGCGAGTCGCCTTGAAATTGCTGGGATCGGTTCGCAAGGAGGCGCCGGTGGAGATCAGCGAGCGTGACTGGCTGGTCGAAGGGTAGTCGGGTGATCGAGCCACCCGGCCCAGCCAGGGAAACGTCAATGACGAGACCGGGTCGTGAGTTCTCAGAAGTCGTCAGCTTCAGCCTCCGTCCCGGTCGAATGCCGGACTTCTGAGGACTGAGAACTGCCCACTTCCGTCACTCCTCCCACCGATCCAGCCAATGCCGGATACGCATGGCTGTCGGGTCGATGCGGTGGTCGCTGCGGATCTCGACGGTCTTGGTCGAGCCGGGCAGCATGTCAAAGAAGTTGTCGCTCAGCAGCACGCCTTCGCTTTCAATGCCGTCGATGTGCACCATGCGGGCATAGTTGACGGTGCTGAAGTTGATCTTCATGCCATAATGCGGGCCGGACTTGTATGAAAGCGGGGCGGGTTTCCGGATGCTCTCGCTCATTCGCCAGCTCAGCTCGGGCACCGGCCAGTGGATTTCCCGCCATGGCCGATGGAAGAACGACGTTTCGGCCAACGACCTGGCACCGATGCCGAAGAAGGCGAACAGATACGAGTCGGCTGTGGCTTTAACCTGCCTTTTGCGGATCGACGCCGCGAGCTGTGACGAATTTGCACCCACTCTGACGCGGCACTTGCGTGACCAGACGGGCCTGCCGGCAACGCGGCCCTGGCCGAAGGTCAGCGTCCCGGCCAGCGGCTTGAGCGTGTCGTTGACCACGTATACGTCGTAGCGGTCCGGCTCGTCGACGATCGCGGCGATGATCGGCGCGAAACCGCGTTTCCCGGCATAGTAGGCCGGCTTGGGCACCAGGTAGTAATCGACCACGGACCAGCTTGCGCACGGCCAGCAATCGTTGAACATCCAGAACATCGCCCCGGCGTTTTCCCACTTGCGCCGGCGATGGTGTTCAATCTCCGCGCGGATCAGCTCGGCGTGGAAGGTCGAGGCGCAGCGGACGAAGCTCTCGGCGTCGTTGATTTCGCCGACCAGCGTTGAGGCCATCCTGGCCTGTACCTGGGCGAACGTCTCGGGGATGGTGTTGTACGGGTTGTCCTGGACGTGGTATTCCATCTCCGGGCTGATCGGCCAGATCTTATCCCTGGGCACGAACTTGATCAGCGACTGCATCCGCGTCGGGCCGTGGTAACCGAATTCGGAGTTGAACACGGTCTTGAAGTCCCGCAGCTTCTCTCTCCAGCAGGTGATGCCCGCCTGATAGGCATCCTCGTAGCAGCCGCCGTGCGAGTCGCCGGAGTTCCTGTCGTTGCCCAGGTCGGTGTGACTCTGCGGACTGGCGGGGCGATAAGGGCGGGTGGGGTCGAGGTCGGTGCACGCGCCCCGGATGATCACGTGGAACAGCCGCTCGCCGTAGCTGACCCTGAACCCGGCCGAGCCCGTCTTCTCGTTCCCGCCGCACCAATACACCACGCACGGCCGGTTGCGCAGCCGTTTGACCTGGTGTTCGATTTCCGGAATGACCTCGTCGATGAATTCCGGATGATCGTCCGGGCAGTCGCTGCAGGCAAACATGAAGTCCTGCCAGACCATGATGCCCAGTTCGTCGCAGGTGTCATAGAAAGCGTCGGATTCGTAAATCCCGCCGCCCCAGACGCGGAGCATGTTGTAGTGGGCATCCTGGGCGAGGTGGACCAGATGCCGATACCGATCCGGCTTCACGGTGCCGGGGAAGCAGGAGGGCGGCACCCAGTTGGCCCCTTTGCAGAAAACCGGCGTGCCGTTGATCTCGAAGCGAAAGCTCAGGCGATCGCTGCCCAGCGGTTCCTCAACGAGCTTGACCTCGCGGAAGGCGAACCGACCCTCGACCTGGTGATGCGTGCGGCCGTTGCGGATCAGCGTGATGCGATACTTGTACAGCGGCTGCGCCCCGCAGCCGTTAGGCCACCAGAGCCGGGGTTTCGGCACCGAGAGCGTGCAGAAGTTCTTCTGGCCGGTGACGGCAATCTTGTGGCGGATGGGATTGTTCTTGGCGGCCTTGGGCAGGTTGAACGGCCCGGTGATCTCGACCAGCAGGTTGCCCGTCGGCCGGACGGTCTTCGCCGCTTCGTCCTCCATACTGCTCTGGTCGAGGTCCTGGCGATAGGTTCGCTCGTCGAGAGCCATGTGGAAAGTGACCTGTCCGTCATTTCGCGCCCGCACGGCCACGTCCATGATCCGCCCGCTGTCAAACGATTCGAGCCGCACGCTCCGCCAGATACCCAGAGCGGGCAGGTGCGGGGCCCAGTCCCAACTGAACTGGCACTGCGCCTTGCGGGCGAAGACCCGCGGCGTGTTGAAGCACGCGAAGTACTTTTGATACGGGTTGGCCTCCAGGATTCGCAGCGTCGCCCCGACCCGGACGACCAATGTGTTCCGCTGCCCCGGCAGGATCGCCTCGGTCACGTCCATGCGGTAGGCGCGGTGGCTGTTGCGGGTCTGGCCGACCATCCGGCCGTTCAGCCAGGCCGTGCCGAACAGGTCGATGCCCTCGAACACCAGTTCCGACCGCCCGCGCACAAAGTCGCCCGGCACGTCGAAGTCGCGCCGGAACCACCATTCGCGCTCGCCCGTCCATCGGCACTGCTCGACATTGGTGCCCATGAACATGTCCGCAGGCAGCCGGCCGGCGTCGACCAGCGTCGGGTGAATGTCCCCCGGCACCGGCGTGCTCAGCCAGTCGTCGGTCGGGCAAGCAGCCTCGAACGGCCTTGCGGCCTCGCCGCGCTCGTGACCGAAATCCTTCAGCAACCAGTCACCGTCGAGTGTGATTGTGTTGACAGGCATGGGGGGCTCCGGAGGAGCCAAGCTCTTAGCTGTCAGCTATTAGCTATTAGCTCCAAGAGGCAAAGGGTATACGATCTCTTCTTTCTGGCCAACAGCTAAAAGCTAAGAGCTAATAGCTAGTGCCACTTCCTCAAACGTCCCACAATAGCTCGTGCACAGCGCCCTTGTTCCGCTCTCGATGATATTGCCCCCGGCCAGGCCGATGGTCGCAAAGCCTGCCAGGCGGATCGAGCAGACGCCGGCGCCGCTGTCCTCGATACCGACGACATGGTGCCGCCGCTCGAAGGGGATGCCCAGACCGACCCGGCAAGCCTCGGCATACAGCCACGGATGCGGTTTGGGCGAAAGCTCACCGAGTGTGCCGACCTCGCCGTGACGCAGCGGGAACCCGGCGGTGATAATCGCGTCATAGAACTCCTTCGGGTCGCCCAGGCCCAGGGTTCGGAGGGCCGAGACAATCTCCGGCCAGGCCTTCTCGTACAGCCCCGACGACACCACCGCCACTTTCACCCCGGTTGCCTTGAGTTCCAGCAGGAACTCCTTGAGCCCCGGCGTCGGCGTGAACGCGTTCTCCCGGCCACGGCCGGCGACGATCTCGGCCATCTCGCGGTGGGTATGCTGGAAGTAATAGCGGCGGGCTTCCTCCACGGTCTTGCCCGGGCAGTACTTGCGGATGCAGTATTGCAGGTGCTCGGAGACACTGTGGCCGGAGACGAACGGCAGGTCCGCCTCCTCCAACTCGAACCGCGGGTTGCCCAGCAGGCTGGCCGTGGTCCGCTGAATGATCCAGATCCAGAAGTCCTCGCTTCGCACGCTGGTGCCGTCGAGGTCCATCAACACCGCCTCGACCGGCCGGTCGAGTCGAACCGGATGCACCGGGTAGTACGCCGGGTAGCCCATCGCCGACTTGACGTGCGCCAGGGTGTGATTGGCAAAAGCAACGAACTCCACCTTGCGGTCGCCCGTGGCGGTGACCGAGACAACGCCGTCCCGTCCAACATGAAAACGGCCGTCGGTCGTCGCCGGCAGCGGAACCAGACCCGATTCTTCCGATATCGCCCCGATGGCCGGTATGTCGGCAATCATACCCATGTCGATCCAACTCAATACGAGACGCAAACAGTGTACCGGATCAGGCCGATTTCACAACGTTTGTGATTGACAGTGTTCCGCCCGGATCAGCATAATGCGGGCGGCGCTCGACCGGACGTCCGGCGAAACCAAGTCTCGGAGGACGAACCATGACAACCAGGACGAGCTTCGGAATCCTGATGCTGTGCCAGCTCGTGTGGATGGCGGGTTGTTCAGACAGCGCATCTTTTGCCCCCGCCGTGCGGCGGGAACTGCCCATGGCCATCCTGCGACCGGCGCCGCCGATGGAACTGCCCGGTGCGGCCATGCCCGAGCGAAATGTGGCCGGCCTGGTGGACTGCAACAATCCGGTTCACTGGGACGGAGGCACGATGTACGTGTTTTCCTCCATCGGTTACGCCGATCGCGGCGAGGGCTCCGACCTCTTCACGCTCAAGAGACCTTCGATCCGCACCCACTACGACAACGAAGCCGACCCGTCCATTGGCGGCCGGTGGATCGAAGCCACCTTCAAGCACGACAGCGGCGCGCTTTACGGCTGGTATCACAATGAACCGCCGAACGTCTGCGGACCGCTCAAGCGGCTGACGGCCCCTCGAATCGGAGCAGTGATCTCCCATGACAACGGCCTCAACTGGAAGGACCTGGGAATCATTCTGACCGCGCCGCCTGATTCGCTCTACTGTGAGACCGCCAATCGCTACTTCGCCGGAGGCAACGGCGATTTCTCTGTGATTCTCGATCGGCAGAGCCGGTATTTCTACTTCCTGATCAGTACCTACAACCGCGACGTGGCCGAGCAGGGTGTGACCATTGCTCGTATGGCGTTCGCAGACCGCGACAAGCCGGTCGGCAAGGTGTTCAAATGGTACAAGGGGGCGTGGGGTGAGCCGGGGTTGGGCGGACACGTTACGCCGATCCTTCCGGCCGCCTCCGACTGGCACCAGGAGAAGGTCGATGTCTTCTGGGGGCCGTCCATTCACTACAACGCGCACCTGGACCAGTACGTCATCCTGATGAACCGGGCGATTGACAGGGAATGGTCCCAGGAGGGCATCTACGTAACCTTCTGCTCCGATCTGGCCAAACCGAAAGGCTGGGCCACGCCGGTCAAGGTCTTCGACGGCCGGGGGTTTGCGCCCAGACGCCATGATTGGTGGTATCCCCAGGTCATTGGCATCGACGCATCGAACAAGGAAACGGACAAACTCGCCGGCCGCGTTGCCCGCTTTTTCATCCGCGGCAAATCCGCCTGGGAGATCGTCTTCCTCCGTCCGGGAGAGAAGCTGTAAGCCTCAGAGTCACAACTCGGCGAACGGGATAGCCGTCACGCCGGGTGCCAAGGGCAGGCGGACGTTACCGGGATGCACCACGTAGCCCGGCTTGGCCTTGTGGCCGTAAGCTTCTCGAAACGCCACGACGCCAGCCGACCTGTGCAATCATGCATTTGAAATGCAGATTCGCAGGGTCCGATAATCCTGGCATGCGATAGTGCCGAAGAATGGCTTCCAGGCTCTCCCCATACCGGCTGGGCCTCAGCAGGGGGTTGTCGAAGGATGCAGCCCTCTTGGCCATCTCGTCGCTCAGCCCGACAGCCGAACGCTGATGAGTGTCAGGCCTCGAATCAGTTCGCGCAGTTCGGATCGCCCGGATCGTTCGGAGCGGTCAGACATCTCTGGAGGACGCTGAAGTCCGACTGGTCGACATCGCCGTCGGGATCGAGGTCGGCGAGTTGACAGGTCGGGCTGCCGTTGTCCGGTACGCCGGGACCTGACGCACAGAGTGCGAACAAGTCGAGGTCGTCGGCATCGACGTCGCCGTCGCGGTCGATATCGCCGGGAACAAGAGGCGGGCACCCGTTCGCATCGACTGTCACACCCTCGATGGTGTTCGGGCACAGGTCCGACAGGTCCGGCACGCCGTCCCCGTCCGCATCCGAAACCACCTTGAACACTTCGCCGCCATCCAGATCGCAGATGTACATCTCACTATCGGCGTCCTCACCGAATGAGGAAATGGACAATATGCTCAGGCTGCCGCCGGGCACCATTTCGGCAGTACGTTCCGTCAATTCTGTCACCGCACCACCCACGATTCGAAAGCTCCAGATCTGATCGCTGCAGTGATCGGCGAAGAAGTACACACCCTGGATTTCGGGAATGGAACCGCGGTAGACAATGCCGCCGGTGATCGAGCATCCCTGTGTGTGGCTGTATTCATGGACCGGGTCGGTCAGCCCGCCGGGGTCGCAGTTTGTTGAGGGATTGAAGCAGTGGAAGCCCTCCTTGAGCCGCCAGCCGTAGTTCTGGCCGCCGGTTGAAGCGGCGGGCTGATAGTTGACCTCCTCCCATGCGCCCTGGCCGACGTCGGCGATGTAGAAATCGCCGTTGGCCCGGTCAAATGCGCACCGCCACGGGTTGCGAAGCCCGTAGGCCCAGATCTCGTCGTCACCTGGCACCCCCGCGAACGGGTTCGCGGCCGGGATGGCATAGTTGCGAAGCGAGTCGGCCGGGAAATCATCCCCGTTCACGTCGATTCGCAGGATCTTCCCCAGCCAGTTGTCGGTCGTGTCCTGACCGTTGCCGGTTCCGACGGTATGACCGGCGTCATCGTCGCCGGTGCCGCCGCCGTCGCCCGATGCGATATAGAGGTACCCGTCGTTTGGTCCGAAGCCGATCCAACCTGCGTTGTGGTTCGACTGCGGCTGGTCAAAATGAAGAATGACCCGAGCGCTTCCGGCGTCGGCCAAGTCCGGATCTGCAGCGGAGGCCTGGTACTCCGCCACGATGGACTGCCCGGCCGGCCCGCCGCCGGTCGTCGTGTAGTAGATGTAGAAACGCCGATTGGATGCATACTGGGGATGGAAAGCAAGCCCCAGCAGTCCCTGCTCGTTGCCCATGGTCACACCCGCCACGGTCAGGAATGCCGTGGGCAGAAGCGTCCCATCTTTGATGATGCGAATCCTGCCGACATGCTGCTCCAGAACGAACTGACGTTGGGCGTCGCCCGGCGGCGAGGTAACAAACACCGGGCGGGACAGACCGGAGGCGATACGAATGGTTCGAACCGCGGCCGCTCCTGTCTGCGGCAGGGCCAAGCCGATCAGCATGCTGGCTCCCAGGCATGTCGGTGTGTTCAGTTGGTATCGCATGGTGTCGTTCCTACGGCGAATGCTCTGTCAAAAGAACGTCGGCTCACGAGTGGCAGCGGCCCGGGCGACGAACTGAAACTGAGGTCACCCATCACGCACCTGCCGACGACCGAATCATAGACCTCGTCCAAGGCGAAGTTGAATAGTGTCTCATCGTTGACACAGCTCAGGCCGGAATTCTGCTTGGCCTCGGTCAGTTTCAGTCCGTCGGCAAGGGAATCGGATGCCGCCGGCCTAGTTCGCGCAGTTCGGATCGGCGGGTATGCCGTCGCCGCTCAGGCAAAGGTGCACCAGTGCAAAATCGGACTGGTCGACGTCGCCGTCGTTGTCGAAGTCCCTGCCCTCGCAACCGGTCGCCCGCGGCACGCCCGGCCCGGAGGCGCAGGCTTCGAAGAGGTCCAGATCGTCGCCGTCCACGTCGCCGTCAGTATCCAAATCCGGAGGAACGGCTGTTCCGAGCAGGGCTCCGTTGCTGAGCGCGCCGCCGCAGGCATTCGATACGGCGCAAGTGTAGATGCCCCCGTCAGCCTGCTGGACGCCGGTGAGGGTCAGAACTGGTGTTGTGGTTCCCGAGAAGCCGCCGCCACCGGGGGCCGGCCCGTCGACCAGGTTCTGGCCATTCCGCTTCCACTGGTAAGCGAGACTTCCATGACCGGCAGCGGCCACGGTGAGGGTAACATTACCGCCGGGACTCAGCGGCTGTGACTGCGGATGGCGGTCGAAAACGACACGGTCGAGATACCGGTATTCGTAGGTGATGAATGGATGGTTGGGCGCACCGTAGTAATCAGCGAATACGGCCACCATCGCCCCGCGCTTCGAGTCGTAGGCCATCGCCTGGCAGAACAGTCTGAAGGCGGGTGGGCTGTCGGGCGCGTCATTAGGCAGCAGCAGCCCCCAATCCATCCCGAGATCAAAATAACTGACCGTGTACAAGCTCAGTGAGCCATAATTGGCGTAGAAGATCACATTTCGCCGCCGCGTGCTGTCGTATTGCATGAAGCAGAAGGGCATCTGCGGCGTGGTCGCGGGATCGGGCGCCCAGGAGGTGCCGTTGTAGCGCCACGTTTCTTTGGGGACGCCGAAGAGTCCGCCGTTCCCGTAGTAGTGCACCACCTGGTTGCGGCCGGGATCGTAGCCGATTGCACCGCCGTAACCGGCCGTAAAGCCGTTGCTGGGCACCGTCAGCGACCATTGGCCGGTCGCGGGATCGAACTCGTACGTCTCACTGCTGCTAATCGTGTTTTGCTGATTCCGCACGAGGATGATGCGCTTGCGCGTGCTGTCATAGGTCAGCTCGGGCGTGGTGGTCGGATAGGGTGATTCCCGCGGCGGGATGTCGGATGGGCCCACAAGCTGGACCCAGTCGTCGCCGTCGTACGCCCAAAGGTCGCTGGGCCACGCCGGCTGTCCGATTTCGCTCTGGAATCCTCCGTACAAGACGACACGCTTGAGATCGCTGTCGTAGGTCATGGCGTGCCCACTGCGCCGGCCCGGCGTGTGGGCGGGGTTTCGCTGGACCCACTCGATGCCGTCCCATTCCCATGTATCAGTGAGATAGGTGCTGTAGTACCCGCCGTAGAGGACGCAGACGCCTCGGTGGGAATCGTAGGCCATATCGCAGTCGCTCCGGATGATCGGGGCGGTCGCCGGGCTGCGCAGCTGCCACGTCGGCGTGATGCTCAGTGTGAGCAATGCGGGGTTGCAGGGTCTCGTCTCGCAACTGTCGGTGACCGCGCAGTCGTATAGACCCTCATCCTCGTAACGCAGCTTCATGATCGACAGCGAGGGGGTGCCGGCGCCACTGATCCGGCCATCATCGACCAGGTTCACCCCGTCATGTCGCCACTGGTAGGAGAGCGTGCCCACGCCGCGGGCGATAACATTGAACGCGGCCGACTCACATGGCAGCTTTGTCTGGGGCGCAGGTTGCTGGTCGAAGCTGACGCCGACCTGCAGGCGGTGCTGGCCGGTGTATCCACTGCCGCACGCGTTGACATATTTGAGGCGATAGTCGCCGGTATCGTCGTGTACCAGCGGGGTGAAGGAGAAGGCCTCGCCGTAGGAGATCGTGCGGCCCAAGACGTCCTGCCACGTGACCCCGTCGTGCTTCTGCAGCGTGACGGTCATGGGAAAGGCCCCGCTGGCGGGCACTGCGGGAATGATGACGGCGTTGGTGCCGGGGCAGGTCGCGTTCGGCCAGGCGACAAAGCCCGTGACAACCGGCGCGGTCAGGACATTGAGCGTCGCCGGGTTGCTCGTCGTCGCGGCGCACAGACCGATCACGGTACAGGTGTACTGCCCGGCGTCGGCCAGAGTCACCGACGGGATGGTGTGGTTGTAGAACGTCGCCCCGACGATGGGCTGACCATTCTTGTTCCACTGGTAATCGGCAACGCTGACCCCGTCTACGCCGACGCTGAAGGTGACCGGCTGGCCGAGGCAGATGTCCTGCGATGCCGGGTGTTGCGTGATGCCAGGGACTGGGCAGTCCCGCGTGATCTGGGCCCACTGCACGGCCCATCGGTCGATCCCGCCAACAAAAGGAAGCTCGGCGTATTCCTGGAGCGTCCAGAAGGTCTTGTCATCGAGGGGGTCTACGACCGTGGCCGAGTAGTCGCCCCAGCGGTTCTTCGTGGTGATGATCTTGACGTACTTGGCCAGTCCGTCCTTGAAGTACTGCGTGGAACTGGTCGTCCCCGGTGGGTCGCCGGCCCGACGCGTAACGTAGCAGGCTGACGGATAGATGGCAGGACTGGTGGACGAGAAGCCGATACATGCGTCGTTGCCGCAGTTGACACCGATGCTCGGGTAGATGTAGTGGGCATTCGGACCGCCGCTCTGGATGATGCCGGATTGAATGATCGGGTTGGGCAGTGCCGGTTGGAGCTCATACCAGAACAGTGCATTGCGGTCAGGGGCATCGGCTGGGTATCCGCCGCCATGGACGGCCCAGATCCGCCCGTTGCGGTACACCACGTTGCACATCCGTGAGTCGCCGCCGTCGAGACCGGTCGCGGAGTCGCGTTGTGCGGCGGGCAGCAGGGTGTTCGAGAACCGGTTCTGGACGGCGAAGAAGCCCGCGTTGGTGGTGTTGGAGCCGGGCAGGGCTGACCAGGCCGGTGCCGCTGCCGTTCCGGTGATCCGGGATAAACGCAGCCAGTTGGTGTTGCCGTTGGGGTCGCCGGTCCAACTGGACGAATCCAGGATATACAGATCTGCGACGCCCGGTTCCATGCAGATCGCCGGCTGCATGCAGAAACCGCTGTCAACGTCGAAGTCGACGTCGAACTCGGTGAAGCCGACGGTCCCGCCGGCCAGGAGTTCAGGCTTATTGAACACCCACATTTTCGAACCGGTCGCCGGTGCGGGCATCACGCCGGTAACGGCGAAAGCGTTGAAAGTGACCGCCACCCACTTGTCGTTCAGGCCCACGCAAGGGAAATCGACCCAGCGGGTGTTCGCTCCATCCCCGTCGAGGTGATAAGAGGTCCAGGAGCCGGTGGGATCGTTTGCATTCGAGATCGCGATCTCCCAATCCGAGTTTGCCGAATCCTTGCTGCCCAGACATACGGCGATCCAACGTCCCGAGAGGTTGTCGTAATAGACCTTCGGATCGAACGGGCCGCTGAGACCCGCCCAGAACGTGCCGAGACTCACAGTGGAGTAGGTCACCGCACCGTTGCGATTGTGGATGCGGACCTGAGTGTTGAGCATGGTCATGACATGCCGCGGACCAACACCCCCGATGGTATCCGGCGGGATGGCGGAGTTGTCATCGTCCAACCCCTGGAAGCCGAAGCCGAAGTTGTGGGTGGGCTGGGCGGGGAAGCCCGGGCAAAGCGCTTCAGGAGCAGGCAAGAGCGATTGCTCGCCGACTGCCTCCCCCGCCCGCCGGAGCGACGGGCTTGGCACTTTACGTGCCTGTGCCCGCCTGTGGTCGGGAGCCTCGCGGGGAACGACCGCATCCGGTTGCGGACCTGCGACCGTCTCCTGATCGAGCAAACCCTTCCAAGTGAACTGTCTTGTCGGGGCGACCTCTCGCGAGAGCTGGGCCCATCCAGGCTCGATGAAGGTCAGCAGCAACAGGCTGGCGAAGCCCGGGCGCCATGTGACACGCTTGCGGTACATTGGGTTGACCTCCGTTGACCTTTCTGCGTTCGGGGAATCGGGTCCGGCGTAGCGGCCAGGCCACGTGAACAGAAGGTGGACTCTTGCGCAAGTCCGCCTGAGCAACGCCGCAGTCGTTCTCCAGGTCAGCCTTCTCGCGCCTGCGTGTGGCACATCCTCGGCTGCACCTGGACAATTCCTCGATATTGCGAGAGGGTCGGAACGGGCCGGGGGAAAAGATAAACAGGCACACGCACTGGACGCCGCACGCCCGCCACTCCTCCGACGGGACTGTAGGTGGGCCGCGAGCCAATACCCATCTGCGCGTCAAACATCAGCAAATGATGCCATGTGGATTATCCTGGCAGGATCGCGACTGTCCCGCCAGCGACACGTGATCGCGTTCTTGGGGCGTCGATTGCAGGTATGTCGGGGGCGCAAAGGTCGCGAGTTGGTCTCACAGACCCTCGATCGGGGGCTAATTCGGGTGCTGGCTCGGAGCGGCTCGGGCCCGGAAAAAGAAGGAGCAGGGCGAGGTGGTGTTCGCCCTGCTCCGTTGTTACTTGGGAGTCGGCCGGCCGATTCCGGGCGGATCGGCGGCCGTCGGCTCAAGGGGTGCCTGGCTTTCAGGAGGCCTTCGGAGGGCCTGCCCGTTTGGCCGGCTTGGTGCTTCTTGGCGGGCCCGCTATTTTCCGGGCACCGGGATGTGCCTTCGGATCACCTCGTCCTCGAGCTTGTAGTCCGGCGGGCCGAGCTTGAGGTCGGACTCGATCGCATCCTCCCAGGTGACTTCCTTGCCGGTGTAAGCCGACATGCGGATCATGATCGCGGTCATGGTGGACTCGCTGACGTTCTGCGTCTCGTTGATCCGCTCGCCGCTGCGAATGGCCTTGATCAGGTCCACGTGCTCCTGGACGTAGGGGTCGTTGCCCGGAATGTCCAGCTTGCCCTCGCCGCTGATCCAGCCGGCGCAATTGGAGACGCCCTTCTCGCCGATCACCCGTTCGCTGACGCTGGAAGCACAACCGGTCACCTGCCGGCACATGCTGTGGACGTGGATGTCCATGTTCTCCTTGTCCGGGGCCTCCGGGTCCGGGAACGACAAATCCGCGGAGAAGAAGTCGTACTGGTCGCCGGTGACGCGGCGGGCCCGTCCGCCCATGGCCACGGCCTTGCGAGCATGGGTCTTGAGCACCCAATGCATGATGTCCAGGTTATGGACGTGCTGCTCGACGATGTGGTCGCCCGAGAGCCAGGCCCAGTTCACCCAGTCCCTGTGCATCCACTCCATGTCTGACCAGTTCTCCTGGCGGTCCTTGTACCAGAGTTGGCCGCCATTCCAGTAACACTGGGCGGCGCGGATCCTGCCGATGACCCCGTCGTGGATTCGCTTGATCGTCTCGATGTAGGAGTTCTGGTGGCGCCGCTGTGTGCCGGCGGTGACGGAGAGCTTCTTCTCGTCGGCCATCTTACCGGCCTCGAGCATCATCCGGATGCCCACCGGATCAACAGCCACGGGCTTCTCGGTGAAGACGTTCCGGCCCGCCTTGATCGCGGCAGTGAAGTGCTCGGGCCGGTAGTGAGGCGGTGTGGCCAGGATCACGTAGTCCAGGTCCAGTTCGACCAGTCTCTTGTAGGCGTCGAAACCAACGAAGCAGTGCTTATCCTCGATTTCCACCTTGGTCTTCTCGACAACGCTCTTGCGGCAGTCTTGCAGGCGATCCTTGTAGGCGTCGGCCAGGGCCACGATCCTGACGGCCGGGTCGGCCGCAATCGCATTGTGGGCCGCGCCCGTGCCGCGCCCGCCGCAGCCGATCACGCCCACCTTGACCGGTTTGTCGGATGTTGCTCCCCGCAGGATGTATGGGAAAGCCGTGGTCGCCGCTGCCGCCACGGCCGCGCCGCGGACCACCTGACGCCGAGACAGTCCATTGGACTTGCCGGATTGCATAAGAGTTCCTCCTGGTTTGAAGCTTGTGCATCGTGCAAACCGGAGGAGGCGGCCGGCACGATCGCCGGCACGGATCTTCAGGTTCTACGCATGCACGACGCAGTCTGATCTGCACATGATGCCGATGGGCCGTCAGATGTCAACTTCGGCAGCCGATATCCGGCCCATTCCTACCCACAGGGAGCTCCGGCGCACAGTTGCATACCGCCAGCATGGCAGATAGCCTTGTTCTTCCAGGGGTTTAGGTGTTCTGAGCACACAGGTGACCACGGTGTTTGAAATGGCTGCCGGCTACGAGCGTCTGCTGTCGGCCTGTGGGCTGGACGGCCTTGACGCCGTTTTTCGGTGGGACCAGGGCGAGCGGCTCGACAAGCCCGGCCTGGAAGGCTGGCGCCAGCGATGGCGCATTTCCCTGGGCGTGCCGCCCGCAGGGGCGGAAGTCTTCTACCTGAAGCGTTTTCTGAATCCCCCGTTCCGACGACAATGTGACCGTTGGTTACAGGGCAACTGGGGCCTCAGCACGGCCGGCATCGAGTGGCGAAACGCCCGGGATCTGGCTGCGGCCGGCATTCCCGCCGCCGTGGCAGTTGCCTTTGGCCAGGAGATGATCGGCCCTTGGGAGCGGCGAAGTTTCGTCATGCTGCACGCCGTAGAAGGCATGTCGCTGGAAAAGTGGGTTCCGGCAAACCTGCCTCACACCAGCGGCAGGGCTGACAGCCTATGCCGCCGTGAACGTATTGATCGTCTTGCCAGGTTTGTGGCCTCCCTTCACCGGGCCGGTTTCGTTCATCGGGATCTCTACCTGTCCCACGTGTTTTTGGAGCCGGGGGTGGGCAAGCCGGACGAGTTGCGAGGCGAGGGTTATCGTCTGATCGATCTCCAGCGGGTTTTCCGGCCCAGATGGCGGCTTGGCAGGTGGGTGGTGAAGGATCTGGCGGCACTGCACTATTCGACGCCCGCCGAATGCGTGACACCCCTGGAGCGGTTGCGTTTTCTGGCCCGTTATGTGCGGTGTTGTGGCCGGCTCATCTCCGCCCGGCAACTGTCCGAGAAGGTGCACGCCAAGACGCTGAGAATGCTCAAACGCGGCCGCGACCGCCGGGCCGTGACAGCCGAAAGCGGTGGATCTGGCCGATGAATGTGGCCCTGATCATAGAGCGAATTGAGACTTGGCGCGGCGGTGCTGAGACCTCGACCGTTCAGTTTGCGCGTCACCTTGGGAACCTGGGTTGCAGCGTCACCGTTCTGACGACAACGGACATTCCCTCGACGCCCGCGATGAGCATCGTGCCGATCAAGGTCGGTGCCGGCTGGCGGTCCGGGCGGACCTGGCGGTTCGTCCGGGGGGCCGCGAGCTACGTTCGCTCGCATGGCTTTGACGTCGTTCATGCCATCACGCCCTGCCCCTTCGCCGATGTGTATCAACCCCGTGGCGGCACAGTCCCCGAGATGCTGTTTAGAAACCTGGCGTTGAGGCCTTCGGCGGTCAAGCGAGGGTTCAAGTGGCTCGGCCAGCGTGTGGACCTCAAGTACCGCGTGCTCGGCGCCCTGGAACGACGCCTGCTGAGCCGCCGGCCGCCGCCGTGGGTCATCGCCATTTCGCAGTACGTCAGCGACCAATTGAAGCGGCATTACGGCTTCGATGCCGGCCGTATCCGTCTCATCTTCAACGGCGTCGACCCGGACACGTCACCGGCTCACGAACGGCGGCAACACCGAGTCGAGATCCGCCGGCAGTTCGGGCTGGCTGATGACGACCTCCTGCTGCTGGCGGTCGCCCACAATTTCAAGCTTAAGGGTGTGGACAAGATGATCCAGGCCATGGCAGATGGTCGGGTTCGCGGGCTGGGCCACGTTTATGCGATCATTGTCGGCCGCGACAATCCGAAAACCCTGGCCGGTCAGGTTGCCGCTCTGGGACTGGCGGATCGTGTTTTCTTCGCCGGACCGTCGCAACGAGTGAACGCCTTCTATCATGCGGCCGATATCCTCGTTCATCCCACGTATTACGATCCCTGCAGCCGTGTGGTACTCGAGGCGATGGCTGCCGGTCTGCCGGTCATCACGACGAAGTACAATGGCGCAGCCGAGTGCGTCACAGACGGCCGTGAAGGTTACGTGATCGGTTGCCCGACCGACTGGGAGACCCTCGCGGATCGAATCTTCCGCCTGGCAGACAACGCCCATCGGCGCCAGTGCGCCCAGGCCACGTTGGCAGCGGTCGAGCCGTTCACGATGGCCCGCCATGCGGCGGAGGTCATGAGGCTCTACGAGGACGTGCTGCAAAGCCGCGATCGGCGCACGCCCGGTGATTGAGAGGCCTGCCACCCGCTGGTGCAGATCACGCCGCGGGTGTTCCGGAGACCTGCATCAATGATTGGATTGACGATCGAATGGTGGCACACGGCGGGCCTGATATTGCTGAGCTACCTCTGCGGCGCCGTTCCATTCGGACTGTTGATCGGCCGGCTCAAGGGGGTGGATGTTCGCACCAGGGGCAGCTGCAACATCGGCGCCACGAACGTAGGCCGGGTGCTGGGTCGACCTTATGGAATCCTGGTCTTTGTCCTCGATGGCCTCAAGGGTTTTCTGCCTGTGACCCTGGGCAGGTTTCTGCTGTTTCGCGCGGCAGGCGGCGGCGAGTCGGCGGGTCCTGGCTACCTGCCTTATCTCCTGTGGGTGCTGACAGCGGTAGCCTGCGTCCTGGGCCATATGTTTCCCGTCTATCTCAAGTTCAAAGGCGGCAAGGGCGTGGCGACTTCACTGGGCGTGGGGCTGGGCATCTATCCGTACTATACCCTGGCGGGACTGGCGGCTTTTGCTGTCTGGGGGATTGTTCTATGGGGCAGCCGCTACGTCTCAGTGTCCTCCATCGTGGCGGTTGTCGCTTTCCCGCTCATATTTGCGGTGTTGGCCGCGTGGAACCGCGACCAATGGGGGGACTTTTCAACACTCTGGCCGCTCCACATGTTCGGTCTTGTGATTGCGGCCCTGGTGGTTTATCGTCATCGGGCTAATATCGGTCGTCTCTGGGCCGGGACGGAGCACAAGATCGGAGGTTCATCCGGCCCGTCAAAGTGACCGACAAATACGCAAGCGGGCACGGCTTCCGCAGGGGGCCTGGGGAGCCCCGGCCGGCGCTGAGTGCGCCGGTGATGATGGGAGGACAAGTTCGATGGCAGCAGGTTCCGTACCGAGTGGAAAGCTCATGGCCTTTGTGCTGAGTGCGTTGCTGATCTGGCCCGCAACGGGTTGTTCGAAGCCGGCAGAAGGCTTGGCGAAGGAGTCCACGACGAAGACCGCCGCCAGCCAACGGGCCTCCGAGCGGATACTGGTCCGCATCGGCGACAAGGCAGTCGTCACTCAGGCCGATGTGGAGAGGCTCCTCCGCACCATGCCCCCCGAGAAGCGCAGAGTCGCCGCACAAAAAGCCTTGGGGACGGTCTTGAGCAACACAGTCTTTTCAGTTTACCTGGATGAACACCCGGAGTTGATCACCCAGGAGGATATTGACCGGGAGATCCAGAGAGACGTCAAGGTCGCCAAACTGAAGAGCGTTGAGGACCTGAAGAGAGGCCTTGACGAGTCCGGTGTTGGCTGGAAGCGCTACCTCGAGCAGCTCAGGATTCGCATTGGTCATGCCAAGCTGTCGCAACGGGGTGCGGCAAAGGCAAAAGACGAAGAGTACCTTCGCAAGCTCTATGACGAGCACCCGGACTACTATAACGACACGCGGGTGAAGCTGCGGCACATCGTCTTCGCTGCCCCGGTAACGTCCACCCCTGAACAGAAGAAGGCGAGGCGAGAGGCTCTCGCGCGTTTGCGGGAGGAAATCGTATCCGGCAAGAAGACCTGGGATGAGGCTGTCAAGCTGACCAACGACAATACCCGTGCCATCGGCGGCCTGCTCGGCACGATGCCCAGGTACATGCGGTTGAACGAGGCGCTGATCAGCACCGCCTGGTCTCTGGAACCGGGTCAAATCTCCGAGGTTGTGGAGACCGGCGTAGGCTACCACATTGTGCAGGTTCTTGAGCGTATTCCTGGGCGCCGCCCCTTTGACGATCCCCACACGAAGTTTCAGATGCGCTCCCTCCTGCAGGCCCGACCGGTGATCGAGGCGGTGGAAGAGACCCAGAAGAAGTATCCGGTCGTCGGCGTTCAGCCGATCGATCTGGCTTCGATCATGGCGCTCCCCCCACCTGCCTCCAAGCCGGCGGCAACCCGACCGGCAAAGCCAAGCACGCGCCCGGCCACTCGCCCGGCGACGCGGGCGACGGCAACCAGGCCTGCGACGCGTCCGGCGGCCCTCCGAACAGCCACCCGTCCCGCCAACCTCCGGCCTGCCACGCGCCCAATGTCCCTCCGGCCGGCGACGCGTCCGGCGGCCATTCCGTCAGGGATACCCGTCGGTGTGTCCGGTGCAAAGGCGACCTCGCAGCCGTCCTGACCGGACTCGCTGTCGGCAGCCCGTTCCCGGGATGCGCTGCGGCCTCGTCACATCCGCCGGTAACCGAAACCGGGTGCGCGTTGCATGGATATTTTGCTTCCGGCCTCACGGACGCGTGTGGTTCTTCAGTCATGAGGCTCAGTTTTTGACCAGCTTCTTGACCTGCTCAGTGGTTCCGGGGCCGAAGATATGCTGAGCCAACATTCGGCCGTCGGGGCCGATCAGGCAAGTGTAGGGAATACCCAGGCCGTCGAGCATCTCAAAAGTCTCCTCGGCCCCGGACTCCGGTCCCCATACCTGCGGCCAGTCCATTTTCTTTTGCGAGACCGCTTCCTTGAAGTCCTTGTTCTCGGTGTCGAGACTTACTCCAATGAGAACGAAGCCTGATTCACTCTTCATGGCCTCGTAGAGGGCCTTGACATTCGGGATCTCCTTCTGACACGGGGGGCACCAGCTTGCCCAGAAGTCGAGAAAGACGTACTTGCCCTTCAGCTCAGAGAGCTTGTACTTCGTCCCATCCAGGCCGATGAGGGTGAAGTCCGGCACAGTCTGACCGACGGGGATCTTGACCCCCGTCGGTCCCGGACCGCCGCCCGCGACGGCCGGAGTTGCGACTTCTTCCAGAACGATGCGGTAGTCGGTTTTGCCTGCGACCATGGTCTGGCGTATCGGTCTGCTGGACCCGGCCTTGACGATGGTGAAAATGAGTTCGCCTTCCGGAGCGTGCTTGAACAAGAACCCGCCTTCCTCATCGGTTGCGGCCCGCATTCCGATGGTCTGGTATCCTTTCCATTCTTCCAGCACGACCCACGCCTGTTCGATCGGCTCATCGTCCGGCCCGACCACGGTTCCGGCGATGGCTTCTCCCGCGTTCAGCCTGGCATCGAGGGTACCGGTCTGCCCCGCGTTGAGTGAGACTTCCCGCACATCCGGGGCGTGATCGGGGTGCTGGAAGGTGAGGGGAATCAGCCCGGCCGGCAACCCGCTCAACTGGTACTCTCCATCCAGGTCGGTCCAGGTCACCGGCATGTCAGAGCGACTCTTTCGTCCGGCGCTCACCCGCACCCCGGCAAGCGGCTCATCTTTGTCGTCGGTGATTCTCCCTCGCACCTTGGCGGCGATGTTCACGATGATTCTGTGCAGGGCCGGCCGGGTCGTTGCCGGCATCGTTTCGGCCGCCGGTTGTGAAGCCGTCAGATAGAGCCGCTCATCAAAGCCCGCCATTCTGACGTAACGGTCTCCATTAAGCCGCAGGCGGATTTCATCCACCTCTTCGCCGATGCCCCGCAGGGTGGCCCGGCCATTCGCGTCGCTCATGGCCTCGACTGAGCTTCTGGTCGATTCGATCCAGCCTTCGATCAATACCTTCTCAGCCGGGTCGCCGTCGCTGGTGACGACAAGCAGTTCAACGGGAAGCTCCGCGGACAGGTCGATGTCCTCCTCCGCGTCCTGCTCGTCGATCTCCAGGATCGTTCGGAACGTGGCAAAACCGTCTGCCACGACCTTAAGACGGGCTTTCCCCCGCACGATTCCCGTGAGGGTGTACTTGCCCTTCGCATCGGTCCGGGCCGCCGTTTCACGACCGCCGCTTTCACCCAAGACCCTCGCGTTCGCGACCGGCTTGCCGCTTGACCTGGCCCGCACGACGCCGCTGATGGTGCCCGCCCCTTGGAGGGCGGCATCGACAAACGCCGGGTTCTCTGGATCGGTCGGGTCGACCTCCTGCACGAATTCCTGGTAACCATCCATTTGGATACGGACGCGCACGTTTTCATTGACCCGCTTGGGCAAGCGGATGCGAATCTCGCCGCCCTTCCCGGACTCGCCCTCCGCAATCGGCGGATCCCCGGGCTTGGCGTTCAGGGCTTCAACGCGGATTCGTGCCCCCGTGATGCCGCCTCCGTAGTAGTTGAGGACCAGACCTTCGATCACTTGCCCGCCGGATTGCTCATCCGCCGGAGCCGACTCCGCCTGCTCGCTTCCTGCTTCGGCGTCGTCGTTCATTTGACCCGTTACCGGGCCGACAATCAGCATCGTGGCCGCCACGGCCCAAACGACGGTTCTCAGCAACTCGTATCCCATTGTGTTTGCCCCGTTACACGAAGAGAAACACAACATCCTGCGGCAAGGCCGCACAAGTGCCGCACGCGGTTACCCGGTCGAGCAGTCTCTCTTGTCGCCCTTGCCGCACCAGTGTGAAGGGTCCGCAGTCCTGAGCCTGCGCAGCCCCCTCTTGCGGCCCCGCTGCATTATACACTCGCATGCTGAAAGAGGGAGATGGCCAGACGCCACAACGGCAGACCCGACGCCGTGGCGGCGTGGCGGAGCCCTTCGGGAAAACCCTGACTCGGCGAGGGTTTCAGGCGAGGACTGCTCCGCGGTTCTCGCACATATCCTCAGAACCTTATGGCCAGAGCTCTGTGCGGCTTGCGCGCATGTTGCTGGATCGCAGCACGTTTTGGCTGCGGCCCGCAAAAAAGCGGTCCGCCTCAGGACGTCGAGCGATTGAGCTGCCACAGATCGGCTGTACTGGTGCTGACCGCGTCACAGCCGGCTTCGATGAGGCGGCGAACCAAGTCGGCAGATCGGATGAGGCCGCCGGCGATCCGCGGCATGGGGACGTTGGCGAATTGCGGGAGGACTTCGAGGGCGGCCACGCCGGGGACGAGTTCGATAATGTCGGGCTGCGACTGTTCGACGATGTGCAAGCCGCGATCCACGGCCCGGCCGTCCTGGAGGAACAGCAGCAAGATCGACGCCAATCCCTGCTTTCGGGCCGCGGACACCATGTGGGGGCGGACGGTAATGATCCCGTCGATCTGGCCGATGCCGGCCAGGTACCGGAGGCCGGCATCGTCACTGCTCAGGCCGGCCAGCAGGTCGATGTGCAGCATGATGGGCAGGTGGGCCAGAGGTCCCTTTCTGAGCCAATCGAGCATGCTGGCAAGATCGGCCAGTTCGCAACCCTGGAGAAACAGGAGGCTGGCCTCGGCCACCAATGCCGTATCAACATTGGCCTGCGAGACCACAGGAATGATCGGTCGCGTCAGCCATTGCCGGATGTCGTCTGAACGATCAGTCTTTTTCATGAGGCGATCCGCTCCGCCCTTTTCGCATCTGCTGTCTCGCTGCCTTGCTCTCTTTCCGCCTTCTTTTGTCTCGCTCGGACCGGAATCCTCTCCGGGCCCCTCTCGTTGCGGCTTTGCTCCGACTCTTGACAGGGGCCGCCGCCTGCCGATACACTACTGTTAACACTGGATTCAAGCCAGCGTTCATCGTATTGCGGGCCAGAGAACAAGAGAAAGGCCCCTGCGAGCTTCGAGCCTTCGCAGGGGCCTCTTTGCGCGCGCCTGGTGTCCGGTTGAGGGCGGAACCATGAACCGTTTCGAGATGGCAGCGAGTTTCGTTGGCAGGGCCCGTCGTCTGGTCGGGCGAGGTCCTTCGTCCGTGGCTTTGTTGGCGTGGATGACCGGGTGTTCATTGCCAGGTGACGGCGTCAAGAAAGCGACAGGCCCCTCGCCACCCACGGTCGTCATTCAGTCGCATCGTGGGGCGGGAAAACTCGCCCCCGAGAACACCATGCAGGCGTTTGAGCTGGCGTGGCGGCTCGGCACGGTGCCGGAAGCCGATGTCCGGACAACCAAGGACGGCGTGGTCGTGGCGTTCCACGACACGACTTTCGATCGGCTGGTCAGCAACCTGCCGCCCGATTTGCGGGGCAAGGGTACAAGCGACCTGACCTGGTCGGAGCTGACCAAGTTGCGAATCGGCCCGCAGGGGCAGCCGATTCCTCAGATCGTGGAAGTGCTGGATGCCATACGCGGCCGGCCCGAGCGATGGTTGTATCTTGACGTCAAGCAGGTGCCGCTTGAGCGCCTGGCTGAGATGGTCTCGCAGCGCGGGGTTGCATCGCAGGTGATCCTGGCGTCAACGAAATACGAGGAACTCCGACGATGGAAGGAATTGCTGCCCCAGTCGCAGACACTGCTGTGGATGGGCGGCACCGAGGCCAGGCTGGGCGAGCGACTCGAAGAAGTCAGAACGGCGAGTTTTGCGGGCGTGACCCAGCTTCAGATCCACGTGAAGGTGGGCGACTTGACGTCAGAGGGCGGCTTCCAGCCGTCCGCCGCGTTCCTGCGAGCGGTCGCAGAGGAGCTCGAAGCTCGCCGTATTCTGTTCCAGGCCTTCTGCCCGGGCGGCTGTGACGTGGCCGGGTATGAGCGATTGTTGCAGCTTGGGGTCCAGTCGTTCGCCACGGACGACCCGGAGGCGGCACTCGAGGCCGTCCGCAACCACCAGAAACGGAGCGGGAAATGAGCTGCGAGCAACGATCACAGGCTACCTGTGAAGAGGGATTCATCGAGCGAGTCGAACGGGCACTCCGTATGGTGTCGGACACACGGGAGGTGCGGGTCGGCGAGGGTGTGATCGGTTTGACGGCCGATGTCTTTCGCCGGCAGTTTCCCGAGTCAACGGCGGTGGTTGTTGCCGACCGCAACACATTCCTGGTGGCCGGACAACGCGTATCAGGTTTGTGCCGAAAGGCCGGTCTGCCGGTAGCAGAGTCCCTTGTTCTCGAAGAACCGGATTTGCACGCCGAGTATCGTCATGTGGAGCGGTTGCAGAGCGTCCTGAACGGCAGCGGCGCGGTGCCCATCGCGGTCGGTTCGGGCACAATCAACGATCTGACCAAGCTGGCGGCCCACCTCTGCGGAAGACCGTATATGGTTGTGGCGACCGCCGCGCCGATGGACGGATACACGGCATTCGGAGCGTCGATTACCCGGCATGGCTCGAAGGAGACGTACTTCTGTGCGGCCCCGCGGGCGGTGATTGCCGATTTGGACGTCGTGTGCGAGGCACCCGGCGAGCTGAATGCGGCCGGCTACGCGGATCTTGCGGCGAAGACCACGGCCGGGGCAGATTGGATTCTGGCCGATGCATTGGGTGTTGAGGCCATCGAGCCGGAAGCGTGGCATCTTGTGCAGAGACGCCTCCGAGAATGGGTTGCCGACCCGGCGGCGATTCAAAGAGGTGATCGCGCGGCGATCCGAGGGCTGCTGGAGGGCCTGCTGATGACCGGGTTCGCGATGCAGCACTGCCGGTCCAGCCGCCCAGCCTCGGGTGCCGAGCACCAGTTCAGCCACCTCTGGGACATGGAGCACCATCGACATGCAGACACAGTCCCGCTGCATGGTCACAAGGTCGGCGTAGGAACGCTGGCGGTGACGCTGTTATATGAGGAGATGCTGCGATACCCGCTTCAACTGATGGACGCGCAGCGAATCTGCGATCGTCGGCCGGATGTGGAGTCGGTTCGCGAGCAGGTTCGCCAGATGCACACGGTACCCGAGTTGCGGGAGGTCTCGCTCCGGGAAGTCGAGGCCAAGCATCTTGATCGAGAGCAGGCCCTGGCGCTACTGCAAAGGCTGCGGAAGGTGTGGCCCGATCTGCGGGATCGACTGCGCGAGCAACTGATTCCTTCGCGGGTTCTTTGCGGGATGCTGGAGCAGGCGGGGGCCCCGTGCCGGCCGGAGGCGATCGGCATTGACCTGCCACGGTTGCGGCGCAGCTATCTTGCGGCACAGCAAATACGGCGTAGGTTCACCGTGCTGGATCTGGCGACTCTGACAGGGCTTCTGCCCGAATGCCTGGAGCGGCTTTTCGCCCGAGGCGGGGCATGGGAGCAATTGGGACGCGAATAACGGGATCAGATGATGCTGAGGCAAATCACAACACTGTTGCGGCCTGCTCCCGAGATCGATCGCATTCGCGATGCCGCCAAGGTCGAGCGCCAGTACGCTTACTGGCGACAGAGAATTCTCTATGCGAGCCTGATCGGCTACGCGGTTTTCTATTTGGTGCGCAAGAACCTGCCTATCGCGATGCCGGTCATGCAAGAAACGATGGGCGTGACCAAGGCCGATCTTGGCCTGTTCTTGACGCTGCATGGTGTCCTCTACGGCGTATCCAAATTTGCCAACGGATTCCTGGGCGATCGGACAAACCCTCGATGGTTCATGGCTCTGGGGCTGTTGCTCTCGGCGATGATGAACATCTTCTGCGGGTTCACCGGCGCGGCCCTGACCTTCGGTGTCTTCTGGGTGATGAACGGGTGGTTTCAGGGCATGGGCTTTCCGCCCTGTGCGCGGAGTCTCACGCAATGGTTCTCGCCCGCCGAACGGGGCACAAAGTTCGCTTTGTGGAACACGTCGCATTCGATCGGAGCGGCCGCGGCCCTTGGGCTCTGCAGCCTGCTGGTCACTCACGACTGGCGGTTGTGCTTCCTGGTTCCAGCGGTGGTCGCGGTGGCGGGGGCGGTTTTCCTTGTCGATCGGCTGCGAGACTCGCCGCAGTCGCTCGGTCTGCCTCCCATCGAGACGTATTGGGACATGCACGAGGGCGGCTCCGGGCAAAACGCGGACGCGGACAGTGAGGCCACGGCCTTTCGCGAATTCGTCATTCACCGCGTGTTGCTCAACCCGATGATCTGGGTCGTGAGCCTCGCCAACTTCTTTGTGTACACGCTGCGGTATGCGCTTCTCGACTGGGGCCCGACCATGCTCTCGGAGATGAAGGGGATTCACGTGAGCAAGGCCGGCTGGAGCGTGGCGGCGTATGAATTGGCCGGTGTGGCGGGCATGCTGCTCAGCGGGTGGATGACCGACAGGGTCTTCCGGGGACGAGCCGGCCGTGCATGTGCCGTCTGGATGGGTTTGTGCGGCGTGTGCGTCTGGTTGTTCTGGCGATCGCCTTCGCAATCGCCGTTGGTGTACAGTGCGTTGTTGTGTGCGGCGGGTTTCTTCATCTATGGTCCGCAATGTCTGGTCGGCGTGATTGCGGCCAACCTGGCATCACGGCGTGCGGCGGCGACCGCCATCGGGCTGACCGGCCTGCTGGGTTATCTGAGTACGGTACTTTCCGGGTGGGGGCTGGGGCGAATCGCCGACACGGCCGGCTGGGACCCGGTGTTCGTGGTCCTGCTGGCGTCGGCTGTTGTCGCGGGCCTGCTGTTCGTGTTGTGCTGGAACGCGGTTGCCGTTGAGCACGTGGAGAAGTCGTGAGCGAGCTACCGGGCAAACATGGCGCGTCGTCGAAGGCGAACCTTCAAACCATTCGACACCTGGCGCTGGACATGGATGGCACCATCTACAAGGGCGGCACCTTGTTTGATTTCACGCCGACCTTTCTGGCAAGGCTGCGAGAGATGGGGATCGGCTACACCTTTCTGACCAACAACTCGTCGCGGAGCGTGGCGGATTACGTCGGCCACCTGCGCAAGATGGGTATCGAAGCCCAGGCCGGCGAAATCTACAGCTCGTCACTCTGCACGACCGACTACCTGCGCAGGAATCTCCCCCAGATCCACCAACTCTTTGTTCTCGGCACACCCAGTCTCCAACGGGAGTTCGCCGAGGCGGGTTTTGAAATCCTGGGTCCAAACGAGGAGCCGGACGCTGTGGTTGCGGGATTCGACACGGGCTTGGCGTTCGAGCGGCTATGCAAGGCGGCCTGGTGGATCAAGCGGGGCAAGCCGTTCATCGCCACGCATCCGGACCGTGTGTGTCCGACGGATCAGCCGACCGTGCTGGTGGATTGCGGAGCGGTGTGTGCGTGTTTGACGGAGGCGACAGGCGTGAAGCCGCTGGTTGTTCTGGGCAAGCCCGATCCGGCGATGCTCACCGGTATCCTCGTCCGGCACTCGCTGCAGCCGTCGCAACTGGCGATGGTCGGCGACCGGCTCTACACGGACATGGTGATGGCCCACCGCGCGGGTGCGTTGGGCATTCTGGTTTTGACGGGTGAGGCAACAGAAAAGGACGTCGCGGCCTGTTCTGAACGACCGGACCTGGTGGTACCGAGCCTCAGGGAGTTGGGAGAGTTGCTGGCCGTGGCACACGGTGACAAGAACGATCGATGAGCGAGATGATGAGCGACGAACGGGTGAAGACTGTCAGTGAACTGGTGAGCGAGCCGCTGGACGTGCTGGTTGTCGGCGGCGGGATCGTCGGAACCGGCATTGCCCGCGACGCGGCCATGCGGGGCCTGCGCGTCGGGCTGGTCGAGCAACACGATTTTGCATTCGGAACCTCCAGCCGGTCGAGCCGACTGCTCCACGGCGGACTGCGCTACCTGGCCCAAGGGCGGATCGGGCTGGTTCGAGAAGCGAGCATCGAGAAGCGGATCGTGCACGGGCTGGCCCCGCACATCTGCGAGCCGCTGGCCTTCATGTTGCCGACCTACCGGGGGGCGCCGTGGGCGCCTTGGGCTTTGTGGAAGCTGCGAATCGGCGTGCGGATATACGACTGGCTCTGCAGCGGACGCAACTTCGGGGATTCCGGCAGCATGAAGCCCGGGCAGGTGGTTGACTATCTCCCGGGGGTCAATGATCGCAACCTGACCGGCGCGGTCCGCTACTTCGACGGGTTGACCAACGACGCCCGCCTGACCATCGATACCCTGCGATCGGCGGCCAAGGCCGGGGCCAAGGTCCTCAACTACTGCAAGCTGGAGACGGCCACGCACGAATCCGGCAAGTGGCATTGCCGGCTCGAAAACCGCGTCAGCGGCGACGAAGTCAGGATCATCAGCCGCTGCGTGGTCAACGCCACAGGCCCATGGGGCAGCCAGTTCAAACAGAGCACCATCCCGCTGCGGCTGACCAAGGGGATTCACCTGGTGGTGGAGCGGTTCCGCCTGCCCATTCCCGATGCCGTGGTTATGACCGAGGGCAAGCGGATTCTGTTTGCCATCCCCTGGGGCGAGCGCGTCATTCTGGGCACGACCGACACCGACTATGACGGCTCGCTCGACGAGGTTTTCGCCGATCCGGCAGATGTCAGCTATGTGCTCGGTGTGGTCAATGAGGCGTTTCCACGAGCATCGCTGTCCACCGAGGACATTGTCAGCACGTGGGCCGGTCTGCGGCCTCTGATCGCCGATCCGAACGGCCGACCCTCGGACATCTCCCGCTCGCACGAAATTCGCATGTCCGAGCCGGGCTGGTACAATGTCGCCGGCGGCAAACTGACGACCTATCGGCTGATGGCCGAGCAGACGGTGGATCAGATCGTCAGGTGCCTCGGGCGCGGCCGTCTGCCCTGCAACACCGCTGTCACACCGCTTCTTGAGCCACGGGAAGTCGAGAACCTCAGCGGGATCGTGCCACCCCCGGTGTCTGCCCCCGCAGTCGAGCACTATTGCCGCCGCGAATGGGCGATTCATCTCGACGACGTCATCATCCGGCGGGCCGGCTGGCATTATTACCAGCGTCAGGCCGAGGGTATCGCCGACCAGGTGGTTCGCTGGATGGCCGACATACTCGGCTGGAACGAGGCCCGACAGGCGGCCGAAATCGAACGATACCGCCGGCAGGCAGGTTTGCCCGTCTTGTCAGGGGCCAATCGCCGCCCGCAGGTCGAGACAGGTGTGCGTGCATGATTACGGCCGTCTGGCGTCGGTTCTTTGCCCCAGCCCCACACATTCCGCGCCTGCCGGACGACGAGGTTCGACGCGTCTATCCGTTCTTCCGCTGGCGGGTGATGGAAGCCACGTATATCGGATACGCGACTTACTACCTGGTGCGCAACAACCTCGGCGTAGTCACCAAGGACATGGAGATCGCTCTCGGCTACGACGACAGGATGGTGGGCAGCCTACTGATGGTCACTGCCCTCACGTACGGGCTCGGCAAGTTCGTGATGGGGGCCCTGTCAGACCGCAGTAATCCGCGAAGGTTCATGGCCGCGGGGCTTCTGCTGACCGCCATATGTAACTTCGCCTTCGGCAGCGTCGCCAACTATCACGTGCATCTGGGGCTCTGGGGTCTCAATGGTTTCTTCCAGGGCATGGGCTGGCCGCCATGCGGGCGGAGCATGGGGCACTGGTTCAGCGAGAGAGAACGCGGCCTGACCTTCAGCATCTGGAACACCGCCCACAATGTCGGCGGTGGTGTGGCCGGCGTCATTGCCGGGGGGGCGATCCACTATCTTGGCGGCTGGCAGTACGCGTTCTATCTGCCGGGTGTCCTGGCCACGATCGGGGCTTTCTACATCCTCTTCCGGCTGTGCGACACGCCTCAATCGGTCGGGTTGCCCCCGATCGAGGAGTATCGACAGGACTATCCCAACGGGGCTCGTCCGGGTCTTGATGCCGAACGAGAACTGACGACTCGCGAGTTGTTGGTCGACATGGTGTTCACGAACAAGTACATCTGGATCCTGGCGGCGGCAAACTTCTTTGCCTACGTAACCCGCTACAGCATGCTCGATTGGGGGCCGAAGTACCTTCGCGAGATCAAAGGGGCCACCGAACTGGGAGGCGGCTTCAGCACGATGGCCCTCGAGTTTGGGGGCATCCCTTCGACGATTCTGCTCGGTTGGGTGTCGGACCTGCTCAAGGGACGACGCGGCATGGTCGCAGTGTTGTGCCTGGCGCCCACCATGCTGGCCTTCACAGTGATCATGCTCACGCCGGCGGGACATCTCTGGCTGGATATGACCATGCTGACGATGATCGGGTTTCTCATCTACCCGGTGATTAATCTGATCGTGATCCAGGCGTTGGATTTGACCTCGAAAAAGGCCATCGGTACGGCCGCGGGCTTCATTGGTCTGATGGGCTACTTCGGCAAGGCGGCCCAGGCCAAGAGCTTCGGCTGGATCCTGTATCACCTCAAACCGATCTACGGCCCGGAAACCGCTTGGATGGTCGTTCTGGGGGCCATTCTGCTCTGCACCGCCATCGGTGTCGTCCTGCTGGCCTTCACTTGGCGCCTCAAGCCGAGGGCGTAGGAACTGTCTGTCTCGACGGTTTTTTCGCTCCTACTCCGCCTTGAGCCGGACGATATTGCGGTAGCCGGTAATCTCGGCGCCGTCGTCATGGATGATGTCAAATTCCTCGTTGGCATCGAGGGACTTGAAGACCTCGACCAGCACGGTCTTTCGCAGGCGGTCGTAGCGTTGCGAGGCCTCGTTCTTGCCCTCGGCGTCCATTTCCCGAACCCACCACAGATCCCAGGCGTTCTTGCGGCCGGTGGGCGATTCCAGAACGATGACGTAGCCGTAGGGGACCACGATGGCCTTGTCGAGGGTCGGCCGGGCGGTGCGGATTGACGGCCGCGGCTTGGCTGCGATGTGCTTTCTCAGCGAGCGGGTCAGCTCAAGCTGTTCGGGGAACGGCATGTGGTGATCGTGGTCGCTGGTCCAGTACCAGATGTAGCGGGCGCCCATGTCATAGGCCATATCGATCGCAAGGGGAGTGATCTTCGGGTCGGCCTGGCCGTAGATGCTTGTGCCCCAGTCCTTGTTGAAGTGCCGTGCAGCCCCGCGCAGGAACGCATAGTAGTAGCGGTACATCTGCTCGGCGGTCATCCGGCGGTCGGTGCCCGTCGATGCCTTCAGGTGCTCGTTAAACTCGCCAAGCTGGTATCGACCCTCGTGGACGATCCCGGCCGTGCCGCCGGCGAGCTGATAGAAGGCGGTTTCATAGCGGGTCTCCCACGAAGCGAAATCGGGCTGGCTCAGCCGCATGTCACCAAAGTTGATTCCCTTTCGCAGGGTCGATTCGTAGCTGTACATGGCGTGTTCCGCTTCGGCCCGGACCCGCTTGGTGACCAGGGCGGTCGCGTCGGTGGCGAAGTGCAGCAGGTTGATGACCTCTTTGTCGCCGGTCATGATGCAGGTGGGCTCATCGATGAACATGACCGGCCCGAGCATGTTGCTGCGATACAGGTCCGCGGGGTATTGCACGCTTGCCTCGGCCCGGTAAAAGACCGGCTGGGTGTGCAGGTAGCTTCCAATGTCGGGCGTGAGCGCGAAGTAGTTGTGGCCTGCCTCGACCATCGTGACGTAGTCTTCCTTGGTCCATGGGATGTAGGTGTAGTTTCGACGTTCAGGGTGCTGAGGCAGGCGGTGGCCCTCCTTGTCCTTGAACGTACGGCCGGTGCCGATGAGCAATTCGGGGTCGAGGTTGAGCACCGTGACCTTCTCCCACGCGGGCAAGTCCTTCTTCGAGACGTTGCGAAGGGTCAGCACATGGCCGAGGTACTCGCACGTGTTGGGCAGTCCTCGCTGCCGACCGGTTCCCCGCGCGGCGTGGGGGATGAAATGACGAGCAAAGTCGCCCCAGCTTGGCAGCAGGGCCTTGCCGGTGTGGACGTTGCGGTACTCGATGGTTTCGTCGAGTGCCGGAACGCGGAGGGTGTACTTGTCAAACACCGGCGGTTTGCCGGACTCGGACAGCGGACTCTCGGAAGTGATCGCTCGAAGCTGCATCAGCGGCTGGGTGTCCGCCCCGTCTTTCGCGTGGATGTCGATCTGCCAGAGGCATGCGCCGTCCCGTGGCTTCTCGGCCACACAGATATCGACAACCTCAAACGGCGGGGCCTTGTGGGAATCGGCGGTGAGAACGCGGTACCGGCCGCATTCCGCGGCGACGGTCTGTGCGACAGCCATGCAGGCAGCAACAGACAACACGGCTGCAACGGTCAGGGAACACTTGACTGCTCGTGAGATCCGGTTCATGGATGTCACTCCTGCGAGTGATATTCCGAGGGAAGGATATCGATGAACGGCAACGTGAGCAGGTTCGGTAGGGCGTGCTCTGCACGCCGATGTCCGTGCGAGACCCAATCATCGTCGGGCAAAGCCCGACCCCGTTCTTCATTCATCATTCCGCATTCCTCAATCATCATTCGCCTGCCCCCTTGGCCTCTCCATGACCCCCGGTTAGAATGCCCGGTCCCAGTGGGTGATGAGCGAAATTCACGTTGCCGAGCGATTGGAGGCAAATCATGTCCGAGCATATCGAGATGACCAGAATGGGTCGGCGCGGCTTCCTGGCAGGGACGGCCGCGACGGCTTTCACCATCGTGAGCCCTTCGCTGGTGCGGGGAGCGGGCTCCAACTCGAAGATTGAGTTGGGCCTGATCGGCTGCGGCGGACGCGGCGGATGGATCGCCGACCTTTTCGCCAAACACGGCGGATACCGGTTCGTCGCCTGTGCCGACTATTACCAGGACCGGGTCGACAAGGTCGGCGAGAAATTCGGCATCGAGCCGTCTCGACGGCATGCCGGCCTGTCGGGATACAAGAAGCTGCTCGAAAGCAAGCTCGACGCGGTGGTCATCGAGACGCCGCCGTACTTCCATCCCCAGCAGGCGGCCGATGCGGTCGACGCCGGCAAGCACGTGTTCATCGCCAAGCCCATCGCCGTGGACGTGCCCGGATGCCTGTCGATCGGCGAGTCGGGCAAGAAGGCCACGGCCAAGAAACTCGTGTTCCTCGTCGATTTCCAGACGCGGGCCAACGAGTTCTACCGCGAGGCCGCCCAGCAGGTGCATGACGGCATGATCGGACGGCTCGTCTGTGGCGAGGCCCGCTACCCGTGGGCAGGCGGGGTCATGCCGCCGCCCAAGGACAAGGAGGATCGGCTCCGGCTGTGGTACTGCGAGAAGGCCCTGTCCGGCGACTACATCGTCGAACAGAACATCCACACGCTGGACGTGGCCACCTGGTTCCTCAATTCCGACCCGGTCAAGGCGGTCGGGGCGGCCGTCAGCAAGGGCCTGCGGACCTACGGCAACATCAAGGACTGCTACTCCGTAACCTTCTGGTTCCCGGATGACGTTTTGCTCAACTTCATGTCGGTGCAGTGCGTTCCCGGTGTGCCCGATTCGATTCATTGCCGCGTCTACGGCAAGGACGGCGTGGTGGATACCGACTACTACAGCCACGTCTGGATCAGGGGCAAGACCCCCTACAAGGGCGGCGAGTTCAAGAGCCTCTTCCAGGACGGAGCAGTGGTCAACATCAACGAGTTCCACCAGTTTGTCACCGCGGGCAACTACGCAAACCCGACCGTGGCACCCTCTGTGCGCAGCAATCTCACGTGCGTTCTCGGCCGGATTGCGGGAGAAAAGGCCGGCCAGGTCGTCACCTGGGACGAGATGATCAAGGCCAACGAGAAGCTGGAGTTTGATCTTAGCGGCTTCAAGAGCTGAGCTGCTCCCGACGTTGCGGCACGCAACGTTGGGGAGTTGAGAATGGCGAGTTGAGAATCACGAATTGCGGATGTCAGATTTGAGATTTCAGCTCTGAGATTCTAGATCTGAGATTTCAGATTTGAGATTTCAGATCTGAGATTCTGGATCGGCAAGTTGCGGATTGAGAACCGAGCGCTCGTCCGGGTGGCATGCAGAAGCCCGCCGACGGCAAGCCTGCTCGCGGTGGCGAGCGCCATGTGTGCTGCGGCGAGGACCGCAAACAAAGGAGCAATCATGATCGAGTTAGGAATGCACGTTGACAACTGGCGGCACCAGGATGCCCCCTACACCGTTCCGTGCGAATTCGCAAAGAAGCACGGGATGAAGTACATCGAGTTCGGCAGCGTCTGGGGCGACTATTTCGTCCAGGCTTTGGGCTACAACCCGCACATTCCGCTGCATACCGACCCGCTGCGGCTCAAGAAGTACGTCGACTCGATGGGCCTGAAGGTGTCGCAGATTGACGCCGCCTATCCCGTCTCCCTGCCCGAGGGGCTGTACCGCGGCATTCCCTACACAATCGATGCGATCAAGTTCGCCCGGTCCCTCGGGGCTCAGTTCGTCGACACCACCGACGGCGCGACCAGGCCGCAGGGCTTGTCCGACGACGAGGTCTTCGACCTGATGAAGCTCTACTATAAGATCGTGCTTCAGTGGGCCGAAAGCCACGAAATCATCATCAACATCGAGCCGCATGGTCCCTACACGAACAATGCCGACTTTATGGAGCGGCTGTTCACCGAGTTCGACACGCCGCTGCTGAGGATGAACTTCGATACCGGCAACAACTTTATCGCCGGCAACGAGCCGGTGGCCTTCCTCAAACGTTTCCGCCACAAGGTTTCACACTGCCACATCAAGGACGTGAGCGAGTCGCTGGCCAAGGCCGTCCGCGGCGAGGAGACGGGCATCTCGACCTCGGTGGTCGCCATCGGCGAGGGCGTCAACGCCGACAACATCGCCGGCTGCATCGAGCTGCTCAAGAGCACGAAGTGGAGCGGCGTGCTGAGCATCGAGACCGAGGCCGCGCCGGGTAAGGTCGAGCAGAGCCTGGAGTGGCTGAGGAAGCAGATAGCAAGGTGATCAGTTTTCAGTGGTCCGTTGTCAGTGAAAGAAGCTATTAGCTCTTGGCTGTCAGCCATGAGCCGACGGGTGTCTTCAGCCTGTTTCGAGGTGGGGGAGCGATGATCGCATCGATCAAGGCGGACGTCCGAACGCCCTTCCTGTTTCGCGCCGGCAAGAACGAGAATCGCTTCTTACCCGGTCGGCCGGCCGCATGAGTCGCGATCAGTGTGTCCGGGACAGGTCGCCGATGGGCGTCGTCCTGTTGTCCTCGAAGGTGACCGCTGCCAGGAGCATGTCGCGGTAGCGGTTCCAGAGTTCCGCTTCGGGCAAACGGTGGGCGAAGCGTCGCAGTTCAATGGTGATGACGGGACGATGGAGAATCGTGCTCACATAAGAACCCAGCGAGCCGGGCAAGCCCCCAAGTCGCCGGACCGGCAAATCGCCGCAGGAGGCCATCGCTCTCGCCAACGCGTCTCCCGGGCCGTCGTAGTCGATGCAAGCGAGCGTCTCATGTATCGTGATGACCCGGCAGGGCTGATGCAGATGCAGCAGGTCGTGAAGAACCTGCGATTCGGGTTCCGACAGCGGATGTGCCCCCGAGTGCTTGTCGGGCCGCCAGTTGCCGACCGGGAAGTTGCGGTTCAGATCCACCTCGCGGGCGTTGTAACGACTGTGCCGAACCATGCCGTCGGGGTTGAGTGCGGGAATCAGAATGACCTGCCGCCCGTCCAGAAGATCGAGCCGTTCGGCAAGGTAATCCGCCAGGCGGCGAATCAGCGGAGTGCCCGAGGGCTCGTTGCCGTGAATCGTCCCGATGAAGAGCGTGACGTCCGGTCCGTCGCCGAGAATGCGGCATTCAATGGGCCGGTCCTCGACCGACCATCCGATGATGCTGTATTGCGGATCGCGCACCGTCATCGGGACCGGCAAGTCTGCCGGCTCCCGTGATTCGATCTGTGGTCGGTCCGGATAACAGCCGGCGGCTGACAGCAGCACCCAGCAGAGAGTGAAGATGAACTGAGACAGCAGCGAAGACGTCCGGTGATTCACGGTGTTCATGTATGCCGGCACAATCAAGGAACTCCATTCCAGTACGCTTCGCCCGAATGACTTCGTGCATTCTACTGCGAACCGGTAACGGGGTGGTAGCGGCACGGCCATGCGCCTAACATAATGTCCGTGAAGTACCTCAGACTGCCATTGGCCCTGATGCTCCTGGCGCCTCTGGCCGGCAGTTCCTGCGGCGCGGACAACCCGCTGCTGCTGCCTGCCCGAGACAGTGCGGACGGTGACCAAACCGCCGGCATGGTGCTTCTGGTCCGATTCGTGCACATCACCGACACTCAGGTGGTGGACACGCTATCACCCGCCCGGTTTCCCGGGGCCCACGAATTCACGCTCAGTGCGTGGCGTCCGTGGGAGAGCTATTCGACACAAATCCTGGATGGAATCGTGCGGACCGCCAACCGCATTCATGCGTCCGGCACCACTGTCGACTTCGTCATTCATACGGGTGACACCTGTGACAATGCCCAGTCGAACGAATTGCGATGGTTCCTCGACGTGATGGACGGCCGGGAGGTGAACCCCCTGTCCGGCCCTGATGATCGACCCCTCGAAGACCGTCCCCCGACGATTCTGGACCCCTATGCGGCATTCCTGCCTCAGGGCCTTTATCGGTCGGGGGTGCATGGCGATCTGCCGTCGATCCCCTGGTATTGCCTGATCGGCAATCATGATCAGTTCGCCACGGGTCTCCTGCCGATCATTTCTCTTCCCGGCGGGCGAAGGGTCGCACCGTTGCCGTTCTTTGACCGGCCCGGTCTGCTCTTGCCGACCGTATTTGACCCCGCGGGCCGGCTGGCTCACGGCAATGTCACACCGGCCGAGCCCGGACCGCCGCGATTCTTCGAACCGCCCGTCTTCGTCGCCCCAAACCCGGATCGGGCTTACTTCAACCGGAACGAGTTCATCGGCGCCATGTTCACCACCGATTCGGAACCTGCCGGCCACGGCTTCGAGACTCCGGACGCCAGGGGATGGTATCGCATCTGGCCGGCGCCGGGGATCCGATTGATCGGATTAAACACCAGCGATCAACCGGCACCCCTTCCGACGGGCATCTATGAGGCCGGCTGCATCTCAGACGAACAATCAGACTTCCTTCGTCGCGAACTGGCCGACGCTGCACAGCACGGCGAGTGGGTCATCGTTGCCTCGCATCATCCCAGTCAGATCCTGGAGATGCTTCACGGCTTCGCCCTCGGTCCGGAGCAATGTCGCGCCCTGCTGAACGACTATCCCAACGTGATTCTTCACCTGACCGGGCACCTGCATCGCAATCGCGTGGCCGACCGGGGCGGTTACGTCGAGATCGAGACGTGCAGCACCCTCGACCCGCCTCAGGAGGCCCGCGTCGTCGAGATCTGGCGTGACACGGCCGACGATTCGCTGATCATCAGGTACTACATGTTCTCGCACCTCGACGATGACCTTCCGCCGCTGGGCGAAGACCCTCTACGCAGGCTGCGCGAGCAGGCCGCGCAGATCACTGCGAATGACCTGGCAAACGTGCGGCTGCAGCGCACGGCAGATGAGGTCGATGCGGACGCATCGGGCGCGCCGGAGGATCGCCAAGGCTGGATCCGGCTGGGCCATCGGTAGAAGGTCGCCAGTCGCGCTTCCGTGAATCTGAAATCTCAGCCTCCGCGGCCATGCGATAAGGACAGACGCGATCGTTCTGCGAATGGTAGAGGTAGTAGGCGCGCCCCTTGGCCCGGTCGAGCGATGGCAACTGATCGGGCTTGAACACCGACATGGCACCGAATGAGCCGGTGACCGGTGAATTCTCGGCCAGTGAGACCGCATACGCCGCCGGTCCACCCGACGACCACGACAACGTGTAGATGTGCCGATCGTCGAGCTTGTGTTCTGCACGCACGTCTTTGATCACCGCTTCGACAGAATCCTCGGTCGCGAACTGCTGGCCGGGCACCTTGCTCATTCGCGTCGGCCAGACGATCTGCTGATCCGCCGTCCGCTTGAAAGCAACCGGCTGAGCCACGCTACACCCGGCCGGCAGCGCATTCTTGAAAATGCGGCAGACAAACGGATTGAAATTCGCCCCGCCTTTGCCACCGGGCAATACGACCACCAGCTTGTAGCCCGCTGCTGACACCCGATCATCAGCCCGCGGGCCGATCAGGAAATACCGCATCTTCTCATTGGCGCCGGCGTTCAGATCGAGAACCGGCACGTCGACGATGTCATCCGGAACTGGCCGCGTCCGCGTCGTCACCCCGAGCGTGGAGCAGCCCTTATGACGGCACACGTGATAGCCTTCTTCTTCAACCTGCCCGGCGGGCCGAAGTGGATCATCATCGGGGTGGTCGGCCTCCTGATCTTCGGCAAGAAGCTGCCCGAGGTCGCCCGTTCGCTCGGCAAGAACGTGGTCGAATTCAAGAAGAGGCTCAAGGCCGTCGAGGAGGAGATCAACAATTCCGGGAGCGAGTCCGACAAGTCCTCGAACCAGTTGCCCCCCACCAGCAACCCCTACAGTTCGGAAGCCGTGGCCGAGCCGCCGCCAAACGAAAGCCACTGACCGGTCCCGCCCGCCGTTGTCCAATCCGTAATCCCACCGGTCGTTCGGCCGATTCAGAACCTTCACGGACTTGGCTGCGAGAATAGTGTTTTACGACCCCCACCCGCAGATGGGGCCTGGTCGCCGTGCTGTCTCTCAAGCCATTCAATACCGGTCCGAATTGATCCGAAGATGTCACCGCCCTTCCAGCCGTGTCCGCCTGGATAGGTCTTGAGCGTGACGGCCGCCACTTTTTCTTTGAGCATGTTCTCCGCCTGCTGGGCCATCCGGTACGAACAAACGCGATCATCCGGCGAATGGTAGATGTAGTACGCGTGCCCCTTGGCCCGGTCCAGCGACGGCAGTTGATCCGGCCTGAACACCGACATGGCGACAAACGAGCCGGTCACCGGTGAATTCTCGGCCAGTGAGATCGCGTACGCCGCCGGTCCGCCCGAAGACCACGACAAGGTGAAGACGCACCGATCATCAACCTTGTGTTTTGACCGCACATCCTTGATCACGGCCTCGACGAAGTCTTCGGTCGCGAACTGCTGACCGGGCACCTTGTTCATCCGCGTCGGCCAGACGATCTGCTGATCGGGCGTCCATCTGAAAGCAACCGGCTGGGCCACGATGTACCCGGCCGGCAGCGCGTTCTTGAAGATTCGGCAGACGAACGGATTGAAATGAGCCCTGCCGTCGCCCCCGGGCAAAACAATCAGCAGCTTGTACCCCGCCGCTGACACCCGCTCATCAGGGCGCGGGCCGATCAGGAAGTACCTCATCTTCTCATTGCCGCCGGCGGTCAGATCGAGAACCGGCATGTCGGCGATGTCATCCGGAACTGGCCGTGTTGCGGACGACCTGTCAGGCTCACCGCTGGCAGATTGCGCATCTTGAATCCTCGCGAGTGCCTGCCTGGCCGCGTCACGAAGGCGCGGCTGGGGGTCATCCAGAAATTGAGTCAGCTTCGCCACCGCGGGTAGCGCGGCCGAGCTGATCTGGCCGAGAGCCCGTATGGCGGATTCGCGAGGATAGATGTCTTTCTCAGCAAGCAGTCGGATCAGCCCGGCTACGTCAGGTTCGGAGACGATCAGGCGATACGAATCCACGTCGGCAAGCGAGACGTCGCGGAAATACAGTTCCGCCTTGCCCGAGCGATTGGGCGGATCGTCTCCGCCGGCAATGAAGCTCGCGAACACCTGCTTGGGCATCTCGCGGTTCCGCAACTCAAGCACCCGCTGTGTGCCGAGGACCGCTTTGTTCTTGTCGAACAGAGTCATCTCGAACAGCGCACCGCCGGCAGTCTTGCCGTCGCGAAACTGGAAGGCCACGTCCACCCGCGGATAGTTGTCGCGGCTCATGAACTCGATCTCGCGGATATCGAGCATCGGGGATCTCACGCTCGCGGGCTTGCTCGTCCGAAGCTTCGGGTCCTCCGGATCAAACACGTAGACCGGCCCTTCGATACCGAACTTCCTGCCCGCCCCGTCGATCACCTGCCCTTTTGCCCACAACCCCTCCAACACAACTCGCGAACCCCCCGCCGGCCGCGTCGTGCCGGGACCCTCACCGCCGGCTCCGGCAATCTCGATCTCCACCGGATTGCTCACCACCCGCACCGGCTGGCCGACATCGGGCCCGCCCGGTTGAGCGATAAACGCCACACGAATCGTATGACGGCCGGGACGCAGATCCAGCTTGGCAGCGCCGTCATCCTTCGCCTGCCACTGGGGCCCCAGAAAGATGCTGATCCCGCCGAATTCACCACCGGGCGGGAAGTGAGAGCTCCTGACGTCGATCTCGTCTGCCCAGCGATACCAGCGTCCATCCACCTGCAGCTCGCACAATTCCTGCGATCGGGCGACCGAGAGCTCACGATTGCCGCGATTTCGGATGGCAGTGGCCAATTCGGGCGATTGTCCGATCCGCAGGTGAGTCGGTCCAGCCCACAGCCGACACTGCAGGCCCTCAACCGCCTCGCCCCAGTCTCGCCTCGGCGAGTCCTCGCCGGGCTGCACCTCGACCGTGCCGACATCGAGCGCCGCCTCGTCTGCGTCGCCGACCCCGGCTGTGAGATCGAAGCCGCTGGTGATCCAACCGAGCACCTTGTCTTTCTTTCCCTCCTGTCCGGACGGATCAACGACGCGAACCTGCATGAAGTACCTGGCCGGCGGCAGATCTCGGATTTCGAACGATCCATCCTCCGCCGGGCTGACATCTCCGGAATAGGCTTTGCCCTCGTCGGATCTAAGAAACTCCTGATAGGCGTTGAACACAGGATCGACGCCGCTGCTATCCACGTGGAAGCCCGTCGCTTCGAGGAAATAGCGTATCCGCGTGTTCTTCGGGCTTATCTGGAAGTCTGCGTCCACGGCCGCGAGCAAGCGACCGACCACCCGCCTCATTCCGCCGACCGTCACCCGTGTGGTCTGGCCCGGCCCGATCTCAAATCGCGTTTCGCCGCCGCTCAGGTGCACTTCGCTGTCTGCCTGGCGACGAACCCACTCCCGCTTGAGCCAGCATTCGCCGGGCGGCACTCTCTCGATGATGAATCGGCCTTGGGAATCCGGGTTGATGTTGTATCGAAGATTGATATTGGCGTTCTCCTGCTGCCAACCGCGTTCGCCGAGGCCATCCCGGCCGTAGGTTCGGTACGTGACAAGGTGGTCCACCGGCCGGCTCGTTCTGAACTTGTCCAGCCCCAGGACCATCCCTTCCACCCTGCTCCACGGCCTCAGAGTGATCGGAGACTCGGTCAGCCGGGTAAGGGGCAACTCGACGTAGCCTTCGTCGTGCAGTATGGCGACGGCAAAGCAGGCAGGTCTCGCTGGAAAGTTGAACTGCCCGTCGGCGTCCGTGACGGCCAATATGCCGTTGGGTTTGCTTTCAGTGCGGTTGTGGACCTCACGCTCGAACCGCCCGTCCACAAACCGGGCCTCGTGCTCCGCCAGCAGCAATACCACTTGCGCTCCAACGGCCGGCTTGCCGTCGGGCAGAAACACGGTCCCCTGCAAGCCTGCCGGGGGTGGCCGCGTTGTGGCCCCCGCCTGATCATCCACGCGTTCCAGCCACACCACATACCGCAGCGGCTGAGCGGCTTCCTCCAGGACTTCCGCGCTGCCCAGGTCAAACCGAAGCGTCTCCTCGCTCACGGATGGCACACGCTCGATGACTCCCGCGCTCTCGATAACCTGCTCCGCATGAGCGAGCACGCGATTCTCGGGCCCCGGGATCTCGACCCGCACCCTGTATTTCGCCTTGGGCCAGCTCAGCAAGCTTACGCGAACGCTGGCGCCAAAGCGGTCCTTGCTCCGATCGAATCGGATCCACTTCGCCTCAATCGCGTTCGAGTATTCGATCGCGTTCAACGCCAGACGCAACGGCAACTCTTCATCAAATGCGATCGGATTGCCCTGGTTGGTGGACACCGATTCAACGCCGATCCGAAATCCGACCGCCTTCGCTGGGTCGGCCGCACCGCTAAACCGGAACTGAATCTCTGCAGGTTCCTCGAAGGGAACTCTCGCGATCGCCCCCGAGGTGACATGCGTGGCCGTGGCCTGAGCCAGCACTTTCCCCGCCGCATCCAGCACGTCAATGGCGAACAGCCATTTCGTCTGTGGCCACGATGAGAAGCGAACATCGAGGACAGCTTGCAGCCGCTTCTCGACGACCCTGAACTGCACAACTGAGTGTCTGGGGAATCCGCCCGGCCCCTCGTCGCCCTTCTTCAAAGCAATGACAATGGGGATATCGAGTTCAAACCGCCCTTCGGTCTGATTTGCCGCCTCGTCGGCAGGCTTGGCCGCCGGACCGGCCGTTACCGCTTCATCCCATTTGTCCAGGGCCAGCAGGTAGCGAATCCTCTGCTGACGATCAGCCGGTCTCCAGCCCGACTTCTCCAGTCCCCTGGCCGCGAAGTTCCTGGCGTACTCGTCCTCGTCTTGCAGTGCCCCGATAAGGACAGTCGTTGCCTTGTCTCCACCAATCTCGCCCAGCGCCCGGAGCGCATCCTTGAAGGATTCGTACTTCCTGTCGTGGTACAGTTCGATCAACGGTCCAACCGCCCGCGCGTCGCCGATCTCGCCCAGCGCCCCGGCCGCCGCTCTGCGCACGCCAACATCCTCGTCCTTCAGGGCTGCGATCAACGCCTCGACTGCCGAGGGCTCCCGCAGTCCGCCAAGGGTCTCCGCGGCCGTCTCCCGCACCCTCGGGTCTGAGTCTAGCCAGGCCAGGCGTTGGATGGCTTCCTGGGCTTCCGGTCGCGCAGTCCCGTAGGGCAGGTCGCCAGACCTGCCGCTGACGTGCCCGCCCGGAGCAGGCCGTGTGTCAGGCCGAGCGGCGGGCACGGTGCTCGGTGCCGCCGGCGAGCCGCCGTATCGCAGCCCCTGCGACTCGATCATGCGACGTGTGTCCGGCTCCCAGATGCGGAGCTTGCCTTCGTGCGTGTCGATCAGATGGCTTGCGCTGCCCCAGCCGCGGAATCTCAGCTTGCCCTTGACAAACGACGGACGCGTCGCGTCCAAAAGCGGCGAGGCCGCGTCGTCTGACAAGGGCTCGCCGTCCACAACGTCGATCAAGACAGGCTCGCGAGCAGAAGCCCCGGAGTCGCCCGGCGCGGGCCGATCAATTCTGACAACCTTGTCGACCAACTCGTTTTGCTTTGCGCCGTCCGACCAAGCGGCTCGCGCCTTTCCGTCCACCACGTCAAGGTCCAGCGTCTTGGTGCCCAGCCGGAACCGGAGTCGGCTCTCATGCGCGCCGATCTCCAGGCCGGGCGTCGGGTCAAATGCCCAGGCCAGGCTGTCCGGCAATCGGACCGCCTCCGCCGCTGCCGTGCGTCGTTCAGCGGCGTCGTTCGGCAGCTTCACGGTCAGCTCGCGCCAGCCCGTCTTCAGCGCGCCCTGCCAGTCCGTCGGCTGCGGGACACTGACCGTGCCATCCGGGCGTTCCCATCTCACATCGGGGAACGGAAGCAGGTACCGAATCGCATAGCGCCCCGGTTTGCCCTTCAGGATGACGCCGGTCTGCCGCCAGGGCGACTCCACCTCCTGCCACTCCTGGACGATGCCCAAACCGGTGCTTTCCAGCGTCACGTCCTGGCCGGGCTTCAGCTCGTGCCGGACGATTCTCGGCCATCCGCTGTACCACTTGGCGGGCACCTCCCGTATCGTCCCGCCGTCGTCGCGGACCTCCGCACGATCCTGTCGCTGTGTGGCGGTGGCGATTGGGATGGTGCGGTCGCTAACGTTTCGCAGGCGGAACCGCACGTCGATCTTCTCGCCGTACGCATACGCCTCCTTAGCCGGCACCAGTTCCACCGCTGCCTGTAGTCCGTCGACCGCCTCGCCCCAAGCGGGAGCATCCGCCGGTTGGGTCGGCGGCGGTGTCGCGGCCGGTGCGGCCGGCGCCTCCATCAGCGGCCGCAGCAGTTCGGTCTTGGGGACCGCGTCGATTCGCTGCCAGAGCTTGGCGATGCCTTGTGCCCTGCCGCTCGTCTGGAGTGTTCTCCCATCCGGAAGGAGCAGCAGCTTCGCCTTGAGGTTAGCGTACTCGTCAAGTTCGATCGTGCCGTCGGTGTAACGCGTCTCATCGCGATGGCCGTTGCTGTAGAGCACCACCACCCGGCCGTCGGGGAAAACTGCCATCTGCTCGTCGTCGCCCATCGGGTTCTCGAAGAACCACGTGCCGACCATCCCCGCCGGCATGGCATCGACAGCCCGGTCGTATGTTCGTGACGACGTCAGGCGAATACAGGCCACGACGGCCAGCATCAGGAACACGCAAAGCCCAAAAACCGCCGGCCGCAACAGACGTACCGGCTCGCCGGTACTGCCCGAAACCAGGCGCAGGATTCGCAGCCGAAGCTGAGACGGGCGATCCGCGGCTCCCAGCGCGACCGCCGCCGCAGCCATGTAGGGCGGGCTCTGCCCGCCTGTGCTCAACTCTGCCATGCGCACCAGCGACTCGGCGTAGGCGAACCGCTGTCCGCCGACGGCCAGTACCAGATCATCGCAGCAGTGCTCGCGCTCGATGCGAATCCGCCGCGAGACAAACCACACCGCCGGGTGGAAAAACAGCACCGCCTCGATCAGCCGCTGGAGGATGTTGACTAGGTAATCGTACCGCCGGATGTGGGCCAGCTCGTGGGCCAGAAGAACCTCGATCTGCTCGGTCGTCAGCCCACTGGCGGCGGACAACGGCAGCAGGATCATCGGTCGCAGCACGCCGACGACAGTCGGCACGGCCACGTCGCGGCAGAAGGCGATCGCGGGCGTGAACCGCAGGCCCAGGGCCCGGGCCTGACGCGCAAATGCCGCCAGAATGGCCGAGTCGTCCACCGGCTCCGACCGCCGCCGCAGCCGTTGGCCGCCGCACAGCGCCACAAGCAGACGAGCGAGCATCAGCGACGTTCCGCCGAGGTAGCACCCGACCAAGTACGGGGCGTAGCGCCACCAGTCGATCGCCTCAGCGGCAGGTTCGGGCGGAACGTTCAGAGAGACTGTCTCGGCGGAGGGAGAAACCACCGGTTCGGACGGGTAGGGCGGGCTTTGCCCGCCGAGAAACGCTGAAGGCATCTCGGGGCGCATCACTGTGTCATCCGAACGCACGTGGGGCGGGCCTTGCCCGGCGCCGGACATCGCGGGCGTCTCCGGCGATCTCAGGGCCACGAAAGTCACGGGCGGGCAAACCGCCATGACCAGCAATGCGGCCGCAAAGACCGCATACCGGGCCCCCGCCGAGGCTCGGCCGAGGAGCAGGCTTGCGAAGATCACCAGCAGATAGACTGCCGCCCCCTGCCAGAGAAAGTGGCCCATGGTCGCGGCCAGCCGCACACACAGCGAGGCATCGGGCAGTTGCAGCATGTTCATGGCACCTGTCCCCCGGTTCTGCGGTCGATCAATTCGCGGAGTTGCCGCAGCTCTTCCGCATCGATGTCCTTGGTCTCCAGCAGGTTAACCATCAACGCCGCGGCCGATCCGTCGAACGCCCGGTCCACCAGGTCGTGGAGCATGCCGCGAGTGGTTGACTCGGCGGAGACGGCCGCCCGATAGACGTACCCGCCCTCGCCCTTCTTGCGTTTGACGTACCCCTTGCGGGCCATGATGGTCATGATGGTCATCACCGAGGTGTACGCCAGGTCGCGAAAACCCGTGAGTGCCTCGCGGACGTGCCGTACGTTCGACGGGCCGTCCCGCCAGAGGATCTTGAGAATCTCGAGTTCCAGCTCGGTGGGGTACCGGGAAGCCGATCGTGCCATCGCGTGTCCTCCTCTTAACGAGCCGAGGAGTCTCTTGGACTGTCCTCGACCCTGAGGCCCAGACCCGAAGGGAGCCTGTCGAAGTCATCCCCTCGGTCCCGCTACTAATTCATTAGGAGAAATATACCCCCGATTCCGGCCGCTGGCAACTGGTTCTTTTTAATAATTTAGTAGGCGCCGGACGCTGCCGGCCCCATCAGCCGCCCAGCCCGCGCAGACCACAGCCTCTTCGAGGCACCCTCGTTTTTAGACGCCCAGGGACCGAATCTGTTTCGGCTCAAGTGCGGGAAACCCAAAGAGATGAGTTCTGACCGGAATTGGGACGACATTTCGTGTTCAAACGTATCGGCGTGACGCCTGATAGGCCCGAAAAACCTGAAATGGCCACTGCAAATCCTTCTACGAGCCAAATTTCGGGTTGAGCTTCCCGGCGCCGATCAGGTAGAATCAGCATCTGGAGTCGTAAATCACCCAGGCACAGACCGGTCCCGGCCGGATGGGGAAGTGGAGGCGTTCTCAGTCCTTTAAACCCCCCTACGGTCTCAGGGGCTCGCGTTGCTCGCAAGATGAGGAGCCATCATGGATTGTAACCGCCATCCGCAACAAGCATTGCCGAGTTATTCGGACGCAAAACCAGAAAGGGGGGCAATTCGGCGGGTCTTCGGGCGGATCTGGCGGTGTGTTGTACACAACCGGGTGGCCATTGCCATCGCCTCGTTGGTGTGGCTCATCTACCGAAGCGGATCGCAGCCCCGGCGGCTGAGCTATCCGTGCCAGCAGGTTGCGGCGGTAAACGTCGGGGCGTTTGCGGCCGGCTTGATCCCCTTTCTGTGGCTGTGGCGCAAGCCCGCTTGCCCGGTGGCCCGGCGGGTCGCGATCCGGCGGCAGTGCGTCGCGGCGGGCATCTTGTTCGTCACCGCCCTGGTGGGCCTCGAGAGCTATCAGTACGCCCAGAGTCTGATTCCGCCCGACATGAGCAGCATCCCCCCGCGAGAGGTCGCCGCCGGCGAAGCTGATCGGGAGTTCGTGGGCATCTACCGCCAGGCGCCGGCCGGCAGCACGTACACAACGGCTGAGATCGAAACGATGGTCCGGCAGGCTATTGCCCTGGCCGGGGGCCTGAACAGTCTCATGGTCGACAAGAACAGCGATGGGGTCGTCAGGGTGGTCATCAAACCCAACCTGGTTCAGACCAAGTGGACGTTCCCCACGCCGACGAACAAGCAGGGCGTGGTGACCGATCCGCGGGTCTGCGCCGCAGTGGTCAAGGTGGCCAGGGAAGCGGGCGCCGAACAGGTCATCATCGCCGAGGGCACGGCCGACAACGACCCCAATCGGAACTCCACATGGATCGCCTTCACCAATGCCGGCTTCGACACCAATTCAGACAAGGGATTCGACTACGACACCAGTGTTGATCTTGTTGACCTGAACGATTCGGGAGGCACGGACGTCAAGGACCCCGCCAAGGTGACGCTGGTCAGTGTTCCAAACGGTGTCATCCGAACGCAGTACTATGTCCCCAACGTTTTGCTCAACTGCGACGCACTGATCAGCGTCCCGACCTTCAAGAACCACGCACAAGGTACCGTGACGCTGTCCATGAAGAACCACGTCGGCTGTGCACCGAACGACATTTATCACTACCCGGGATCGACCATCATGAAGTGGTCGCTGCTGCATTCCATAGTCAACGGCTTCCCGTGTACGGTGCCCCCGTGCCCCAGTTCGAGTGACGAGAATCAGATCGTGCAGCGGACCGTGGTTGACCTGAATCTCGCCCGGCCGCATGACTTCGCCGTGGTCGACGCCCTGATCGGCGTGACCAATGGCCCGAACACCGATCCGCCGACCTATCCCAGCCCGAAAATGCAGATGATCGTAGCCGCCAGGGGCGCGGGGCTTGCAGTGGACACCGTGTGCACTCTGTGTATGAAGTATAATCCCGACTTCATCACGCAGCTTGTCCGCGCCGACAGCACGGGCGCGATGGGCCCCAAGGACCGGCGTTACATCACGGTCCTCGGCAATCATGTGGCCTCGGTACGGTCCTCGTCGTTCCCTGGCGGTTACGCCGGTTCCGTGCTCGTCGAGACGACCTCTCCCACCATCCCCGGCGACGGCATCAACCTGATTGAGGGGCAGGAGGTCTGGGGCACCGTGCCCATTTCCGTCTCCGGCGAGAGCGACAACGTCGGGGTGATCAAGGCCGAACTCATCGTCGACGGGAACTATCTGGCCACGGACACGTCCGCGCCCTACGCCTTCGACTGGGACACCAGCACCGTTTCGCCGGGATCGCACAACGTCAAGGTCACGGTCTATGATGCGGCTCTCAACGAGGCCAGCATCGCGCGAAACGTCATGGTGGTCAGCCCGTCGCCCATCATCACGCTGCAGCCGACGTCGCTGGCGAGTTCGATCATCGTCGGCAGCAACCCCGCCAACGACTCATTCACCGTCGATAACACCGGCGCCGGGATTCTGGAATATCTCATCGAGGTCGATCAGACATGGTTGAGCCTCAGCGCCTACAGTGGAAACCTCGACGCCGCGGTCCCGCCGCACACGATCAATGTGTACTATGACTGCTCGGCGCTGCCGGTCGGTCAGCATGCCGCCACCATTACAGTCCGCGGGCAGGACGCCGAGATCACCCCCCGGACCATCGCGGTGACCGTTGACGTCACGCCCGAACCGCTGGAGGTCGATTTCTCCGCGACACCAACCACCGGGACTGCGCCGCTGGCGGTGCAATTCACCGATCTGTCGACGCTCGCGGGGGCAAGCGAGTGGCACTGGGATTTCGGCGACGGCCAGACCAGCACTCAGCGTCACCCGCTTCACTCCTACACCGGCCAAGGGCACTTTAACATACGGCTGACGGTCGTGGGCAGCGCCAAAACACAAACCGCCGAGAAGATCGAATACATCGCCGTCGCCAACCCGCCGAAGGTGGCCTTCATCGGCGGCGATCTCGACAGCGGCGAGCCATGGCCGCCGGCGTCCGATGTCCAGATCATGCAGTACTTGCAGTCCAAAGGTCTGGTCGTGGACAGCTACAAGGATGTTCCGGCCGAGCGTCCTTCCGCGGCCACCATCGCCGCCAGCCATGACCTGGTGATCGCCTCGTCCTCCGTGACGTCGGGCGATGTGGGTGGAGAATTCAGGTATCTGTCTGTGCCGTTCATCTTCTGGGAGCCCTCGCTGGCGATCAATGGCCGTGAGGGCCTGGCGGACGGCCCCAGCACCATCACCGGCCAGACGCAGATCAATGTCACCGACAACACCCACCCGGTCATGGCGGGCACATCCACCGGCAATGTCACGGTGTTGAACTCCAGCGAGACGTTGAGCTATTGTGAGGGCTCGGTGGCTTCCGAGGTGCAGGTCCTCGCAACGGTCGCGGGCAACACGAATCGCAAGGTGGTGATCGCGGCCGAGCCGGGCGCGCAACTGCTCGATGGAGGCACGGCCGCCGGCAGACGAGCCATGCTCTACCTGTACGATGCGACATGGACCCAAACGAATGCCGCCGGCAAGCAGATCTTTGACAACGCGGTGACCTGGGCCCTCGGACCGGTTGACGCCGGTTTTACGGCCGCCGTCACGACGGGGACAGCACCTCTGACCGTGCAGTTCACCGACCAGTCCACCGGGCCGATCACGTTGTGGGCGTGGGACTTTGGCGACGGCGGCACCGGCAAGGTACGCCAGGCGTTGCACACCTACTCCAAACCGGGAACCTACACCGTCAAGCTGACCGTCAGCGGGCCCGTCGGCGAGCCCGACACCATGCAGCGGGCGGCCTACATTGTGGTGACGCCGCACCCCGCGGACCTCGATGCGGATGGCGACGTCGATGAGGACGACATGGACATCTTCCAGGCATGCTCCACCGGTCCCGGTCTTGCCGGCACGGCAACTGAGGGCTGCACGGCGGCGCATTTTGCCTCGGCGGACATCGACGACGACAACGACGTCGACCAAGCGGATCTCAGCCGGTTCCAGCGATGTCTGAGCGGACCTGACGTCAGCCCCGGCGCCGATTGTGCCGATTGAGTCGTGTTTGGCCTCGGCCATGAAAGAACGTATGGAACCTGAGAAGACGTCCCGTAACGAGGCGAGATAGACATGAGACAAGAGGCAACCGGTCAAAAGCCGAGAGGCCACGAGCACCATCAGGACCACCGGGGAAACGGCCTCTTGCGGAAGGGCGCTTCCCGATTCGGCGGTCTTGTGCTGCGCAATCGCCTGGCCATCGCCGTGGCCTCGCTGCTGTGGCTGATCTATCGGAGCGGAACGCAACCCCGCCGGCTGAGTTATCCCTGCCAGCAGGTTGCCGCGGTGAACGTGGGGGCCTTTGCCGCCGGTTTCATTCCCGCTCTGTGGCTGTGGCGCAGACCTCAATGCGTACATGCCGTCGCCCGCCGCGTGGTGATCCGTCGCCAGTTGACGGCCGCCGCGATCCTGTTCGTGACCGCGCTGGTGGGCATCGAAGGATACCAATACGCTCAAAGCCTGATTCCCCCATCACTGCCGGTGGTGCCGGCCCGCATCGATGACCCGCAACACGCCATCGTCGGTGTCGCCCACCGTGATCCACGGGGCTCGTGGTACACGACTGCCGAGATCGAGGACATGGTCCGCCTGGCGATTGCCCGTGCCGGGGGACTTGAAGGGATTATGACGGACCGAAACAGCGACGGCCAAATCAGCGTCATTCTTAAGCCGAACCTCGTCCAGGCCGAGGACCCGACCGATGGCGTGGTCACTGATCCAAAGGTCTGCGCTGCAGTCGTCAAAGTGGCCAAGGAGGCTGGGGCCACGCACGTGGGTATCGCCGAAGGCACGGCCGTCGGAGCGGCCGGTCAGGCAACCTGGGACGCCATGTATGCCGCAGGGTACGACACCAATCGTGACTACAAGTTCGACTACGACACGACTGTCGACCTCTACGACCTGAATGATAGCGGCGGCCTGCACCAGACCGACCCCGACAAGGTAACCCTGGTCACCATCCCCAACGGTGTCATCCGCACGCAATACTACGTGCCGAACGTTCTGCTGAACTGCGACGTCATGATCTGCGTGCCCTTGCTCAAGAACCACTACAACGGCACGGTCACGCTGGCTCTGAAAAACCGGGTCGGCTGCGCGCCGAACGACATTTATCATTCGGAGCGTAGCTGGGGCGGCGGCTTTCAGGGCAAACTCGGGCTGGTTCACTACACCGATGACGGCTTCCCCTGCACGGTGGCACCTTGCCCCAACCCCTCCGATGAAAACGAGATCGTTCAGCGGACCATCGTCGACCTGAACCTCGTCCGCCCGTTGGATTTCGCCGTCGTTGACGGCCTCATCGGCGTGACCAGTGGCCCCAACGACAAGGGCGTCAGCGGTTGTGGCGGGTGCACCTGCAAGCCGGATCCCTACCTCCACATGATTGTCGCGGGTGCAGATTCGCTGGCCGTTGACGCCGCCTGCTCACTGGTGATGGACTACCACCCCGATTACATCCCCCACTTGGCCTGGGCCGACAGCCGGGGCGTCCTCGGTACGAAGGATCGTTCCATGATCACGGTCGTTGGTGACCAGATGTGGAAGGTTCGCTCGGACGACTTCCCCGGCAACTGGGGCATCGGCGCGGTCATGAACACGGATCACGCGGCGCCATGGATTGGCAACACCTCCGTCAACGAGGGTGAGGTTGTGGCCAACCACCAGATGATCGCCGTGTCCGGCATCGGTGATGATGCCGGCGTGGTGCAGGCGACGGCGGTGGCCACCCTCCTCGGTCCGAACCTGCTGATTAACGGTGGCTTCGAGGACGGATCGGCGGGCTGGATCTCCTGGAAAACTGATTGGGGCAGCGGTGAGACCTACGATTTTGCCAATACCGAGCCCGGCCACGCGGGCACCGCATGCTTGAAACTCGGGGGGCCGTCGGCCGCCACCAGCTTCGGCATCTACCAACAAGTCAGCGTCCAGCCCGGCAAGACCTACCGAATCGACGCCTTGTGGAAAGGCCGCAAGCTGGCGAACGAAAACTGGTTTGAGGTGCTGCTGATCGACGGCCCCTTCTCGCTCCAGCAGGCCGATGATCCCGCGTATGTCCAAGCCAACTTCATGTTCGCCTATGACAACAGCACGTACGGGCTGCCCGGCCCGGTGGGAACGACTTTCGGCTGGCTCTGGACCCATGAGCAGTATGCTCCGCCCGTCAGCCAAGTGGACTGGAACAACCGTTTGGGCCGTCGGACCGCCACCGGCGACACGATGACCGTCGTGCTCAAGGCCGGCAGCACCGGCGGCGGCGTCGAGGCATGGTTTGATGAGGTTCGCCTGACCGAGGTGCTGAGCGAGAGCCCGATCGCCCATCTGGCCAATCCTTCCGACCCGGCCGGCATGGAAATCGAGACCGATCACCTGGCGCAGGGTTCATTCCCCGCGGAACTGCGGGTATCGGTCTACGATGCGGCCCTTAACGTGGCCAGTCTCTATCGAAACGTCACCGTCAGCACCGTGCCGGAGAACCCCTTCGTTTGCGTCGATCGCATCGCCTTCGAACAAACCATCTTCGTGGGCGACAACGCGATCAACGACACCCTCCACGTATATAACTGCGGCATGATCGGCAGTACGCTCAACTACACCATCAATTGGGACCAGCAAACCGTCGACTGGCTCACCGTCGTTCCAGATTCGGGCAATGCCGTTGAAGGATCGCCGCCGAACCCGCACACCATCTCCTACAGCGCCGGTTATCTGAAGCCGGGAACACACACCGCCCAGATCGCCGTCATCGGCAACGACAACACCGTCAACATCTCCGTCATACTCCACGTAACCACCGTGACCACGGACTTCGATGCGGACGGTGACGTCGATCAGACCGACTTCGGCCTGCTACAGGCGTGCCTGGGACAGGTTGGGACAGTACCCGCCACCTGCGAGCGCTTCGATGTCAACCACGACTCTTTCATCAACCGGTCAGATATTGAGATGCTGGTTGGCTGCTTGTCGGGCCCGGAGACCACTCCCGACCCTGACTGCGATTAGCCCATGAAGTGGGTATGACGTCCGGCGCCCCGTCCGAGACCACAGACATGAATGGCCACAGCCTGCTGGAAAAACCGAATCGCAGTCAGTGCCGACCTGCCCCAACGGGTGTCGGCGGGAGATTGCGCAACGGCGCCGGAGTCATCATCTCCGCGAATTCCTCGTAGCCGGGCACCTCGCGGATGCTGCGGGCCGGAACACCTACCACCGTGGTCAGCGGCTCAACATCACGGATGACCACCGCCCCGCCGCCGACGATCGCTTCGCAGCCGATCCGAAGGCCCTGGAGAACGGTCGCCCCAATACCCACAAATGCGCCGGCTTCGACCATCACGCGCCCTGCCAGCCGAGCGCCGGGGCAAATATGGGCGGCCGTGCCGATCATCGATTCGTGGTCCACGATGCAGCCGGTATTGAGGATAACCGAGTCGCCGATCTGGCAATGCGCGCAAACCAGCGCCCCCGCGGCAATCACCACGTTGCGTCCGATACGGACATTATGAGCCAGGTTCGCAGAGGGATGGACGGCGTTGATGAGATCGATCCCCATGGCCTCGATTTCGTCGGCAAAACCCCGACGCACGCCGTTATCACCGATGGCCACGATAGCCCCTGTCACCCCCTGACGTTTGAGATCGGGCAAGGCCGACAGGTCGCCGAGAATGGGCACCCCATCCATCCGCCGGCCGTGAACCGCGGGGTTGGAATCAAGGAAACCAAGGACGTTGTACCGTCGGGCTCGAATCAGGATGTCAAGCACCACCCGTCCGTGGCCACCGGCCCCGACGATCACGCACGGCTTGCGGTCATGGAACGAGGTTGGGTTCATCAGTCCCCTTTATCGGACGACCGGACGGCGACCTGAACATAGTCCTTATCGGTTTCGTAGGAAGGAGGGGACCATCAGGAGAGCGAATCTCTGGCCAACTGGGGGAAAGGCTGCACGCCTTTGAGCCGATATCTACGCCACAGCGTGGTGAATGCCCTGATTGGGAACAGACGATTTATCGTCACAATGCGATCGGTGCCACGCTCTGGTCTCCCGCATTGCGACGGGCTATGGTACGGGTACGGGTCGCTGAAAGCCCCGGACCCTGCGGGAGCAGAGGCTGTTGACCAGTCGTAACCTTCGCGTCTATAAGGGTCTTCTGAATCATCAGTTCCGCCTGCTGTTGGATAACCCGCAAGCCGGCGGGAGGAAAGGTTTCGCATAGAAATGTCTGAGCCAACCCAAATGCCGTTCGAGAACAGTGGTCGGGGGTCCCCGAAGGCCGTTCTCAGACAGGTGCTGCAAAACAGGGGATTCGTTGCCTGTGTCGCCCTGCTCGTTCTGTTTGCGGGCGGCTTTCAGTTCCTCGCAGTCATGCGAGGGTTCATCTTCGTGAAGCAGCGTGTGGACCTGAAGAAACCCTTGAACCTGCTTAGCCAGGAGCGGCTGACTGGTTACAAGTTACTCCAGCCGATCGAGATCCAATCAGACATCCTCAATCAGTTGGGGACAGATCAATACGTGCAGTGGGTCCTTCAATCGCCGGACAAGCCGGGAGAGCCGGGCAGCGGCCGAGTTCTCTCCCTGTTTGTCACGTACTACACCGGCCTTCCGGACGCGGTCCCGCATGTTCCGGAATCCTGCTACGCGGGCAGCGGGCACAAGCTGATCAAGCAGACGCCGGACGAGATCACGATCTCAAGCCAGGGGCAGCAGATCGTCGTGCCCGTGCAAGTCCTGGAATTCGCGAAGGAAAGCCAATTCGGCCGCAACTCCCGGATTGTGCTTTACACGTTTCACGCCAACGGGCAGTTCCGGGCAGACCGGACCGCGGTTCGGTTGGCCATCGGCAGTCTGACTGACCGGTATGCCTATTTCAGCAAGGTCGAAGTGGGCATAGACCTGGATGGACCACAATTCACGAAAGAGCAGGCCGTGGCGTCGGGCAAGCGGTTTATGGAGGTTGCCATGCCGGTCCTGTTGGAGGATCATTGGCCGGACTGGGAAGCGGTCAACAGACGTTCCACGACCCGGCCGGCGGCCGTTGGGGACAAGTGACCGGCCCCGCCGCGACGCTCGAACATCCTGAGTAAGCAGATAAGCCGACAACCGCCTGTGTTGCTCGGACACAGAGGAAGAGACATCAGACATGGCAAAACGACTGAACAAACAGATGGTGCTGGGCCTGACGATCGCCTCCATGATTCTGACCACCATTGCGATGGTGGTGGTGATCAAGCTGCTGCCCCAAAGAGACCCGAAACCGGCGGCCCTGGAAGCCGAGCGTCTGGTGCGGGAGGGCGACTTTGTCGAGGCCGTGAAGAAATACCAGATCGCCGCGAGACGCGCTAAAGCCGTACAAGACCTCGATCAGTACGCCGAGTACATGGTTCTCGCGGGGGAAACGGCCCTCAAAGCCGGCTCGGCGATCGACGCTCGCCAGTGCTGGCAGGATGTGATGCTCAACGATCCGAAAAACGAGGCTGCGCCGACACATATTCTCGAGCTTCTCCTGGAGTTCGCCAAGTATGGCGGGGTACAGTGGCCCCTGTTGCAGACTGAAGCCGAGAGACTGGTCGCAATCAACAGTCAGAACGCGGTCGGGCTCCACGCTCTGGGACTGGCCCTGGTTCAGCAGCGGACAACCAATCCCAGGTACGCCGAAGAAGGGGAAAAGCGACTCATCGAGGCCATACGGTCGGACAAAGGGAAACCCGAATACGTGAACAGGCTGGCACAGTTCTACGTCGCGGTAGACCGGCATGATGACGCCGAGAAGCTGTACGACCAGCTCGTGGCGGAACTGGAAAACCAGCGTACGGCCGCCCCGACCGCGACCGTGCCCGCCGAGTCGGGCACAGCAACGCAACCCTCAACGGACAGCGTCGCGCGCAGGCTGGCGGAGGCTTATTTGATGCGGGGTTCGTTTCACACGTACAAGGCCGAGCGATTGCATCTCCAGGCCGCCAGCGCGGCGGCCGCTCAAGCAAGGCTCCTGGAGGCCCAGTCGGCAGAGGCCGAAGCGAAGGCCAGAGCCGATCTCGAGAAAGCCGCAGCCGCCTCGTCGGACAACGCAGACGCCCTGACCGGCCTGGCCCGATTCTGGCAGACCAGACGGCCCCCCGGAGAAACGGAACAAGAGCGAGCCCGGAAACGGGACGAGTACCGGACTCAAGCCAAGACGTACTATGAGCAGGCGATCAAGACCGCTCCGGACACGTTCGACGCCTACCAGGGTCTGGCGCGCGTCTATCTCGGACAAAATGAGCCGGAGAAAGCCCTTGAGGTGCTCAAGCTCCGCCTCGGGCGCGGTTACAACCGCAAGCACTACCTGGCCGAGATCGACACGATCCGGATGATGAACCTCCGGGAGGATTGCTTCAAGATCAACATGACCCGGCTGTACGCGGCGCTCCAGAAGCCCTCGACCGCTTCGGAGCGCAGCCAGGCGGAGAAAGCCATCCTTGATGAGATGACCGAGTTGTACAACCAGACGGTGGCGGACACAGCCGCCGGAGAGCAGCACCAGTGGGCGCTTTTCATGAAAGGGCGCCTGCTGATGGTCGAGAACAACATCAACGGTGCCATTGCCAAGCTGGAACAGGCCGCCAAGACCTTCCAGTCGCCGCCGCCGGAACAGCGACAGACGCTGGCGAGTCTGTATCTGCGCACGCGAGCCTTCACCCCGGCCGTGACTCAACTTGAGCTGCTGGTGAGCGAATCGCCGTCCAATACCGCCGCGTGGACCATGCTGGGCGAGGCTCGGCTGCAGTCCGCCGATCCCGCGAGCCCGACCTATGCCAACACTCTCACGGCGGCGTCCAACGCGGTCAAGGAGGCCCTCAGGTACGACGCCAACAACCGGCAGGCACTTGATACACTCGCTCGGATCTACCGGGCGATGGGCGACGAGGCAAGCGCCCGGGAAGTCATCTCCCAGATGGGAATCTCGCCGCAGCAGTTGAAGCTCAGCGAAGCGATTCAGATGGTCATGCAGGCCGGCAGCGACGAAGCCAAGATCGCCAATGCCGAGAAAGTGTTGAAGGAATTGCTGGCATCCGACCCCCTGAACATGTCCGCGATCGAGATGCTCGTCAGGATTCTGAGCAATCGCCACGCGAAAGCGCAGGACGCCGAAAAACCCGGGATTGCCGACGCCATTCGCAAGATCATCGACGATGCGCGTGCCGCGGTGTCCAAGAAACTGGCCGAGGCGAGCTCGGCGACTCAACCGGCGGCCGAGCGCGAGCGCTACTCCAATATCACAAATGCCATCGAGCGGTTCGCCATCACCTCGGATCCCAACCTGAGCGACGAGGAGAAGATCCGCGGTCTGGAGCGTCTGATCAAGGAAGGAGAAGACCCCTATCAGATCGCGGCCCAGTTGTTCGACGTGTACCGTCGTACCGAAAAGACCACCGCCCAGGCCGCCGAGCAGGCGACCAAGATCCTGGCGATGGATCTGCAGCCCGACCAGGGGGCCGTGGTTGAGGAGGTTTTCCTGTTCGCCATCAGGAACCAGGACTGGCCGCTGGCCGAGAAGTGCATCGCCTTGGCCGCCAAGACCGGCCTGGACCCCTCTCCGAACGGACATCTCTACTGGGGCCGGCTGTTCCTGGCCAAAGCAGGTGCAGGTGTGGATTCAGACGATAGCGCCAAGAAGGCGAGAGACTCGCTGCAACTGGCGGTGAACGCTTCCCCGCAACACGCGATGGCCCACGTGTGGCTCGGCTTCGCGTATGTGGGTTTGAAGCAATATGCCGACGCGAAAAGGGTGCTCGATACGGCAAGGCAGATCGACCCGCAAAACGGCCTGGCCCTCGTGGGTCTGGGCATGCTGGCCGAGGCCCAGGGCGACATCGAGACGTTGAACAGCGTCCTGAGCACCTGCGAGAAAATCATCCCACAGAACCCCTGGGTACAGTCCCGGCTCGCGAGCCGCCGAGAGCAGATGGATCCCACTCAGGCCATTGCGCGACGGGAGGCGATTCGCAAGGAGAAGCCCCAGGACTTGGCAAACCTCTTGGCCCTGGCCGCTCTGTACGGTCGGGTCAACAGGCAGGACGACGCCCTGAAGGCCTATCAGGAATGCCACGCGATCGAACCCGCCAACGTCCAGGCAGCCGAGCGCTGCGCGACTCTGCTGACCCAGCGCAGGGATTTTGACGCGGCTGAGAAGGTCCTCGACAAACTCGCCCAGTCGGTCGACCAGAACGACGCGCAGCAGAAGGCGACGGTACAGCTCCTGCGGGCGGCGTTGGTCGGCAACAAATTGAAGTACCAGTACGGCGGCGTCCCTGCGAGCCAGCAGGCCGGGCTGGACAACGAATTCCTCGCAGCGGCGAAGATCAGCGACCGGCCGGAGGTCATCAACAATCTGGTGAAGTACTTCCGAATGACCGGGCGCATTGACGAAACCCTCTCCTGGCAGCGTCGATTCGTTGAGGCCGTCACCAAGCACTTCCCACAACTGGACGCGCAGAAAGAGCCTCGGATGACGCTCATTGACATGCTGCTCCAGACCGGCGACATCCAGCGCGGCCCGGAAATCGAAAAGGAGATCAGCGACTTCCGAGGGCTGTTCCCGGAGGACCACCGGGCCGACCTGTTCGAAGGCCGGCTCAACGCCATGAAAGGAGACGACGCCAAGACCATCGAGTCGTTCAGCAACTACATCAAGAACGTGCCCCAGGACGCCACGGGTTATTCTTTTCGCGGCCAGACCTACCTGTTGATCCGGCGGTGGAACGAGGGCATCAAGGATCTCCAGGAAGTGAAGCGGCTCGATCCGACCTTCCAGGACTACTCGATGCGGATTCTGCTGGCCCGGGCGTACAACGAGACTGGCCAGTTCGAGGCTGCGATCAGCGAGCTTCAATCCATCCTGGGGGAGAACAGCAACCACCTCCCGGCCATCGAGACGCTGATAGGCACCTACGAGTCCAAGGCGGTCGGTCGCCGGGCCGCAACGGACAGCCTGCTGACGGCCAGAGCCCAAGCGGATCCTCGGAACCCGCTCTGGCCCACCATACGTGCGAACGTCGCCATGAATCGCGGCCAACACGAAGAGGCCGTTCGTTTTGCGCAGGAGGCGGTCGAGAAGAGCAAGGACGCCAGCGGCGCGTACGACCCCGCGAGAATCGACTTCTTCTTCAGGCGTTGCCTGAACCTGGGCCGGTTCGATGAGCTGCTGAGTTTCGTCAAGGACAAGATGCCGCCTGCGCAGCAGACTCTGCCGATTGTTCACCTGTACGTGGCCAGCGCCCATGCCGGCAAGCATGATGCCGAAAAGGCCATTGAACACTACCTGGCCTCGCTGGAAGGGGAAGACATCGAGCTCGGCGTGGCCACCGGCATGATCCTGGCGGATATCAGCAGCGGACGGCTCACCGCGGACGCCGCCGCCGCGGCCGCCAAGAAGCGCGCGGACGCCGAACCCGACAACCGCGTCGCCAAGCTGCTTCTGCTCCTGGTTCAGAGGGACCAGCGCGAGGCTTCCGCCTCGATTCAGGCGTTCCGTGAGTTGGCGAATTCCGTCAAACCGGACAACGCCAAGGACAAGGCTATTCTGCTGTGGTTGAAGGCCCAGATGGCGGACCTCGCCCACCAGAAGACCCGGCAATATGATGAGGCCGCAAAGCTCTACAGAGAGATGATCGAACTGGATCCGAGGCAGACGGTTGCGCTGAACAATCTGGCGTACCTGCTCCTTTCGTATCTGAACGACCCGAAGGCCGCACTGCCCCATGCCGAGGCCGCCGTCGAGATCGCGCCGAACAACGGCAACGTCATCGACACCCTCGGATGGTGCCACCTCCTGCTCAAGAACTACGACGAGGCAGTGGCGCGTCTGCGGCAGGCGACGCAGCTCGAGCCGGACGCCGCATCCATCCGCTACCATGCCGCCGAGGCGTTCTATCAGCGGGCGTCCGCTGACGGAGCCAAGAGCCGCGAGGCGGACCTCGATGCGGCCAAGACGGAAGTGCAGCGAGCCTACGAACTGATCAGCAAGAACGGGAAAGACCCTGAGAACATCATCGGCAAGGTGATTGAGCTGGGCGGCAAGCTCGGGCTTTCGCTGAACCAGCCGGCCAGCGCCCCGGCGACCGAGCCGAAACCGTGACCACAGGGACGATGCGGGCGGTTCCGCTTCGCCTGTTTTCTTGAGAGGCCTATTCAGTTCCGGAGGCTCGCCGGATTCCGCCCATCTTCCATCAGTTGAGCACGTGTCGGATGCGAGCCGGTCCACGTTCTGTGCGGCCCTGTCTGCCGGAGTGTCTACGACCGGTTGAAGAAGAGTCGGCATTGCCTCCGATGGCTCGTTGCGGCCCGACAGAATTTGCGAAAAAGTTTTTGACAAGCGCGATTCCTGGTGTATATTGTGAATGACCTGATCCTGGGAGACACGGTGTTCCGATCAAGGCATAGGAGCCAGAAAATGATTTCGGCACTGAAAGGACAATCCAGCAGACGGACAAACGGTCATGAAAACCGTCCCGCCTGCGTCCTGACCTCGGATGCGGGAGGTGTGCCGTAGGGTTGACGTGGCATCGGCATTGATGCGATGAGCCCTGCGGCCATAGAAGGTTGCAGGGTTTTTTGTTGGCATTTCGGCTCTGCAATCCCTTCAGCATGCGAATGAGGTCTGACGGCACCGACCGTTCCTGGCGGATCGATGGTGTCGGCAGGGGCGGTGCGCGCAGCCCGTGAATGAAATGCCGGAGAAACAGTGCAAGAACGGAGCAAGCCGTGATCAACCTGAGTGACATCTGGATGCTGTTGGGCATCATCGTCGGGCTCAGGGTACTGCTGAGGTGCCGGAGCGCCCGAAGAGGGCAAAGGGCCGGGCTGCCGACTCCGCAACCGGGCGGGCAGGCAGCAGGATTGGCCGGCGCCCGGGATGCACAGCCCGTCGTCGGTCGAGGCCCGGTGAAAGAGAGGACAACCATGTGCGAGCCGAGAATGATTCTGCAACAGATGATCGCCTTCCTTGAGGCGAGACAGGTCAACTACAGGCTGAATGGCGACCAGACCGTCATTGAGATCTGGTTCACCTGTGCAACCGCCAAGGTCCTGGTGACGGTCTCGGTGCATCCGTCCGGGACCCTTTGCGTGGTGACGCACGTGCCGGTAGTGATCCCCGAGGGCCGCAGGACGGCCATGGCCGAACTGATCGCCAGGATCAACTACGACCTGCTCGTTGGTGGATTCGCTCTGAATCTGTCCGACGGTAACCTGCACTTCAGGATTACCATGCCGCTGGCCGACGCCGAGCTGACGCAGGAGCAGTTCGATCGCCTGATCGGCACTTCGCTGTGGACCGTCGAAAGGTACTTCAAGGCGGTATGCAGGCTTCTGTATGGTGGTGACCTCTCACCTGCGGAAGCTGTGGCCGAGGTCGAAATGGCTGACTGACCGTCGCCTGCGGGCGGTCAGTCCGCCCGCTTCTCCGTGAGTCTGTCCAGCGGATTCCGTCCTGATCACACACACGCGAAACGAGGATCGGCACGCGAAGCGGCCTTTTCACTTCCGGAGGCTGGCCAGATTCCGGCCGTTCTCCGTCAGTTGAGCACCTTCGGAAGCGACCCGCCCCATTCTGCCCTTTGACGCCGCCTTATCCTGATGCCATTCACGAGCATACCTTTTTCCGCATGCCTTCTTGATCCCGCAATGCCTATGGGCCTGCGACAATTGAACGACCCTTGGTGTTGTTGGCCTCATTGGTTTCCGCGATCTCGCTGTCGGCATCCGCTTTGACGAGAACGTAATAGACGGTGCGAACGGCAAGAGGCGGCACGGTGACCTGGAATGAACGGGAGGCGGATTGGCCGGCACCCAGGCCGGCAATGCTGGAACTGCCGATCTCCAGGTCGGCGGCGTCGATCGCGGAGTTGGTGGACCAGTAGAGTCGCACGACAAACGCTCCGGCAGGGCTCGAGGTCAAGCCGTTGCTGAACACCGCGGTGACGGTGATGGCCTGGTCTGTCGTACCGCTACTCGGGGCCGTCAGAGTCGGAACACTCAAGTCGGGACCGATCTTGATCGGCCGAGTGGTCATGTTGTTGGTTTCGCTGATCTCCGAGATCACGGCATCGTCCGCGTCCGCCTTGGCGATGATGTAGTATGTGGCCGGGGCGGTGTCGAGGGGCACGGCCAGCGTCGCTTGGCACAGGGTCGTCTGGCCGGGGGCCAGTCCGGCCACGCTGCACGCTCCGATCTCCAGATCAATCGGGTCAAGTAGGCTGTTGGCAGACCAGTACAGCCGCGTGACAAATGCACCCGCGGGGCTGGCGGTCGGGCCGTTCTTGGTCGTCGCCATGATGGTGATGGTCTGGCCGGTACCGCTTGTGGTCGGAGCTGACAGCGTCGGCACACTCAGGTCGGAGCCGATCTTGATCAACAGGCTCTTGACGTTGTTGGTCTCACTGATCTCCGAGGGCACGGCATCGCCGTCGTCCGCATAGGCGATGATGTAGTACGCGGCCGGGGGAGTGTCGAGCGGGATGGCCAGCGTCGCCTGGCATCCGGTCGACTGGCCGGGGGCCAGACCGGCCACGCTACAACTCCCGATCCCGGTGTCATCGGAATCAAGCATGTTGTCCGTGGACAAGTATAGCCCGGTCACAAATGGGCCCGCGGGGCTGGCCGTCGGGCCGTTCTTGATGGTTGCGGTGACGGTGATGGTCTGGCCGGCACCGCTCGCGCTCGGGGCCGTCAGGCTCGGAACACTCAGGTCGGCGCCGATCTTGATCAACAGGCTCTTCACGTTGTTGGTTTCGCTGAGCTCCGAAGGCACGGCATCGTCATCGTCCGCCCTGGCGATGATGTAGTAGGCAGCCGGGGCGATGTCGGGCGAAATGGTCAATGTCTTCTGGCACTCGGTCGACTGGCCGGGCTCCAGGCCGGCCGCGCTGCAGGTTTCGATCTCGGCGTCGCCGGAATCGAGGATGTTGTCGGTGGACCAGTACAGCCGCGTCACAAATGCCCCCGCGGGGCTGGCGACGGTGCCGTTCTGGATGGTTGCGATGATGGTGAAGGTCTGGCCGACGCCGCTCTCACTCGGGCCAGTCAAGGTGGTGACGGCCAGGTCCGAACCGACCTTGACCAGCAGAGTCCGGACATTGTTGGACTCGCTGATCTCCGAGGGCACGGTATTGTCAGCATCCGCCTTGGCGATGACGTAGTACGAAGCGGGAGCGGTGTCGAGCGGGATGAGCCGCGTGATCCGACATTCGATTGACTGGCCGGGGTTCAGGCCGGCCACGCTGCACGCCCCGATTTCGGAATCGCCGGAATCGAGCGTGGTGTCGGCGGACCAGTACAGCCGAGTGAAGAACGGCCCCGTGGGGCTCGCGGTCGTACCGTTCTTGACCGTCGCGGTGACGGTGATGGTCTGGCCCGCCCCGCTGGTGGATGGGCCGGTCAGGGACGAAACGCTCAGGTCCGGGCCGATGTTGATCAACATCGTCCTGTGATTGTTGGTTTCGCTAATCTCTGAAGGGACAGTGTCTTCGGTGTCGGCCTTCACGATGATGTAGTACGGCGACGGGGCGGTGTCCGGGGGAATGGTCAGCGTCTTCCAGCATTCGATCGACTCGCCTGGAGCCAGACTGGCCATACTGCACGTTTCGATGACTGAGTCCCCGGAATCGAGGATGTTGTCTGTAGACCAGTACAACCGCGTGAGGAACGCCCCGGTGGGGCTGGCGGTCTCACCGTTCTTGATGATCGCGGTGATGGTAATGGTCTGACCCGCTCCGCTGAGGGATGGGGCGGTCAGCGACAACACGCTCAGGTCCGGCCCGACAGTGAACGATCTATAGCCTGTGTTGTTTGTCTCGCTGGTCTCCGCCACCGCGTCATCGGCGTCCGCCTTGGCGAAAACGTAGTATCTTGCCGGAGCGGTGTCGAGCGGGAGGGTCAGCGTCGTCTGGCACGCAGTCGACTGGCCCGGCTCCAGGCCGGCCGCGCTGCAGGTTTCAATCTCCAAGTCACCGGGATCGAGGGTGTTGTCGGTGGACCAGTACAGCCGCGTGAAGAACGCTCCCGTGGGGCTAGCCGTCGTGTCGTTCTTCACCGTTGCGGTCACGGTGACGGTCTGGCCCGCCCCGCTGGAAAGCGGGCCAGCCACGTATGACACGGTGAGGTCCGGACCGACCTTGATGATCAGGGTCCTGGTGTTGTTGTCCTCGTTGCTCTCCGTGACGTCGCCGTCCGCGTCCGCCCTGGCGATCAGATAGTAGGTACCGGCCGCGGTATCGGGGGCGATGGCCACGGGGATGGTGCACGAACTGGACTGGCCGGTGTCGAGAGCGGGCACGCCGCATCCGCCGACCTCGATGTCACCGGCGTCGAGGGTGTCATCGTTCGACCAGTAGAGCTGGGTAAAGGAGGCATTGGCCAGGGTGGAACTCGTACCGTTGCGGGTCGTGATGGTGAAGGTGGCAGTCTGGCCCGCGCCGCGCGTGCTCGGACCGGTCAGGGCCGAAATGGTCAGGTCCCCGCTGATCACTGCCACCTGAACCGAGCAGCAGGTACTGTTCACACAGCCGTCCGCTACATTCATCGAACGGGCGTAATAGGTGGTGGTCTGGGTGGGCGACACGGTGGGCGAGGGCCCGCCGGGCACGGGCATGCCGCCGCAACTGTCGGTAAACCATTCGACGGTGTCGCTGCCGCCGGGGGTGGCGATGAGGACCGCTGATTCCCCGAGGTAAACGGCATCGGGGCTCGCCTGGCAGTTGATGAGCGGCTGGCAGCTTTCGCAATCCACGTGCAGGGTGACGGCGACTGCTGGCTCGTCCGGATCGTTGCTGTAGACCGTCAGCGTGCCGTCGAGGGCGGTTCCCACGCACTGGCCGCAGGCGGTCACGGAGACCGGCTGGTAGGCTCCAGCAGAAATGGTAAACGGAGCAGCCGGCGCAACATGAGCCCAGGACGGCGCTTCGATGGCACTGATTTGAAGCGATGCCGAGCCGGTGTTCGAGATAATGATGCAGTTTCCGCCTTCTCTGGCACATTGGGCCGCGGCGGCACCATTGATCAAACCGTAACCGTGGTATGGGTCGTAGCCCAGCGTGTCTTCGCCGGGGGCGCCAACCTGGTCCTGGGCGGTCGATTCAATGCAACTGCGGATCTGGCTGGCGGTCAAGGCGGGGTTGATGTGCTTGAGCAAAGCGGCGAGACCGGCCACGTGCGGCGTCGCGGCGCTCGTGCCGTTGAAGTAGTTGATGTAGGAGGTGTTGGAGAAGCTGCCGAGCGTCAGGATCGAGTCCCAGAGGCCGAGGTCGCCCTGGCCGGGGGCACAGACATCCAGCGTGCTGCCGTAATTGCTGCCCCACCACCACCTCGGCGGCTGGACGCGGATGCCATCCTGATCGACGGCTCCCACTTGCATGCAGTAAGGCAGTGCTCCGGGATAGGTGTTCTCCGCCGGGCCATCATCGTTGCCGGCGGCGGCGCAGACCACCACGCCGTGCGCCTGGGCGTAATTGATTGCGTCGACCTCTTCAGGATAGGGCTCGGAGTAGTTTCCACCGATGCTCAGGCTGATCACGTTCGCGCCGTGATCGACTCCCCAGAAGATGCCGTCCGTGTAGTTGGCGATATAGACATTGGTGCCATCGGTGTAATAGCCGTTGACCGGGATGATGGTAACCGGGGCGATGCCGGCGACCAGCAGGCCGTTGCCGCGGATGGCACCGAAGATACCGGCGCAGGCGGTTCCGTGGCCGTCCGGGTCGTCGTTGTTGGGATCGGTATCGGCGAAGGCGTCGCCGTTGTCGAGATAGACATCCGCAGGATCGGCGGTTCTGCCGACCAGTTCGGAGTGCGTGATGCGCACGCCGCTGTCAACCAAGCAGACGCGGACCGTCCCGAGCGTGTTGCCGCTGACATCCCAGCCCGCGGGCATGTTCACCAGGGGCAGGTTCCACATTCGCGGATAGAGCGGGTCATTCGGGACGGCCGTCATCCGGACGAGCGGGCTCGGCGTGGCGTACACGACATCCGGGTGTTTCATTAGTTCCAGGCAGACCGCTCGCACGTCGGTGCCCGGTGCGAGCCGTGCGTGGAAAATGCCCATGGGGTCGGCGGGCGCAAAAGCTACGGCCAGCGCTCGGGACACGGCCGGCACGCGGTTGGCGTCCAATACTCGTCCGCCCGCAATGGCGGCCGCGTCGGCCCTCAGTTGGGCGTGAGCGTTCACGGTTCGCAGAGCCTTCGCATGGCCGGAAACCTGAGGCCGCAGCCCGCGAACGGCGGCCGGCAGCCAGGCCAGACCAGCAGGCCCGGTGTTGTCCACCCATCGTCCGCGATCCCGCGGAGCGATCGTCATCCGCCCCGCGTGGAGAGCGGCCGCTTTGGCAGCCTTGAATCGGATGGTGATCTGGTCAGGCTGGATGGTCCCAAAAACGGCTTTCGGGTCAGAGAGGTCGAGCGTCTCCGGGGGGGCCGCTTCCAGTTCGCTCAGCACGCTGCCCTCAGGCAGACCGCCCCCATCTGCGGTGGCCGTGCAGTTGATGGTCAGGGACGCCGGTTGGACGCTCAGATCGCCGCTTGCGGCCGGGCACTCGACACAAATCGCGCCTGCCACCAGGAGGATGGGCAGCAAGCAGGACCAGAGGAAGCCCGGAGTGCGGGACGGCAACAATGCCTGTCTTCTCAAAGCTATCATGACTCTCTCTCCCAGATTTGAACCACTGGCTCAATGACAACAACAGGGGGATTGGGTATCCGCCGCTCTCGCCCGCATCCCTGCCTCAAAAACCAGCAGAGCCCCTCGGAATTGATCCACCATCGCTCTCAGTAACACGCTTAGATGGCGTCTGTCAAGTGGCAAAAAAAATTCTCCGTTATCGGACGAAGTGCCCAGACGAGCCGTCGTCAGCTTGCCTGGTATTCGCCTCCTTCGATGCTTGAGCCCGCCGCGAAACCTGCCACATAGTGATAAGAAGTTATTTGGATTACTTGACAGTCTTTGTACATCTATCCGACAAAACTGGCATTGCGCTGGGCCCGGTCTTGACGCCAATGGAGACGAGCCGAAGCCGCGGAACTCAGTTGCTCGATTCGTCAGCCAGACAGAGGCAGCGCATCCGTTGACGGCTTCAATGATGGTCCCGTCGCCGGCCCCTTCCGCCGCCTGCATCGCGCCCCTCTGAGACAGCCAATGGCCGGCGGCACATGCCTGGTTTCCCACGATGCCGGAAAACGGGCACTGTAAAACCGCGCGTCGGCTCGCCGGGTGACTTCTTGGCGCCGGATCTTCGATGGATTGACCCTCATTCCGGCGGATCATTGCTGCCAGTTGACGCAGGACGTGATCTGGCGAAACTGTCCTGCCTATGAGCGACACGAACCTGAACACCGCCGTCCCAACAGCCGCTGCTGGGATCTCGGAGGCTTCGGGCGGCACGTTGGCAGCTTCGGGGGCGAACCAGACGCCGACTCCGGCCGTCTTGGCCGAACCTCGGCGCGATTTCTTGCCGGCGGCGGACAAGGTGCTGATTATTGGCCTGGACGGAGCCACCTTCGACATCCTCACGCCGATGATGGACTCCGGGCGGATGCCCAACCTCACCCGACTGGTGAAAGAAGGCAGTTCCGGCATCCTGTATTCGACCCAGCCCCCCATCACACCCGCGGCGTGGACCACCTTCATGACCGGCAAGGGACCGGGGCGGCATGGCATTGTGGATTTCGAGCGATATGACGTCGCGACCGGCAAGCTGTCGTTCAACAGCACCTATGAGATCCGCGAGCGGACGATCTGGGAGATCCTCGGCGAGAAAGGCTTCCGCGTCGGCGCCATTCACGTACCCATGACCTACCCCCCGCGGAAGGTCAACGGCTTCATGGTCTCGGGTTTTGAAACACCGAGCATCGCCGCCGAATTCACCTGGCCGCCGGAGCTCAAGCAGGAGATTCTGCGACGGTGGCCCCACTACAGCTATCGCGCCGACTGGAAACGACGCGTGTTCGGTCGAGACGAGGCTCTGCGGCGCAACCTTCGCCATATCGAACGGAGCTTTCACCAGGGTGCCGAGTTGACGACGTTTTGCGGCGAGCGATACGGCTGGGATGTCCTGATGGTGTTGTTCAAACTGGTCGACAACCTCCAGCACAAGACGTGGAAGTATCTTGACCCCAAGACCTCCTCGCGATACCTGCATGAGGCCGAGCTGGCCGCCAACTGCTTCGTCGAGCTCGACAAGGCACTCGGTACGCTCTTTGAGTACGCCCGCAGGCACTCGGCGTCGATCCTGATGATGTCCGACCACGGCCACGGCAGCCTCGACGGCAAAGCCCAGCCCAACCTGCTGCTCAAGCAGTGGGGATACCTCAAGATCCGGAGCAGCACCGTCCAGATTCGTCGCAGGCTCTCGAAAACCGCCGACCGCCTTTTCGGCCGAACGCGAACGCGATTTGACGCCAACCTCGGCATCGAACACGAACTGGTGGTCGACTGGGCACAGACGCGGGCGTGCGTCATCCATGCCGGCATGAACGGGTTCCTCTACATCAGCCTCAAGGGCCGTCAACCCAATGGCGTCGTCGAGCCGTCGGACTACGAGAAGGTGCGAGATGACCTGCGAAACCGCTTCGTGGCGGCCACCTGCACCGATCCTGCCGGCCGCGAAATCCGCATCTTCCCGGAGGTGCACAAGCCCGAGGAGCTCTATGGCTGCAGCCGCGAGGAACAGCCCTGGATGCCCGATCTGCTGCTCGTCCCGCAGCCCGGCCTGGCCGTTGTCCGCAGGATCCTCGGCCGTCAGCCGGTGCGATGGTCATCGTTGCGGCGACTGGAGGGCACGCATCGGGTCGAAGGCATTCTGATCGCCAACGGCCCCCACATCCGACAAGGCGGCGCGGCCACGGGACGCATCGTCGATATCGCCCCGACACTGCTGGCGGCGATGGGGCTCAAGGTGCCGTCCGACATGGAAGGCAGCGTGCTGACGGACCTGTTCGCCCAAACACCTACGGTCGAATACGAACTGCCCCAGACTGCGGAATGGACACAGCAGGAAGGCGTGTACTCGGAGGCCGAGAAGGAGATCCTGACGCGGCGACTGACCGAGTTGGGGTATCTTGAATAGCGGGTGCAGAAACCAGCCGCCAGCCGGATCATTCAAAGCAATCCGGCGGAGGCACACCGTTCATCCCGCTGTAGCATGTCTGAAGCATCGCGAAGTCGGACTGGTCCACATCGCCGTCCCCGTCCAGGTCCTTGTGATCGCAGCCGGCCGCCGCCGTGACGCCGGGAGCCGAGGCACACGCTTCCCACTCCGTCAGGTCAAACGCATCGACGTCTTCGTCGTGATCGTAGTCGCCGGTGATCACCGCCGAGATCCCGGTGACCAGCAAGGCATAGTTTTGCAGGCCATTGGCCAGGCCGCCCTTGTGCGACACCTGAATGGTGTACGATCCCGGCACCGGCGAAGAGACCAGGATCTGCTCAACATTGTCCCGCGTGTTGTCGCCGGTCGCGGCCGGCGATACCGGCGACGCAGGATCCAAAACATACGGCATGTGCACGGTCACGCCGTCGGGAGCGACCACTCTGAGATCGAGATCATTCACCAGGCAGGGCGAGGTGTCGTCCAGGCCGGTTCGCGGCGTGCCCGGGGGGTCGGTCCAGCAAAGGGTGACCCTGAGCGCACGCGTACCCTCGCACACACCGGCGTACGACGCGGACGGCTGGGCCGGATTGAGCAAGCCGCTGACCATCCGCTGTGTGGCCGGGGCTCTCTGGTGCAGCAGCAACTGCTCGGCCGCGGCCTCCACGTTAACCAGCCCCCAGCCGGTCTGGTAGTCCGGGCCGGCCGTCTGCAAGTCGTCGGCCGTGTGAATCATGAGCCCTCTGAGCATGTCGGACCGCATATACCGACCCGGGAACAACCTGGCGTAGTACTCGACCAGAAGAGCGGCCGAGCCACAGACCACGGCCGTCGCCATGCTTGTCCCGCTGTAGCTGGCGTAGGAGGCATCGCCGGCCGCCGTGCAGGAATTCAGAGTCATACTGGAGGCAACAAGGTCAGGCTTGATCCGCCCGTCGTCGGTTGGTCCCCACGATGTGAATGGTGTCATGGTCGCCAGGGACAACTGCCGCTGCCCCCCATAGACGGCATCGGAGACACCTCCCACGACCATGACGTTCTTCGCGGTGCTCGGGCTCGCCAGGGTATCGTACCCTCCTGCGTCCCAGTCGTCCGGGAAAGGGTCGGTTTCCGGGTCGTATGACTTGGTGCGCCACTGATCATCCAGCCGGTACTTGAAGCTGCCTCCCGCCGCGGGTACCGGGTCGTCCCTCTCGTTGCCCGCGGCCTTGACAGGCAGGTAGTACGGAGCGTCGTAACAGAGCTCATCCCATTGCTGCGTGAGTTCGTCGTATTGGCCAAAATAGCTGGACTCCCGCTCGCCCCACGTCCCATGCCACCGGAAGCCGTCCGAGCTGTTATCCCAGCCGGCCGCGTAGACGTATGAATGATTCGAGATCTGAATCGCTTCCGACTGTCCCGGCACGGCCATCGCGCGGGCGGTCATCTCGCCGAGATCGCTGGTCCATTCATAGGAATCGATGCCCGCGCTCGGGGCCATGCCGATGGCACCGGGGTTCACCCCCGTCGCACCGATGGTTCCCGCCACGTGAGTGGCGTGATCGAACGGAGAGCTGCCGTCCCGGATTGAAACCCGACCGGTCAGCTCCTGGTGGGTGGTACGAACCGCGCCGCCGTCCCAGACACCAACGACGACACCCAGACCGTTGAGATAATAGGGAAAGGTGTTTCGGACCAGATCTGCCGCGGCCG